>NZ_JBFKLW010000068.1:0-21999 GCF_041630135.1 Shewanella sp.
ATTTTCGCCGTTATCAAGGCGCTTACTGCCATCCAGGGGTTCCTCTTTGCGTTCAAAATCGCCTTCAAAGGTATTGCCGCCAAAAGGGTTCTGACCACCAAAGGGATTCTGCCCGCCAAAGGGATTCTGACCGGTTTGCCCAAAACCAGCGCCATTCATCACATTGAATTGCATCCGTTTTTTAACCAGCGCCGCCAGAGGCTTGCGGGTAATGGGCGTCAGCAGTAACAGGCCGATAAAATCGGTAACAAACCCCGGGATCAGCAACAACACGCCAGCCATTGCCAGCATCATGCCTTCAACCAACTCATCGGTCGGCGCCTCACCTCGGGCCATTTTCTGCTGTGCCTGCATCAGGGTCGAAAGGCCCTGGCTTCTCACCAAAGAAACTCCCACCACGGCAGTGAAGATAACCAGTGCCACAGTAGTCAAACTGCCGAGGGCCTCTCCAACCCTGATGAGCACTGATAGCTCAACCACGGGTATGACGATAAATATCAACAACAAAATAAAAAACATGTCGGCCTCGGGTACTTGGGTTATGCAATATAGATGGGGGTTATCCGGTCAGACTTCAAGGCTGGCAGCATTACAGTTACCTGAAACAACGGTTGTCACTATTTCAGCTTTCTCTTAATGCAAGCCTCAGTTAAAACACGTAAAGTGTTGCCTGCTTACAAACTTGAGGTCGGTTTGGTCAATCCAGGGCGTTCAGACTCCTTTGGAATACTAACAGATTTGCCTTAAGGCAGGTTTAAACCTTGGGAGAGATCATGGCAACACCCTTTGATGACTGTATCCTGATCATGACCAGCTGCCCGTCCGAGAACGTGGGTCTGGGAATAGCAAAGCTCTTGGTTGCTGAAAATCTTGCAGCCTGCGCCCAGCTTGGCAGTCCAATGACCTCGGTATACAGCTGGCAGGAAAAAGTGTGTGAAGACAGGGAATATCCCCTGTATATCAAAACGAGAAAGGCACTCTATGCCAAGGTGGAAGCGCTGATCCTGACGCAGCATCCCTACGAACTGCCCGAGATTATCGCCTTGCCCATTACTCAGGGGCTGCCCGGCTATTTGAACTGGATAAAAGATAACACCCAATGATGAAAAAAATCACCATTCTGCTGCTGAGCACCTTGATGCTGCTCGCCCCCACGGCATTTGCCAACGATGTGTTTGGTAAAAAATTTGATTTTCTCAAGGGCGAACCCGAATTAATGCCGGTTGATCAAGCCTTTGTTTTTGATGCGCGCCAACAGGAAAATCGCATCACCCTGTCATTTGTGATTGCCGATGGCTATTACCTCTACCGCGACAAGCTTAAATTTGAGCTGGAAAATGGTGAGGTTGGCGAGATCCATCTGCCCAAGGGCAAGATGCACGAAGATGAGTATTTCGGTAAACAAGAGGTGTACTACAGTTTTGTAGAACTGCCTGCCGCCATTAAAGAAGCCGGGCATGACGCCAGGATTACCGTCACCTTCATGGGCTGCGCGGAAGGAAAATTGTGTTTCCCGCCAACCAAGGTCAGCGCAGAGCTCAAACCGGTCGCCCAAAATGATGGGAAGCTGGACATCAGCACTGAAGTCAGCCCATCGAACGACTCCTCTTCAATGTCTACCGGCCCCCTGACTCAGCAGGACAGCCTGGCTCAGATGCTGACAGAGGGAAATCTGGGTTGGACATTACTGCTGTTCTTCGGACTCGGTATCGGCCTTGCGCTCACTCCCTGTGTTTTCCCCATGTATCCCATTTTGTCCGGCATTATCGTCGGGCAGGGAGAAAAACTGTCCACCGGCCGCGCATTCACCCTGTCCATGGCCTATGTACAAGGCATGGCCATTACCTACTCACTGCTGGGATTGGTGGTGGCCTCAGCCGGGATGAAGTACCAGGCAGCACTGCAACATCCGGTAGTATTGATTGGTCTGGCTATTTTGTTCTTTATCCTCAGCTTGTCGATGTTTGGTCTTTATGACCTTAAGCTGCCGGCCTCCTGGCAAGAAAAGATGAACAGCCTGTCGAATAACCAAAAAGGTGGCAACCTGACCGGCGTCTTCATCATGGGCGTGATCTCAGGTCTGGTGGCGTCTCCCTGCACTACAGCGCCCCTGTCCGGCGCCCTGGTCTACGTAGCCCAAAGCGGTGATCTCCTGATGGGGTTTGCCGCCCTCTATGTGCTCAGCATGGGGATGGGATTACCCTTGCTGCTGATGGGCACCTCTGGCGGAAAACTGCTGCCAAAAGCGGGAGCCTGGATGGAAGTCATCAAGACAATATTTGGTTTCCTGCTGATTGCTGTGTCTGTGATGATGATTGGCCGCATTTGGCCCGGCATTGTATCAGACCTGCTGTGGTCCCTCTGGGGTGTGACACTGGCAGGTTATTTGCTGCATCAGAATAAAAAAACCGAATTCAACTGGAAGCAAACCGTGCGTACCGTATTGCTGATGCTCAGCTTACTGGCGGCATTCTCCTATGGTTTCCAGGCTGTAATGGGCGGACTGGGCTTCCAGATGCCCACCAACAAAGCGCAACAAGCTCAGCAAAACGTGCAGTTCAAGCGTATCAAGTCTGTGGAAGATCTTAATGCGGAACTTGCCATTGCCCGTCTGGAGGGCAAGTTTGTCATGCTGGATCTCTACGCCGACTGGTGTGTGGCCTGTAAGGAATTTGAGCACATTACCTTCCCGGATCCACAAGTAAAGCAGCGCCTCGATGAGATGGTGCTGTTGCAAGCGGACGTAACCAAATCCGATGCCATCGATGTGACTTTGCTCGAGACCTACGGTGTACTGGGGCTGCCGACCTTGTTATTCTTCGACCCACAAAGCGGCCTGCGCGACGATCTGAGAGTAACGGGCTTTATGGCACCCAAGGAATTTGCCGGCCATCTAGATCTGTTAAAACAGTACTGACAAGTTGTCCCACCTTTATCGAAAGGCAAAGATTTCATTGAAGTCTTTGCCTTTTTTCATCTCACCTTAAAAATTCTGGGTTATCATGGGAGGCTGAACACGCTAATAGCCAAACCATAAAGGGAGTCTCATGGAACCGGCCATCCTCGTCATTACCCTCGCCTGCGGCCTGTTGGTCAACCGCGTAGGTTTGCCGCCACTCATTGGATATCTGGTCGCCGGCTTTGTGCTGTTTATGTTCGGCATCAAAGAGTCCAGCCTGCCATTGTTACAACAATTTGCCGATTTGGGTGTCACCCTGCTGCTGTTTGCCATTGGCCTCAAGCTGGATTTGCGCAGCCTGTTCAGAGCTGAAGTGTGGGCAGGTGCCAGCTTGCACCTGCTTGGCACCATGTTGTTTTTAGTTCCGGTACTCAAACTTCTGGGCATGCTGGGACTGGATCAACTCAGCGGTTTAACCCTGAACCAGTTTTCACTGCTGGCGTTTGCACTGAGCTTTTCATCTACCGTATTTGCGGTAAAAGTGCTCGAAGACAAAGGTGATATGCAAACCCTCTATGGACGGGTCGCCATTGGTATCCTGATTATGCAGGATATTTTTGCCGTCGCCTTCCTGACAGCATCCAAGGGCGAAGTACCGTCAATCTGGGCGCTGTCATTGTTGTTGTTGCCATTGGCAAGACCACTGATTTACCGCGCATTTGATAAGGTCGGCCACGGTGAGTTACTGGTGCTCTTTGGATTGGTGATGGCGCTGGTAGTGGGAGCCTGGCTGTTTGAGGCCGTCGGCCTGAAACCCGATCTGGGAGCCCTGATTGTAGGGGTGCTGCTGGCTGGCCACCCCAAAGCATCAGAGCTGGCAAAATCATTATTTTATTTTAAAGAACTTTTTCTGGTCGCCTTCTTCCTGACCATAGGCCTGAACGGATTACCCACACTGGAAGACGTGGCGCTGGCCGGTCTGCTGGTAGCACTGCTGCCCTTCAAGGTTGCGCTGTTCGTCATGCTGCTGACCCGCTTTAAGCTGCGATCGCGCACCTCAATGCTCGCCTCCTTCAACCTGGGTAATTACAGCGAATTCGGTTTGATTGTTGCAGCCGTTGCAGCAGCTAAAGGTTGGCTGCCGTCACAATGGCTTATCATCATAGCCGTGGCTCTGAGCCTGAGTTTCCTGATTGCCGCACCACTGAATAATCTGGTAGGTAAAATTTACCAGAAGTTTCAGCAGCCACTTCGCCGTATGGAACGGCCGCCGCTGCATCCCGAAGACCGCCCTATCCCTATTGGCAATCCACGCTTTCTGATCCTGGGGATGGGTCGTATCGGGTCGGGGGCTTACGATGAGTTGGCCGCTCGCTTCGAAGGCCAAATACTAGGTATCGAACACAAGCATGAACTGGTGGATTTCCATAAATTGCAGGGCCGTAATGTGGTACAGGGCGATGCATCTGATACGGATTTCTGGGAGAAACTCGACCGGGCACCCAATCTGGAACTGGTGCTGCTGGCTATGCCACACCATGCGGGAAACCTGTTTGCGGTAGAGCAGCTTAAAAAACAGGATTATCAGGGAAAGATCAGCGCCATTGTTCAGTACGCGGAACACATAGAGTCACTCAGGGAGTCAGGCGTTCACAGTGTGTACAATCTCTATGAGGCAGCCGGTGCCGGTTTTGTTGACCATGTCGCCAATGAGCTCATGCCATGCCCACCAAAATCAGCACAAGCTGAGGCCTGATGCAAACGCCGCAATTTCGCGGCGTTTTTCATTGTTCGCCTGACGCAAAAATCTCAGTTTTCCAGGTCCTTCAGACATGATATAACGGGAGAAAGCCCCCGTCGTCAGTGGGGTATCCGGTTATCAGTGGGATCAGTAAGCATGTCGAACCCTGCACAGCGCGCCACCAAGCTGTTTGTCCAAACTTTCGGAACCAAAGCCGATGCCTGTTACCAGGCGCCCGGACGGGTCAATATTATCGGTGAACACACCGACTATAACGACGGCTTTGTGCTGCCGGCCGCCATCAACTTTCATACGGTAATCGCCGTTAAGCGTCGTGATGACCACAAATTCCGGGTGATAACCGAAGCCTTTCCGGGCGAACTGGGCGAGTGGGTCTTCGGTGAAGAAGGCGAAGTTACCGCAGGCGGAGACTGGGTTAACTATCTGAAAAGCTTTACCCTGGCATTGGGGCATGCAGGTCTTAAGCCCAAAGGGCTGGACTTGGCCGTAGTCAGCTCTGTCCCGATTGGCGCGGGGCTTTCCTCTTCCGGTGCTCTCGAGATAGCCTTTGGCACAGCAATAAACGACAGCAGTCAATTCAACTTGTCCCCCATGGCCATAGCCCAACTGGCGCAACGTGGCGAAAGCCGCTTTCAGGGTTATGCCTGTGGCATCATGGATCACATGACCAGCGCCCTCGGAGAGGCCGACTCAGCCCTGCTCATTGATTGCCTGGATTTGGATATTGACGCGGTGCAAATACCGGACGAGCTGAGTCTGATGATTGTGCATTCACCACTGGATCCCAAGCTGCTGGATGAAACCTACCGGAAGCGCGCTGAAGAATGTCGCACCGCAGCCGACTATTTCGGTTTGAGCTCCCTCAGGGATCTGGAACCCCATGAGCTGGATGCTGCCAAAAGTGACCTGGATGCAACCCTGTACAAACGGGTTTGCCATGTCATGAGCGAAAATGCCCGTACTCAGAGTGCAGGACGCGCACTCAAGCGGGGGGATGTGGCACGTCTTTCGGAGCTGATGGCTCAATCCCACGCTTCACTGAGAGATAATTTTGAGCTGATGGTCCCTGAAATCGAAACCCTGGTGCAAGTCATTGCCAGGGCTGTTGGCTCCCGGGGCGGCGTACGCATGACAGATGCCTGTAGTGTTATCGCACTGGTGGAACACGAGCTGACCGATGCAGTTATCCAGGCGGTGGAAACTGAATATCCTGCATTAACCGGGCTGGAGCCAATGCTCTACATGTGTGCTGCCAGTGGCGGGGCGGGGCGTATCGACAACTAGGCAGACTCCTTCCTTATCCTGCAGACGGGCAAATGCCCAGTTGGGGCCCGTTTCCTGTGTCAAAGCATACGAATGCAGCTGCTGTTGCCCTCCCGGACTTTCGTTTATAGTGCATTGAAATTAAATGAATAAGGAAGGCCATCCATGGTGCGCTTTACGGTGCTTGAACCCTGGCAGGATCCCCGGGGCGGTGAAATTGAACGGGTACGTCTGGACAATGGCCAACTGGCCATTGAAGTGCTGAGCCTCGGCGGCATCATCCGCTCACTCTGGACTCCGGATAGCCATGGCGAACGTGCCAATATCGTACTGGGCTGCGACAGCGCAGAAGACTATCTGACACAGCAAGCTCATCTGGGTGCCATTGCAGGGCGTTTTGCCAATCGCATCGCTGGCGGAAAACTCGAATTCAACGGTCAGCATTATCATCTTGATATCAATCAGACAAGCAATTGCCTGCACGGTGGCCGCGAAGGCTTTAACCGCAAAAATTGGCACCTTGGCCTACTGCCGGATGGCGCACGCTTAACGTTGCGCAGCCCTGATGGTGATATGGGATTTCCGGGCAACTGTACAGTACAACTGGATTACCGTCTGGTCGCTAATAATCTGTTCGTCGAAATTATGGCAGCCACTGATAAAGCCTGCCCTGTAAGCCTTACCCAGCACAGCTACTTTAATCTCGACGGCGAAGCCGACTGCGCCAACCACAGGGTGGCAATACATGCCAATCATTATCTTGAAACGGACACCACTGGCATCCCCACAGGGACATTGGCGGTAGAAGGCACAGCACTGGATCTGCGCAGGGCAGACTGCCTAGGCAACAGACGAAGTCACAGCACCCTGACTTCCACCCGCGGCTTTGATCATTGCTATCTGCTTGGTAATAAGGGCGAACTGACGCTGGCAGCGACGCTGCTCTCGCCCTCATCCGGGCGCCAGCTCAAGCTCTACACCAATCAGCCTGCTATTCAGCTTTATGGCGCTAACTTTCTGGGTGGTGAAGCCGGACGTGGAGGGAGAATTTACAGTCCGTATCAGGGAGTATGCCTTGAACCTCAGCTGCCGCCGGACAGCCCGAATCAGCCGGCATTAGGCAAAAGCTGGCTTTTACCGGATGAGGTGTATCACCACATCAGCCGTTATCAGTTCGATGCGCTGAAATGACCAGAGAAGTTTATAAGAAGGGAAAAGTCCGCGCCGGCCCGGATGGGCCGACTGCGCTACCTGCAGGCAAGTTTAATCGTCGAAATCGTCAGACCAATCGTCACTGAAATCGTCACTGTTGCTGCCACCACCACCCAAATCTTCATATTCAGGCTCAGCCTCTGCTTTTGCCTTACGGGCCGGAGCAGGAGTGTCCTTCATATTATTCAGATTGATCCGTAACTGGTGTTTGTCCAAAAAGTCCGAACGCGCCGCTTTCCACTCGCCGCCAAATTTGCCTTCCGCAGCCTTAAGGGCGGCTTCGTCCAGCTCATGCAGGTTGGGCTTCACTATGTCTTCCACATACTCAACGATTAACTTACGTTCAGTGTTGTAGAGATAGATGCGTCCAGCCGAAGCTTCCGGCAACTGATTGTCGTGGATAACGATAGCGGTTCCACGGGACGTCTTTAACTCACCCCACCAAACCTGTTTCTTCGCCGTGTTATACATATATGCCAATACCTTATAATCAACACATACACTATGAGTTTTCGGTCTTTTCAACCCGCTGGGGATGCCTTCCCTCAGCAAGAAATCGTTCGAATTGTTCGGACGTTTCAAGTTGGGTATTTTTGCAGAATCTTTCCGAGAATCAATGCCCAATTCAGCGAATTTTTCGAGATATTGCCGTTAATTTTCACTTCTTTGACTCATTTTCTTGTTCAATTCCGACTTTAGTCGAAAAAATCAGCATATCAAGCAAGTAGCAGCACCAATTTGCCGCAGTGCTGACCCGACTCCATCAGGGTATGCACAGACACCACCTCTTCCAGGGGAAAAGCACCAAACAGGGGCACACGACATCCTCCCTGTGACAGCAACGGCCAAACGCTGGACTCCAATTCCCGGGCAATGGCCGCTTTGGCGGCAATGCTTTGGGGTCTTAAGGTAGAGCCGGTCCAGGTGATGCGTTTCATCATAAGTCTGAAAATATCCACTTCCGCTCTGGGGCCGGATTGCATGGCCACAGATACCAAACGTCCATCCATCGCCAGCAATTTGAAATGGGTGTTAATCATAGCCCCACCGGCCATATCCAGCACCACATTCACTCCCTGACCACCGGTAGCCGCCAGCACTTTATCCACCAGTGACTCGTCACGGTAGTCAAACGCCATATCGGCTCCCAGTTTCAGACAATAGTTACGCTTATCCAGGGTGCCGGAAGTCACCAGAACCCTCACACCAAAGGCCTTGGCCAACACAATGGCTGTGGACCCTATTCCACCGCTCCCTCCCTGAATAAGCAGCGTCTCTCCCGGCTTTAATCCCGCCCGCATAAAAAGGTTGCCCCACACTGTGAAGAAAGTCTCTGGCAACGCTGCCGCTTCCACCATGGACATACCTTTTGGAACAGGCAAGCAATGCGCCGCTGGGGTGAGCACGTATTCAGCGTATCCACCTCCCGGCACCAGAGCACATACCGAATCACCAAGGCACCAGCGGCTGACACCCTCACCCAGAGCTGCTATCTCACCTGCCACCTCCAACCCCAATACAGATGAGGCTCCGGGTGGTGGCGGATACGCGCCGCGCCTTTGGGCCAGGTCAGGGCCATTCACTCCTGCAGCCCTCACCCGAATAAGCACCTCCCCCTCAGCGGGGGTAGGGACAGGACTTTGAACCAGGGTCATTACCCCGGGTGTGCCGGGCGCATCGAAGTGCACATGGGTGTATAAAGAGGTCATGGGAAATATCGCCAAGGTAAAAGTTGTTCCAAGCATAGCAGCATCCCTGCAAGACAAAAGCCCCTGACAGCCAGCAAAAGGCCCGCAATTGCGGGCCGCTTTTGTGTAAAACAAGACCTGTGATTAGAATGGGTGGTCCACCATCAGCCAAAGGTTAGTGCCCTCATCACTTTTGGCCAAATCGGCACGCACCACCAACCCGGCTGTCATGGCTCTGAGTGAGACCCCATAGTCAAACTTCATCTCCTCGGTGAGGGTGCTTAGCTTATATTCAGGCGCCACGCGCCCGGCCTCCACAAAGCCCACCAACTGGAACCAGTCCAGCCGCAGAAATCGCAGCCAATTCACCTCTGCCAGCGGATTGTATTTCAGCGTATAGCGATACTCCGCACTGACGTACAGGGCTGCCTTGTCATGGAAGCGGTTTAAGTCGTAGCCGCGCATGCGGGTAAAACCGCCCAGGGTGGCTCCTTCGTTATAGGGCGCACCGCCACGGATAATGCGTGAGCCATCATCCATGAACTCAAGCTCCCAACTGGGGGAATAGCCAGTCCACAGGTTCAGCGCCAGTACCCGCTGATGGGCATTGTCTGACTCTCCGAAAGAGAAAAACTTACTGGCGGAAAATTGCCAGAATTCCCATTCAAAGTCGGAATCAACCCAATCAAGATCTGTCGACCATGACAACCACTGGCGGCTGCCGTAACTGGGGTTTATCGCAAAATCAGTGTTGTCGTATAAAAGACCCAACTCCACAGCGCCAAAGTCGCCATCAAGCTTTTGCGTTTCAAACTCAAAACTTTGATAACGCGAGAAATATCTCAGCATGGCCACGGTAGCCCCACTGGTCATGGGATTCCACTCTTTGCCGCCGCTGGGCTCAGACACCAACAGCCCCTGCCTGAGCCGGTAATTCACCATGCCACTGTTGGCCGTGGCACCTATGGGCAAGGCATATTCGAGCCGCATATCCAGCCAGTTGGAGTTGCCATCGGCTTCGAAGTACTGGCTGTTTGATGAATCGTTACTGCCGGGAATGGGTGTGCCCTGTGGCACAGGCACTATGGAGCCACCGGCATAGGCACGCTGATCCGGATAATAAGCCCATAGCCCGTGGGCACTGGCGAACCAGCGTTCAGTGCCTTCAATTTGGTAGTTGAACACCCCGGCCCAGACGCCGCGGCTGACATCGCCGCCAAAGGCGGTGGCGCCAAGGGTCATCTGATCCTGATGCCAGCCCTTGATCATGCCCCCCACACCCAGATTCAGTCCCATGGTGTCTGTACTGAACAGGTACGGCAGCAGCAGATTTTCCCGCACCCGGTTCGGGCTCTCGATTCTGTCGATGGTGTTTTTCACCCGTGGGCTCGCCGCCTGGGCAAAGCCACCGCCGAGCAGTGACAAAAGCACCAGTGACCGAAGCACACGGCACATCAATAACTGATTGGCTGGCTGTGTTCTCATCTAGTCTCCATTGTGCTGGGTGCTGCTCGCAATCGGGGCAAATCGCCCCCGGCAAAGTGCGGCAAGATCCATCGGCGCCATAGCAATTTCCAACCCTCGTCTTCCGGCACTCACATGTATCCTGACCAGGGGTTCGGCAATGCTGTCAATCAAGGTTGGCAAGGGCTTTTTCTGCCCAAGCGGGCTAATGCCCCCGACAAGATAGCCACTGGATCGCTCAGCAAATGCCGGTGTTGCCATCACCAGCTTCTTTTGCCCCAAAGCCTTGGCGGCAGCCTTAAGATTGAGCTGACAATTCACCGGCACCAGCGCCACTGCAATGGGCATGGATTTCTCATCGGGAGCCACCAGCAGGGTCTTGAACACGGTTTGCGGTGTCAGCCCAAGCTTATCGGCGGCTTCGAGCCCATATGATTCAGCGCGGTTATCGTGCTCATATTCAAGCACCTCAAAGGGTACAGCAGCCTTTTCGGCCTGTTTGATTGCCGGAGTCATTGGCTCATCTATCCATATAAACAATCAGCCAAGTGTGCCAGCCTAAATTCGCTGCGCATAGCCGCAGCGAATTGAACCAGAGTTTTCGTGACCCGGTACACACTTTACCGTACAGCGAACCCAATCAGGTATACCGATTAAGCCATGGTACAGGAAAACTACATTAGAGTAGCCGCATACAAAGTTTGCTCCTGATTGAGAGGCCATCATGAGATCCATACTTTCTGCTACTGCATTGTTTTTGTTCACCAACATCGCCCATGCCAACATTATTGTCGATCGCAACGGCGTGGATGAAAAAGAGTATCTGTACGATATGCATCAGTGCACCGAACTGTCCAATCAGGTGCAACAGCAACAGGCCTCTGGTGGTATGGTTTCCGGCGCGGTCAAGGGTGCCGCAGTGGGTGCAGCAGCCGGTGCTATCTCCGGCGGCAGCGGTTCAGATGGTGCCAAGATGGGCGCCGGTATCGGTGTGACTGGCGGCTTTTTGAAGCGCAATGCTGAAAAGCAGCAAAATGCCAATGCTGCAGCCGATGAAAAGAAAATGGTTCTGCGCAACTGCATGACAGGACGCGGCTACAGGGTACTGAACTGAATCACCAGCCTGACTGACAATAAAAACCCCGCCTGTGCGGGGCTTTTTATTGTCGCGCTCATATCAGGCATCAAACCGCAACAATGAATGTCTCCAATTGATCATTTTTATCGCCGCTGCAAACTCAAAAGCGCCATCACAAACTGTCAGACCGCGACTGCGGCATCAACCTCCGTCCTTACGCTGACCAAATGGCAGCGTACCTGCTCACCATCGTGACAGGCCACCATATCCCGGCCGTTTTGTTTGGCATGGTACATCGCTGCATCGGCGCGCTCAAAAACATGCATCCAAGCCTGATCTGTCTCATCACGCTGGGCCAGACCAATACTGACAGTCACTCTTAGGCTGTCACCGTCCAGCACCACAATGCTCTGTTTCAATTTCAGCTGTAACCGCGAGGCCAGCGCCTGGGTTGCTTTCATGGAGCAGCCGGGCAACAGGATAACAAACTCTTCGCCGCCATAGCGGAACCGGTAGTCATACCCTCGCAGCAATTGCTCACAGGTGGCGCTTACATGCTTCAAGGCTTTGTCGCCACATGCGTGCCCATAGGTGTCATTTATCTTTTTAAAATGGTCAACATCCAGCACCAATACACCAAGGGGAGCTTCAGTACGGACACTGCGCTCAAATTCCCGTGCAGCAATATCGTTTAAAGCACGGCGATTAAGCCAGCCTGTCAGTGGATCTGTGGTGGTCAACAACCTCAGCGCCAATTCCTGGCGCCGGAATACCATCAGTGCACATGCCATGGTGCCCAAAGACAAAAACAGCAAAATCGCTAAAGTGCCAAAGGTCTGGTAGAACTCGTTGCCGGCAAGGGTAAGGTTGAGATCGCCTCCAAGCCCCACAATAAGGGTGCGTACCGCCAATTGCAGAAAGAAAAAGAACTCCAGCAGGATCAGCGGCAGACAGGCCAGTCTGAGCTCTCCCCTGCCGTGCTGCATCAGCAGCATCAGGGTATAGAGATTCAGTGTCATCAGCAGTGGCAATAACGCCAACATGCGGTTGTTAACGGAAGCCTGTAAGTAAGGAAAAACATGCAACACGGCTATCAAAATTAACAGTCCAAGCCCTAACTGCCATGGGGTTTTCAAACCAAAATAGCGTCGCACGCCCGTCAAAAAAGCAAAGTGGCCACCGAAGTAGAGAACATTGGCCAACCCGGGCAAAATCCAGAATGGCATTGCGAAATGAAAAGAGACTACCGCAAACAGATTAGTGGCAAAGAAGCACATGCCTGCGAAAGACCAATGGAGCAGACTGTATTCTCTGGGGCTGACGACATATAACCCCAGCAGACTGAAGGTCATGATGGCACTGGATAAGGCCGTCGCTATATGAAGGGTGTAAGCATCCATTCTCACTCTCTTTTACAGCGCAGGGACTCAGGTAACGAGGCGCAGCAAAATATAATCAGATGATACTAGCGCAGCCCTTTGCAAAACTCCAGACTAATTCCCATACGTTTCAATGCGTTAAACAGCAATCGCTAATATAACAATTGGGAGTGCAGTCGATAATTAACCGGCTGCTTATGGGCAGCCGGCAGAGTGTTTTAATCTGTCAGGGTTTGAGTTTGATGTATAACTCACCTTCACGGATTTCAATATCTTCCACTCCGTCAGCAAAAGCATTCCAAAAGCCGCTGTCGCCAAACTCGCTTACCAGATTCACCTGTTTCATATTACCAAGCCAGGCGTTGGGAATGGGCACCCCCATCAGGCTGACCCCCACCAGCGCCACCACGGGACGACGGCGCTGATCCAGATGAATATCCAGCCCGGCACTGACCCTTAAGGTTTCTCCCGCCATAATCGGAAAATCTTCGGGAATGGGTATTAGCATTTTGGCACTGGCCAGATTACTGGAAAAATCGATAGCCAGACGCTGGGCAAAATCCGGACTGCGGCCAATCATGGCATTGACCTCCTTTTCGCTGAAGGTTACCTGCCGGTCACCGTCATACTCGCGGTATGGCTCAGGGGTTAAATCATTGCTAATACCCTTTTGGCCACCACTACTTTTACTCTGATTGCTCTGGCCACCCTGGCTACTGCCAGAGGCTTCCCAGCCGAGGGTTTCGAGTTTTCTGTCGAGCTTTTGCTCCTCTTTGGCGCTCAGAGTAACCGGCGTAAAAGGGCTTGGAAAAATATAGCTGCGGATGATGAAAAAGCTCACCACCGCCGTCGTCAATATCACCGCCAATATGATAAGCAGTACCTGAAAACCGCTGAAACCACGCTTTGTTGTTCGGGTATCCAAAGTATCCATCGCAATCACTCATGTCCATTCTATTGACTGCATGTTACAGCGGCTTAACAGCCAAAGGCAAAGCCGGGCCTGAACCTTGGCTGAACCGGAGTCAAAACAGCAGCAGGTAGCTGCTACAAAAATGCACCGACACAGAAATTGGCTTCACACACCAATTGCCAGGAGTGACAAGCGTCTTTACCGCAACACCAAAGAGTGAGGCAGCTCTCAGGTTTTAATGTAAAAACGCACAGTTACTGTGACGTATGCTTGTTATAATCACGATGGCATTTTTATCGGGATCTCATTATGGCCAATCCTCTGCGCACCTTTGCTTCTTTATACAGTACCACCCTGCTGATGGTGTTAGCCGCGGGTCTGCTGACAACTTATCTGGGCCTGAAGCTGTCAGCCATGCAGGTGCCACAACTGTGGATTGGTGCCATGATGTCGGCCTACTACGCCGGGCTGGTTGCCGGCTCGAAATTAGGCCATCAACTGATTGCCAGAGTCGGCCATATCCGGGCTTTTGTAGCCAGCGCCGGGGTAGTTACCGCCTCCGCCCTTGGCCATGCACTGGTGGATGACCTGACCGTATGGATAGTCCTGCGCCTGTTGGTTGGCATTGGCATGATGTGTCAGTACATGGTGCTGGAAAGCTGGCTGAACGAGCAAGCCGACAACAGTCAACGGGGCACCGTGTTCGCAAGCTATATGATTGTCTCCTATCTGGCGCTGATCCTGGGTCAGGGTGCCATCAGCCTCTACCCCGATTTGGGGCTTGAACCCTTATTACTTATCGCCATCTGTTTTGCACTGTGCATAGTGCCCATAGCCATTACCCGCAGGATACATCCGGCGCCGCTGGTTCCTGCGCCACTACAGGTGACCTACTACTTTAAAAAAGCCCCCCAGGCCCTGACCACAGTAACCATAGGCAGCATGATTGTCGGCTCTTTCTACGGCCTGGCCCCGGCGTATGCCAGCAATCTTGGACTGGAGCCAACGCAAGTGGCCAGCTTTATGACCGCCACCATTGTTGCGGGGCTGCTGGCTCAGTGGCCCATGGGTAAGCTGTCAGACAGAATGTCCCGCAGCCGCCTGCTGCGCATCAACAGTCTGCTGCTGGGTGTACTGACGCTCGGTATCGCGGTTACCCCCTATCAACCCACAGTGGCACTGGTGATGACCTTTCTGTTTGGGATTCTGGGTTTTACCCTGTATCCACTGGCCACGGCGCTCGCCAATTCCCGTGTAGAACAAAATGAGCGGGTAGGCTTGTCGGCCACCATATTGCTCACCTTCGGTCTTGGTGCCTGTATCGGCCCGCTGATTGCTTCTACCCTGATGCAATGGTTTGGCAACAGCATGCTCTACGGTTTTATGTCAGCCTGTACCCTGGTACTTTTTGCGGGACTGAATTACATCAACAGCAAACAAAAGGTCGAGGTACCACGCAAAGAAGATTACCTGATGGCCACCGGTGACCTGGTATCATCCCCACTGGCCGCTGCGCTCGACCCGCGGCTGGATATTGAGTCGGTTCACGAGCAAATGTCCCCTGCTGCAGTCGCTGACAGCAGCCCTGATGACAACGATAATGAGTCTGACGATGTTGACGATTCAGATGACGACATTATGGGGAAATCCACTCTTGAACAGTCTTTTGTCGGCGAACAGGACTTTATTACTGAGCCTGAAGCAGCCGTGCCGACCGATAAGCAATCGACAACAAAAGCCTGATTTGCAAACCAGCGAAAAGATGAGCCACCACTAAACATAAAAAAGCACTTTCCTGAAAAGTGCTTTTTCATTTGAGCTACCTTTACACCCACTGACCTTAGGAAAGGTGCGAACATGTCCTAGCACAGCTCTGGCTATGATAGTGACGACAGTTCAAGGCATCCAACTATAGGCATGCCGAGGCAAGGCAAAGTTGAATAACGCCGAAAATGGTGTAGCTATCAAAGCCCCGTAGGACGTGGCTTAAACCGGTATCTGCTGCGTCACAGTTCTTGCGAAGGACTAAGGCCATTCGCTGTGAACGGGGATAAATAAAGCGGTTTAACCCAGCCGCAATCAGTGCCCGGTGTTGAGCTGCAACTCAAGCTGCTGCTGGTGATAGTCCAATAACTGCTGTAACTCGCCATTGGCCATCAACTGTGCCACTTTGCGATTAAAAAGATCGCTGATAAGCAGTGCTCGGGGTGATCGGCGCGAGATCAGCATATGGAATGATTCCAGCTGACTGCCGGGTACAGCTCTGGCACTCAGTGTCCCGGCCAAATCCTGCATGCCGTTGAGCAGCAAAGTACCGCGCAGGGTTTCCAGACGTTCCAGAAAAAACCGACACCTTTTTAGTTTCAGCATTGAAGGCAAAAGCTGTAATTCTTTAATTTCGTTAAGCGTATCCTGTGAGCTCCAACCAAAGTTTGCATAGTTGAAACCTTTTATCCCACATACGGCTCCGTGCTGAGTAAGCTCATGCATTGATGCCACCATGAAATTGGCAGGCATGTCTGCAGTCAGGTAAAAATAACTCGGCGTTAGATGGTAGTAAGCAATGGAGGGAATAAACTGTTGCCGCCGCTCATCATTGAGCGAGGCGCTCATGGCACCATCCAGCAGCCCTTCACGCACCTCCCGCAAACATCGACGCCAGGGCAAGGCGACAACCTTATAGGCTATCCCTGCGTCAGTGAAAACCCTGGCGAGTAAATCGACATCAAACCCAGCCGACTCAGCAGTGCGCGAGCCCTGATGGCGCAGAAAATAGTTAAAGGGAGGGAATTCGGTATCTTCAACACAAAACTTCAGCGGTGCCATATCCGACTGCACCGGGCTTGCCAACAGCATTAACAGGCAGCTAAAGAAAACCAGATAATTGCAGCGCATGGATTGTGCCCGTCGGCAGGACAATAGTTTGCTAGCAGTATAGCAAATGCATGGCAGCACTTTGCCATGCAGACATCGGTACCTTTAACCTGCGCCAAGCCTGCAACTTATCCAGGCAAGGCCGGAGTCACATCCCGGGCTTACTCCCGCGACTGGCTGATGGAGACCTTGGATACCCCGGCCATTTTGACCATGTCCAATACTTCAATCACCACCCCGTGAAGGGTTTCCCGCTCAGCCTGAATAACCACGGCGGCACCGGGTGCATCTGCAAGCATACTCTGGGTATTGGCGGTAACGCTTTGTATATCAATAAGCCGGCCTTTCATGCGCACCAAACCGGATTTACTCACATCAATCGAAATGACATCACTTTTCTGTTTTGAAAGCGCGTTCTCGCGGGTCTTATTGTAGTCAAAGCCCGAAGTATCGACAAAAGCGGAGGTGATAATAAAAAAGATCAACAAAATAAATACGATATCCAACATAGGTGTCATATCTATCAGCATGTCGTCCTTGATTTTCAGGTACTTTTTAAATGCCATCTCATGCCCCTTTTATTTTTTACTCCGGGTTTTTATTCCTTTTACCGCGCGTGTACTCAGTCATTCGTTTCAACATGAACCAAGATCCTGTCAGTATGAATACGCTGCAACGACACCCAACTCATCCAACCAGCTCACATCGAGTCATAGTTTTTAACATTTTTAAAACCAATCAGCAACAATTGCATCAGGCAAAGCCACAAATGCCAACCAGCCAATAGGCAACATTGCTTTTTCAACGCCCGGGCTGATAAAGCCTTGGCACCTCCAGGCTGCCTGTTTGCTGTAGAACCCCAATAAAAAACCCCGCATAGCGAGGTTTTTTGCTGTCAGGCTAAGCCTTAGCGAGCCACATTGAGGTAGTCGGCCATGTCCCGCTCGCGCTCTATGTTAATCCGCGCCGGAATAAAGGTGCGATAGCCCGGTGCTCGGCCATAGGCCTCACCATCGCGAACTTCCCGCTCCACCACGTAAAACACTCTATCGCCATCAACCAGCTGGCTGTTGATGGGGAACCAGTAGCGCCGGGCGAAGGGGAAGCGCGAAATACTCACGTAATCGGCCGTCACCGCAAAAGGCACAGGGGCATGCTGATAAAACGACAGACTGCTCAGGCCATTTTCATCAGGCGCACTCCAATCGCTGCTGGCAAAGGTGTTTTGCACTTCAGCGGCAGAAAACTGCCAGCCCCATAAGCGCTCGTAACTGAGCAGCCCCATGGCATCCACCGACCCCGGCAGCCAGCTGTTGATTTCCCCCACCCAAAAACTGCTGGGGGTACTTGGCTGCAACTCGCTTACCCCAAGCTGCAAATTGGCATCACCCTTTACCCAGATATCGTACACGGCATAACGCTCTCCGGCGTTCTCAAACACTGAAAACACCCCCAACTCAATGCCCTGCTTATCAAGGATTTGGCTGGTTTGGGTGGTGCCGTCGGGGTAAGTGATCACCAACCTGCCGTCGCTGTCTACCAGCCAGTTGGCATTCGCAGTGGAGATTTTGCCGCTGACAGTGCCATTGGCTGCAAATTGTAGGGCGTCGGCATAGGCGGTGGTGGGAAACACATAGTCGTCGTATACCCGCGGTCCCTCGGAATAATGATATTGCCCCGCCCACAACCCGGACACACAGGTATCGCCCTCACTGCAGCCGATGGCAAAGGGAATATTACTGATATCGTAATTGGCGCGGAAATTCTGCGTGGTGTGTTCAAGCGATATCTTTGGCTGCGCTATGGTCAGGGTACTGCCGTCGTTCAGCAAAATCGGCGGCGTGCTTATTTGGCTGCGGGATTCCACCGACACCACATCGACCAAACTGCCATCTACCACCCGGGTATAGGCACGCTGAACAAGGCTGCGGTGAGTGATAAACATGTCAGTTGCGCCGCCACCGGCATAATAGGCATCAATTTCGGCCTGATTGTCAGTCACATACTCAATGCTGTCGGCCAGCTCGTCGGTCACCAGCGGCGCGGTATACACCACCTCAATGCGGCCGTTGGCCACCTGCCAGCTGAAGGCCTGATTAATCGCCTGACCGTTCCACTGCTGAAAACTGAGGACTGTGCCTGTCATGGCCACATTGTCAAACTCCAAAGCAGAGCCGCTTCGGGCCATATAGCCGGGGCTGGTGGTACTGATGGCGTAATAGAGGCTGGGCACATCGGCAACATTAAAGCCGGCCACCAGATTAGTGTCGGCCAGAATATCGGCCAGCGCCTGCTCCAGCGCCTCGGACGGGGTACTGGCCACAAAAGTATCCACCGCCGCGCCATCGGCAATAAAGTCCAAAATACTGTCGTAGCCGTCGGGCAACTGGTAATTGGGGTCATCCACAATCAGCTTGATGATGGCCGCCAGCTGAAACAGCTCGGTGGCATCCACCGCCGTTTCGGCCTGCTCCAGCTCTGCCACTGTGGAAGGCTGCACGCCGCCATTGGCTTCCAGTACCAGACTGTATTTGGCAGTGGTCAGATTAGTCACATTGATAGGGTCATCTTCACTGAGCACCCTAGAAAAACTACCCACCAGATTCACAAAATCGATGCTGTCACCGGTTTCGCTATTGATGGCCGACGACTCAATCAGCAGCAGCTGCTCAATATTGGTGGTGAGCACATCCAGGCTGTAGGCACCGTTTTCATCCGCCACAGTGGTAAAAGTATTGCCATTGAGGGTGACAGACACAGTGGCATAGGGAATGGGTTCATCTGTCACCAGGCCGACGAGGGTTGCGGCAAAACCGCCGCAGCTGCCCTGCACATTTTTCACATCGGCAATGGCCATATTGGCCTCATCGCCATTGACTACTATGCCCACCTGACATGGCATAAACGCCAGGGTAGCGGCATCGATTTTACTGTGGATTTGCTTGGGAGTGTGCAAGGCACTTAATACAAAGCCCGGGTTGGCCGCATCGACTATTTCAATGTAGGCATCGCCGGCGCTGTCATGGCGGTGGTGATGACCGTCGATTTTGGCCTTCACCATCAGCTGATTGCTGTCGGCATCAAAGTGCACATTCTGGATTTTAATTTGTTCAGCATAAGCCGAGGGCGAGAGCGCCAGCGCACCGAACAGCGCTGCCAACGCAAGTGATTGGAGTTGCATGATAATATCCCTTTTCGTTTTAGAGTAACCTCCTGTCAACCAGACGCATGCCTCTGAGAAATTCGCAAGCGCATCCTGCTACAACAACCCCCACAGCCTTGGTCAAGGAGAACGGATAAGGGTAGTCGACATAGGGGCAATTGCCACCTTTAGGTTATGCTCTAGCCCTTTCTTCCTATTGGTAGCTACGGCATGTGGCTCCTGCGCCGCAGAAGCATCGGCGAAAAGCAGCCAGCGTTGCCGCCAACGCCAACCAGAGATAAAAAATGCAAGAAGGCCAACGCCCCGGGATCAGGGCAAGATTCGGGTGATATACAGGCGTTAGTCCAGCCACTTCTACAGCAGCAAGAACTCATCAATCGGATGAAAGCAGCTCGCGGCCTCCATCAGGGATTTGGCAGTCAGCGATGTCACGCCATACACCTCAGCCTCTACGGCGTATTTTTGTCTTATCCTGTCAAGCAACAGGGCAAAATCGCCATCGCCCGACAGCAAAATCACGCAATCCACCTCGGGCGCGGTCTCCAGCACATCTATGGTGATGCCCACATCCCAATCGCCCTTGGCCGAGCCATCGCTGCGCTGAATAAAGGGCTTAAGCTTAAGCTCAAAGCCTATATGCCGAAGGGCATCCTGAAACTTTAACTGGCCATCGTCACCGCGATGAATGGCGTAGGCGGTCGCACTGACTATCTCCCCCTCGGTGCAGAGCTGCTGCCAGAGTTTGCGATAGTTAAACTGGCGCTGATACGCCTCACGGCAGGTGTAATAGATGTTTTGTACATCGACAAACAGGGCGATTTTTTTCACGGGCGATTCTTATAACAGGCCGATTCATATAAAAGACGAGCAGGCTTTCAGCATTCGGCTGTCAGCGGCGAGACTCTGTGCACTGTAGCACAGGCAGAAGCTGATGGCGCGCACCGGTCAAGCTGCACCTGATTTAACCCACAGGCTTTAACCCAGATGCTGCAACACAAACGACAGCAGCGAGCTCCACGCCTGTGGCTTGCCAAAAAACACTGGATTTCGCTGGCGCCAGCGCATTACTGAGGCTCGCCTTTATATTTTTCTGGCTAGTTTACCAACCACTCATCCGGGTTTAATTAAATAACTAAAACAAGAATTTTTATAATCACAATACTGATTAAAATAAAATCAACCGAATACACAAGGTGAATACATAACACCTTAATAGCACAATCAAAGCTTAATACACCATACAGAGCTTGGCGAGCAACTGCCGTTTTACTAATTAAAAATACAACAATCCGATACCATCAATGAACAACAACTTGATAAAAACGCAAAAACAACCATCACATTGATAATATGAGATTTATTTCATTAAATACACTCTGAATCAACACACATTAAACACCTGCAAGCTTGATAACTTTAAAGCGGACACAGCACGAACTCAGCAATTTAACTAACGAGCCCGAACACGCTAAAACTTAAATTAACCTTAAATTAAAATGCGGACTTTTTAATAATCAGCGCTTTCTTACCAATGCGACTTTTATCACCATTGACATGAACTAACATGACGCTATGATGCCTGCCATTCGGTGTTCAAAATTGAGATGAAATAAATGAAAAAGTTATTCATTATGCTGGCGATGTTTTTTGCCGTCAGCCTGATAACCAGCCCCGTGGTGGAAGCCAAGAAATTCGGCAGCAATAAGTCTGCCGGTAAAACTCAGAAAACGGAACAGTCGCAGCCTGCGGCCACCAATACCACGGCCACCAATACCACTGCAGCACCTGCCACGGCAGCACCCACAGCTAAAAAAGGCATGATGGGCGGTATGCTCGGCGGCCTGCTGGCGGGTGGCTTGCTGGCGGCTCTCTTTATGGGTGAAGGTTTTGAAAACATCCAGATCATGGACATAGTGATCATCGCCCTGCTGGCCTTCGTGCTGTTTAAAGTCATCCGCATGCTGATGGCCTCCAAAGCACAGGCGCAGCCAAGACCGGCCTACTCAGGTGCAGGGCAAGCCAGCGCCGCGCCAGGCCAGGACCTTTATCGCCAGCAGTCTGAGGGCGCCGCTTTTGGAGGCCATGGCGGCAACAGCGGTTTTGCCCAGCCCCAGAGCACAGTGCCGTTTCACTTGCCACCGGGGTTCGATTTAGCCGCCTTTTTGGAAGGCGCCCGCGGCCACTACAAAACCCTGCAACAGGCCTGGAATGAGGGCGACCTGAACAAAATTCAGGAATACGTGTCGATTGAGCTCTTTAACGAACTCAGCCAGCAACGCCGTGAACTCGAGGGTGAGCAGCACA
>NZ_JBFKLW010000069.1:0-20705 GCF_041630135.1 Shewanella sp.
CCGAGAAGCTCGAGCACATAGCTGCGATTTCTGAAGAAACAGCTCTGGGCGCGGAGCAAACCGCCAAGTCGAGTCACGAAGTCGCCCGCCTCGCGGAAGAGCTGCAAAGTTCGGTTAAAGAATTCAGAGTGTAAACTGAACCATTAAAAAAGCCCCTTCAGGGGCTTTTTTAATGGTTGCAAAATGGCATGTAACAGACAACAAAAACCGGGACAATCCCGGTTTTTTTTGCACTGTGGCGATTAATCCTCTTCGCCACCACCACCTGACAGGCGATCTTTGATTGCGGCGGTGATTGGACTTCCACCATGGCCGTTGGCCTCTGCCCAAGCCACAATAGTCATACCATCGCCTTCTGTGGCTCCCAGTTCACTTTCAGATAAACGCTTGGCAATGAACTCACCTACATCATTTGCACCGGCTCCCATCGCTGTGCGCAGCAAACTGGTACCATCACAACTGACACCAGAGTAGATATTGCGCAGTTTGACTCGGCTCTCCTTGAGCTTTTTACGAAGACGATTCTTGTCGTTCGCTTTTACATAGTCACAAATACTGGCCACCAGTGGATCGGTATCTGCCTTGGCTTGTGTCGGAACAAAAGAAGCAGCTATCGCAGCTGCAAGGGCCAGGGGCAACACACGCATCTGATACTCCTTGGTTTGTTATTTTATTTATGTATAAAGCCGACAAAGCGGCCTTAGCTGTAGGGTATATACAAGCAAACCTAATTTAACACTTTTTTACCAAAGTGATAAAGCGATATTCCAGCCCTTTATCTGACACATGTTGAGTGGTTTCAATTGCTTCCCATGAACCATCATCCCAGTCAGGGAAATGGGTATCGCCTTCCACATCCAATACAATCTCGGTTAAATATAGCTTATCTGCACATGGAAGCAGGGTTTTATAAAGCTGTCCACCGCCAATGACAACCAGCTCCTCACAATCACCGGCTACGTTAATTGCCTCTTCAAAAGAAGACACAAGACTAACTCCTTCGCACGGGTAGTGGGCCTGGCGGGATATCACGATATTGTGGCGACCGGGCAAGGGACGGCCAATGGATTCGAAGGTCTTACGCCCCATGACCACCGGCTTGCCCAGGGTCATCGCTTTAAAATGCTTCAGATCTTCCGGCAGATGCCATGGCATTTGGTTATCTTTGCCAATCACACGGTTATTGGCCATCGCAGCAATCATGGCGATACGCATCTAAGTTCCCTCTTTGTTTATAATTATATGACGGGACGGGTACGGTAATACAGCAAGCTTGGCAGCGCCAATCCAACCGAAAGGGCGCCAAGAATAAAGACGGTTTTAAGACCATTACTGATAACGGCACCGGTCAGTTCGGGACTGACCTGGGACTGGGCAGTAAGCTGCACCAACGCTATCACAGTATTAAATGCATAGGTGCCCGGGATCATCGGAATAATGGCGGCGACCGCATACAGCAGAGGTGGCGCCAAATGACGCTTGGCAAAGCCAATGGTTATCATGCCAACCAAAGCTGCTGCTGCAAAGGTCGCCCATTCGATGGGCAGCCCAAAATGCAGGATCAGGGTACGAAAACTGTGCCCCAAGGCTCCAGCCAGCGCACAGTAAGGCAAAAAGCGCTTTGGCACGTTAAACACCATGGCAAAGCCCACGGCAGGAATGGCGGAGAAAAAGGCATCATTAAGCAGGGTCAGCAAAAGATTCACAGAAACTTGCCTCCCAGTTGCATAGCAATGGTAATGCCAATCACCGAGGCCACTGTCAGCAAGGTGGCGTGTCCCCAACGGGAAATACCGACGTTCATATGGCCTTTGACCATGTCAGAAATGGCATTGATCATCGGAAAACCCGGTACCAGCATCAGTACACTGGCAGCCATGGCAAGCTCTGGTGTTTTGGTTAACGGGCACTCATACCCCAGCTGCGCCACCGCAGTGGTCACAAAGGCAGTCAGGGAAAATACCACCAACGGGTTGAAGTGGCGCCTGGCCAAAAATAGCCTGGCCGCCATGCCAATCGCCGAGGCGAAAAAGGTAATCATCGATGCCATCCAGTCACCACCAAAAAGATGGCAAAAACTGGCGCAGGAAAGGCCTATCATGGGAATAACCAGCATGGCTGGGTAAGTCTTGGGGGCAATGCGGGCGAGACGTTTACGCACCTCATTGGGGCCATACAGACCTTTTTCTGCCAAAAGACAGATGCGTTGCAGCTCGCACACCACACGCATATTGATGCCATGTTCACGGATGCGACGGGTAGTGGTAATACATCGCCCGTGGACCAGGCTGGTGAGCACCAGCGAGTTGGAAGAAATGGAAAGTTCGATACTCCCAAGCCCGAGAGCCCGGCCGAGGCGCTGGCTGATCTCTTCCACAAGATCAGACTCGGCGCCATAGGCCAGCAGGAGCTGCGCAACACGCACCACCTGCCGGGTTATGTCATTCTGGGTATCTGCGTACACCGCTATCCCCGATTGAAGGCTTATCTCTGGTAAATGACTTCCACGTCGTAGTCGTCATCGTCGAAATCATCGTCGTCATCATCATCCGAATCATCATAATCCGGATTCAGATCGTCAAGTTGAGCTTTGTGATAATTGTCCCACTTGAACTCCACTTCCTTGTCAGGATCGACAGCAGCAGCTTCATCAGGCAGACTCTTGATGAAATCATACAGCTTTTCACTGAGTGCCTTAGTGCCTTCGCGGGTAGCAGCAGACATGGTGTACACATCCCCTTCCCAACCAAGCTCAGCCACAATGGCATCCACACGCTCCTGCAGCTCTTCTTCAAGCAACAGGTCGGTTTTGTTAAATACCAGCCAACGAGGTTTGGCAGCCAGCTCGGGTGAGTATTTTTCAAGCTCGGCCAGAATAGCGCGGGCACTTTCGGCAGGGCTTGAACCATCGATAGGCTCAATATCCAAGATGTGCAGCAATACACGGCAACGCTCCAGGTGCTTCAGGAAGCGAATACCGAGGCCAGCCCCTTCAGCAGCGCCTTCAATCAAACCCGGGATATCGGCCACCACGAAGCTTTGACCCGGACGAGGGTTCACCACGCCCAGGTTTGGCACCAGGGTGGTAAAGGGGTAGTCGGCAACCTTTGGAGTGGCACGGGATACGGCGCGGATAAAGGTCGACTTACCGGCATTTGGCATGCCAAGCAAACCCACGTCAGCCAGCAGCAACAGCTCAAGGCGCAGCTCACGAACTTCACCCTTGGTACCCAAGGTCTTTTGACGCGGGGCGCGGTTAACACTGCTCTTGAAGCGGGTGTTACCCAAACCGTGGAAACCACCTTTGGCCACCAGCAGCTTTTGACCTATTTCAGTCAAGTCACCCAGCACTTCGTCGGTGTCTATATCCACAGCACGGGTACCCACAGGCACACGCAGGAACAGGTCTTCGCCGCCTTTACCGGTACAGTCCCGTCCGCGACCATTTTCGCCACGTTCAGCCAGGTAAAAACGCTCAAAGCGATAGTCAATCAGGGTATTGAGACTGGCATCTGCGACCAGATATACACTACCACCATCGCCACCATCGCCCCCATCGGGACCACCGTCGGGAATATATTTTTCGCGGCGGAAACTAACGCAACCACTGCCGCCGTCACCAGCCTGAACCTTGATGACCGCCTCGTCGACGAATTTCATATCAAATCCTCACCACAGAATAGGGCAATTATACCGCCTGCAGCGTGGCAGACCAAAATCTCTATAGCCCCAGACAAAACAAAAGCCCCACCAAAGGCGGGGCTTAATCAGCATAGCTGTAACGAAGTTTATTCTTCGATGCTAACGAACTTACGGTTGTTAGGACCTTTAACTTCGAACTTAACCTTGCCGTCAGCCAGAGCGAACAGAGTATGGTCACGACCAATACCTACGTTCACACCTGCGTGGAACTTGGTGCCACGCTGACGAACAATGATGTTACCAGCCAGAACTGATTCGCCGCCGAAGCGCTTCACACCAAGGCGTTTGCTTTCTGAATCGCGGCCGTTACGAGTAGAACCGCCAGCTTTTTTGTGTGCCATGAGTCAGACTCCTATTAAGCGTTGATAGCAGTGATTTTAACTTCGGTGAACCACTGACGGTGGCCCATCTTCTTCTCGTGGTGCTTACGACGACGGAACTTCTGGATAGTTACCTTTTCACCGCGGCCGTGAGCAACAACAGTAGCAACTACCTTGCCGCCTTCAACCAGTGGAGCACCCACTTTCACGTTTTCGCCATCAGCAACCAACAGAACCTGATCGAACTCGATGGTTTCACCGGTAGCAACTTCAATTTTTTCCAAACGTACAGTATGGCCTTCAGCAACACGGTGCTGCTTGCCGCCACTTTGAAAAACAGCGTACATAGCTATTTTACTCCGAAAATTTTTGACGTATCGACCAGCACTTCCCTCAGGAATGGGCGATTCGCCACAAAAAACTTTAATGACAATGGGCGCGGAGTTTACGCGAAGAACGCCATACTGGCAAGCCCTAATTAGCAATGTTTAAAAAAAGATCCGTATAACTCCCACATTGGTTGGGCAACTGCTGCCTTCTGCAAGAAATTTAGGTAAGATCCCAACTATTATAACACTTATGCCTAAAACAGGGCTCTATTATACCCGGCCCTGAACACCAGAGTCTGCTATGGATTTGAATGCGATTCGACAACTGGCCGACGCCGATATGCAGGCGGTCAACCAGCTGATCTACAAACAACTGGAATCCGATGTTGCCCTGATTAATCAGCTCGGCTTCTACATTATTAATGGTGGCGGGAAACGTCTGCGGCCATTACTGTCAGTACTCGCGGCCAGAGCCGTAGACTATAAAGGTGAAGGGCACCTTAAACTGGCAGCCATTATCGAGTTCATCCATACCGCGTCACTGCTGCATGATGATGTGGTCGACGAATCCACACTGCGCCGCGGCCGGGAAACTGCCAACGCGCTGTTTGGCAACAGTGCCAGCGTTCTGGTGGGCGACTTCCTTTATACCCGTTCATTCCAGATGATGACTGAGCTTGGCAGCATGAAGGTACTGCAGGTGCTCGCTGACGCCACCAACGTGCTGGCCGAAGGCGAAGTGTTGCAGTTGATGAACTGCAACGATCCGGACACCACCGAAGACAGCTACATGCGGGTTATCTATTGTAAAACCGCCAAGCTGTTTGAAGCGGCCACTCGCCTTGCCGCCGTGCTGGCAGGCAGTGATGAAAAAGTAGAACAAGCTCTGGCCGACTACGGCAAGTACCTTGGCACTGCTTTCCAGCTGATTGACGACTTGTTGGATTACACCAGCGATGCCGAGGAGCTTGGCAAAAACATTGGTGATGATTTGGCCGAAGGCAAGCCTACCCTGCCACTGATTTATGCCATCGGTAACGGCAATGAGCACGAGCGCGGCCTTATCCGCACCGCTATTGAGAAAGCCGATGGCACCGACGCCATTGAGGATATCCTAACCGCCCTGCATCGCTGCGGCGCTCTGGACTACACCCGTGAGCGTGCCGAAGAAGAAGCACAGAAGGCTATTGATGCCCTTCGCGTATTGCCGGAAGGCGACTTTAAGACAGCGCTTGAATCGCTGGCCAGGATTGCGGTGTCACGCAGCAACTGATTGCGCGTTTTTCCATAAAAAAAACCTCGCATTGGCGAGGTTTTTTTATGTCGGCGATTCAAAAGCACCGGAGCGGTTATAAACGCCAGTCGACGGGCTCGCCACCTTGCGCTTCAAGCAGCTCGTTGATTTTCGAGAAATGACCACAACCGAAAAAGCCGCGATAAGCCGACAATGGCGATGGATGCACCCCGGACAGCACCTGATGCTGGGGCGCAGTGATGCCCTTACCTTTCTTAATCGCATGGCTGCCCCAAAGCACAAAGATAATCGGCGTATCACGCTCATTGAGCAGCTTAAGCGCAGCCGCTGTAAAGGTTTCCCAGCCTGCCTTGGCGTGGGAGTGGGCCTTGCCCTCCTCTACCGTGAGCACAGTGTTGAGCATCAGCACCCCTTGTTTCGCCCAAGGCAACAAATAGCCATGGGAGGGCGTTTCAAAGCCGGAGATATCGGCTGAGAGCTCTTTATACATGTTCGCCAGCGAGGGCGGCGGCTTTATCCCGGGCTTCACCGAGAAACACAAACCATGGGCCTGACCTGCACCGTGATAAGGGTCCTGGCCAATCAACACCACCCGCACCTTACTCAGCGGTGCGTGCTCAAAGGCAGCAAATACTTCATCTTCCGGTGGGTAAATGATTTTGCCACTGGCACGCTCAGCAGCAACAAAATGGGTGAGTTCCCTGAAATAGGGCTTATCGGATTCGGCGGCAATAAAGTCCTGCCAGTTTGCAATGGCCATGGTGCTCCGGGGGTTAACGCACTGAAGCGGCAGTGTACCCCATCACAATCGGCAAATCAGCTTTCAGGCGCAGGGTAAAGCGGCGAAACGACACAGATCCCAATCGCGGCCAATAGCAGTGGTCAGCACGATGGATTTGGGTAAAATCAGCAAAGACGAAAATACAGGACCCGACTATGTCTGAGACCAACACCAACCTGTTTGAACTGGCTGATAAATTCATCGCCCTTGCCAATGAGCTCAGTGCAGCAGAAGGCGATGTGGGTAAAGTAGGCACAGCACTGCGCTTTGCTGCCGCCCGCTTCAACGCTTTCGAGGCCGCCATCAAATCAGCGGATCTGCAAACCGAAAAGGCCAACGCACTCAAGTGGTTCAGTGATGATTATCAGGACATGCTGAACGACAACCTGGACGACCATATTGCCAATCCGCCAGTGATAGCCCCCCCGCAGACAGAGCCTGCCATGGATAACGCCGTACAGACCTTTAAGCTCTGAGCACCGTTTTTTATCCAGCAAAAAGGCCGCATGATGCGGCCTTTTTCATGCGCAGCTAACTCATCAATGCCCCTGCCACAGGGTCCAGATAACCCGCAAGCCAAGCAGGATTAAGATTGATCCCGACAGCTTGTCGATAATCCCCGCCTGCTCACGCAGCTTGGGCAGCAATCTTGGATGCGACAGCATCGCCGCCACCAGGGTGTACCACAGACCGTCCACCACCAGTGGTGTAAGCACAATAATCGCCTTGCCTTCGAGGGTACTTGATGCCATTACAAACTGGCTGAACAGCGCCAGAAAGAACAGCAAAATCTTTGGATTGAAAAGTGAAATGGCAATACCGTCACGGGCTGCCTCGGTAAGCGTCGATGCCTTACCGGCCGCCAGCTTCTCCTGCATGCCGCCTTTTGAATTGAGCGCCCCCCAGCCCATCCACATCAGGTAAAGGGCACCAATCAGTGCAATGCCATTGAACAGCAGCGGCGCCTCTTTCATGGCCAGCGCCAGCCCCAGCAGGGTAATCAGTGCGTAGACCCCAATACCGAGGGCATGGGCCCAGGCGCAGGCAATACCGGCGCCGCGGCCGCCACCCAGAGTATGGCGCACCACCATGGCCAGACTCGGCCCCGGCGACATAGCCCCCAAACAACACACGGCCAGCAGGGCCAGCCAGACACTCAAACTCATCCATCCCCCAAAAAATTCGTCAGCGCGCCATAAACACCATCATTCTGCAGCGCTTTGGTACCAAGTCTCGCCACTATACTCCGGTCAAGACAAAGCTCCAGTCAATACAAAAGGATGAAACGCCCGTCCATCCCAATCAGGACAACCTAGTCAAGGCAGCCTCATTTGTCACAGGTGCATCGACTGTTTAAGCCTGCGAACATCCGCAAGCCTTGGTATTCGGGTCATGCTGGCATCGATGTGTTAATTTAACGCAGAACAGGGCTGGTCCTGACTTGCTCTGGCATTAAGCTCTGGCTGACCTTCCCCTTAAGCCCTGTCAAAAGTTTCACCTTCGCTTAAGGGCGAGACTTTATCCTGAGCACTCCAATACCGGAGGAATGCTCGATGATCCTGACACTCAGTACACTGATGACCGTACTCCTGATTGGCGCCATGGCTGCGCTGATCATTGCCCGCAGTAAGGGCAAACCCATCCCGCTGGCGGTCATTCCCGTGATTGGCCTGATGGCGCTGATGGTGGGCTCGGCCACCTATTTTGTGCATAGAGCCAGCGATCAGCAGGATTACCGTGAACTGCTGTGGCAACCGCTGGCGGTGGATAAAATCCCCATGCTGGTTCAGGGCGGCTATACAGTATTTGTTGATTTGCACTCAGACTGGTGCATGGCCTGTCAGACCAACCGGGTCGGCGTACTGCATCGCCCCGAAGTGGTCAGTGCCCTGCTGTCCGGTAAGGTGGTGCTGATGCAGGCCAATTGGAGTCAGGAAGCCGAGCGCATCGCGCCTTATTACGGCAAGGTCGCGGCGCCGGGTGCCCCCTTTAATAAGGTCTACGGCCCGTCGCTGCCAAAGGGCAGAATTCTGCCAGGCGAGCTTAGCGAAAAAGACGTGATAACCGCTATCCATGCCGCCAAGGGCCATGGCTGACAATTGAGTGCCCCATAGAAAACGCCGGCGATTGCCGGCGTCTTTGTTTGCATCTTCCTTAGATTTCGTAGTGCAGACCACACTCGCGCTTCATGCCATTGAAGCGGGTATCTTCTTCACTCATGCCCAGCTCCAGCGGTTTGGTGGAGTGGGTATCGCCCACAGACACATAGCCCTGCTCCCACAGCGGGTGGTAAGGCAGTCCGAACTTGGTCAGGTATTCATGCACATCCTTGTTGCTCCACTCAATAATCGGCAGCAATTTAAATCGCTTACCGTGAATGGCAAGGATAGGCAGCGCTTCACGGGTCGAGGCCTGAGTGCGACGCAGGCCGGCAAACCAGGTACCCACGTCAAGCTCTTCCAGTGCCCGCTGCATAGGCTCAACCTTGTTGATACGGTTGTAGCGCTCCAGGCCGTCCAGCCCCTGCTCCCACAGCTTACCGAAGCGGGCTTCCTGCCAGGCGGCAGTCAGCGGCGAGCGGTACACCTGCAGATTCAGTTTTAAACGCTCGGTCAGCTCATCGATAAAGCGGTAAGTCTCGGGGAACAAATACCCGGTATCGGTCAGCACCACAGGCACATCGCTTTTTACCTGGGTCACCAAATGCAGCATCACCGCCGCCTGGATACCAAAACTGGAGCTTAAAATATGCTCGCCGGGTAATTCACGCAGCGCAAATTCAACCCGCTCTGTAGGCGTGGCCTTAGCCAGCTGTAGATTGATGTCCTCAAGCGCGGCCGCTTGCTCGGCTGCGTCCAGACTGAGTAAATCGTGATAATTCATGCTTATCTCCAAGGGTTCTGGCGACGCTTCACGTCTTGGCACAGGCCAACGAGCGGCCAAAACAAACGGGGGAAGCCTTGCTTCCCCCTGACTGGTCTCAGGCGTGGAAGTCGGTTTTACTAACTTTCACTTCGGCAACAACACCCACCCGGATCACAAAATCACCAAAACATTCACCTGGGTTGCGCTCAACAGACCAGCGGCCAATCAAGCTATCCAGTGCCGCCAGAATTTCCGCTTCGGCTACGTTATCCAAATACAATTTTGGAATACGGGTACCGGCAGTGTTACCACCCAGATACAGGTTGTATTTGCCCGGACCACGGCCCACTAAACCGGCTTCAGCCAACATGGCGCGGCCACAGCCATTGGGGCAGCCCACGACGCGCAGGATGATATGGTCGTCTGCAATGCCGTGCTTGCTTAAAATGCCTTCAACGTGGGTGACCAGCGTTGGCAGGTAGCGTTCGGCTTCGGCCATCGCCAGCGGACAGGTTGGCAGTGACACGCACGCCATCGAGTTTTTACGCTGGGTGGTGACGTTCTCCAACAAACCATGCTCGCGGGCCAACTGTTCAATCTGCGCTTTATCTTCAGCGGCAACCCCTGCGATGATCAGGTTCTGGTTTGCCGTCATGCGCAAATCGCCTTTATGCACTTTGGCAATTTCAGCAACGCCGGTTTTCAGCGGCTTACCCGGGTAATCGAGCAAACGGCCGTTTTCGATAAACAGGGTTAAATGGTGCTTGCCATCAATGCCTTCCACCCAACCAAAGCGATCGCCGCGGTGGGTAAACTCGTAAGGACGGCTTGGGCCAAAGGCCACGCCAACCCGTTGTTCCACTTCTGCTTTAAAAGCATCGACGCCGATACGATCTATCGTGTATTTGGTTTTGGCATTTTTGCGGTTAACCCGATCGCCGTAGTCACGCTGCACCGTCACCACATGCTCTGCGACTTTCAGCACATGCTCAAGACCGATAAAGCCCAAATCTTCTGCCCGGCGCGGATAAGTCGATTTATCGCCGTGGGTCATCGCAAGGCCGCCACCAACCAACACGTTAAAACCAACCAGCTGGCCATTTTCGGCGATAGCGACAAAGTTCAGGTCATTGGCATAAACGTCGACATCGTTGTGCGGTGGGATCACCACTGTGGTTTTAAACTTACGCGGCAGGTAGCTATCACCCAGCACCGGCTCGGTTTCAGTGGTTTCTACTTTTTCCTCACCCAGCCAAATCTCGGCATAGGCGCGGGTTTTTGGCAGCAGGTGTTCAGAGATTTTCGCAGCCCACTCATAGGCTTGCTGGTGCAACTCCGATTCCACCGGGTTTGAGGTACAGAGCACGTTGCGGTTTACGTCACCGGCGGTGGCAATCGAGTCGATGCCGATTTTATTCAGCATCTGATGCATCGGCTTGATGTTCGGTTTAAACACGCCATGGAACTGGAAAGTCTGGCGGGTGGTTAACCGAATTGAGCCGTACATGGTGTGCTCGCGGGCAAATTCATCAATCGCCAGCCATTGCTCTGGTTTGATAATGCCGCCGGGCATGCGCGCCCGCAGCATCACATTGTGCAGCGGCTCCAGCTTTTGCTCTGCGCGTTCAGCCCGTAAATCGCGGTCATCCTGCTGATACATGCCGTGAAAACGCACCAACATGAAGTTATCACCGTTAAAGCCACCGGTAATTTCGTCTTTTAGATCTGTGGTGATAGTGCCACGCAAGTGGTTGCTTTCAGCTTTCAGGCGCTCGTTATCAGACAACTGGCCCTGCACCTGCAGTTCAGGCTTAATGGGATACTGGCTCATTAATAAACATCCTTCTGATAACGTTTGTTCGCGCGTAACTCTTCTAAATACTCGTCGGCTGCTTCGGCAGACAAGCCACCGTGGGTTTGGGCGATTTGTAACAACGCCTGATGTACGTCTTTCGCCATCCGGTTGCCGTCACCACAAATGTATAAGTGAGCGCCTCGTTGCAGCCAAGACCAGACTTCGGCACCTTTAGCGGTCAGCTTGTCCTGCACATACACCTTTTGCGCCTGGTCGCGGCTGAATGCCACATCCAGGTGGGTTAACACGCCACGCTTCAAGTAGTCTTGCAGCTCCACCTGATATAAGAAATCACGGGTGAAATGCGGGTTACCGAAGAACAGCCAGTTTTGGCCAGTCGCACCTGCGTTGTCGCGCTCCTGCAAGAACGCCCTGAACGGCGCAATACCTGTGCCTGGGCCAATCATCAACACGGGCGTATCCTGGCTTGGCAGGCGGAAGTTGTCATTGTGTTCAACAAAGACTTTCACCGGCTCACCTTCGGCCAGGCGCTCAGCCAAAAAGCCTGACGCGCCACCCAAATGGGTGCTGTCAAAGGCATCGTAACGCACCACGCCCACGGTTAAATGCACTTCCTCGCCCACTTCGGCTTGGCTTGAGGCGATGGAATACAGGCGTGGCTGCACTTTACGCAGGCTGTCCACCAGCTGCTGTGCGCTGATGTTGGCAGGGTTTTGCACAATCACATCGGCGCTTTGCTTATCGGCCAGATAAGCGCGCAGCGCGTCTTTGTCGGCGCCAAGCGCTTGCAGTTCGGCATTGTTGCTCGCCTCTGCGTACTTGGTCACCAGCGACGGATAAGCTTGGGTAAGCTCCAGCTCGTCGGTTAACGCCGCTTGCAGCGTTAAGGTTTTGCCAGACAGTTCAACCTGCTCGCTGCCGGTTAACCCCGTGGCGGCCAGCACGCTTGCCACCAGCTCGGGTGCATTGCGGAAATACACCCCTAACGCATCACCCGGCTGATAGGTCAGGCCGGTGCCTTCCAGCGAGATCTCAATATGACGCACGTCTTTGGTGGAATTACGCGCCGTGATCTTCTGATTAACACTTAACTCAGCGGTGGCTGGGTTTTGCTTATCATACTGGCTGTGGCTACCTGCGGTGCCAGTCGCGCCTGGCCATGCAATCACTTTCTCGCTGGCGGCACCTGATGCTTTAAGCAGCGGTGCAAACACATCCAGGGCGGCTTCCTGCCAGTTTTTCGCGCCGTCGGCATAATCGACATCCAGCAGGGCTGGTTCACGCAGGCGTTTTGCCCCTAATGCAGCCAGTTGGCTGTCAAAGTCAGTGGCGGTTTTGCAGAAAAACTCATAGCTGGTATCGCCAAGGCCCAACACGGCAAATTGCAGCTCGGGTAACTTGGGCGCTTTTTTACCAAACAGGAACTTATAGAAACTCACCGCGCTCTCGGGTGGCTCACCCTCGCCATAGGTCGAAGCAACAATGATTAAGAATTTCTCTTTTGCCAACGCATTGGTTTTATACGAGGCAATGTCCTGCAACTGAACAGCTAAGCCTCGGCTTTCTGCTGCCGCTTTAATTTTACTGGCCACGCCTTTGGCATTGCCGGTCTGCGATGCATAAAGCACCGTTAAGGTAGCGGCTTCCTGGGCAGCGGGTGCTGCAGCAAAAGCGCCCCCAGCGGCAAATTGTGCGTTGGCTGCCAGATAACCACTGACCCAGGCCAGTTGCACGGCGTTGAGCTCAAAGGTCAGGTTCTTGAGCTTGTCGACCTGCTCGGCACTGAGCGGGGACGCAAGGGAGGATAATTCTTTTAACAGCATGAGGACGACCCAGTGACATTTTGATGCTTGCTAGCTTAGTTCCGTTTACTCCAATCAAAAAAGAATAAATATTAATTTTTAATTCATTTTAGGAATATGCAGAGTCGGATTTTTAAGCTACAAAAGTGTGGCACGGCGCAAATTTTTTGCTCCGACCAGTGGCTTAAGTCGCCACATGAAGAATATGCGCTTGTGTCAGCAGGCAGACTTGCCACAATGGGCTCACACCGTGAAAAGCTCTGTCCCCTACAGACAGTCGATTGAGTTTGTAAAAGCCAGTCAGTCTTGCCCTGTTTCGCCCGACACAGGACACGGTGTGTTCACGTTTTTTCAACCATCAGGGAATCGTCATGCAAATTGGAATTCCGAGAGAGAGTCTCGCCGGTGAAACCCGGGTCGCCGCGACCCCGGCCACGGTAGAGCAACTTAAAAAGCTCGGCTTTGAGGTAGCTATCGAATCTGGTGCCGGCAAACTTGCCAGCTTCAGCGATGCAGCCTTTGAAGCGGCGGGTGCCAGCGTAGTGCCCTCCGTATGGCAGGCCGACCTTATCTTTAAGGTCAATGCCCCTACCGAAGATGAAATAAAAGAGATAAAAGACGGCGCAACCTTGGTGAGTTTTATCTGGCCCGCTCAGAACCCTGAGCTGGTAGAAAAATTATCTAAGCGCAATATCAACATCATGGCCATGGACATGGTGCCGCGTATTTCCCGCGCTCAGTCGCTGGATGCACTGTCATCCATGGCCAACATCGGCGGTTACCGCGCCGTGGTGGAAGCCGCCCACGAGTTTGGCCGCTTCTTCACGGGCCAGATCACCGCAGCCGGTAAGGTTCCGCCCGCCAAGGTGCTGGTGATTGGTGCCGGTGTGGCCGGTCTTGCCGCCATTGGTACCGCAGGCTCCCTCGGCGCCGTGGTTCGCGCCTTTGACACCCGCCTGGAAGTGGCAGAGCAAATCGAGTCCATGGGCGGTCAGTTCCTCAAACTCGACTTCGGCGGCGAAGACGGCGCTTCATCCGACGGCTACGCCAAGGTGATGAGCGAAGAGTTTATCAAGGCCGAAATGGCACTCTTTGCCGAGCAGGCCAAAGAAGTCGACATTATCGTTACCACGGCGCTTATCCCCGGCAAGCCAGCACCGCGTCTTATCACCAAGGAAATGGTGGATTCGATGAAGAGCGGCTCTGTGATCGTAGACATGGCGGCCGCCACCGGCGGGAACTGTGAATACACGGTCCCGGGCGAGCTGTTTGTGACTGCAAACGGCGTGAAGGTGATTGGTTACACCGACCTGCCAGGCCGCCTGCCTGCCCAGTCTTCCCAGCTTTACGGCACCAACCTGGTGAACCTGATGAAGCTGATGTGCAAAGAGAAAGACGGCAATGCCGTTATCGACTTTGACGATGTGGTGATGCGCAACATGACTGTGGTCAAAACCGGTGAAGTCACCTTCCCGCCACCACAGATTTCCGTGTCTGCCGCTCCGGCCAAAGCCGCCCCCAAGGTAGAGCTGAAAAAAGCCGAGCCCAAGGAGCCTTCCAAGCTCAAGTACATTCTGGGCGCTTTGGGTCTGATTGGCTTTGGCGCCGTGGCAAGCGTGGCACCGCCTGAGTTCTTGTCCCACTTCACCGTGTTTTTGCTCTCCTGCGTGGTGGGCTACTACGTGGTGTGGAACGTAACTCACGCGCTGCACACGCCGCTGATGTCGGTCACCAATGCCATCTCGGGCATTATCGTGGTGGGCGCACTGCTGCAGATTGGCGGCGGCTCGACGCTGGTTACGGCACTGGCCTTTGTCGCCGTGCTTATTGCCAGTATCAACATCTTCGGTGGCTTTACCGTCACTCATCGCATGCTGAAGATGTTCCGTAAGGATTAAGGGGGAATCACTGTGTCTCAAGGACTGGTAACAGCAGCCTACATAGTAGCAGCGCTGTGTTTTATTTTGAGTCTCGCGGGCCTGTCCCGTCAGGAGACCGCCAAGCAGGGTAACCTCTTTGGTATCACGGGCATGAGCATTGCGCTTATTGCCACTATCCTCAACCCGGAAACCAGTGGCGTACACTGGATTATTCTCGCCATGGTTATCGGCGGCGCCATTGGCGTGCGTCTGGCCCTCAAGGTGGAAATGACCGAGATGCCGGAACTGGTGGCCATTCTCCACAGCTTTGTGGGTATGGCTGCGGTTCTGGTTGGCTTTAACAGCTTTATCGACCTGCACCCGCAGGCGGTCACCGAAGTGGTGATTAGCGTGGGTGGCGACATCGACCAGAGTCTGGAAGCCGCCAAAGCCGCATTGCAGGAAGCCAGCAAAGCCGCCGAAGGCCATCACCTCACCGGTGCCATGCTCAGCATCCACCTGGTGGAAGTGTTCCTTGGCGTCTTTATCGGTGCCGTGACCTTCACCGGCTCTGTGGTCGCCTTTGGTAAGCTGCGCGGGCTGATTTCCTCCAAGCCACTGATGCTGCCACATCGCCACAAGCTGAACCTGCTGGCGGTATTGGTATCCTTCGGCCTGATGGTACTGTTTGTGAAAGCCGACGGCGCCATGCTGCCGCTTATCATCATGACCCTGATTGCCTTCGCCTTTGGCTGGCATCTGGTGGCCAGCATCGGCGGCGCCGACATGCCGGTGGTGGTGTCCATGCTGAACTCCTACTCAGGCTGGGCGGCCGCAGCAGCGGGCTTTATGCTCTCCAACGACCTGCTTATCGTCACCGGCGCCCTGGTGGGCTCCTCCGGCGCCATCCTGTCTTACATCATGTGTAAGGCGATGAACCGCTCGTTTATCTCGGTGATTGCCGGCGGCTTTGGTACCGATGGTGCGGTTTCAAGCGGCGATCAGGATTTGGGTGAATACCGCGAAACCAACGCCGAAGATGTGGCCGACATGCTGAAAAACGCAAGCTCAGTCATCATCACCCCCGGCTACGGTATGGCAGTGGCACAGGCTCAGTATCCTGTGGCCGAAATCACCCAGAAGCTGCGTGACCGTGGTATTGAAGTACGCTTCGGTATCCATCCGGTTGCCGGTCGTCTGCCGGGCCACATGAACGTCCTCCTGGCCGAGGCCAAGGTGCCTTACGACATAGTGCTGGAAATGGATGAAATCAACGAAGACTTCCCCGAGACTGACGTAGTACTGGTGATTGGTGCCAACGACACAGTGAACCCGGCAGCCTCGGAAGACCCAGCCAGCCCCATCGCAGGTATGCCGGTGCTGGAAGTATGGAAAGCCCAAACCGTTATCGGTTTCAAGCGCTCCATGAACACAGGCTACGCCGGGGTTCAGAACCCGCTGTTCTTCCGCGATAACACCCAGATGCTGTTCGGCGATGCCAAGGACAGTGTTGAGGCTATTCTGAAGGCGCTGTAAGCCTTCGATGCTCGCTATCAGCATCATATAACCTCTGAAAAGGGCGCCATAGGGCGCCCTTTTTATCCCCGCTTTCCGGCTGTTTCCATTGCCATTGGGGTGACTTGTCTTGTTGTGTCGCTTTGCAAGCGACTGAAGATCGTGGGTCAAATGCATCCATGCATAACGGCCAGTTCACCATCCCGGGTTCTCGCTCGTAAGCCTGTCGCTTTGCGACACTCGCCAACCCACACCCGACCAAGAGGGGATCTACAGCAATCCCCTCTTGGATCTCCCCTGCCGTCCCAGACGGTGCCGAAAGCCCTTCGGCTTTATGGGATTGGTCTCGCTACTGGTTCGGACTCACATCCCTGTTCGACCGAACCAGACTCGACATCCTGTCTCGTCTACGCGCCCAATCCCAACACCCTCAGCGGCATCGATGGGGATAAAGACAGTATCCTGCAATCTAGGAGTTATGCCTGTCCTATATTCTCGCTCAAAGTGAGTGGTTCAGCGAGTCTACCGCCAACAATTCATCTTCATTTAGCAAGGGTTGAGCACTAAAAGCGCACTTCCTCGCAGCTTAAAAAGTATTTAGGATGTCCTGCATCGTGCTTACAGCCCGAAACAAATTCAATAAAGACAATGATTTGAATGGAGCGCCTCGGCATCTAGATGCTTAAAACCCAGGCTTTGGGAGCGTTCATATATGTCCTGATTCACCGCTGAATCACAAAACAATGCCCCGGATTTGACTCAACCTTCGAACACAGTGTCATGGCTTTTCTAACTTTTGCCTTGCCTTGCCTTGCCTTGCCTTGCCTTGCCTTGCCTTGCCTTGCCTTACCTTGCCTTGCCTTGCCTTGCCTTGCCTTGCCTTGCCTTGCCTTGCCTTGCCTTGCCTTGCCTTGCCTTGCATAATAGTGAGGGGTAACAATTATGCAACACAATGGACGTACCGAATCAAATGGAGTTTGCCTGGATGAAATCCGTTCAATTATTTTTTATAACAATACTTGCCACATTCATTTTTAATACTCAGGCTCAGACGGGATTGACTGAAACCATTGCCTGCGATGACTGCGACTATCAAAATGCAAGAGCAAATGCTTTGTTGCTCGCTCCTTTACTACTGTGCAACCAAGGTTTACCGGGCGAGCAATTGTTTACCCAACCACTCACCAACGGTAGCGGGAGCTTGGGGGATACTTCATGCTCCTTATCTAAAAACGTCATTTTTGCCAATGTTGTAACAGGCCAAAGCTATAAGTTCACCGTCACCACTACAACCTCTGGATTTGATGAAAGCCAAATTACCGTCAAAAACACCTATCTTTCCGCTTCCGAACAAAGTGCACTAGAGCGGCTTTTCGATTTTTATGATGAATACAAACAAATTGATGGGCACTTCACATTATTAGCAAGTCAGCACAGTGATTTACAAAGAGCTATTGCATCCGCCCCTCAATATTCCAGCGAGGATAGTAATTGTGATGACCACCCAATTAAATATCTACAAGCCGAAGGCAGAGAACAGATTCATCAAGCAGTAACACGCGATATTTTTGAAAGAATGCGAAATCAATCATGGAATGACTTTTCTCAAAGAACACAATATACAGGTTATACTCTAAATTTTTCCAGCCCAAAGGCAGGAGGAGTTAGTGTTCATTGGAATCTCGTGACCAATAAGGTTGAAGCTGCTTATAAGCTTGGGAACGATAATAACAATATGTTGTGGTTTGAGGTTCTTCCTCATGGCGACGTTGACGCAGAGAACAACAAAAATTTGATCCTTACATTCAAAATATATATTCAAGTTAGTCGAGTTGACGGCCAAGAATATGCCTATATCGTAAATAGTCCAATTTATGATACGACACAACCCAATATCGGTACTTTTTCTGTGTGTGCTCAAAAAAAATTGGCGGGCATGGCCTCTGAAGTTGAATATGAAAAGTTATCCATTGATACTAAAGATTATTGGAATGCACATGATCAACTAGGCTTGGAAATTGATTACTCAACATCCTATGAGCTTTGCAAAAAGTCTATTAAAGCCCATACCTGTCATGATGGTAACTGCCAAAGGCAAACAGTTACTTGGTATGAAATGTGTAGATTTGCCTCTTAATATATACAGTAGTGGCATAGTGAATTTGGCCACCTGATTAGAGCTGTTATGATTACACCCAGCAAGAGCCAGGACAGCCATTACTGTTGCGAAGCGCTTTAGGGATCCCCCATATCCCCATCGGAATCGCTTGAGGCGTTGGGCCAGATACCGGTCACGGGACTGGGACTTGCTGACTCTTGACTCTATGCAACCTCGTGGGGCCGATAGTCACTTGCCTTACTGTCTGGCAAATGTTTAGGATGGTCTCATGTTTCTGCTGCGATAACCCTATAATGCGGTGTATGAAATCATGAAAGATATTATTTTTGCGTTTGCACTGCGATTTTATGGACTATTGATGGTGGCAGTCATTCTTTCATTACTTTCGGGGCTGGGAACACTGGCGATATTTAGCGGAATATTTGCTGCAATAGGATCTATTATATGGGTGTTACCGACAATCAAAACACAAATAGCAGGACTAAAAAACTAGCAATCCTGCTCACGACTTTAGTATTGACAACAATACTTTACCCTGTATTGGTGATGTATCTGATTTATTATGCCAAAGGAATTTTTAGCATTAGCATTCCGTTAATTTTGTATTTTGTAAGTTCGTTCATATTAGTATTCTTATTCATTTTTCAGATTCGACTGAAAGACGCAAAGCAACCCTCATTACCTGAAAACACAGAATAACCCAGCTCTACATCAGTGCCTGCCACAGGCGCGATGCGACAGGGCCTGGCACTGAGGCGCTTCGGCGCACCAGATGATAATCAAACCACTGCCGCGTGGGATAATCTGCCAATTCCAGTACCTGCAGACGTCCTTCGGCCAGCGCCTCCGCCAGCATCCATGCCGGTAGCCGCCCCCAGCCCATACCCTGCTCAATCAGCGATAACTTGGTGGCGAAGCTGTTGACATACCAGTGGCGCTGGGCGCTCTGAACGCCAAGTTTAACGCCACGGGTGCCGCTGCCACTGTCCTGCACCAGTATTTGATATTCATCTTTAAGCTGTTCCACCGAATCAAGCTCTGGGTGGCGAGTCAGCAACTGAGGTGACACCACGTTGACCATCTCGCCACGGGTCAGCAATTGGCTTTGCAGCCTCACGCCCGGGCTAAGCGCCGGGTTCAGCGGGCTGATGCAAAGCTCTGCCTGCTCTTTTTGCACCAGTTCCACCGCCCCGGTTAAATACTCCTGACGAATAACGATTTCACAGGCGGGAAACTCGGCCTGCACTGCTTTAAATACAGGCAATATGGGCGCCAGCTTAAAAGATGCTTCCACCGCCAGGGTAACCTGAGACTCAGCGCCACCGGCGAGAAAATTGGCCACCTGTAGCAGTTCGCTATGGGTTTCCAGGGTGCGCAGCGCCAGTTGATGGATACGTTTGCCCTCGTTGGTGAGTGCCAGCCGGTAGCCATCGCGGCTGAAAAGGGTGAGGCCAAGTTGAGATTCGAGCTGACGAATGGCATGGGTCAAAGCCGGTTGGGTCTTACACAGGCTGTCGGCGGCAAGGCGCAGTGAGCCGCATTCCACCACGGCCTTAAGCACTTTAAGCTGATCGATAGAGGGCATAATAATAAACCCGATGAATCATCCTGATTAATTAACATCAATATAATTTATTTTATGGCGAGTAGATACTGAGACCAATTCATCTGTATCGGAGTGTTTTATGAGTAAGCTCAGAGGGATAGTAAAGTTCATCCCCATCGTTTTGCTGGCCCTGCCTATGCTTGGCTTTGGCGCGGCCAAACTGGCAGGCGTACCCGAGCTGCACCGCGCCTTTACTGCCATGAATTTGCCGCTGTGGTTTGGCTACTTTATTGGCGGCGCTGAAGTGGCCGCCGGTATCGGCTTGCTGCTGCCCCGCTGGAGCGCCCTTGCCGCCACTGGGCTCATCCCCATCATGATTGGAGCCGCAGGTTTTCATATTGCCTTTGATGTCCCCTCCCCCTTCCCGGCGCTGATTTTTATGGCACTTTGCATCTATGTCATCAAGACGCGGCGTAAAGAAGCCATCTGGTATCCCCTCTGATCCATCAACATCGAAACCGCGCTTTTCATAATTTTTCAAAAGGGGGCCTCACATGGCCTCTTTTTATCTGCGATACAAAATCCCCCCTGTATCGCCCTTACAAGCTTTCAATTCCACCTCTTTGGCCGCTTTCTTTGGTCTTTGCCGCCAAACAGGGTAAAGTGGCCTTTCCCGGCGGCTGACTCCCCCGGAACCCGCCATGCCCCTGCTGCCATGGCGGGATAAAAACCAATAATAAAAGACATAGAGAAGGACACGTCATGAGTCAATCAAGCAATTTGTCGGGCAACGACC
>NZ_JBFKLW010000070.1:0-20608 GCF_041630135.1 Shewanella sp.
CTCGTATCTACTCATGTTATTTGCCTCTTTTGACTTCGCTAAAAATCAAAGATGCATTTAGCATGGGTAGATATACGGGCAAAGCCCATTTGGATGATAACCACCTACTGAAGTAGGTGGTTTAGGGCTGAAAATAAAAAAAGCCGCTGTTAAACAGCGGCTTTGGATGAAGACCCTTGGATTAGAACGCTTGGGCCAATACGGTAAAACTGGCAATAATGGCGACAAACCACAAACTGGAGCGCAGCTTATCGAAATCGTACAGGTAGGCAAGGTGATAGCCGACCCGGGCGATAATGTGCACCACGGCTGCCATCCCAGCAATGTCATTACCATTGTCTGTCGCCAGCGCCGCCAGCACCGCCAGGCCAAAAATCAGCAACGACTCAAAAGCATTCTGATGAGCTGCCAACGCCCGGGCACCAAAGCCTTCTAACTTTGCCTGTTGGCTGCGGGGATGGTGGTTATCGTAACCACCCATTTTGGCCATGGCCATCGCCACCGGCCCCTTGGCCAGATAAGGCAGCAACATGGCAATTAATAAACATACGAGCAAGGTCGTCATCTGAGCTCCCGCTTAAAAGGATGAAAAAGGTTTCATTTGTCACAACTGATTTAGCCAGCTAAAAACAAAGGCTTCAAGAAAATTCTCAGGAGTCGGACCATGCATGCCATCTTTGTCCATGGATTAGGGCGCACCCCCGCATCCGGTTTGCCGATGCTCGCCATCCTAAGACGGGCAGGCATTCGCTGTCAGACGCTCGGCTACCTCGCCGCAGTGGAGCCTGTGGATACCATTGTACAGCGCCTGGATAAAAAAATAGCCCGCCTGCCTGCCGGTGCGCCTTACATACTCATAGGTCATTCACTGGGCGGGGTTATCATTCGCAGTTTACTCAGCACTTCAGGAACCACAGGTAAATTGCCTGTACTGGTGTTCTTGCTCGGTTCGCCGTTGCAACCGGCAAGGCTGGCCATGACGCTTAAAACCAATCCGCTGTTTCGTCTCTTCAGTGGCGATGCCGGGCAACTGCTTGGTAATGCGCAGCGTATGGCCGGTATTGGTAATCCCACTGCGCAGGGTATTCGGTGCATCTTTATCAAAGGAACCAGGGGAATGCCAACCGGCACCAAGGGCGCCAAGTTGCCGCCTTTTTATGGGGAAGAGAACGACGGTGTGGTTGCGGTATCAGAAGTGACAGCCCCCTGGCAGCATAATAATCCCCTGTGTGAAATCATTTCGCTGCCATTACCCCACACTCTGCTGCCATCAAGCTTTACCGTGGGAAGGCTCATCATCGAGCGCCTTAGAAGCAAGGACCTTTTAACTTAGTATTCATTTTCAGGATTGTGCATTCCCGTTCCAGGCGTGAGAAACAAGCATCAAAAACAAAAATGCCACCTCAGCTATCGTGTTTGCTCCGGTGGCACTCTGGTGGTTCAGGACTTAATGCTAAGAAATAGCTATCTTTTCGCAGGCGGCTTTGGCTTCGGCTATATTCTTCGCCTCTTTGCCTTCCCGCTCGAATTTAAATTCAAAATAAACGCTCTGAACGGCCGGCATCTTTTCAGTATTGTGCCCCGCAGGTGCCCACTCCCATTTAGCGATAGCATTCACCATGCTGTCAACGAACAGGTCTTCCGGATAGGAGTTTTTTATCTGATAACCATCAGCCTTGCCTTCGGCATTGATGGATACCACCATCTGAACACAGCCATTTTTGCTTAAACGCACGGCTTCCCTTGGATAGCTTGGATTCACCCTTTTCTTGGCCTCCCAATAAGCCCCCCGCTCATCCTTCTCTACGGTAAGATTTTTGTATCCTTGCTTATAGGGATTGGTGTCCAGACTTTGACAACCAGCCAGCACCACGAGCCCAACACCAATCAAATAACTTTTACGCATATTTATACTTCCCTGTTTTTTAAGAAAAAATAAATCTAACAAAACAAACCTAATTCATCAACAAATGTTTAGTCTGTTATTGTGTCCGCCCTCAGACCGCATATCATTGCACCGGGAGGGGTGGTACGCGTGCTTTATCGAGTGCATTGCAGAGCACGTTAACCGCCTCTGTCGTCCGGGGGCCGGCACGGTGCAGTAAGTCTGCATCCAGGTCATAAATATGCCCCCTTGCAACCGCGGGCACTTCTGGCCACTGCTGCCAGTCAATGCCATGAATGTTACCCTCATCCTGACTGCGCAGGATCACATCCGGTTTTTGCAGCAGCACTGCCTCAAAGCTGACCTGAGGATAATCGCCACTGGCATCCACAAACAGGTTTTCACCATTGCAGACTTCGATGATTTGCTCAATCCAACTGCCTTTACCCACGGTCATCAGCGGCTGCGACCACAGCTGATAAAACAGCCGTACCTTGGGTTTACTGCGGTTGGCAAGCCTGAGGGTCGCCAAATCGGCTCTGTAGGTTGCCGCAACCTGTCTGGCGGTATCCTGAGTGCCAGTCAGCTCTCCCAGCACCAATAATTCCTGTGCCACAGCATCCAGGGTCTTGGGATCGCTGGAAAAAACCTTAAAACCAAACTTTTTAAGCATCTCAAGATCTTCTGCGCGATTGCCGCCATCCCATGTCACTATCAAATCCGGCTTGAGCTCTAATACCCGCTCCATTTGAATACCGTAGTAACCGCCGATACGTGGGATAAGTTTGGCCTGTTCGGGGTAGTCGGCATGATCCGTGGTGGCTACTATGCGGGAACCGGCACCTATGGCGTACAGCATTTCAACCGCATGGGGTGACAGTGCAATAATGCGCTCGGCATCCGCTTGAGAATGCAGAGGAATAAAGGCGAACAGAAGTGCTAGTTTAGACAGGATTTTCAACATCTTTTCCTTGTTGCGACCGCTCCGTAGTAGACGGCCGACTATATCCCAAACCCAGCCTGGGGCAAAGCCCGGCCAACGCTAAGCTGTACCTTTCCTTGCCCTTTTAGCCCATGAAATTTAAAATCTGCCCACCCTCACAGCAGAAGATACCCCTATGACCCAAATTAGCCTCACCCGCCCCGATGACTGGCACATTCACCTGCGCGACGGCGACTCCCTTGCCGATACAGTGCGCGACGCCGGTCGCTACATGGGCCGAGCCATTGTGATGCCCAATCTGGTACCGCCGGTGACCACCACCGAAGCCGCCATTGCCTACTACGAGCGCATCAAGGCTCACAGCAACAGCGCGTTTGAACCCTTAATGGTGTTGTACCTCACCGATAAAACCAGCCCGGACGAAATCCGTGCCGCCAAAGCCTCGGGCAAGGTGGTTGCTGCCAAGCTGTATCCCGCCGGTGCCACTACCAACTCAGATTCGGGTGTAACCGATGTAAAAAATATCTATGGCGTACTCAAAGCCATGGAAGAAGAAGGCCTGCTGCTGTTGGTTCATGGTGAAGTCACCGACTCATCCATCGATATTTTCGACAGGGAGCGTATCTTTATCGAAAACATCCTCGCCAAAGTAGTAGCCGATTTCCCCGGTCTCAAGATTGTGCTTGAGCACATTACCACCAAGGACGCGGTGGATTTTGTGATGGCAGCCAGTGACAAGGTGGCAGCTACCATTACCGCCCATCACCTGCTGTATAACCGCAACCACATGCTGGCCGGTGGCATTCGCCCCCACTTCTACTGCCTGCCCATTCTTAAGCGCAATACCCACCAGCAGGCACTGCTGGCGGCCGCCACCAGCGGCAGCAAGAAGTTTTTCCTGGGCACCGACTCCGCGCCCCACGCCAAAGACAAAAAAGAAGCCTCCTGTGGCTGCGCCGGTTCTTACACTGCACACGCTGCGCTTGAACTGTATGCCGAAGCCTTTGAAGCTGAAGGCGCGCTGGATAAACTGGAAGCCTTTGCCAGTTTTAACGGCCCGGACTTCTATGGTTTGCCCCGCAATGCCGACAAGGTGACCCTGGTAAAGAGCCCCTGGCAGGTACCTGAGTCTTACCCGCTCGGTGGCAGCACTGTGGTGCCAATCCGCGCCGGTGAAACCATTGGCTGGAAAGTTGAATAACAGCGTAAATCACTGCAAAGCCGCCCAGAGGCGGCTTTATTTTTGGCCAAAATACCTATAAACCCTGAAATAGCTCACAACCACACAACAAATATCGCACAGGGTCAGCTGGGGTTCAGCTCTGTCTGCTACTCTGCCGTCGATCAACCACGGCAGCCCTTACCTTTTTGTCCCTGAGTGCTGTCTACATGAGCGAGGTACATCATGAGACTGATCCTGACTGCGATACTTTCCTTAAGTCTGCTGGGCGCCTGCACCAGTAAGCCGGTACATAACTTTGACGATCAACTGGTACCTTTAGCCGAAAGCGGCAGCAGAATGTCATTGGCATCGGTTGAGCACAGTATTCTCGATGCCAGCCGCAAACGAGGCTGGATTGCCCGTGTCGTAGAGCCCGGTTTAATTGAAGCGCAAATTTCAATACGCAATCATGGTGCCAATGTACAAATTCCATTCAGCGCGGACAGCTATTCAATCCACTATAAAGACAGCGAAAACCTCGACTTTGATGACGGCAGCATTCACCGCAACTACAACAAATGGGTGAATAACCTCTCCAAGAGCATACGCCAGGAACTGTTGCAAAAGAGCCGTCAACTCTAAGCACTAATCTGGCCTTCTGCAAAATATGGAAATAAAAAGGAAGCAAGCGGCTTCCTTTTTTTATGCAATTATAAGCTCAACTGTCGTCCCCGGGATCTTGCCCTTCCCCCTCAACAACCTCGGTTACCACCTTTTGTACCAGCTTCACCCGGCCACTTTTCACCAGAGCATCCCGCAGCACATACTCAATCTGGGCATTGAGGCTTCGCAGCTCATCATCTGACCAGCGCTGCATGGCCGCAAGGACATCACTGCTTATCCTTAAAGGGTATGCCTTCTTACTCATAGGCGCCTCAGTACAGGCTGCCGGTATTGACCACGGGCTGAGTGCTCTTATCACCACACAGCACCACCAGCAGGTTACTGACCATCACGGCTTTGCGCTCTTCATCCAGCTCAACCACGTTTTGCGCCTTTAAACGCTCCAGCGCCATTTCCACCATGCCCACTGCTCCTTCCACTATTTTGGCACGGGCAGCGATAATGGCGGTGGCCTGCTGACGTTGCAGCATGGCGCTGGCAATTTCCTGAGCGTACGCCAGATGGCTGATACGCGCCTCATGCACAGTCACACCGGCGCGGCCAAGGCGATCCTGAATCTCCTGCTTGAGCTTGTCGGCAATTTCCTGGGGATGGCTGCGCAGTGCCACTTCGGTTTCCTCCTGAGGGTCGTAAGCATAGCTGCTGGCCATGTTACGCAGCGCCGCCTCACTTTGAATGGACACATAGCTTTCGTAATCATCCACTTCAAACACAGCTTCAGCGCTGTCAGTTACCGACCAAACCACGATAGTGGCAATTTCAATGGGATTACCCAGATTGTCGTTCACCTTGATTTTAGCGCTCTCAAAGTTGCGGATCCGCAATGAAATAGTGCGTTTGGCAAACAGCGGAATTGTCCACTGAAGCCCTGTGGCGCGTACCGAGCCAACATAACTGCCGAACAGAGTCAGTACTTTGGCCTGATTGGGCTGCACCATAAAAAAGCCGGGCCAGCAAAGACCGGTAAGCACATTACCCAATATGCCTGCAGGCTCATGTCCACTCACAATCACAAACAAAAAACACAGGTGCAATGCCACCAGCATCACAAACGCTGCATAACCATTGATTGAAAATCCACGCTTTTCCTGAACCATAGTCAACTCCTTATTGATATCACTTTGATATCAAAATATCAGGAATGTGCAAAAGATCAACACTCACGACATAAAATGTCGAAAAATAATCTACCGCTTCAGTCGAAAAAGATTTTAATTTAATAAATACAATTAGATAAATTCATACTCGAGTGATTAATAAAGCTGAAGAAGATCATCTTGCAAACGATAACAGCAACAAAACAATGAAAGACTGCAAAGCGTCATCCAAAGCATCCATCAACTCATGAATAGATTTTCCCACTCACTATTGCATCAGCTGCAGTCAATGATATGGTTTGACAGCCCTCCACAGGCCACAACAACAATGACAGGCGACAACACAAAGGAATGATCAAGATGACCCTAGCTATCAAGCAACTGCTGGCAGTTGCATTAACCTCCGCTCTGATGGGCGGTTGTGCACCTTCCTCTTATCAGGTAACGGCACCCGCTCCGTCTAATATTGGCTATGAAAAACAAACATCCGGCAACTTCTCTCCCGTGCAGCTGGACGATAAGCGAGCCGACACACAGACCTTCAGTTACGGCGTGCTCAAGGCAGACCTGAAGCTCGATAAGTCAATGCTGGCTCCGGTGAATTTTTTGCAGGAAAACACCGATAAAGAACTGGCTGCGAGGGGAATTAACCTAAATGCTGTCGCCGCTCCCATTAAGGTGGATGTGCATCAACTGGCAATGCGTAACCATCGTACCAATGCCTATACTCCCTTTATCACCTTCACCATGCTGAGCGCGGATGTTCACACATCCCAGGGCACCAAACGCATCGGCGTGTTTGTAAAGCGTGGCAAGGTTCCTGTGTGGAGTTTCGACGAAATCATTGAGCCGACACTGAACGAGCCCCTGTCTTTGCTGGTGAAAGAGTTTGCCGCCAAACTGAACAACCTGGTTTATCAGCAGCAAATTTCAGATGCCGATGTCAGTGCCTTAATCGCCAGGGTGAAACAGTCCAATGACTATCTAGATGTGTATCAATTGGGTTTTGGTAATAACAAGGCAGCGGTTCCTTATCTGAAGGAGCTACTCACTTCAAAGGATGAATATCTGCGGCTGGCGGCCATTTCGTCACTGGGAAATCTGGATGCCGAAGCCGAACTGGACACGCTGAAAGACGTCTTCAACACAGCTGACAGCTGGTCTGACAAAGCCATGGCCATCAAAGCCATTGCCGACCTGAACCTGGAAGATGGCAACCGCTTTATCCGTGACGTACAGTCAAGCTTCAAAGACAGCAAAGAGAAAGATTGGGGTAATATGCTGATAAGTCTGTACCTTTAACTCCCCCCCTTTGTATCAGACAAAAAAACCGGCCTTTTGGCCGGTTTTTTTATGACTGAAACTGTTACTGCGCTTGTGGGCGCATGGCTGGGAACAGGATCACGTCACGGATGGTGTGAGTGTTGGTAAACAGCATAACCAGACGGTCGATACCAATACCCTGACCGGCAGTGGGTGGCAGGCCGTGTTCCAGTGCGGTGATGAAGTCAGCATCGTAGAACATGGCTTCGTCGTCACCGGCGTCCTTGGCATCTACCTGCGCCTTGAAGCGGCTGTCCTGATCTTCAGCATCGTTAAGCTCGCTGAAACCGTTGGCAACTTCACGGCCACCGATGAAGAACTCGAAGCGGTCGGTGATGAAGTCGTTACCATCGCTGCGACGGGCCAGCGGCGAAATATCTGCTGGGTAGCCGGTGATGAAGGTAGGCTGCATCAGCTTAGGCTCGGCGGTTTCACCAAAGATTTCTTCGAGCAGCTGTCCGCAGCTCCAGAAGGTTTCGGTTTCGATGCCCACGTCCTTGGCAAGCTTACGCATGAAGTCGATGTTCTTCACTTCTTCGTAGGTCATGGCCTGGATGGTGGCGTTGTCCGGGTTGTAGTGCTTGATGGCTTCGAGCATGCTCATACGGGTGTATGGGCCACCGAAATCAATCACGTGCTCGCCGTAAGGCAGCTTGGTGTCGCCCAGCAGATCCTGAGCAATGGAAGACAGCATCTCTTCGGTCAGATCGATAAGATCCTTGTAGTCGGCGTAGGCCATATAGAATTCCATCATGGTGAATTCTGGGTTATGGCGTGGCGACAGACCTTCGTTACGGAAGTTACGGTTGATTTCGAACACGCGCTCGAAACCGCCCACAACCAGACGCTTCAGGTACAGTTCCGGAGCAATACGCAGGTACATGTCGATGTCCAGCGCATTGTGATGAGTGATAAACGGACGGGCAGAAGCGCCACCTGGGATCACGTGCATCATTGGGGTTTCAACTTCCATGAACTCTTTCTTGATCATGAAGTTACGGATGGCAGAAACCACTTTCGAACGCATCTTGAAGGCTTCGCGTGAGTCTTCGTTAACGATAAGATCTACGTAGCGCTGACGGTAGCGGGTTTCCTGGTCGGTCAGACCGTGGAATTTCTCAGGCAGAGGACGCAGCGCCTTGGTCAAAAGCTCATAGCGCTCCATGTTCACATAGAGATCGCCCTTGCCGGACAGGTGCAGAGTACCTTCCACGCCGATGATGTCACCAATGTCCAGACCCACGTAACGATCTTTCAGATCGGCCTGAACTGACTTCTCGGCATAGGCCTGGATGCGACCGGATACGTCCTGGATCACCAGGAAAGGACCACGCTTGGCCATGATGCGGCCGGCGATAGCAGTCTGGAAACCCAGGGCTTCCAGTTCTTCTTTGGACTTGTCTCCAAACTCGGCCTGAAGCTCAGCAGCCTTGTGTTTACGGCGGAAGGTGTTCGGGTGACCATTGGCTGGGCACTGTTTGCGAACGTGTTCCAACTTGGCACGACGCTCGGCAATCAGCTTGTTCTCATCTTGAATGTGTTCAGTCATCGTCTCTTCTCGCAGTAATTACAGCCCGGATTTAAGGCTGGCTTCAATAAACTTGTCCAGGTCGCCGTCCAGCACCGATTGGGTGTTGCGGGTCTCGACACCGGTACGCAGATCCTTGATGCGGGAGTCGTCCAGTACGTAAGAACGGATCTGGCTGCCCCAACCGATGTCAGACTTGGCGTCTTCGGCGGCTTGCTTTTCGGCATTCTGCTTCTGCAGCTCCAGCTCATAGAGCTTGGCTTTCAGCTGCTTCATCGCGGTGTCTTTGTTCTTGTGCTGAGAACGGTCGTTTTGGCATTGCACCACAGTATTGGTGGGCAAGTGCGTGATACGTACCGCAGATTCAGTTCGGTTTACGTGCTGACCACCGGCACCCGAGGCGCGGTATACGTCAATACGTAAATCAGCCGGATTAATATCGATTTCGATATCATCATCGATTTCCGGATACACAAACACCGAACAGAATGAGGTATGGCGGCGACCACTGGAGTCAAAAGGCGACTTACGCACCAGTCGGTGAACCCCGGTTTCAGTGCGCAACCAGCCAAATGCATACTCACCGGTGAACTTGATAGTAGCACTCTTGATACCGGCAACATCGCCGTCTGACACTTCAATCAGCTCAGGTTTAAAATCATGGGCTTCGCCCCAACGCAGATACATGCGCAGAACCATTTCGGCCCAATCCTGCGCCTCGGTACCACCGGAACCAGACTGAATATCCAGATAGCAATCGGAGCTGTCGTGCGCACCGGAGAACATACGACGAAACTCCAGATCCTCAAGGCGCTTCTCAAGCCCATCGAGTTCAGACTTGGCGTCTTCGAAGGTTTCTTCGTCTTCTTCCTCAACCGCCAGTTCCAGCAGGCCTTCGACATCTTCCAGACCCGCTTCCAGCGTATCTATGGTATTTACAACATTTTCCAGGCTGGAACGTTCTTTACCCAGCGCCTGTGCGCGCTCTGGCTCGTTCCAGACTTCAGAGCTTTCCAGCTCACGGGTGACTTCTTCCAGACGCTCGTGTTTGGCGTCGTAGTCAAAGATACCCCCTAAGGAGCGAAGTGCGTTCAGCAAGCTCCTTAATCTTGAATTTAACCGGATTGATTTCAAACATGGTGATTCAACTTAAATCTATTGGATTAACAGAAAAATTAACGGCGTATTCTATCAAAGTGGCGCTTTGGTTGCCAGTTGCCACCGCCGCTTTCGGCCAGTGTTTTTGGTGATATTTTATTCTGGCTGAAACCGGTAAACGATAAGGATACGTTGGACGCCCGGCCCTGAGCAAAGGGACACAAATGACGCATATTGCAGGCACCCAAAACGAAAAAACACATTGGATCAGGCATTAATATTTTTGCGCTATCGCCGTGCCGGCTGGTTAAGCCTGTCTATACTTGAGACATGGAAGAAAAACAGCCTATCTGTTGCTATCACGAAGATGAGGGATTTTCATGCAGCGAGCCCGCAGGCTCCAGTGGCCTGTGCTATTGGCACGACCCCCGCATCACCAAAGATGGCCCGGACGATAAAGCCAAACTGGAAGCATACGCCCGCAAGGGTGGCATGCTCAGGGGCGTACACCTGAAACGGGCCAATCTGGAAGGTATTGATCTGGTTCGTCACCACAGCAAAACCGGCTATGACATGAGCCATGCCGAACTCTACCGCGCCAATTTACAAGGCGCCCACATGTTTAATCTCAATCTGGAAAATGCCAGTCTGATGAAGGCCGATCTGCGGGATGCCAATGTGCACTGCGCCAACCTCATCAATACCAATCTGCTGGGCATTAAATGGAACCAGACCAAAATAGAAAACATCAATACCGGTAAGCTTATTCGTCAGGAGCGGATGGCGCTGGAGGCCGAAAAGGTTGGCGAAGCCGAAATAGCCCAGGATTATTTTGAGCAGGCCGAAGAAATTTATCGCGACCTGCGCAAAGCTGCTGAGCGTGAAGGCTTGTTCATGATGGCAGGGCATTTTATTCAAAAAGAACTGACCATGCGCCGCCATCAGCTCCCCCGATTTTCCCGGGCGCGAATGATTTCAAAGATGATTGACCTGTTCTGTGGCTATGGCGAGTCACCGATGCGGGTCATCGGCTTTTCCATGGTGCTGATTCTGATTTGTGCCATGTGCTATTTCTTCACAGGCCTCAGCTACAATGACAATGTCCACGTGTTTCGACCTGAAAACACATTAATTAATAATTTTTACCTTTTTTTCAATTGCATATATTACTCGGTTGTTACCTTTACCACCCTGGGCTATGGTGACTTTACTCCCATTGGTTTTTCACGGTTAATCGCCGCCATAGAGGCTTTTACCGGCAGTTTTACCATAGCCCTGTTCGTGGTGGTGTTTGTGAAGAAAATGACCCGATAGTGGGTACCATATAAAAAGGCACCATTAAGGTGCCTTTTTTACAAATTTCCATTCACTATACCTTAAACTGCCCCACCAGCTTTGCAAGCTGTCCGCCCTCGGAGGAAACCGTCTTGCTCACTGCGCTGGCATCCTGGCTCGACTCAAGCAGCGCGTTTACAATTTCCTGAATCGCATACACATTGCGGTTTATCTCTTCGGTCACTGAACTTTGCTCGGTGGCTGCGGTGGCGATTTGGGTGCTCATATCATTAATGGCCGTTACGGCGCTGGTCACTGAACCCAGGCTGTCTGAGATAGCCCGCGAAGCGTCCACTGAGCGCTGACAGCTTTGCTGACTTTCATCCATGGTTTTTACCGCCGAAGACACCAACCTGTGCAAATCGGTCAGCATCTCATTGATCTCCAGCGTGCTGGCCTGAGTACGACTGGCAAGGTTACGCACTTCATCGGCCACCACCGCAAAGCCCCGACCCTGTTCGCCGGCCCGGGCAGCTTCGATGGCGGCATTCAATGCCAGCAGATTGGTTTGCTCGGCAATACCACCAATCACCGACAACACAGAATTGATTTTCTGCGATTGTTCACTGAGCGATTTAATGTTGGCAGCAGCATCATTTACCTGAGCCATCAGGGTAGAAATTTCCGTTAATGACGTATCAACACAAGCCTGAGCGCGGGCAACATCTTCGGTGGCCGCATGGGTTGCCTCTGCCACCTGAGTTGTGTTTTGTGCCACCTCTGCCGCTGTGGAGGACATTTCAGTGATGGCTGTGACCACCTGATCGGTTTCGTTATTGTGGCTGCGCAGCTGCAACGCCATGTCAGATGTTTGTTTGTCTATGTCTACCGCGGCCTGTTTTACTCTGCCGGTAGTGTCGGCAACATCGCGGATAATGTGTTGCAACTTGTCCACAAACAGATTGAAGGCATTGCCAAGTTCTGCAATTTCATCGGAGCCTTTAATCCTCAGCCTGGATGTCAGGTCACCTTCCCCTTTGGCAATATCATTGAGACTATCAACCATGGTGCGAATAGGTACCACCATCCGATTGGACGCCACCACTATGGCGCCAAGGGTTATCAATGTGAGTATGGCTGACATGAAAAAGATCCCCATGGCCTTTTTCCCCATCGCCTCTTCGGCACTGGTGGCGTAGGCATTGACTGCCTCGGTCACATCATCCAGATACACTCCGGTTCCCACCAACCAGTTTTTGCCGGGAATAGGTGCCGCATAACTGATTTTTTCTACCAACCCCTCTACCCCGGGTTTGGCATGAAAATAACTGAAATACTCGCCGCCACGACGGGCCGCATCTATCAGCCCAACCACTATTTTATGACCCTGAGGGTCGGTCATGCCTATTTGATCTGTCCCTTCCTGCTCAGGTTTGGTGGCATGAAAAATACTGATGCCATTGTAGTCATAAATGAAAAAATACCCCGCGGTGCCAAAACGCTGTACCCTCAAGGACTCATTTACATTACCGGCCTCACCGAGCTTTAACTGATAATCTATGGTTGCCAGCGCAATCTGAGTCGCTTCTTTAAGCTGCTGTTTGCGTTCGTTGACCAGTTTTTCCCGAAACAGGGATACAGATTCCTGCAAGGCGGCACTCTCAAGGTGCCATGAGTATGCCATCACTACCGTTAAAATAATGATAAGCGGCATTAAAGCCAGCAGTAACAGTTTGTTTTTCATGCTGTAATTTGACATGGACATTGACATAAGTGGCTCCCGCATCACATGGGTACTGTCGGTGAACTTGCCTATGTCAAAAGTATAGCCGCGCAGTTAAAGACCGAAGCAAAAGCTGCCACTGGCATGACCTTTCTGATGTAAATACTGATTCACAAACAAAACAGCATACTTATGGATTTCGGGGCGGTGGTGTTAGACCATGAGAATTAAACAGGGAATGGAGCACTTGGCACAAACGCAGGCACGGACAGCCCAGGGCTGGTAATCATAATCAGCTTTTCAAAAAGTCCAGCAGGTGTGAAACAGCCGCCAGCAAATGCATAATAAGCGCAATAAAAAAAGCCAGCCCCAAATCCTTGTGCCAGCCTCGCCAGCTCAGGGCTTCAGTGCCACCTTCGGTAAGGAACCAGCCGAAGCCGGTCAATGCGGTTGCCGTCAATAACAACACACACCCCCCTTCCAACAGGCTGAAAAGCCCACTGCCGCCCCCTTTAGGCAACTTGCCTGTAACAAGTCCTTTGAGATCGCTGATAAGCCCGGATGGTGCAAACAGGGGGAAAAACTGCCGGGCTCGGCCGCCGCTGAGGCAATAGTAGAGCAGCAGTATCGACAAGGGCACCAACAGCAGCCCAAGGTAAACATGAGTTACATCCCACACACTGGCGTTTTCACGCAGCCGCCTGCCCATCAACAAAAATGGCGAGCTGCCAAGCACCAGCACAGTGGGCAGCAACACCAATGCATGCAGGCGCGGGGCAAGCCATTGCCACAGTTTACCGGGGGCCGTTAGGGGCATAGTTTCTCCATGGTGGCTATCTCGCGGGCAAAATTATCAACCTTACGCCAGTCGGTATATTCCACCTTGGTATCAGGGTCAGTCGGCCCCTTGGTCAGCCACATGATAAAACGAATAATATTTCTATCCATCGCGGTATAGCCGCGATAATCCAGATTGCCGCCAAACACTTCCAAAAGCTCAGGCCGCCAGGCCGACTTGCCCAGAAAGTCCTGCATATAGGGATTGGTGGCTGCGGTGTTTTTCGCGGGTTTACGGGCCACCAGGCTCACAGAGAAAAAGGCGCCGGCTTTGGATTTTAGCGCCTCGATGTTTTTCTCGATATAACCGTACACAGCACTGTTGTGCTTGCCATGGCGAATGCTGGCACCCAAGACCACCTTATCGTATGTAGACAATGGCGGCGCTTCACTGAGGGGCAACAGGGTCACATCTTCACCCTGCTTGCGGATCACCTCGGCCATGCGCTCACAGATCTTGCGGGTCTGACCATGAACGGTGGAAAAAAGGATCAGCGTTTTGCTCACGTTGCACCTGTTAAATTGCTTTGGACTCAGGGGCATGATAGGTCAAACACAGCAAATTTTTATTGAATTGGATCACGCACTCCGGGGCTGGTTACCATTGATGGCGATAAATTCCGCCAGCCTCACAATTCTCGCCATATATTGCCAGGAACACTTGAATCGCAGCCCTGCGGGCAAACTTGTATACGAATTGGTTCCCGCTGGTTTAACATGCATAACCACTTATTTTCACTGGTATCACCATGCTCCCCACCGCCGAAGGCCCCAAGGCGAAACTGCTGCTGTTGTGGATGACCTTTATTATGTCCATGGTGTTTGCCGTGTGGCAGGCGCTGCTTAACAACTTTGTGATTGAACGTGCCGGCTTTACCGGCGCCGAAATCGGCCTGCTGCAAAGCCTGCGGGAAATCCCGGGCTTTCTCGCCTTTACCGCCATATTTGTACTTATCCTCATTCGCGAGCAGTCGTTTGCATTGGTATCACTGTTTGTAATGAGCCTTGGGGTGGCCATTACCGGGCTCCTGCCAACGGTCATCGGGCTTTACTTCACCACTGTGCTCATGTCTGTGGGATTTCACTACTACGAAACCCTCAATCAATCTCTGACCCTGCAATGGGTAGAGAAAGAAGAAGCCGCCGGCTTTATGGGCAAGGCGCTGTCGTGGAAGGCAGCAGCGGCGCTTGGTGGCTATGGCAGCATCTGGTTGCTGATGACAGTACTCAAGCTCGATTATGTATGGATGTACGCCTTCGTGGGCGGCATGGGCTGCCTGATGACCCTGGCGCTGTGGCTGTACTTCCCGCGCTTTGATACCGGCGACAGCCAACATAAGCGGGTTATTCTGCGGCGACGCTACTGGCTGTATTACCTGCTGACCTTCTTCTCCGGTGCCAGACGGCAAATCTTTGTGGTGTTCGCCGGTTTTATGATGGTGGAGAAGTTCCACTACAGCGTCAGTGAAATCACCGCACTGTTTTTGATTAACTATGTGATTAACCTGCTGTTCGCCCCCGCTATTGGACGCCTGATTGGCCGCATTGGCGAGCGCAATGCCCTGTGTATTGAATACCTGGGCCTGATTGCGGTGTTTGTCAGCTACGCGCTGGTGGAAACCGCTCACTTCGCAGCAGCACTGTACGTGATTGATCACCTGCTGTTTGCCATGGCCATTGCCATGAAAACCTATTTTCAGAAGATTGCCGACCGGGCCGACATTGCCGCCAGTATGTCAGTCAGCTTTACCATCAACCACATCGCGGCGGTGGTAATCCCCGTACTGCTTGGTTACCTGTGGCTCGAGTCCAACGCGGCAGTGTTCTACATAGGTGCGGCTATGGCGGTGTGTTCGTTGTTGCTGTCGCTCAATGTGCCAAGGCATCCGGCGCCGGGAAAGGAAGTGCTGCTGTTTGGCGACAAACCCTCACAGGCACAGCCAAACTAGGCAACATACAAATTAAGGCAACATACAAATTAAGGCATGTAAATCAGAGGCATAATCATGACAGACTCAGACAAGGCCCCAATCACAGCTGGCAGCAAAACCGAAAGCGATGTGTCTGCCAGACGCAAAGCGCTGCTGCTGGGTCGCATACTGGGTCTTGCCAGTGAAGATGACTATCGCCCCTCCAATGTGTCGGTGGCCGAGCGTGCCGCACACCGTGCCCGTAAACAGGCGACGGTGTGCCAGGCCAACGTGGAAGCCATTTACACCCTGGCGCTGAAATACACCCCTTCTGATGTGGTAGGTACAGATCCGGATCCGGACTGGCTGTATCAGTTTTTCCAGTTGGCGGAGCAAATCCACAACCGGCGGATGCAGGAGCTGTGGGGTAAGATTTTGGCCCGCGAAATCACTGAGCCCGGCAACATCAGCCTGCGCACCCTGGAAACTTTAAGAGGCCTCACCTGGCGCGAGGCACAGACCCTCGAAAAAGCGCTGGCGGTGGCGGTTCAGATTGGCCACGACGGCAGGCTCAAGGTACTTTCGGGGTACAGACTGGTGGGTGGTCTGGGGCAGTACTTCCGCAAGTCCCCCGCAACGCCCATCCCACTTTCACAATTTGGATTACCTTATTCCGCACTGGTGATGCTGATGGACGCCGGTATTTTACACGCCAGCGAATTTGAAACCGGTGAGCTTGAACCCAAACGCAGTTTTACGCTGCAGCTTTCCAAAACAGAACTCAGCGTAACCCCCAAACATGCCCACCTTATTCTCAACTACTACCGCTTCTCACCGGTAGGCGACGAGCTGGCGCAGCTGGTTCGCCCACAGGGCGACAATAACTTTGCCGGCGCACTCAGAGGATTGTTGGCCAAAGACTTTTCAATAACTTAGCCGGCGCTGCGGCCTCAGTCCTCGCCAAAGGCGCGCGGGTTAGCGGATTGAGGTTTTCCCCCTGCGGCTATGCTGCTATAGTGCGCCGTCTTTTTACACAGCCCAGCTGAGCAGCCTTAGAGCCGCCACCCATTTGCCATCACACATTAGTCGCCCATGAACAGAAAGAAGAAAATCAATCAGACCCTGATTGCCAAAGACAAAAAGAAGAAAGCCAAGCTCAACGGCAGCAATAAGCCAAAGTATGTTTCCAAAGCGGAGCGGGAGAAACTGGCACAGTTGCTGGAAGAAGATGGCATCCAAGTAGATTCTGGAACCGTGCAATCTGTAAGCTGAGCGTTGTGGCTGCCGCAATTCTTTCACAACCACCTGAGTTCTGACTATTCCTGCAAAAAGGCTAAAATTCTTTGGTATGTGGCCACTTTTGCGGGTGTATTCCTGACAAACTTCAGGCTGTGTTTAAGCCAATCCAGCTCCCACCAAATACGTATCATTGCAGCAGCCTTGCTGTCGTTGGGATTTTTGCTGCCGGTAACAGCTGCGCCACTTATCATTCCTATTCTGTCTGATTACCCTATCGGCAATGGCCAAACCCGGGAATCATTGAATGCCAACGTTCTCAACGCATTACAAAAGAACAGCCAGGGACAAATTGAATTTCAGCCTCTTATCATGCCGCAAAGCCGGGCATGGAAATACATAGAGCAAAATGACGCCTGTATTTTTAACCAGATAAAAACGCCTCAACGGGAACAAAAAGCCACTTATACCAACTTTCCGCTCACGCTGTATCCACCAATTCGCCTGATAGTAAGGGACAATGACAACCGCTGGCCCGGCCAATTTGACCCCGTCAACTTTAACCTGCCGTCGATATTGCAGGTTGGCGTGGTGTCCGGCCACAGCTTTGGTACTTTACTCGACGCAGCAATCACAGCTCATCCGGAGAGTTTTTTCAGTCGCAGTGGCACCGAATCCTCGTTTCGGCTCATCGATATGTTAATGGCAGGCAGAATAGATGGCGTACTTAACTATACGTTGGCCGTCAATATTTATATTAAGCAGAAGAAAAATGATTTCAAATTCAAATCATTGCCAATAAAAGGTCTGGAAAGCGGCACCGAGGGATTTATAGTGTGCAGTCCGGGCGAAGCCGGAAAAGCCATGGCAGCGCGTATCAATGCAATTTATGCCAGCCCGGCAATGCAGGCAGACTATCTGCAGATTCATCATGACATGTATGGCAATACAGAAGATGAGTGGCTGGTAGCCGAGTTAAAGCGCCTGAGACTGGCAGCCCCCACACAATAACAAGAACGTTGACCCTAAGCTGAAATCTAGCGTAAAAAGCCAGCACCAAAACAGGGCGGCTGAACGCCTGCGCATCAGGGAAAAATAGCCGGGGAAAGATAGGGCAGACATCACAGATAAAACCACGGTAAACCGGCCAGACTCCCGCACCCTTTACTGGCTGGAAACCTGGTGATTGATGGGCATCCCCCGAAGTTACCCAGCGCAGCCACGGCATTTTTAATCCCTTACTGCTGCCAAAAGGCATAACCCCTTCTGCCGACCCTATACTAAATGCCCGCACCCCGGCCTACATCGAGTCCTTCATCCGCCGCCGCTAGAATGCGAACAACTTAACGTCAGCAACAAAAGTGTTGTGGGTGTCCTGACTCTTTGCTCTCAGTTAATTCACTCCGCCCCCTTTATCTTTTGTTAGACTAAGCGTAATTTTTGCTCTAAGAAAACTGCGAATAAATAACTCCCTTAGAAGTTTACAATTCACTCTTTAATAAAAATGTATTTTGCAGGAATATCAACGGAATTTTATGGAACGTCATCACAATACCCGTCTTTATGGTTTGGACACACTTCGCGCTGTCGCCATTATTATCGTGCTTATCTATCACTATAAAGTTGTTGTAAGTCGCGAGAACATTTTCGGCTTTATGAGCCAGTTGGGTTGGACAGGCGTCGATCTCTTTTTTGTATTAAGTGGTTATTTGATTGGCAACCAAGTGTTTTCAGCCATTGCCAAGGGGCAGAACTTTTCGCTTAAACTGTTTTATATTCGCCGTTTTCTGAGGACGCTGCCGAATTATTACTTTGTGCTTGCACTCTATTTTCTTTTCCCTGTTGCGCTTAGCGGTACTGCAACTGCGCCGCTCTGGTCTTTTCTGAGTTTCACTCAAAATCTCGATATGCGCGGCGGGGAAACCTTCACCCATTCCTGGTCTTTGTGCATTGAAGAGCAGTTTTACTTACTTTTTCCGCTGTTGGCGCTGGTTATCGCGTATTTTAAACGTTCGGCAATGCTTGGATGGTTGGCGGTTGTTGGCGGTATGGCGCTGGCGATATTCTTGCGTGGCGTAAATTGGTATGAACATGGCGAAGCTGCTATGCCGGCGCAGGCGTTTATGGAGCATATTTACTACTCGAGCTTTACCCGTTTTGATGAGTTATTGCCCGGGATAGCAATAGCGTTAGTTAAAAACTTCCACCCGAACGCTTTTAACGCGATTTTACGTCGTGGTAATTTGCTACTGCTGACGGGTTTGGTCAGTGTGGCGCTCATGTTTTACGTGTTTCAAAATTATGCTTATGTCGATGGCTATGGTCGCCCTTTCTATGTCGTGACATTTGGGTATTCATTTTTGGCAATGAGTTTTGGCATCTTGGTGCTTGCAGCACTTAGCCCTAACTCAGTGCTTTACCGGGTAAGAATTCCTGGTGCTGCCAGCGTAGCGCTCTGGTCTTATGCGATTTATCTTATCCATAAGCCCATTTTTCAAGTATTGAAAGCACCGTTGACTGAGTATGATATCGATCTTAATGGTCTTGGTGTTGTGATTATTATGTCGGTCAGTCTCTTGTGTGGCTGGTTGCTTTATGCCTGCGTAGAAACGCCATTTATGACATTGCGAGACAGGTTTTACCCCTCAAATTCAAACCCTGCTGTCACTTCGCAAACGCTACAGCCTGTTAGTTAACATGGCTGATGGCTTAAGATTTGGCACAGCATTGAGCCTGTAGTTTATGCCTGTGAGTACAAGCCATCACAGGTCGGATGCTGCCCTTAAAAAGTAGGCAATGGGTGAGATGAGTTCACATCGGTGGGTGGTATGGTTTTGGCGAATATTCGCTCTATCATTTGTTTGCCTGTATGACAGGCGTTTTTATAAGGATGTGAGATGTATCAGGGAAGCTGTTTATGTGGGGCGGTGACACTGGAAGTGCAGGGCGGTATTGATGCCATTATCCATTGCCACTGTTCTAAGTGTCGAAAGAGTAGTGGCACTGCTTACGCAACCAATGGTTTTGTCGCTCGAAGCGCACTGCGGATTAAGAGCGGCGACGCGCAAATCGCATTTTACGAAACTGCGCCCGGCAAAAAGCGCCATTTTTGTAAAATCTGCGCTTCACCCATTTTCAGCAGCAACGATGCATCGCCGCAGGTGCTGCGTTTAAGGCTGGGGATATTGGACAGTGACATAGTAGAGAGGCCAATCTCGCATAACTTTATCTCATCCAGAGCCAATTGGGACGAGCTTGATGCGCCGCTGCCCCGCTATGATGGACATGAGCCGGGCCGCAAGGTTATCGAAAGATAAGACAGAAATAACAAAGACACCCATAATTATTTTGGCAGATTAACCAACTATACTTGCAACAGACGCTGAAACGGGCTTTCGGCTCAGCCTTTTACCCAAAAGACCAATGAGGTGAAGTGTGTATGTTAAGGCATCGACAAGTTTTAGCTGCGCTGTTAATCCCGCTCGGCTGGCAGGGAATGCCTGTCTATGCCGATGAAAACCCCAATATCGATTTGTTTTCCCTGAGCATGGAAGAACTGCTCGCTGTCACTGTGTCGGTATCTAACAAGAAAGAGACTAAAATCACTGTCAGCCCGAGTTCTGTGAGCTTATTTTCCCAGCAGGACATTTCAGCCCTTGGGGTGACTAATTTAATTGAACTATTGCACTATGTGCCCGGTTTTTATCTCGCTTTCAGCCCTGTCGAAAGCAATCAGTCTTACCTGGTCACTCGCGGTCACGCCCAGAAATATGCCAATACTGTGCTGTTTTTACTGAATGGCAGACGCATCAATGAAGATTACACAGGCGGCATTAACTACCTGATCCGTAATTTCAATTTGAAAAATGTAAAGCGGGTCGAAATCATTCGGGGAACCGGCTCGGCA
>NZ_JBFKLW010000071.1:0-20235 GCF_041630135.1 Shewanella sp.
CCAGTTTGTGGGCAAGGTTTTCAAGCAGCAGATTAGCCAGCACCGGGTCTTTTATTTTTTCAATCAAGGCGATGGCCTGTTTGGCCAGGTTGCCTTTGTCGGTTCCGAATTTTTGCGACAGCGTTTCAAACAGATAATCTGTCAGCGACTGGGCATTCTGAACGCGCAGTTCGAAGGCGTCTTTACCTTCTTTACGGACTTGTGAGTCCGGATCTTCTCCCTGGGGGAGAAACATAAATTTTACATTGTCACCGGGTTTCAGCAGTGGCAGGGCAGTTTCCATCGCCCGCCAGGCAGCTTCACTACCAGCTCTGTCGCCGTCATAGCAACAGATGACTTCCTTGGCACTGCGAAGCAGCAATTGGAACTGCTCAGCTGTAGTGGAGGTGCCTAACGACGCTACGGCATAGTCGATACCGTATTGTGCAAGTGCCACCACATCCATGTAGCCTTCCACAATCATCACCCTTACGGGATCGCGATGTTTTTGCTTCAGCTCATAGAGGCCGTAAAGCTCCTGCCCCTTATGAAATATGGGCGTTTCCGGCGAATTCAAATATTTTGGTGTGCCGTCACCCAGCACTCGGCCGCCGAAGCCTATTACCCGTCCACGACGATCGCGGATAGGGAACATCAATCGATCGCGGAAACGATCGTAGCGTTTGCCACCGTCATTCTCGATAAGCATGCCGGCAGTGAGCAGTTTATCCTGAGCATCCTGGCTCTGGCGGTAGCGACCCAGTAAACCGTCCCAGCCATCGGGCGCAAAGCCGATGCCGAAACTGTCGATAACCTCTTTGGACAGACCGCGGAAAGCCAGATAATCTTCCACCTTCTGCTTGTCGGCATGTTGGCGAAGCTGTGTCTGGTAGTATCTGGCCGCTTCTTCCATCAGCTGGTATAAATCGCGGGCCAGTCCTTCATCCCGGCGCGGGCCGCTGCCCTGCTCTCGGGGGACTTCGAGCCCCAGCTGACCTGCCAAATCCTCAATGGCGTCGACAAAGTTCAGCCGGTCGTACTCCATAACGAAGTCGATGGCATTGCCGTGGGCGCCACAGCCAAAACAGTGATAGAACTGCTTATCTCTGCTGACGGTGAATGAGGGTGATTTTTCGCTGTGGAAGGGACAACAGGCAGAGTAATTCTTACCTGCTTTTTTGAGCGGCACTTTACGGTCGATAAGCTCGACTATGTCCGTTCTGGCTATCAGATCATTGATGAAATCACGAGGTATGGCCACGTTGCTTGCTTCAATTCCCCAAAAGCTCAGTTAAACAAACAAGCCGCGCAAATGCACGGCTTGTTCATACACATAAGTCGATTATTGCAGTTTGGCACGGATCTTCTGGCCTATGGCCCCCAGATCGGCACGTCCCTGAACTTTCGGCTTAAGTGCTCCCATTACTTTACCCATGTCCGCGATGGTGGCGGCTCCGACTTCGGCGATAGTCGCCTCAATCAACGAAGCAATTTCATCTTCGCTGAGTTGGGCAGGCAGGAAGGTTTCGATAACCGAAATTTCCGCCGCTTCGATCTCAGCCAGTTCGTTGCGACCCGCAGCCTCATATTGGGCAATTGAATCGCGACGTTGCTTTACCATCTTGGTCAGGACAGCCAGTACTTGGTCGTCATTCAGCGTTTCGCGTGTATCCACTTCGATCTGCTTGATGGCGGCCAGTGCCAGACGAATTGTACCGAGGCGAGCCTTGTCTTTGGCGACAAGGGCCTTTTTCATTTCGTCTTTAAGCTGCTCTGTCAGGTTCATAAGGGATTAGTATAAACGTACGCGACGTGCGTTTTCGCGAGAAAGCTTCTTGGCCAGACGCTTAACCGCAGCGGCCTTGGCGCGCTTACGGGCAGTAGTTGGCTTCTCGTAGAATTCACGAGCACGCACGTCGGCCAGGATACCTGCTTTTTCACAAGAGCGCTTGAAACGACGCAGAGCTACGTCGAATGGTTCATTTTCACGTACTTTAACGATTGGCATACGCCATCACCCCTTAGGTGTAAGTTGCATTGGATTGGTCATGCCCGTTTGGCCACAACTTCTCCAAGTAAGGATTAAAATGGTGCGGAATTTTAAACCGAACCTGCATTTAATGTAAAGCCCCAGTCCACTGAAAAAGGATCTGCAGAGGATCTGGGGCTCTGCTTTACTGGAGTAATACTAGCTTAGCGGGTAGAATTGTTCGCCCTTTTACGCGGAGGAAAATACGGAAAATGCGGGTTCTGGGAATCGAAACATCCTGTGACGAGACAGGTATTGCCATCTATGACGAAGAGAAGGGCCTGCTGTCGCACACTCTCTATAGCCAGGTGAAGTTGCACGCCGATTACGGTGGTGTTGTGCCTGAGCTTGCCTCCCGTGACCATGTTCGTAAGATAGTTCCGCTTATTCGCGAGGCATTGAAGAATGCTGATACCCGCATCGAAGATCTGGATGGGATCTGTTATACCAAAGGCCCCGGGCTGATTGGTGCTTTGTTGGTTGGAGCTTGCGTTGGGCGCTCGCTGGCGTTTTCCTGGAATTTGCCCGCGGTAGGTGTGCATCATATGGAAGGGCATCTGCTGGCACCCATGCTTGAAGAAGATGCTCCGGAATTTCCTTTTGTAGCTTTGCTGGTGTCCGGTGGGCACTCCATGCTGGTTAAGGTTGATGGCATTGGTCGTTATGAAGTATTGGGTGAGTCAATTGACGATGCAGCCGGTGAAGCCTTTGATAAGACCGCAAAGCTTATGGGGCTGGATTATCCCGGCGGTCCGCGGCTTGCCAAGCTGGCCGCATCCGGTCTGCCTGCCAACTACAAGTTCCCGCGCCCCATGACCGACAGACCCGGACTGGATTTCAGTTTCTCCGGTCTGAAGACCTTTGTTGCCAACACCATTGCCGCCGAGCCTGACGATGAGCAGACCCGCGCCAATATCGCCCGTGCCTTCGAAGAGGCCGTGGTGGATACCTTGTCTATCAAGTGTCGCCGCGCGCTCGAGCAAACCGGCTACAAGCGCCTTGTTATTGCCGGTGGCGTGAGTGCCAACGTGCGCTTGCGGGAAGGTCTTGGTGCTTTGATGGAAAAGCTCAATGGTAAGGTGTATTACCCTCGCGGTGAGTTTTGTACTGATAATGGTGCCATGATTGCTTATGCGGGATTGCAGCGTCTGAAAGCAGGTCAGCTTGAAGATTTGGCCGTCAAAGGTCAGCCGCGCTGGCCGCTTGATACCTTGTCGGCAGTGTAAGCTAATAGATGACATGACAAAAATGGCGCCCAACGGCGCCATTTTTGTTTATCTAATGAGTGGAACCATGCAAAAAGTCAGTCTTTCGGTTTTTTCTTTCGCGATACCTTGGACTCTTCGCCCTTCAGCAGACGATTGATATTGTCCTTATGGCGAATGAGGATCAGGGTCGAGAGCATGGCCACCGGTATGGTAAATCTGTCATCAAGCCACCAGGTGTATATTGGGGCAAGTAAAGCGGTAGCCAAAGCCGCCACCGATGAATAGCGGGTGGCCAGCATTGTCAATATCCAGGTAACAATCAGCAGTACAGTCAGATAGCCATCAATGGGGGCGATAGCCCCGTAAGCTGTGGCGACGCCCTTGCCACCTTTAAAGCCAAAAAAGACGGGGAAAATATGGCCCAGGCACGCGGCGATGGCAATGACACCAAGCCACACAGAATCTATGCCCAACTTAAAGCCGATGTATGCCGGAATTGCCCCCTTTAACATGTCAAATAACAGCACCATGGCAGCTGAGCTGGCACCGCCAATCCGCAGAACATTGGTGGCGCCGGGATTCCCTGAACCCTGTGTGCGGGGATCGGGCAAACCGCGTAGCTTACAAACCAGCACGGCACTGGAAACTGAGCCTGCCAGATAGGCGCACAGGATCATCAAAGCCGTTAATGCAATTTCGCTGGTCAAATTGGTTTCCTTACGCGTCTTAAGGTATTATCGCGGCCTGTCTTGGGATGGTGTGTAACCGCTAAAGACGGACTCGATTCATTATTGGGCATGCATGCCGGTAAATATTGATTCTTAAGGCGTTATCCTAACGCCCTTGGCGCCAATGAGAAAGAGTAATCCATCGATTGCCCCCATCGGCGGACGGATTATACCGGTAAAGCAGGCTCAAGCTTGTCAGACCTCAGGAAATACCATGGATAAAGTGCTGATCCGCGCCCTGCGTATCGATACTGTGATCGGTATCTACGATTGGGAAAAAGCCAAACAGCAAACCTTGCTGTTGGATTTGGATATGGCGTGGGACATAGCGCCCGCGGCAGCCACCGATGATTACAATCATGCCCTGTGCTATGAGACTGTCTCGAATCGTCTTACAGCTCTCATCACGGAAAAGCCCATTGAACTGATTGAGACGGTGGCCGAAATCACTGCACGCTGTGTGCTGGATGAGTTCAAGGTGTCCTGGGTGCGGGTGAGAGTGATGAAACCCGGCGCCGTGAAAGCGGCTGAAGCCGTTGGCGTAGAAATTGAGCGCCGCGCAGGAGAGCGCTGAGCATGGCCCGGATTTATATCAGCGTCGGCAGTAACATAGAGCCGGAAAAATACTTAAGAAACGCCCGTGAGGCCCTTGAGGCCCATCTCGGCGCCTTGTGTCTTTCTCCTGTGTATCAGTCGGAGGCCGTAGGCTTTGAGGGTGAGCATTTCCTCAATATGGTGATAGGCGCCGACACAGAGCTTGATGTAGCGGTTCTGGTAACGCTGTTTAAGCAAATTGAGCTGGATAATGGCCGTAAGCCCGGTGCCAAAAAATTCAGTGCGCGTACCCTGGATCTGGATTTGTTGCTTTATGGCGATCAGGTTTGCCAAGCGCCGGTCGAGCTGCCCAGAGCCGAAATTCTGCACAATGCGTTTGTTCTTTGGCCCCTTGCCGATATTGCGCCAGAAGAGGTGCATCCGCTTGCCGGTCATGATTACCAGTCCCTTTGGCAAGCTTTTAATAAACAAAGCCAGCGTCTGTGGCCGGTGGCATTCTCTTGGGACGCAGCGCCCGCTAAGTAAAGGAATATTATGGATACCTTGCAGGTCATTATTCTTGCCCTTATTCAGGGGTTGACCGAGTTTTTGCCGATTTCCAGCTCGGCACATCTTATTTTGCCGGCGCAGCTGTTTGGTTGGGAAGATCAGGGGCTGTCGTTTGATGTGGCGGTGCACATTGGCTCGCTGCTGGCAGTGGTGATTTATTTCCGCAAAGAAATTGTGGCCATGTTACAGGCCTGGCTCGCAAGCATCTTCAAGGGCAAGCAATGCGACGATAGTAAACTTGCCTGGTGGATTATTCTGGCCACTATTCCTGCGGTTGGGGTGGGATTTGCTGCAAAAGATTTGGTGGAAACTCATCTGCGGGGCCCCGGTGTGATTGCCATCACCACAGTGGTTTTTGGCCTGTTGCTGTGGTTTGCCGACCGCATAGCTAAAGATGAAATGACCGAATACCAAACCGGCTGGCGCAAGGCATTGCTGATTGGTATTGCTCAGGCTTTGGCTCTTATTCCGGGTACTTCCCGCAGCGGCATTACCATTACTGCTGCGCTGATGCTCGGCCTGAAACGTGAGGCTGCCGCCCGTTTTTCATTCCTGATGTCGATTCCGGTGATATTGGGGGCGGCACTGTTGATGACCAAAGACATCATCAGCGAAGGCCATGTGGTTGACTGGCATGCGTTGGGGTTGGGGGTGGTGCTGTCCTTTGTTGCGGCCTATACCTGTATTTATTTCTTCCTTAAAATTATCAGCCGTATGGGCATGACGCCCTTTGTGATTTATCGCCTTGCCCTGGGTGTGTTTCTCTGTGGATTTATTTTCCTGTAACAGAGAACTTGAGGGCCAAAGAGGCGGCCAGGCCGCCTTTTTTGTTAAGCGTTATGAGGAGTTCCCATGCAATTTCAGTGTCCACTTTGCCGCCAGCCGCTGCACGCCCATCAAGAGTCCAAGGGCTGGTATTGCGATGGAAAGCATCACTTTGACCGTCATGCCATCGGCTATTGGGACTTTTTTCCAGCCCGAAAACCGAAAAATGCCGAGAGTCGCGATACCCTCCGCGCCAGACAGTTCTTGTTGACCTCAGGTATTTATGGCGTCGCTATCGAAGCTCTGGCCCGTGTGGTAGGTCAGTTCTCGGCTACCGGAGAATTGCAGTGTATCCAGCAGGGGGCCGGTAACGCCTGGCTCGGAAAACAGTTGAAAGCAGTGCTGGATGAATTGGGTACTCAAGTGCAACTCTTTAGTCCATTGGAGGCGGAGAACGAAGCTTTTGCCGCTGCCAAGGCAGGCATGGAGGGTGTGTGTTTTACCTCGCTGAAGGGCTTGCCATTTGCGGATGCGTCGGCTGATATGCTGTGGTTGCTTGAAGCGCCATTAAAAGGCAAAGAGTGGCTTAGAGTGCTCAAGCCTGACGGGCTGTTACTGATGCTGGTGCCCGGTCCCCGCCACTTATGGCAATTGAGGGAATTTGTGTACCCCGGGCTGGAAGAAAAATCCTTTACGCTGGAACTGCCATCAACCCTTGAGATTTTGGAGCAGCAGCCGGTGTCCTGGTCTTTATCCATCCCTTCGCAGGATGCCCTGGTGCTGATGGATATGGCACCCTGGGCCTGGCGGGTAAAAGAAAGCGTAAGAAAGTCGATAGCCAAGACGAACTTCGATGCACTCGAGATGGATTTCAGGATTATTGTGGCCCGCAAAAAGGCCTGATGTTATTGCGAAGAATTATGTTGGGGCTGTGTTCTGCACGGTCCCATTTTTTTATGGCAAATTTTGGGCAAAAAAATACCGGCAACGCCCGAAAGCATTGCCGGTACCAACATAACATTACTTCTTGTAAGAAGAAGCTACGTTGTCCAGACGGTCGTTGGCGCGCTTGGCTTCGGCCTGTGCGTCCATTGCAGCAGCTTTGGCAGCTTTGGCATCTGCAGCGATCTGGCCTTGCTCAGACTTCAGAGCGCTCACGTCAGCAGACAGTTGGTCTACTTTGTTGCTCAGGTTAGCAACGCTTTCTTCCAGAGCGGTAGTGTTGGCACAGCCACCCAGCAGAGCAGTCATAGCAACACCGGCGATCAGCAGTACTTTTTTCATGAAAACATCCCTTAAGATAGGTTGGATTTTAACACCTCAGCTGCCTGGCAACTGAAGCTGGCTAATTATGTCATAGCCAAATTTTTTTGCTACGAATATTCATCAATTCGTTCATTTACCTTATCGAAAATTCAGTCGAATGCAAGTTTCAAGTCCCTATTTGATAAAGTATGAATTGAAATTTCACATCTGAGGGTCAAAATTTTTCACAGGTGAAGCTTTTGCATCAATTCGGAAAGAGTTTTTTATCGACGCTATTTGAGCTGTACGTTTTTCACTCAGCTTTTGTTTTATTTCTGAACCCTTAAAACCAGCATCAATAATTTCTTTTACATCCACTTTTATGGCGGCATTAAAACAGGCAGTCAGATAATTTTTTTGTGGATAATCCTGATGTTCAAAACCGGTTCTGCCTTTAATGTCAGCCTCACAGGCTAACAGGACCCATCCGAGCCTGTCCGGTTTACGCCACAAATCCAGCTTATCGAACAGTTTAAGTACGGTTTCGGGCCTGAGCTCGGTGGCATTGTGAATATTTTGATGCTCATCACTGACCCACAGAGCCAGATCCCGGTAGTCCCTCGGAACCCTTATACGTTCACACAGGGCTTTTATTGGCTTAAGCCCTTTTTGCCCGTGTCCGTGGTGTTTGGGCCAGTGTTCTTTGGGAGTGAGGGCTTTGCCCAGATCGTGCACCAGCGCAGCAAAGCGAACAGCCCGATTGGGGGTCAGTCTGGCTGCTTCTCTTAATACCATCAGGGTGTGAATGCCGGTATCTATTTCCGGATGCCACTTTTCGGGCTGAGGAACACCGAACAGGGCATCTATTTCGGGGAATAGCACTGCCAGTGCCCCGCATTCCCGAAGTACCTCAAAGAACACCTCCGGCCGCTCACAGCCAAGCACCTTGTCGAGCTCCTGCCATACCCGCTCGGCGGTCAGATGCAAAAGCTCACCGTTTTGGGCAAGTTCCCGCATCAGGGCCAGAGTCTCGGGTGCAACCGTAAAACCTTGTGGTGCGAAACGGGCTGCGAAGCGGGCAACCCGCAACACCCGCAGCGGGTCTTCTACAAAGGCTTCGGAAACGTGCCTTAGCTGACGCGCTTCAATGTCTGCCAAGCCGCCCCAGGGATCGTGGAGTGTGCCTTCATCATCTTTGGCGATGGCATTGATGGTCAGATCCCGGCGTTTCAGGTCCTGCTCCAGGGTTACATCCGGGCTTGCGTGACATTCAAAGCCGCCGTAGCCGCTTCCGGATTTGCGCTCAGTGCGGGCAAGGGCATATTCTTCCTGGGTTTCGGGGTGTAAAAATACCGGGAAATCACGCCCGACCTGACGAAACCCGGCAGCCAGCATTTCATCGATAGTGGCACCTACCACCATATAATCCCTGTCTTTCACCTCAAGGCCGAGCAAGTGGTCACGCACCGCGCCGCCAACCAGATATGTTTTCAATAGCTTGGTTCCATGGATAGCTTTGTTTTAGCTTAACACGCCAGCGGGGGCTTTCGTGATAGCCCCAATGCTCCCCGGCAGAGTTTTTGACTTTACCCCGCACTGGCATTACTTTGGCAGCACTGTGCGAACCGACAAAATTGCATTCATGGTGCGCAGGCAGTTTTTTTGGAGGAACAGCAAGGCATGTACAAGGCGTTTTATGGGCTCAAGGATAACCCGTTTTCCATCGCCCCCAACCCCAGCTACCTGTTTTTAAGTGACAGGCACAGAGAGGCATTGGCTCATCTGACCTACGGGCTTGGTGAAACCGGTGGTTTTGTGCTGCTTACCGGCGAAGTGGGGACAGGCAAAACCACGGTATCCCGCTGTTTATTGCGTCAATTGCCTGAGACTACAGATACTGCTTTTATTCTCAACCCAGCACTGACCGAGCTTGAATTGCTTGCGACTCTCTGCGATGAGCTGAAAATCCCCTATGGTGAATCCCCCAGCCTGAAGCAACTGACAGACCTTATCAGTGGCTTTTTGCTTAAAAACCACGATGCCGGTCGCAATACTGTGCTCATCATCGACGAGGCGCAGCATCTTAAGGCCGAGGTGCTGGAACAGCTTCGATTGCTCACTAATCTCGAAACCGATACCAAAAAGTTGCTGCAGGTGATTTTGATTGGTCAGCCGGAGCTGCAGCAATTGCTTAAGCGTCAGGAGCTCAGACAGCTTGCCCAGCGTATTACTGCCCGTTATCACCTGTTGCCATTGACCGCGCAGGAGGTAAGCCTTTATGTGCAACACAGGCTGCAGGTGGCGGGCCGCTTTGAGCCTTTGTTTAACGCCGGTGCCATAAAGGCGCTGCACGATGCCAGTGGTGGTATCCCGCGGATCATCAATTTATTGTGTGAGCGAGCCCTGATGGCGGGTTTCGCCCGCAGTCAGGTGCCAATCAATAAACAGATGGTGCGGCAGGCCGCAGTGGAAGTATTGGGGCTTGATGAGTCCAAACATCATTGGTTTGAGCGTCCGGCAGTGATTGGCGTGGCGGCCGTTATCACATTCGGCGTTGCACTTTATGGCTTTAACCGCTTGAGTGGCGTGCCGCTGGCCATATCGGCTGAGAATGGTGCTGTGAACATTGCTGCAGAGAATTCCCCGCCAACCGCTGCGGTTACAACTACAAGGGATACAGCCAATGCATCTGCCGTTTCTGAGTCCAATATTGAGCAAAATAGTGAGCCAGAGCTGCAGACTGTTGCGGCTGAGCCGTCAATTCAGACGCCTTCACCTGCAGAACCCCAAGCGATTGCGCGGGTAACAGATGCCGAAGCTGAGCAGCTGGCACTGGAAGCCCGCCAGGCAAAAGTGAGGGACAGGGTTCTCACGGAGGCGGTAGCCCAAAGCCGCAGGCTCGATACCGCTTTTGCTGCGCTCTTTGGTGCCTGGGGCCTGGCACCGGTGCAGCATCTCAGCCCTTGTGAGTCGGCTCGTGAGCAGGGACTGTCGTGCTTTCAGCAGCAGGGCACCTGGTTCAATCTGGTCAAGCTCAACTACCCGGCTGTTGCCTATATGATGGATGATGTCGGCAATGAGTTTTTTGCTACTGTCATTGAACGTGATGGTGATGAACTGCTGGTGCAATTAGCCGAGCAACAGCTTTGGGTTAATCGTGACTGGTTTAACCGCCACTTTACAGGAACCTTTGAATTATTGTGGCAGGCGCCATCCTACAGTCCACGGGAAATCAGCATTTCATCCCCTCAACCGGAAGTTCAGTGGCTTGAGAATGGTCTCGCACGGGTTGAAAACAGTGCTCCCCGGCTGTTATCTCAGTTTGATGCAGAGCTTGAAGAACGGCTTAAGATATTCCAGCGCCAACATGGGCTTAAGGCAGATGGTATTGCTGGCAGCCAGACATTGGCGCAGCTTAATCTCTATCTAAGCCAGGAAGGGCCGCGGTTGGTGCAGGGGGGACACTACTGATGTCCATTCTGCTCGATGCGGTAAGTCGCAGCAAACAACAACACGAAACTGAGTTTGATCCCATTTCAAGCCCACGCCCCTTGTATTCAGCACCTGTGAGTAACCGTCTGCCCGGCAAGAGGTTACTGTTGCCAGGAGCGCTGGCACTTGCAGTTGCGACGGCCTGGGGCGTCAATCATTGGCTGATGTCAGGTCAGATGACACCTTATGCCAAACCGGCAGCTACGCCACCGATAACACAGATGGCAGCCGTGCAAACAAGTTCTGTTCAGCCAGCCTCTGTGCAAGCCGCTCAGGTCCGGCCATCGGTTACATCTCAAACAACAGTGCAGCAAACCGATACCAGTACAGCGCAAGCCGGCTTTGCCGCCGACGGCGTTCGTCTGGCTGGAAAGTCGGCCTTGCCGGCACCCGTGAGTCTGGCACCCGCGACAAATTATACTGCTACTGCCAATGCTGGCAGCGGCCTTGAGGATCCCAATGCCGGACTCAGTTTTGAGATGGCGGAAGAAACCGCTGAAACAAGAGCTGCCCGGCTTGAGGCATTAATGGCTGGTGGAGTGACAGACGATCAACGTCGCGCTTTTGATGAGGTGATGCAGGTGGAAGAGTCCCGCCCACGGCAGGTGCTTACCCAAAGGCAAACAGCCACTCCGCCAAGAGAGCAGGGCGTGGCAGCATTGCAGGCTGAGGTAGATAAGGCTGCGGCTGAGCTAGGGCTGCATCGTGTTGAGCCTGTTGCACCTGCGCGCAGTCAAACCCAGAAGCAAGTTGAACCTCTTAGCGGCGATGCCCTGGTGCAGGCGTTTGAAGCGGCGCTTAAAGAAGTGGAGTTCACTGAGTCCATTAACCAGGATGTAACCCCAGAGCCCCTGTCCACCATCCCCAGTAACTCAGATTATCCGCGTTATGGGGACTTACCTGCAGGGCTGCAACTGATGGTGCCTGAGTTCAATATCATGGCTCATGTGTATTCCAATGATCCAGCGCAGCGTTGGCTCAATGTAGATGGTACCGAACTGCAGGAAGGCGACAGTATTCAGGGAAAGTTACGGATTGTTGAAATTCGTCCAAGAGATGTGGTGCTGGATATTGATGGCACCGCTTTCAAGGTGCCAGCGATTTAAGCGGTGTTGAGTGTGCTTAAAAATGCACTCAATGGAAAGTAAAAAGGCGCCTGGGGCGCCTTTTTACTTTCCGGCTTGTTGCAACCGGCTTAGCCGTAAAAGTGGTACGCAATCAGCAGTGTCAGACCATAGCCGACAACGTAAGACAGCAGCAGTGAAGGTACATACTTGAGGTAGGTAACAAAGGTCAGTTCTTTTACTTTGCTCATGGCGATAATGCCTGCGGCCGAGCCTATCACCAGCAGCGAACCACCCACACCCACAGCGTAAGTCAATCCCAGCCATTCAGGGGTGGTTAACACTGGCTCTGCCTTCAGCAGTGCTGCGGTTAAGGGGACGTTATCGAGAATGGCCGAACCCATACCTGTGACAAAGTTGGAGATATTAGGGTCGTACATGGCATACACCTGAGTCAGTAACTCCAGAGTGCCAATTTCTTTAAGCATACCTACCAGCAGCAGGATCCCGAGGAAGAAGAGCAGGGTGTCGTATTCCACCTGACGAATATACTCGAGGATTTTGGTTTCTTCTTTGTCTGAGCGGATAGTGTGACCGACCAGAAACATGACCGACAGCCCCGTGAGGAAGGTCAGAACCGGAGGGATACCAAACAACACGTTAAACACCATGGTCATGATAATGGTGGTAAAGAAAATCAGCGCAATGGCGATGTCCACCCGTTGATACGCACGTTTGATAGGTGTGGTGCTCACTTCACCCTTGGCGTTCATCGAAAACAATATTGCCAGCAGGAATACACTTGCCGCAGCAGGAATAAACAGGATTAGCAGTTCAGAGATATGCACATGGCCTGAAAGGAAAATCATCAGGGTGGTCACATCGCCCGTGATAAGGGCAACCCCACCTGAGTTCACCGCAAAGATAATCAATACTGCCATGCGGCGCCGCATTTGCTTATCCAGTTTGAAGGTGGTGAGCAGGCCGAGGGATACCAGGGTTGCGGTGACGTTATCACAGAAGGCAGACAGTACCAGAGAGAAAAAGGCAACCTGGATCATCAACATCCGCACAGACACCCGCTGCGGAAAAATTTTCTGCACCATAATCTGGATCATGCCTTTGGCGTTGAGGTAGGCAACAAAGGTCATGGTGGACATTAAAAACAACCATAATGTCGCGATTTCCAGCAAGTTTTCGTTGAGCTCATGAGCAACCAATTCGGTATGCTCACCACCTCCGGCGGCCATAAACAGCACCACCCATGACACACAACCCAAAAACAATGTGGTTTTGGCTTTGTTGAGGTGGGTAACCTCTTCAAAGATGATACTGAGCAACGCCAGTATCGCCAGAATGATCAAAAAGGTATGGAGCATAACGCACATCCTGCTGCAGATAGGGGGGTTATTGTGCCCAATAAACAGGCTTGATGCGGGTTTAAATCAAGGAATGATTAAGCCCGCTATGCTAGCAACATCATGGGCGAGCGGATCAGACCATAATGGCAGCGAGAACGCAACAGTTAGTCTCTACGCAATTAGTTGAAAGATTGTGACCGGAGTCATACAAAATCGGTGTGTGAGCAGAATAAAAAACTGTTGGTAGTGACTAATTCAGATAATTGAGTTGGTTTGGAAACCCGACATAGATTCACTCGGGTAGTTATGCTGTCACCAGCAGTTTCAAAAAAAACTGTTCTTTTTGTCAGGGCTGACTTTTGGGTTTTCATGCGGTAAAAAGGGCTTGTAAGCAGTAGCCCATATTAAAGCGAAAACCAAAAAAATTGATAAGACTACAGCCACAAAAAGGACGCCCTCGGGCGTCCTTTTTGTGGCTTGTTCAGTGGTGATGCTATTACTTCATCTTGGCCAGAACGCGATCTGCAGCAGCCAGGGTTTCGGCAATTTCCTTGTCACTGTGAGCCATGGACAGGAAGCCTGCCTCATAAGCACTTGGAGCCAGATACACACCTTCATCCAGCATGCCGTGGTAGAAGGCGCGGAAGTGATCCATGTTGCAGCGGGTCACCTGGTCGAAACGGGTGATGTGCTGCTCGTCGGTGAAGAAGAAGCCGAACATGCCGCCAACGTAGTTGATGGCCATCGGGATACCGTGCTTGTCGGCAGCGGCCTTGAAGCCTTCGGCGATGCGCTTGGTCTTGGCGGCCAGTTCTTCATAAAGGCCATCAGCGCACAGGGCGTCGAGCTGCGCCAGACCGGCAGTCATGGCAATCGGGTTGCCCGACAGGGTACCGGCCTGATACACAGGGCCTGCCGGTGCCAGATACTGCATCACGTCTTTTTTGCCGCCAAAGGCGCCAACGGGCATACCGCCGCCGATGACCTTACCCAGGGTGGTGAGATCCGGGGTCACGCCATAGTGACCCTGGGCACCGCTTCTGGACACACGGAAGCCGGTCATTACTTCATCGATGATAAACAGGGCACCGTACTTGTCACAGAGGGCGCGCAGGCCTTCCAGGAAGCCAGGCACTGGTGGAATACAGTTCATGTTGCCGGCAACCGGCTCGATGATGATACAGGCGATGTCTTCAGGATACTGGTCGAAGAATGACTGTACTGACTCAAGGTCGTTATACACAGCGGTGAGCGTGTGCTTGGCGAAGTCTTCCGGAATGCCCGGTGAGCTTGGCTGACCCAGAGTCAGGGCGCCTGAGCCTGCTTTTACCAGCAGACAGTCGGCGTGGCCGTGGTAGCAGCCTTCAAACTTAAGGATTTTGTCGCGCTTGGTGTAACCGCGGGCCAGACGGATGGCGCTCATGGTGGCTTCGGTGCCAGAACTCACCATACGTACCTGATCCATCGAAGGCACCATCTCGATAACCTTTTCGGCCATGATGACTTCAAGTTCAGTCGGCGCGCCGAAAGACAGGCCGTTGTGAACGGCTTTGAGCACGGCTTCGCGGATAGCAGGGTGGTTGTGGCCGAGGATCATCGGGCCCCATGAACCCACGTAATCGATATAGGCCTTACCGTCAGCATCATAGATGTATGCGCCGTCGGCTTTTTCGATAAAGCGAGGGGTACCGCCCACGCCATTGAAGGCGCGCACCGGTGAGTTTACGCCACCGGGAATGGTTTTCTTAGCCTGTTCAAACAAGGTTTCAGAACGGGTCATGTATCAATCCTTTAAGTCAGTGGCCGACCCTTAGAAGTCAGCCTTGCGTGAATACCAGTTAACCGGACACTCGTATTTTTCCAATTGGTCATCGACCCCAAGTGTCAGGGCAAACAGCGCCATGCGAATGAGCAGCCCGTTGTCGGCCTGGCGGAAAATGGCCAGATTCGGGTGGCTGTTCAGGTCATTGTCCAGCTCGTTGGCCTGGGCACGGGAGTCCCGGGGGAGTGGATGCATGATAACCGTATTGGATTTACAGTGCTGGGTGTAGATGCTGCGGTTGAGGCGAAACTTGCCACGATACTTGTTGGCTTCTTCCTGTGAGGGGAAGCGCTCTTCCTGAATGCGGGTCAGGTACAGAATATCGGCCTGGTCCAGATTGCCTTCCAGCTGATCGGTTATTGTGACCTTGTGACCGGCATTTTCAATGTCGGCTATCACATAATCGGGCATTGCCAGCTCTTTGGGCGAAATCAGAGTAAAGCTGACGTTCTTGTACAGGCACAACAGGCGTGACAGGGAATGCACTGTGCGGCCAAACTTAAGGTCACCTACCATGGCAATGTGCATGCCATCAACGCCCATACCGGCGTGGCTCAGTTCTTTCTGGATAGTAAACAAGTCCAGCAGTGCCTGGGTTGGGTGCTCGTTGGGGCCGTCGCCGCCGTTTATTACCGGCACGCGGCTGCCTTCAGCAAATTCACGCACCGAGTAGGCATCGGGGTGACGCATCGCAATTACATCTGAGTAAGTCGACAGAACCCTTGCTGTGTCGTACAGCGACTCGCCCTTGGATAAAGACGAAGATGCCATGCCCACAGTTTCAGCGACACGCCCACCCAGCAGGTTGAAGGCGCAGCCAAAGCTGACCCTGGTACGGGTGCTGGGCTCGAAAAACAGGTTGCCCAAAATCGCGCCATCCAGCACACGGGTACGCTTTTCCCGCAACGCATAGGGCGTCATACGCTCGGCAACACTGAAAATGGTTTGAATCGAATCCAGATCGAACTGGTTTACGGAGAGGATGTGAGATCCCTTGAACTGAGTCATCAGCCGGCTTTCCAATTGCTGTGGATCGGAGTGCTTGAAGGCAATTCCGACCCTGTGATTATGTAGGGTTTGGCTGAGGCGCAACTATAGCAGAAGGGCGCACGCTTTTAAATGGCAGTGGCTAAATTACCTCGCAGGTATCACACCTGGCCAGAGCGAATTTCCTGTTGCAGCTTGGCCCAGCTGATAACACCGACTAAATGTTCACGATGGTTTTGATATATATAGACTTCGCCAGTTCTTTTCGGGGAAAGCAATTCGTAGACTTCATTGAGGGTGGCGGTATCGGGAAGCCCCATCATGGGCTGGCGCGATAGTGTGGTGCTGTCCTCAAAGGACTGCATTTCGAGCCGCAGCATCTGAATTTCGCCGTCATCATTTGTCACCATCACCGGACGTCCCTGAGCCCGTTTCATGACCTCAAGCAGCAGCTCATCGTCATTTTTGACCACCACAAAGCGCCTGTCCATCAGGGCGCGCACGCCGGTTTTTTGTAACCCCTGATTCACCGGCGGCACCTTGTAGCCTAGTCCCATGATATCCAGTTGGCGGAACAATACCGACTCGGTTTGAAACCACTGATAAGCCACCAAAAATGCCGGAATGGTCACGAACATGGCTGGCAGGATTATCGAGGCATCGTTGGTCATTTCCAGTAACGCGACTAAGGCAGCCAGTGGTGCGCTGAGGCACACCCCCATCATGGCAGTCATGCCGATCACAGTGTAGAGCCCCACATAAGGTGCAATCGATGGGAACAGCATGGCGCTGATGAGTGCCAGAATACCGCCAAGAAGAGCACCTATACCGTAGAGCGGACCAATCAAACCACCGGGAACCCCCAGGCCAATAGCGGCTATGGTGGCTGCCATTTTGCCAATCAGCACCGCTATCAGCAGCAATAGCCCCGGGTTGTCGGCAATCACGGCATTAATGGCCAAATCGCCTGAGCCCAAGGCCTGAGGCAGGGCAATACCTATGATAGTGGTGATGCTGCCCGCCAGCAGCAACCGCACTATCAAGGGCCAATGCTGCCCTGTGGCCGTGACTTTCAGTAAGGTCCAGTTAAATGCCGCAGCGGCAAGTCCAAGTCCTAACCCGCCCAGCGCCAATAATGGATAGTGATCCAGCGGAATATGGATAACCTGAATGCTGTCGTACTCATGCACATTACCGAATACCAGCTGACTGGATACTGCACCACAAATAGCGGAGATCATGATGGGGAAGAAGTAATGAATTTTGTATTCCCGCACTACCACTTCGAAGACAAATACCACCGCAGCCAACGGCGCATTGAAGGTTGCCGCGATACCGGCGGCAATGCCACTGGCGCACATGATGCGGACGCTGTTATCGGGAAGTTTGAACTTTTCGGCCAGCACGCTGGCGCTTACGGCGCCCAGGTGGATAGCCGGGCCTTCACGGCCGACGGAAAAATTGGTGGCCAGGGCAAACAGAGCCTGAAAGAACTGACCGGGAGCAGATTGCAGTGGGATTTTGCCATAATGTAACTTAAAACGATGCAATACATAGGCAATGCCCATACGGCGATAGCGTTTGGAGCCCAGGGTGGCTACCAGCCAGATCAGCAGTGCTCCCAGCAGCGGCAGCAGCGCTCGCCAGTCGTAGACCACGGCATTGATGTCCAGATCCCCGACACCTGTGTAATGGTTCGCCCCTTCCAGCATTAATCGGAATACGATGATCACCAGTGAAGCTATGACAGCGAAGCAAAGTGCCAGGGCACAGAGTTGCAGGCTGATCCGTGCCTGGGACAGCTTGTCTCGGAGTTCATTGTTAACGTACTTATGGGTGAGGCGGCGCATCACCTCGAGCCGGGTCTTGATCTTCATGCCTGCCTTGGGGCTTCAGGCGCTGGCCTTTGCCCTGCCTTAGCTGCTATTCTGCCCCGTCTCCGGACGCTTCCGGAGTCTGTGTGTTTCACTAAGAGGCTGTTATTCAATGGTGAATTATCAACGTTGGCTCGATCGGCTGCAAGTGATGGAGCGCAAATTCCGTCCTTCGAGCTGGTATTTAGGTTTGTTGATGCTGGTCGCTTTTTTGCTTGGCGCCCTCAGTTACCATCTTACGCTGTCGCTGGATCAGCCTGTACTCAATTTGGGTGGTGGTAAAAGTAAGCAGTTGGCTGAGCAGTTGAACAAACAAAATCAGTTGTTGGCAAGCCGCAATCTGGAGTTAGCGGTAGAAAAAGAAGCCAACAGCCAGATGCAGGCCATGTTTGCTGAGCAGGCTGCGAAACAGCGGGAGCTTGAGCGTGAGTTGGCATTTTACAGGGCTGTCATGATGCCCAATGAAAACGCCGAAGGTGTGACTATTCACGGTATGGAATTACTGCCCGCCATCCAGGATGGTCAGCAGCGGATTAAGGTCGTGCTTACCCAGCTGCAAAAACGGCGGCAAAACATCAAAGGAAAGCTGGAGTTGACCTTAACCGGACTGGTGGACAATCAACCGTCCAACCTGGCGCTGGAAGATATTGGTGGGCAATTGGAACCTTTTGATTTCCGTTATTTCCAGGTGCTGGAGACGCCAGTGAATTTGCCGGAAGGCTTTCAGCTGACGGGTATCAAGGCCAAATTGAAAGTCACCAAGGGGCGCTATAATAAGGCGGCGCAGGCCGAGCAGGAGTTTACCTTGCCAATGCTTACTGGCGAGACAAAAGAGCCCGGTATAATACTTGAACAAAATAGTCAGGTAACGGATAATTCCGAGCAGCAATCTGAAGTACGAGGTAGTAATGACTGAACAAGCTGACGTAGCCATGCCCATCTCTTTCACCGATGCGGCCGCTGCCAAGGTTAAGGCCCTTCTCGATGAAGAGCAGAACGAAGCCCTGAAACTGCGAGTGTATGTTACGGGTGGCGGTTGCTCTGGCTTCCAATATGGTTTCACCTTTGATGAGAAAGTGAACGACGGCGACTTTACTGTTGAGAAGCAGGGCGTGCAGCTGGTGGTCGACCCCATGAGCCTGCAATACCTGATGGGTGGCGAAGTGGACTACACCTCAGGCCTGGAAGGTTCACGCTTTTTTGTGAAAAATCCCAACGCGACCACCACTTGTGGTTGTGGTGCCAGCTTCTCTGTGTAAATACAGCAAAAGCAAATATAAAAAAACCGCCTCAGGGCGGTTTTTTTATATTTGGTGCAAAGGAAATTATTGTTGAGGCCAGTTTAGCTCATCAGGTTAAAATTCTGCGCCCGGTTAAAGAATTTCCCCACCTTGGGAGTAAACACCAACCATACCTGCAGCGCACAAAAGCCAATCAGCACTGCAAAAATCGCGTAGTCGGAGGCTTCAAAGGGCAAACCCGCCACATTTAAGGTGTTGGGGCCTGTGGCAACGTCTTCACCCTGATCCAGAATGAACGGCAACAGACTTACCATTCCCAGCTGTACCAGGGTGTAGCCACGCAAAAACCACAAACCTGCCTTCTGGCGAGCAAAGACAGCCAGAACCATCAGCAGGGTAAGCAGACAAAAGAGCACGCCCTGTTTGGCGACCAGACCACTGACGGCTGCAGCAACATACAGCAACATCAAGACCATCAGGCGTTTTGGCATTGGACTATTGGCAGGCTTGTCGGTCATCTTGGCTCCGTATTAGTGGCGGGTCTTTGGCTTCAGGCGGCTTTCAAGTTCCCATGGAGGAACGACAACACCCAAATCGTCCTGTACCGGAAATACGGCAACCAAGAGTTCGTCGTCTTCCATGCCGGTTACCCAACGCTCCAGCCATTCGTCAAGAGGGATGGCTAAGGGCTCACAGTCTTTCCACTCATCTACAGCCCAAAGAGCCGCAGCTTCTTCCGTTGGCCACATGGGAATGCAATCCTCATCTTCAGTGGTCAACATGACACAGCCGTCTACATCCTGCAGGGTCCAGATTTCCTGATTGGCTTTGACCTGCTCGACAAGATAGTCATATCGCGTGTCTGGATTCATGGCGGTGATTTGCGCCAGCGTTTTTTTGCTCATTGGAATTACTCTCACTAGGGGGATATGCCCTGAACCTGCTCCGGTCTTGAGGTCTGAGGTTGTCAGAGCCTCCAGGGGCATCTTATGGCGGCATGGTATCACTTGTGTGGTGTATGCAAAAGAGCAGTCATTGAGTCTATTGAGAGTAAAATGAAGGCTTTGTTATGTTGCGCGCTTATCTATTTATAATGCTTAATACCTTTAAATTCAGGCTGTTGCGCCAGTTTTTGATGGCTGGAGCCGCAATATCTCAGGAGGTTGAACATCGGGATTGAAGGTTTTTTATGACAGGGAACAGGGACAGGAACAGACAGTATTGCGTATTGGCAGTGGGGGGAGGAATGCCTTGTAATAAGGCATCCCAACAATTACATCCGCCATCAGATCTTTTATGAAGCTTAATCCTGGCAGGAGCGCGCCCCTCATGCGGC
>NZ_JBFKLW010000072.1:0-19830 GCF_041630135.1 Shewanella sp.
ATCGAAAAAAGAATGTTTACCGGTATCGTACAAGCCACCTGTGAACTGGTGGCGCTGGAAAAGCGCGAGGGAATGCACACACTCGCAGTGAGCCTGCCAGAAGAATTGAGGGAAGGACTCATTCCGGGGGCGAGTGTTGCCAATAATGGCGTTTGCCTCACCGCAACCCGAATCGCCGATGATAGGGTCTTTTTCGACGTAATGGAAGAAACCCTGCGCCTGACTAACCTGGGGAATGTGCAGGTCGGGAGCCAAATCAACATTGAGCGTTCTTTAACCTTCGGCAAAGAAATTGGCGGCCATCTGCTGTCTGGCCATGTGCATGCCAAGGCAAAGGTCATTGAAGTTGCCGATGTGGGTGAGCAGCGAGATTTACGGTTAACTCTGCCCAAAGAGCTGATGAAATACGTGCTTTATAAGGGCTTTGTTGCGGTAAACGGCTGTAGCCTGACGGTGGGCGAGGTGTTTGATGACGGCTTTATGCTGCACCTCATCCCTGAAACCTTAAGGCTGACCAACCTTAATCAGGCACTGGTTGGCACTGAGCTGAATATTGAAATCGACAGTCAGACCCAGACCATTGTGGATACGGTGGAGCGGGTATTGGCAGCGCGCGATCAGTAAAGCTGCTCGTCATCACCATCAACCCATAGCTCGATTTTTCGATTGGCCTCATCCACATGCAGGCGGATGTGGATGGGGTTACAGCAAATACGGCAATCGTCGTAAAACTCCTGATCGCCTGCAGTGGCATCCAATTCAATCCGTTGATGATGCCCGCAGTGGGGGCAGGCGATGGTTTGCTGTTTTATCCTCATTACAGGTGCTCCTGTGTAAATGCAACTTGCGCAAGACCATTTTTCAGCAAAACCCAACGCAAACAGAAGCCGATGAACACGGATTTCGCGTCAGGTTATCGCGCCCAAAAAGCCGCTGGCACTGCGGCCTCCATCCACAGCAATTATTTGGCCACTGATATAGTCCGCTTTGACTAAAAAGCTCACTGTAGTGGCAATATCCTCCGGCTCACCTGCGCGGCCAAGGGGGATTTGCTTTACCACGGCATCGGCATTGCTGTCCGGGCTCTCTGGCCAGAGGATAGCCCCCGGCGCAACGCCATTTACCCGCACTTTGGGAGCAAGCTCCTGTGCCAAAGAAAGCGTTGCCATTTCCAGCGCCGCCTTTGACATTGAGTATACCCCATGGCGCTTAAGCGGGCGCCGACCGTGGATATCACAAAGATTCACAACAGCGCCGCCTTTTATAGCCAATTGTGAATAAAGGCGCTTGGTCAGCAGATAAGGGGTGAGGGCATTGACTTGAAGCACCGAGGCCATCGCATCAAATGCAGGGCCCTGAAAATCGGCATCAATGTCTGCTGCATCTTCAGGTGCAAACACAGAGGCATTATTGACCAGCGCAGTCAGAATGCCGCCTTTTTCACCAAGCATCTGGGTTACGCCGTCAACCAGTATCTTAAGGCCGGGCTCAGAGCCAAGCTCCGCCTGTAATACGACAGCTGAGTTTGGCCTCAACAAGTTCAGCTCCAAAGCCAGGGAGTCTGCCTCGGCCTTTGAGTGGTGGCAATGAATAAGAATATTGAAACCATCACAGTGCAACCTTTTACAAATAGCGGCACCAATGCGTCTGGCGCCGCCGGTGACCAAAGCCCAATGTTGCTGCTGCGATGAGCTTCGGGTTTGATGCTGATGGCTGTGCTGAGTGGCCTCTTTGTCTGCTGTCTGAGCTAACGCCATTGTGCTTATTCCTGAACGAGAGCGGACTCGTGCGTGTAAAGTGATGTCTTTGCCCAAGGTTAACGTGGCTTTTTGGTACCGCAAAGTGAATATTGTCGCCGAGCGGGGCTGCTTTCTTGTATGAATACCGTCAATGACATACACTATTTGACCGCGCCGGATGAGGCTCAAGGCTCCTGTACTGTCTTACCCACCGAGCGTTTCTTCTTTTAATACCCATGTGGCCCTTGGTGTGGGTCACCACTGGATAAGGATTTTACATGCCTGTAATTACGCTTCCTGATGGCAGCCAACGCGCGTTTGCCAACCCTGTATCTACTCTCGACGTTGCCGCCGACATCGGCCCGGGCCTTGCCAAGGCCTGTATCGCCGGTCGTGTGAATGGCGAGCTGAAAGATGCCTGCGATCTCATTAATGAGGATGCCAGCCTGTCTATTATCACCGCCCGTGATGAAGAAGGTCTGGAAATCCTGCGTCACTCCTGCGCGCACTTGCTGGGTCACGCCATCAAGCAGCTGTGGCCAGAAACCAAAATGGCCATTGGTCCTGTGATTGATAACGGCTTCTATTATGACGTCGATTTGGACCACAAGCTGACTGCCGAAGACATAGCTGCGCTCGAGAAGCGTATGCTGGAGCTTGCCAAGAAAGACTACGACGTGGTGAAGCGCGTGGTGAGCTGGCAAGAAGCCCGTGACACCTTCGAAGGCCGCGGCGAAGGCTACAAGATGGCCATTCTGGATGAGAACATCAGCAAAGATGCAACGCCAGCGCTGTACCTTCACGAAGAATACGTTGATATGTGCCGTGGCCCACACGTGCCCAACATGCGTTTTTGCCATCACTTCCGTCTGATGAGCGTGGCCGGTGCCTACTGGCGCGGTGACTCAAACAACAAGATGTTGCAGCGTATTTATGGCACTGCCTGGGGCGATAAAAAAGCCCTGAACACCCACTTGACGCGTCTTGAAGAAGCTGCCAAGCGTGACCACCGCAAAATCGGTAAGCAGCTCGACCTGTACCATATGCAGGAAGAAGCGCCTGGTATGGTGTTCTGGCACAACGACGGCTGGAGCATTTTCCGTGAGCTGGAAACCTTTATCCGCCACAAGCTGTCGCAGTATGGCTACCAGGAAGTAAAAGGCCCATTCATGATGGACCGCGTTCTGTGGGAACGCTCTGGTCACTGGGACAAGTACTCAGAAGCCATGTTCACCACCGCCAGCGAAAACCGTGAGTACGCCATCAAGCCGATGAACTGCCCGGGTCACGTACAGATTTTCAACCAGGGTCTTAAGTCATACCGCGATCTGCCACTGCGTATGGCTGAGTTCGGTTGCTGTCACCGTAACGAGCCATCAGGCTCGCTGCACGGCCTGATGCGGGTACGCGGCTTTACTCAGGACGACGCCCACATTTTCTGTACCGAAGAACAGGTGCAGGAAGAGGTGAGTGCCTGTATCAAGATGGTGTATGACACCTACTCCACCTTCGGTTTCGAAAACATCGTGGTGAAGCTGTCGACCCGTCCTGAAAAGCGCATTGGTGACGATGCCATGTGGGACCGCGCCGAGTCAGCATTGATTGAAGCCCTGAACGCCAACGGCATTGCCTTTGAAATTCTGCCGGGCGAAGGTGCCTTCTATGGCCCTAAAATCGAATTCACTCTGCATGATTGCCTCGACCGTGCCTGGCAGTGCGGTACTGTGCAGCTGGACTATGCCTTGCCTGGCCGTCTGGGCGCCACCTATGTGGCCGAAGATAACGCCCGCCAGACTCCGGTGATGATCCACCGTGCCATTTTGGGCTCTCTGGAGCGTTATATCGGTATTCTTATCGAAGAATACGCGGGACGCTTCCCAACCTGGCTGGCTCCAATGCAGGCTGTTGTGATGAACATCACTGACAAACAGGCTGATTACGTTGAAGAAGTAGTCAAATTGTTCAAAGAACAGGGAATTCGAGCTTCTCAAGACTTGAGGAATGAGAAAATAGGCTTTAAAATACGCGAGCACACTTTAAGGCGTGTCCCTTATCTATTGGTTGTAGGTGACCAGGAGATGGAAAACAGGGAAATCGCGGTGCGTACCCGTGACGGAAAGGATTTGGGCAAGATGTCCATCGATGCCTTCGTTGCGAGCGTAAAAGAGCAAATTTCGCACCGTAGTCTAAAACTCTTGGAGGAATAGGTCATAAAGATCAAGAAAGCAGGGCGTCAATCGGCCCCGAACAGAATTAATGATGAAATCACCGGTGTTTCACAGGTACGTTTAAGCGGTCTCGATGGTGAAGCTATCGGTATTGTCAGTATCCGTGAAGCTCAGGAGTTGGCCGATGAAGCCGGAGTCGATCTCGTAGAGATCAGCCCCAATGCCGAGCCTCCAGTATGTCGTATAATGGATTACGGTAAGTTCCTGTTCGATAAGGCTAAGGCCCAGAAAGAGCAGAAGAAAAAGCAAAAACAGGTTCAGGTTAAGGAAATCAAATTCCGTCCTGGAACTGACGAAAACGACTATCAGGTAAAACTACGCAACCTGATTCGTTTTCTTGAAGACGGTGACAAAGCGAAAGTTACGCTGCGTTTCCGGGGTCGCGAAATGGCACACCAAAACCTGGGTATGGATCTGATGAACCGTATCAAGGCTGATTTGGAAGAGTATGCGGTTGTCGAATCCTTCCCGAAAATGGAAGGTCGTCAAGCCATCATGGTGCTGGCACCCAAAAAGAAATAGTAGGGCAATCCGAAAGTAGCGGCCGCCCAGCAATGAGCGGCCGCTCGCCTTACGTTTTTTATAAACCCCCAATGCGGAAGTAGAAGTAATGCCAAAAATGAAAACTGACCGCGGCGTTGCGAAGCGTTTTAAGAAAACCGCCAATGGTTTCAAGCGCAAGCAAGCCCACCTGCGTCACATCCTGACCAAAAAGAGCACCAAGCGTAAGCGTCATCTGCGCGCGAAATGTCTTGTTGCCAAGGTCGACGTTCCAGCAATCGCGCGTCAACTGCCATACGCTTAATTGAGGAGATTGAATAATGCCAAGAGTTAAGCGTGGTGTGACCGCACGTGCCCGTCACAAAAAGGTTCTGAAACTCGCCAAAGGTTACTACGGTGCCCGTTCACGTACTTACCGCGTAGCGGTACAGGCTGTGATCAAAGCCGGTCAGTATGCTTACCGTGACCGTCGTCAGAAGAAGCGTCAATTCCGTCAACTGTGGATTGCACGTATCAACGCCGCTTCTCGTCAGAATGGTCTGTCTTACAGCCGTTTCATCAACGGTCTGAAGAAGGCTTCTATCGAGATCGACCGTAAGATCCTGGCCGACATCGCTGTATTCGACAAAGTTGTTTTCTCAACTCTGGTTGAAAAGGCTAAAGAAGCTCTGACCAAGTAATTGGTTTTTGAGTAAGTGAAAAGGGGACCTCAGGGTCCCTTTTTTTGTGCCTGTTTCTTACGCGTTACTTTAGTGCGTTGGGCTTTATTGTAGGTTGTTGCCTGCGATGAATAACATCAGCTGTTAGTTGAGTTGGGCTACTGGTACAGGCGAACATTCAGGCATGAAAAAGCCGGCAACTGCCGGCTTTTCTTCAGTAAACTCAGGTTTAGCCGTGCTTGGCATCCAGGTAGCGCTCAGCGTCCAGTGCAGCCATACAGCCGGTACCGGCTGAGGTAATGGCCTGACGATAGTGCTGATCCATCACATCACCAGCGGCGAATACGCCTTCGATGCTGGTTTGGGTGGCGTTACCGTTAAGACCGCTCTGTACCTTGAGGTAGCCGTGGTTCATTTCAAGCTGGCCCTCGAAGATGCCAGTGTTGGGGCTGTGACCAATGGCTACGAACACGCCAGCCACGTCAAACTCTTCAACTGAGTCATCTTTGGTGGACTTGAGCTTCACGCCGGTCACGCCCATGTTGTCACCCACAACTTCATCCAGGGTCTTGTCCAGGTGCAGGATGATATTGCCGTTAGCCACCTTGTCCATCAGACGGTCAATCAGAATTTTCTCTGAGCGGAAGCTGTCGCGACGGTGAATCAGGTGCACTTCAGAAGCGATATTCGACAGATACAGGGCTTCTTCCACTGCGGTGTTACCACCACCAATTACAGCAACCTTTTGATTACGATAGAAGAATCCATCACAGGTGGCACAGGCAGACACGCCGCGACCTTTGAATGCTTCTTCAGAGGGCAAACCCAGATACTTGGCTGAAGCGCCGGTGGCGATGATCAGCGCATCACAGGTGTACTCACCGTTGTCGCCCTTCAAACGGAATGGCCGCTCGGTGAGGGTTACTTCGTTGATGTGGTCGAAAAGAATTTCGGTATTGAATTTTTCAGCATGCTCTTGCATACGTGCCATCAGACCTGGGCCGGTCAGGCCTTCAGGATCGCCTGGCCAGTTTTCCACTTCCGTGGTGGTGGTCAGCTGACCGCCTTGCTGCAAACCTGTGATCATCACTGGATTCAGGTTTGCGCGAGCCGCATATACTGCGGCGGTGTAGCCTGCTGGACCTGAGCCGAGGATCAGCAGTTGACTGTGTTTGGCTTGGCTCATTATGTTCTCCGTGCCTTTGCAAATTGCTGGGATTGTAGGAAATTTGCGAACGGGGGTAAAGGGTTCAGCTACCGACTGCTTAGATGATCCTAATCTAAGATGTCTATTAGAGTTTCCAGCACAATCCGCAGCCAAAAAGAAAGGGGAGCACAAAGCTCCCCTTAGTCTTCCAACACTGACTGGATTACAGCAGTTCGGTAGAAGGTACGTAAGCCAGGTTGTGGGCTTCGGCAACTTCTTTACAGGTGATCTTGCCGTGCATCACGTTCAGACCGTTCAGCAGGTGCTTGTCAGCCAGCAGCGCTTCCTTGTAACCCTTATCAGCCAGTTTCAGGATGTAGGGCAGGGTAGCGTTGTTCAGCGCGAAGGTTGAAGTGCGGGCAACGGCACCTGGCATGTTGGCTACGCAGTAGTGAACTACGTCATCAACAATGTAGGTTGGGTCCTGGTGAGTGGTGGCGTGTGAGGTTTCAACACAGCCGCCCTGGTCGATGGCAACGTCAACGATGGCAGCGCCAGGCTTCATGCGCTTGATCATATCGGCGGTTACCAGCTTGGGAGCGGCAGCGCCGGGGATCAGTACGCCGCCGATAACCAGGTCAGCTTCCAGTACGTGACGCTCAATGGCATCAGCAGTAGAGTAAACGGCTTTAACGGCAGAGCCGAATTGCACGTTCAGACGACGCAGCGCATCGATGGAGCGATCCAGAACCACTACGTCAGCGCCCATGCCCACGGCCATTTGCGCAGCGTTGGTACCAACCATACCGCCACCGATAATAACCACTTTGGCTGGCTCAACACCCGGTACACCACCGAGCAGCATACCACGGCCACCGGCAGATTTTTCCAGTGCCATGGCGCCGGCCTGGATAGACATACGACCGGCTACTTCTGACATAGGGGCCAGCAGTGGCAGGCCACCGCGGTCATCAGTCACGGTTTCATATGCGATACACACAGCACCAGAGGCCACCAACTCTTCAGTTTGCGGCAGATCCGGAGCCAGGTGCAGATAGGTAAACAGAATCTGATCGTGGCGCAGCATGGCACGCTCAACGGCCTGAGGTTCTTTCACCTTTACAATCATGTCAGATTTTGCAAAGACTTCCTGAGCGGTGGCCAAAATACTGGCACCGGCATCGATATAGTCCTGATCAGAAAAGCCAATACCACCACCGGCACTGGTCTCAACAAAAACCTGATGGCCACGCAGGGTCAGTTCACGCACGCTGGAGGGTACCATGCCAACGCGATATTCATGGTTTTTGATTTCCTTTGGAACGCCAATTATCATCTTCGAGCCTCAATTGCATAATTACCCGTAAAGTATGGGCATATTTGTTATTTTGTAGCGGCCTGAACGTGCTTATTTCAGGGATATCTAGTATAGTATTGCCGATGCAGTTTATGCTGCTGAACTTTCGACATACAAAAAATTAAATGTTGTTTTAGCGATAAAACAAGGTCAAATATATGGCATATAATAAAAAGAGTCCTGTAAAAGACTTGGATCGTATAGATCGCAATATCCTCAATGAACTGCAACTTGATGGAAGAATCTCTAATGTTGAGTTGTCCAAGCGTGTGGGTTTAAGCCCAACACCTTGTTTAGAAAGGGTAAAGCGTTTAGAAAAGCAAGGTTATATCAATGGCTATACCGCATTGGTGAACCCACATTATCTGGGTGCATCTTTGTTGGTATTTGTAGAAATCACCCTGAATCGTGACACTCCAGAAGTGTTTGACAGGTTCAACAGGGCGGTACAGTTGCTGGACGATATTCAGGAATGTCATCTGGTATCCGGTGATTTTGATTACTTGCTGAAAACCCGCGTATCCGACATGTCTGCATATCGTAAGCTTTTGGGCGAAACCTTACTGAAGTTACCTTCTGTATCCGACACCCGTACCTACGTGGTAATGGAAGAAGTAAAACAAACGAATAAGGTTGCGGTAAACAATTTCAGTGACAATTAACTAAGTTATTGTCGCAGTTAATAAAAGGGAGCTCAGCTCCCTTTTTTATTGTCAAATCTGCTGAGAGTATTAATTTTTGCTAACAATTCGGTGCGACTGACCATAAAACCCCCGATTTCGCTCCACTTTTCGAAGGATTCTGGTATCTTAATTTCACTTGTTTTTAATGTTGCTATGGATCATTTCGTTTGTCTCAGGGAAATCGTGTTCATTCGCTAAGCGGGTTGCAGAGGCTGCTGGAAGGCGGGCTTATCATTTGTTCCATGTTAGCGATATACATACTGTTGGCGTTAACCAGCTTCAGTGCATCCGATCCGGGTTGGAGCCAGAGTAACTATCAGGGGCAAATCCAAAATCTGGGTGGAGCGGTAGGTGCCTGGATTGCGGATATCCTCTATTACTTCTTCGGTTACAGTGCCTTTCTGGCTCCCTTCGTGGTTGCTGGTACCGGCTGGCTGCTGTTCAAGCAATCCCATCGTTTGCTTGAAATTGACTATTTCTCTGTTTCGATGCGCTTATTGGGCTTTATTCTGATCGTGTTTGGGGTGTCAACCCTGGCCAGTATGAATGGCAACGACATCTATGAATTTTCAGCCGGAGGAATTACCGGTGATGTAATTGCCTCTACAATGCTCCCATATTTCAATGATTTAGGCACTACTCTGCTATTGCTTTGCAGTATTGGAACCGGCTTTACTTTACTCACAGGTATCAGCCTGATAGGTCTGGTTGAATTAACAGGCTCTTTCACTTTGAGAGTTCTGTCCGGTTTGTACCATCTGCCATCCAAATTGAGCAGAACCTCTGAAACTGAAGACACTAAGGGCTTTATGTCCATCGCGGCCGGCTTTAAACGGAAACAGCGAAATGAACTGGAAGCTGCGGAAGATACAGACAATTCAACTGGTGAAGAAGATTCTCAATTTTCCCACAAGGAAGAATCGCTTGAAACAGATGAAAATGTCGCAATTGGTGAAAATTCTAAGCGTAAATTCTTTTTGTTCAGTCGCAAGCAAAGGAATCGTGTCAACCAAGAGTCTGAAGAAATCGACGACGATTTTCATGACGATGAGCCCGGCTTGGTATCTAAGGTTCATAATGCCAGAGTCGAGCCAGCCTTCAGTGCTACGCCGACGTTGAATGGTCATGCACAAGCTGACGCTTCGACCAGGAGCAGTAACAGATCCTTTTCAGCCCATGACGATGCGCATTTGACAGATGAACCCAGCTTAGATTTTAACAGTGACGCTCAGGACAACCCTCCATGGGATGACATCGTTTTTGATGAAGTAATGTCCAGCGATGAACATGCGGCTCCCAGAACGGTAAAGGCAAAAGCCAAACCTGAAGTGGCAAAAATCGTTGATGGAATTGTGGTTCTGCCGGGACAGGATAAGGTTCCTGCCAAGCCGCTGACGCCATTGCCGAGCATTGAGCTTTTAAACGTGCCCAATCGCAAGCAAAATCCTATCAGCGAGGAAGAGCTTGATCAGGTCGCACGTTTGGTTGAGTCGAAGCTCGCAGACTTCAACATTACCGCTAATGTAGTAGGGGTTTATCCGGGACCAGTAGTAACACGGTTCGAACTTGAATTGGCACCCGGAGTAAAGGCATCGAAAATCACCAACCTGGCCAGCGATCTGGCGCGCTCACTGCTTGCTGAGCGGGTGAGGGTTGTGGAGGTTATTCCCGGCAAAGCCTATGTCGGCCTGGAGCTGCCAAACAAGTTCCGCGAAACCGTGTATATGCGCGATGTACTCGATTGCGACAAGTTTAAACAAAACCCAAGTACCCTTGCGATGGTCCTCGGTTCAGATATCGCCGGTGAACCTGTTGTGGTCGATCTGGGTAAAATGCCGCACTTGCTGGTAGCTGGTACTACAGGTTCAGGTAAATCAGTTGGCGTGAACGTGATGATCACCAGTCTGCTGTATAAGTCTGGCCCCGACGATGTTCGCTTCATCATGATTGACCCCAAGATGCTCGAACTCTCAGTTTATGAAGGTATTCCGCATCTGCTTTGTGAAGTGGTAACCGACATGAAAGAGGCCTCCAATGCCCTGCGCTGGTGTGTAGGTGAAATGGAGCGTCGCTATAAACTGATGTCAGCGCTGGGGGTACGTAACCTCAAGGGCTACAACGCCAAGATTGCTGAGGCTAAACAGGCCGGTGAGGCCATTAAAGATCCGTTGTGGAAATCCAGTGAAAGCTTTGATGAAGAAGCACCGGATCTGGATAAACTCCCCTCTATCGTGGTGGTGGTTGACGAGTTCGCCGACATGATGATGATTGTCGGTAAAAAAGTGGAAGAGTTGATTGCCCGTATTGCCCAGAAGGCTCGCGCTGCTGGTATCCACTTGATTTTGGCCACCCAGCGTCCATCGGTGGATGTGATAACTGGTCTTATCAAGGCCAACATTCCCACCAGGATGGCCTTTCAGGTATCGTCACGAATCGATAGCCGCACCATTTTGGATCAACAGGGCGCTGAAACCCTGCTGGGTATGGGCGACATGTTGTATCTGCCACCGGGCACCGGGGTACCAATTCGTGTTCATGGCGCATTTATTGATGACCATGAAGTGCACCGCGTAGTTGCCGATTGGCACACCCGCGGCAAACCGCAATATATAGATGAAATTTTGCAGGGTTCGAGTGAAGGTGAGCAGGTGCTGCTTCCCGGTGAAACATCTGAAGACGGCGATGAAGATTACGATCCACTGTATGATGAAGCAGTCGCTTTTGTAACTGAGTCCCGCCGTGGCTCTATTTCCAGTGTGCAGCGCAAGTTCAAAATTGGCTATAACCGGGCTGCCCGTATTATAGAGCAAATGGAAATGGCGGGTGTCGTCAGCGCCCAGGGACACAATGGCAACCGTGAAGTGTTGGCGCCGCCACCTCCACGTAATTAGTCGGATTATTAAGAGGTTAGTCTGTGAAAACGTCGATTTTTGTATGTTTGACTGTATTGCTGCCACTCACAGCAATGGCCGATGACGCTGCTTTGCTTGCCGATAAATTGGATGCTATGCAGGGGATAAAGGCTAATTTTAACCAAAAAGTGACCGATCAAAACGGTAAGTTAATTCAGGAAGGTAGCGGCATTCTTGCGATGAAGCAACCTGGCGCTTTTCATTGGCATCTTACTTCGCCCGATGAGTCACTGATAGTGGCGAATGACCAAACAGTGTGGGTATACAATTCCTTCGCAGAAGAAGTCAGCATTCTCGATATGGAAGACATTTTGAAGGCGTCACCGATGGCGCTGCTTGTACACCGTGATGAAAAAAGCTGGAGCGAGTATCAGATTGATAAAAAAGGCGACTGCTTTGAAATTCGTCCTCATCAGGGAGTTGAGAGCGCGGTAAACATGGTCTCTGTTTGTTTTGCGAAAACTGTACTCTCTGATATACGACTTGTTGACGGACAGGGTAGTGTCAGCCATTTTGAACTTTCTTCCCAATCGCATGTGGCGGAAGCAGACAGCGGATTGTTCCGTTTTGAGCTTCCTGAAGGTGTCAGTGTTGATGATCAGCGGGCTCAGTAAGGGTGCGCAGTGTCATTGAGTTTTGATTTCAGCCCTGACTTCAATCCCTTGGCCGCCAAAATGCGGCCAAAGAAGATTGAGGAGTATATAGGTCAGTCGCATCTGCTTGGCGTCGGCAAGCCTTTGCGTCAGGCGCTGCTGGCAGGCAAGGTGCACTCCATGCTGCTGTGGGGGCCACCCGGCACAGGCAAAACCACTTTGGCGGAACTTGTCGCACGTTACGCCAATGCCCATGTGGAGCGCATATCGGCGGTCACATCCGGGGTTAAGGAAATTCGCGCCGCCATTGAGCAGGCCAAGAACGTTGCCCAGTCACGAGGTCAACGTACCTTGCTGTTTGTTGATGAAGTACACCGCTTTAATAAGAGCCAGCAGGATGCCTTTCTGCCATTCATCGAAGATGGCACAGTGATTTTTATTGGCGCGACCACTGAAAACCCGTCATTTGAAGTCAACAACGCGCTGTTATCCCGCTGCCGTGTTTATCTTATAAAACGTCTTGATGATGATGCCATTGGCCAAATTCTTGAGCAGGCAAACAGTGATGAGGCGAGAGGGCTTGGCAAACGCGGTTTGCGCCTGAACCAGGAAACAAAGGCAGCCATTGCCAGACTTTGTGACGGTGATGCTCGCAAGGCGTTGAACTTAATTGAGTTAATGGCCGACTTACTGCCAGACGGCGGCGAATACACGGTCGAGCTCCTCAGTGAAGTCGCCGGCCATCAGGCGGCGGGGTACGATAAAAACGGCGATCAGTATTACGACCTTATCAGCGCTGTGCATAAATCCATTCGCGGCTCGGCGCCCGATGCGGCACTTTATTGGTTTTGCCGTATTCTCGAGGGCGGCGGCGATCCTTTATATGTCGCACGCAGGCTGCTGGCAATTGCCTCGGAAGATATCGGCAATGCCGACCCCAATGCCATGACAGTCGCCCTGAATGCCTGGGACTGTTTCCATCGGGTAGGGCCAGCTGAAGGCGAGCGAGCTATTGCCCAGGCAGTGCTCTATCTTGCCAGCGCGCCCAAAAGCAATGCGGTTTACACCGCCTTTAAAGAAGCACGGTTACTTGCCCGGGAAACCGGCAATGCACCTGTGCCAAACCATTTACGCAATGCACCCACTAAACTCATGAACGAACTGGGTGTTGGCGAAGGGTATCGTTACGCCCATGATGAAGAGGGCGCCTTTGCTGCCGGCGAGAATTACTTCCCCGATACGCTCAGACACAGCCGTTTTTACCAGCCCACTGAACGTGGATTTGAAAAGCGAATTAAAGATAAACTGCAAAATCTCGAGGCGCTTAACCAGCAAAGTGGGCGAAAACGTTATGAATAATGTGCTGTTTGTCGCCGCAGGAGGTGCTATAGGTGCAGTTTTGCGCTATTCCATCTCGATTCTTGCATTGCAGCTCTTTGGCGGCGGATTTCCTTTTGGTACACTCATCGTTAACGTGGCGGGATCCTTTTTGATGGGATGCATATACGCCCTGGCAGAACTCAGCCATATTGGTCCTGAGTGGAAAGCCCTGATTGGTGTTGGCCTTCTGGGCGCCTTAACGACGTTTTCCACCTTCTCAAACGAAACTCTGTTGCTGATGCAGCAAGGGGAAATTGTGAAGGCGAGCCTGAATGTGCTTCTGAACCTGATACTTTGCCTGACCGTAGTGTATCTTGGACAGCAGCTGATTTATTCCCGCGTTTAACTTATAAGACAACAAGTATGTTAGATACCAAATATCTCCGTAATGAACTTGAATTCACCAAAGAGCGTCTGGCCGCACGTGGTTTTGCGCTCGATATCGACCATCTCAAGGCGCTGGAAGAAAAGCGTAAGTCACTGCAGGTAGCTACTGAAGAGTTGCAGGCAAGTCGCAACGCCATTTCCAAATCCATTGGCCAGGCCAAAGCCCGCGGTGAGGATGTTGCCCCTATCATGGCGCAGGTAGGTAACCTCGGCGCAGAACTGGAAGCGAAAAAGGTTGAGTTGGCCTCACTGCTCGAAGAAATCAATGCCATAGCCATGTCGGTGCCTAATCTGCCTGACGAGTCAGTGCCGGTTGGTAAAGATGAGAGTGAAAACGTCGAAGTACGTCGTTGGGGTGAGCCACGCAGCTTTGATTTTGATGTAAAAGATCACGTTGACCTGGGCGAAGGCTTGGGAGGACTGGATTTTAAAACCGCCGTTAAAATCACCGGCTCACGCTTTATCGTGATGAAAGGCCAGATTGCCCGCATGCACCGCGCGCTGGCGCAGTTCATGCTGGACTTGCACACCATGGAACACGGGTACACCGAAGCTTATGTACCATTGCTGGTTAACACCGACAGCTTGTTGGGTACCGGGCAGTTGCCTAAATTCAGCGAAGATTTGTTTAACCTCAAGCCTGCCACTGAAGAAGGCCAGGCGCTGAGTTTGATCCCAACCGCGGAAGTGCCAGTGACCAACATGGTGCGCGACACCATCATTGAAGAAGCAGATCTGCCAATTAAGGTGACAGCTCATACGGCTTGCTTCCGCTCAGAAGCTGGCTCTTACGGTAAAGACACCCGTGGCCTTATTCGTCAGCACCAGTTTGACAAAGTGGAAATGGTGCAGATTGTTAAGCCTGAAGACTCCATGGATGCACTGGAGCAAATGGTTGGTCACGCAGAAAAAGTATTACAAAAACTTGGGCTGCCTTATCGTACAGTAGTGTTGTGTACCGGTGATATGGGCTTTGGTGCCGCTAAAACCTACGACATCGAGGTATGGCTGCCAGCACAAGACACTTACCGTGAGATCTCTTCCTGCTCAAACGTAAAAGATTTCCAGGCCCGTCGTATGCAGGCGCGTTATCGCAGCAAGGCTGACAACAAGCCAGCACTGGTTCACACCCTGAACGGTTCAGGCTTGGCGGTTGGCCGTACTCTGGTCGCTATTTTGGAAAACTATCAAAACGCCGATGGCACTGTGACAGTACCAGAAGCATTGCGTCCCTACATGGGCGGTCTTGAAAAGCTGGGATAATAATAACTAGGTTTATTTTCAGGGAATTATGGATAACGGTCAGCGCTATTTACGTTGGCTCTCTTACATGGCTGTGATAGCGGTTTTTGCCGCCATCATGTTTGCTACGTTGGGAAAAGCCTTTTGGGTTGTCTTTGAAAATGTAAAGTAACCGCTGTTTTATCAGCGAATTAAAAAGCCCCGCCATTGCGGGGCTTTTTGTTTTCGATGCCGGTAAGCGAGCAGCCCGGCACTAATTCAAACTCATTAAATACACTTGGCAGGTTTCGGCAGGCCGGCAATCTTGGTGGCTTGCTTGGCTGGACCTATTGGGAACAGGGTATAGAGGTACTTTGAATTCCCCTTGTCCGGGCCGAACTTTTGCCCCATGGCTTTTACCAGTGCGCGAATGGCCGGGCTGGTTTTGTACTCCAGATAAAAATCGCGAACAAAGTTTACTACTTCCCAGTGGGCTTCGGTCATTACGATGGACTCAGACTCAGCCAGTAGCAGCGCCAGATCAGGGCTCCAGTCGTTAACCGACAGTAAATAGCCATTTTTATCAACTTCAATCTGCTGACCTTTAAACAAAATCGAATCTACCACGTGATCACCTTGTCGAACGTTAAAGAGAGCGCTACCCAGCCGCGGTAATCAACCAACTTTGCATGGGGATAACGGGCTGCAATCATGTCTGTAAGACCCCGTGCCTGGATATCTTCATCTAAAAAATACACAGTTTTGCCGTCAAGCTTTGTCTGCCAACTCGCCTGAAGCACAGAGCCTGTGGCATCGCCGCTGATCAGCAATGCATCCTGCTTAGCCGCATAGCGAAGGGCGAGGCGAAGACCGGCGCTTTGCGCAGATGAGCTTTGAATATGATGCAAAATCATCAGTACACCACCACTTCATCAACGCCGCCGAAATGTTGGCGGACAGCTTCGGTACTCAGCACTTCAATGTCCAGGGGCAGGGCGCTTGGCTCTAACGCGAATTCCTTAAGGCTCTCCTCACATACGTAGAGGTTTTCGATATCGTAAAACTCCAGCGCACCAAAGGTAGCTATGTAGTCGCGGCCGCCAATGGATTCGGGCTTTTGATTAGAGATCAGGTGCAGTACGCCTTCATCAGTGAACAGTAAACTGGTTTCTAAATCATAACTTGCTGCCAGCATGGCAAAATCCAGTGCCTCCCTGCCAGCGGCATTGCCATGGGGCGCAGTTGAAAACACAACACAGAGTTTTTTCACTGTGGCTCCTTAGAAACAGATAAGCCGGTCGGCTTTGGCTATACCACTTACCAACTCGCCCAAGCCGCCGTTAGTGAAATGTTCATCCACATTCCAATGACTGAGCCCTTGGGTTTCAGCTTCTTCTTTCGCCACCATGCCTCGTCTTAAGGCCGCAGACACGCAATTGACCAGTTCAACATTGTGTAGTTTGGCCAGGTTTTGCCACGCCTGATACACGTTGAACTCATCGGATGCTGGCGAACCGAGGCTCGATGCGTTAAATACACCATCCTGATAAAAAAACACCCGAAGAATGTGGTGGCCTTCGTCGATTGCCGCCTTGGCAAACCTGAGCGCGTGCACGGGCGCTGCGCTACCATAGGCTTTACCTGATACCTGAAGAATAAATGTGCTCATAATAAAAAAATGGCCCTTGAAGTGGGCCATTTTACCTTAATTCTCTCGGGAATGTTTAATCGTCGTTGTTCATGCCAAGAATGCGTAAAATAGCGAGGAACAGATTGAGGAAGTCCAGGTACAGCGACACTGTGGCACGAATATAGTTGGTTTCGCCGCCGTTTACGATGCGACTGGTATCAAACAGAATAAGACCTGTGAACACCAAAGCAGTAGCCCAGGACAATAACATATAGGCAGTGCTGTTACCCACGAACAGGTTAATGAGTCCACCTATGACAATCACTATCAGGCCTGCAAACAGGAAACCACCCATAAAAGAAAAGTCTTTTTTAGTGGTCAACGCATACATGGATAAGCCAACAAAGATGGCTGATGTCAGACCGAAAGCCTGCACAATCAACTCGGGCCCATTGGCCATACCTGCATAATGATTGAGAATAAACCCAAGGGATGCACCTTCCATACCGGTGAAGGCAAATACCCAAAAGAGACCAGCGGCGGTGTCGGCTTTACGCAAGGTGACAAACAACAAAATAAAACCACCGATGGAGAACCCCAACGACATCAGCGGTGAAATTCCAACTGATGCAGCAATCCAGGCGCAAAGCGCTGAGAACGCAAGCGTCATTGACAGCAACATATAGGTGTTCTTAATGAGCTTGTTGACTTCCAGTGTCGATTGCTTGGAAACCAGAATTTCCTGTGACATTTCAATGTCTCCTTAATATATGACTAACCTGGCTATCATAACTGAATTCCCGCTGGAAACCACACTTATGCCAGCCATTCGCGATGCAGTTTCTCACTGTCGCCGAGGTAATTAAGCACCCAACTTAGCGCAGGCGAGGGCGAGTCACCATTCCAGGCGAGGCAACAGGGGCTGGGAACCTTAGGTCGCTCCAGCGTTTTCTCGACTAAGAGCCCGGCTTGAATAAAGGGCGCCGCCAAATGCCTTGGCATATAGCCTATGCCTAAACCGTTGGTAAAACAATTGATTGCGCGGATCCAATCGGGTACTACCAGGCGGCGCTGATTGTCCAGCAGCCAGGTCGTGCGCTTGGGGATTTCCCTCGAGGTGTCTTCAAGGCAAATAGACGGAAAGGGGCGGAGCACATCGTCACTGAGAGGCTCCTCAATGGGTGCCAAAGGATGATTTTTTGCTACCAAAAATGCCCAGTCAATCACCCCCATATCGCGATATTGGAATACACCACCCACAGGAATCGCCGTTGTAGCGCCGATGGCGATATGGCTTCTGCCAGTGGCCAGCGCTTCCCATACTCCATTGAATACCTCGATGCGAATTATCAGTTCAACATCTTGAAAATGTCGATAAAAGTCGGCGATCAGCAAACTTATCCTGTCGGCGCGGACGATATTATCCAGTGCGATGGAAAGTGTCGGTTGCCAGCCATTGGCAATTCTTTGGGTGCCGCGTTTTAGCTCATCCATTTGCGACAACATAGCCCTTGCTTCATGGACAAAGTGTTCGCCGGCCACTGTGAGGCTAACGCTGCGGTGATGACGATGAAACAGCACCACGCCCAGTTCATCTTCTATTTGTTTAATGGCGTAACTTACCGCCGAGGGCACCTTGTGCAGCTTGGCCGCGGCGGCGGTAAAGCTGCCAACCTGGGCAACAATATCAACCAGTTCCAGAGATTGTTCCGACAGCATGGTGAAATTCCTGTTTCAATGGGGCACACTTGCCTTGAATATTTTTGTTTGCACTGTGCAAAATTAACCGTTTCACAGTGCCAAAACAAGCCTTTAGACTCCTCCGTGCTAAGATTAATCCTACTTCTGGAGGCAAATTTGATTTCCAATTCTTTAACTAAGCGCCGAAGTTTGGTGTTTTTTCCATATCTTGCGATGCTGAGTATGCTCGGGTTTCTGGCAACTGACATGTATCTTCCTGCATTCAATCAGATTGAAGCAAGTTTAAATACGTCAGCCAGTTTGGTGGCGATGACGCTAACCTGCTTCCTTGGGGGCCTGGCTATAGGCCAGCTCGCTTATGGCAGTTTATGTGACCGCTTTGGCAAGCGAAACACCCTGATGGCAGGGCTAGGGCTGTTTGCCTTAAGCAGTGTACTGCTTGGATTCACCCAGGACATCAGGGTGTTTTTCGCCCTTAGAGTGCTGCAGGCCTTCGGTGCTTGCAGCGCTGCCGTTATTTGGCAGGCATTAGTAATAGAGCGTTTCAGTGAAGCAGAAGCGAGGAGGGTGTTTTCATCCATTATGCCGTTGGTTGCCTTGTCTCCGGCGTTAGCCCCCCTTATGGGGGCCTGGGTTAGCGAGCAGATGGGCTGGCGCGCGATATTTATTATCCTGGCAATCATCGGCTTATTGTTGGCGGCAATGACTCCTGCACTGACAAATAAACAAAATGCCGCTGATGAGCAGACACCAATAGCTGTGGGCGAAATCCTGAAGAATACGGCTTTTCAAAACAATGTCGCGATTTTTGGTGCCTGCAGCGCCGCGTTCTTTTGTTACCTTACTCTCTGGCCTGCGGTAATGCAGCACCATGGCTATGCCGCCGCTGAAATTGGTCTCAGTTTCATTCCTCAAACCCTGGCATTTATGTTGGGTGGTTTTGCCTGTAAAAAGATGCTGGTCAAACATAATCCTGAGGCGATTAAAAATACTTTGATAACCGGGTTCGTTGTATTGTCTGTCGTGCTGTTTTTATTGACACAGCTTGGCACAGGCATTGAGTCGGTACTGTGGGTGTTTGCCATCATGGCGGCGATTAACGGTGCTATATATCCGTTGCTGGTGACCGATGCGCTGGCGCCATTTTCAAACAACGCCACCAAGGCTGCAGGGTGGCAAAACCTTCTTGCAGCTCGGTATGGCGTTTATTGCGTCGGCGGCGGTGGCGTCGATAGCCCATTGGTTTGAGAAGGCCATCGGTGTGGGGATCCTGGTTTGCGCGGGGATAGTCTTGTTGGCCTGGTGGCGAATGAACTGGAGCGAATGGCGTTATAACTGGTGCTTTCCCGATCCGGCTCGCATTGCCGTACAAGCGGATACTCAGCAAAAGCCATCAAATGAAGGTACTGTGCAGCAAAAGGATAAGCATGATACTGACCAATAAATACCGACAGTGAACCGCCGCGCCAAACGCGCAATAGTTCAATTCGAGGTAATTAGTTCAAATTGAGCAGAGGTAACAGTATTAAAAAGCACAGCTTCAAACTGTGCTTTTTGTTTTCAGCCCTAAACCACCTACTTCAGTAGGTGGTTATCATCCAAATGGGCTTTGCCCGTATATCTACCCATGCTAAATGCATCTTTGATTTTTAGCGAAGTCAAAAGAGGCAAATAACATGAGTAGATACGAGC
>NZ_JBFKLW010000073.1:0-19180 GCF_041630135.1 Shewanella sp.
GCCCTGGCGGGCAAGTTTGCCAAAAACATTTACGGCACACTTAAGGGTGATATCCGCTCGGCGGTACTGTGGCGGGATTTACAGGAACAGATGCCAAAACTTGGACAGGGAAAGCTGCGTATTTTGGACGCCGGTGGCGGTTTTGGTTTTTTCAGCCAGAAACTCGCTGCGCTCGGGCACAGTGTGGTGTTGTGCGATATCTCAGCCGAGATGCTCGCCGAGGCCAAAAGACATATAGCCTTGAGCGACACACAACTCGATATCGAATGTATTCACTCTCCTATCCAGGCGCTCGATTCCGACGCCCTTGGACAGTTTGATCTCATCCTGTGCCATGCGGTGGTCGAATGGTTGGCTGATGCCAAAAATACTATGGCTGGTCTGCTTAAAATGCTGCGTCCGGGTGGTTTGTTTTCTTTAATGTTCTACAACAAGGATGCGATGTGCTTTCATGCACTGGTGGCGGGCAATTTTGGCTATGTTGCATCGGGATTCAAAGCCAAACGGGTACGTCTGAGCCCGGATTTTCCCCTCACTGTACCTCAGGTGGAGGCCTGGTGTTGCGAGTGGGGATTCACAGTGAACTGCCGTTCCGGTGTACGGGTTATCCATGACTATCTGAAAAAAGGCAGCCTCTCAAACGAATATTCAGATACAGGTCTGATAGAGATGGAGCTCAGATATTCCCGCGAACCGGCATTTTTACCATTAGGGCGCTATGTCCACTTTATCTGCACCAAACCCGCAAGCTAATTGAACGGAGCGGAGCGAATCGAACAGTACTAGTCGAACAGCTCCACATCCCCCGGGGCAGGCTCATTGGCATGGGCCGTTACATCCTTGAGGTAAGCTTCTTCCTCACGCTCTATCTGCGCGACACCGGTCATTTCCAGACGCTTTAATTTGACCCGGCCACTCTGGGGATGAAACATCACTTTGCGGGGCCATGGGCCACCGAGGTCTTCGGCAACAACGGGGATCCCCTCTGTAGCCAGATATTCCCGGACGAAGTCGATATTCGACTGGCCGATATTAAGCACCGAAACCCTGCCTATGCTGCCACCGCCGAAAATTTTGGCCTGAAGCCGGGTTTTAAGCCCCCCTCTTGAAAGAATTCCATTAATCAATTGTTCCATTGCCCAGTTGCCATAGCGGCAGGAATAGCTGGTTAGCTGATGCCAATCTTCATGGAGTGTCTTTTCTGGTAACAGGAAGTGGTTTAACCCGCCAATCCCCATCAGAGGATCCCAAATGCAGGCCGCGACACAAGAACCCAGACGGGTATAAACAAATTCATCCTGGCAGGTAAGATAAAATTCTCCCGGATCCACCCGGGCCACCAAAGACTGTTGTTCGTTATCCCAATATCTTGGGATCTTCTCAAACCCTGGGTAGACCAATTGGGGGGATTGCAATGCCATGGAGCCTCCGCTGCTTCCTCTCCAGTATAGCCAAGGAATCAGGCCTATCAGGCAGGACGGCATTGCTACCCAAAAAAGCTATGACCTACGATCGCTCCAATCAGGCGGCAGTCAGTCAAAGTGACAAATATGATCAGCCTCTCCACAATGGCCAAGGCTGCTGCGGATGGCCAGCCTACGCCCGGCCAGAATGGCAGTAAGACTGTGCTCTCCCACCAGATGCCCCGCGCCCACGACCACCATAAGGGTATCCGGCATGTCAGGCTGTTCCAGCATCGCCATCAGAGTATCGGCCATACGATAGTTTCTGTCCCACAGCAGGATTTTCAGCAACGTCAGATCCTCCCCCTCTTCCATAGACTCGCGCATCAGCTGAGCCAGAGACTCAAGCTCGCCTCTTCGCCAGCTTTCCACCAGCTTGTTGATATCAGCATCTTTCACCTCTATAGCTTCTCGCACCATGGCCCATTGATGTGAAGCTTGCAGCGATGACATCAGACGAAACTGATACTCAACCCCTTCAAGTTCAAGAATGCGCTTACTGCCCCTGGCACGCTCGAGCAGTGTCACATCCACCCCCGCCTCAGGGCTGAATCCCATGGCAGCAAACTGTACAACTGTGATTTGTGATGCCTGCAACCAGGGTGCAAAAGGTGCCAGCGCAGCACATACCTGCTGCCTTGAACGGCAATAAGCGTTCAAAACAGCGGCTGTTTTGGGATCTGGTGTTTCGGTACCAAGCCCATACTTACCCAGCAGTGCCTGTACATCTGCCGATGCGCCACCCACATCAGCCTCAACAACCAAAACTTTGGCACGGGTAAAAGCCTGCTCAATCTGACTGGGTAATGGATAAAAATCATTACTGCCCAAATGAATAGAGCCGAGTAAATACACAGTTTTACCGCCGTGACTGAATTCATAGAATGGCGGCTTATCCTGCTCGGCCGCCGTGGCAATCCCCAACAATGCCAATCCGGTCAGGGCAACTACCGCCATCCGCTGCCGCCATAAACTTGTTGCCATCTTCCTTGCCTCTTATAATCCCGAAAAAATTAATTGGAGCTGTTATGCCATACACCAAGGTCCTGGAGCAACTGACCGAAAACCTGCAACTGGCTTACCGTCAGGCCATTGATGCCGATTCCCGTCTGGATGAGCTGCAAAAAGCTGGTCACGGTAAATTCAGCTATATCTTTACCGCCGATGAAGGTTTCAGCACCCGCAGCAATCGCTTTGGGCCCTATGTGCAGGAGCTGGGCGAAGACTTCAGCCATCTTCGCACCAGTGAACCGACAGCCCAGGGGCTGGAAACTGTGGTACGAAAGCTGGGCGTGTTGTTGCAAACGCTGCAAGCCTTTAAGCAGCAGGGAAAATAAAGGTCACAATTTTGTCATAGCTCTGCCATAGACTGCTGACATTCACGGAGTAGAGTGTAAAAGCATGGCCGCCATTGACCTTCAGGCAGAACTGACAAAAATCATTGAAAAACAGAGCATCGAAGCCCTGTTTCAACCCATATTCAATATCTCCGCAGGAAAGGTGCACGGATTCGAGGCTCTGTCTCGCGGTCCGGCGCACAGCCCTCTTTTTGCTCCTGTGCCCCTGTTTAAAACCGCCGAACATGAGGGGCGGCTCAGCGAGCTGGAAACCCTGTGCCGGCAAATTGCCGCTCACCGTTTTGCCGAACGCAAACTGCCTGGCAAGTTGTTTATCAACATTTCACCAAAGGCGCTGCTGGATCCGGATCACCCCCGGGGCAAGACACTGTCCATGTTACAGCAACTGGGGATCCCACCTTCACAGGTGGTGATTGAACTGTCAGAGCAACACCCGGCCGACGATATAGATCTGCTGAAAGCCTGTTTGCTGCACTATCGGAATCAAGGATTTTTGACCGCCATAGATGATTTGGGTGCCGGCTATTCCGGGCTCAGACTCTGGTCAGAACTGGCGCCTGACTATGTAAAAATCGATCGCCACTTTATCCACGATATAGATAAGCACCCGGTAAAACAGGAATTTGTAAGGTCGATTGTCGAATTGTGCCAAAGTCTGACCTGTAAAGTGATTGCCGAAGGCATTGAGACAGATGACGAACTGCAGATTCTGCGTCAGCTTGGCATAATCTATTGCCAGGGTTTTCTGCTGGGACTGCCCGCCATCCAACCTCAGCAGCGCCTGCCGGACTCAATACTGAGCAAGAACGCGGCTGCTAATCTTAGTCCAAGATATGGAGAATCCGCAGAAAGCCTGGCCTGCAGCGCAGTTACCGTTGGCCCCAAGACCAAGTTACGCCACATCAGTGATCGCTTTTGCAGCCAAATCGCCTTACAAGCTGTGGTGGTAGTCGATGGCGACATTCCATTGGGGCTGGTAAGCCGTACCGCCCTGCTGGAGCTGTTTTCCACCCCATATGGCCGCGCCCTGCACGAAAACCACCTGGTAACCGAAGTCATGGACAGCGCCGCCCCTCAGGTGGAGGCCTGCGAGCCTTTAAGCTCAGTCAGCCAACGCCTCACCGCCGAATCAGAGCTGCAAATGGCACAGCACTTTATCATTTCCCGTCAGGGTAAGTTGGTTGGTGTAGGCCACACCAAAGATCTGCTGTCGCGGATTACCGAGCACCGGATCAAAATGGCACGCCATGCAAATCCCCTGTCTGGCCTGCCCGGGAATGTCCCTATCCAGGAAGAATTACAGCGCCTGCAACAGCACGCACGTCCCTTTTTTCTGGTGTATTTTGACCTGTGCCACTTTAAGCCATACAACGATATTTACGGCTTTTGCCGGGGCGATGAAGTGATTTGCGAAGTTGCAGGGTTACTTGGGCAGCAACAGGACAGTGATTGTTTTGTCGGGCATGTCGGCGGTGATGACTTTGTGATGATTTCCACCGAGGATCCCCATCGGCGGGTCATAGCAGTAATAGACGCATTTGAGAAATCAAAAGCCAGCTTCTATCACCAAAACCATTGGCTTGCTCAGGCGATAGAAGCCGAGGACAGACAAGGCAATATGTGTCTGCATCCATTGGTTTCTCTGTGTGCAGGGATACTGGCTCCCACACACACCTTTAACAGCACTGAACATGAATTGTCGGAACTCAGTGCCCGGGCAAAAAAACAGGCAAAACTCACCGAGGGTGGACTTTGCCTGCTGGATACACTGCCGCCTAAACTGCGTCAGGCGTAATTGGGGTTAAAGCTTTGAAGCCACCTGTTTGTCAAACCACTTCGACAAGAGCCGGGACTCGTGCATAAACGGCTTGTCATTGATTGGACGAATGTCGTTCATAAAGTTCAGGTTAGTGAGCTTCTCATCACCTGCAATTACCACCTGCTCTCCATCAAGCAGCTGATAGGAAAAGGTCATCCGTGGTGGATAGATTTCTTTTACTACACGTAAATCACTCGGCGTTGCACCAAAAGTGGGGCGTACATCACCGGCCAAATCAACATCGGTCACCACCAATTCCAGTTTCTGGTTTGGCTTGAGCGACTTGGACGCCTCTTCGCTGAGTTCCTTGGTCAGGGTCTCAAACATACGCATTTCATAACGGGACTGGAGCTCACCACTGGACTTGATATCGCGAAACTGTTTCGGTTCCTGCCAGGTAATTTTTACCGCACCCACTTCGGTCACTGGATTAGTGGTAGCTTCATCGGCCGCCATGGCGGACCCAGCGATAAACAGACCGGCAATCAGAATCATCTTGGATTTCATAAAGCCTCCTTGGGCTATACACATTTCACTCGTATCAACTCTAGCTAAATAAAGCTGAACCAATACTTAATACAAAACCGGCAGCAATACAATGTACCGATTATAAGTTTTTGTTTATCCATCGTTTTAGACAAGATGGTGACAAATGGTTCCCGTATCAATTTGTATCAGGCGATACCTGCTTAAACAGGTTTTTACGAAGCTGCCTGGGGAGATTGCTGGCCTCTAAAGCGATTAGATATGTTTATATGAAGCTGAAAAATATACGAATTTATTTTTTACAGTAACAGCTGGGCAGCTGTCTTATTACCCACAGTAACAGGTCAACACCACATTCATTGGCCAATTTTCGTTCAGCCTGGGTTCAAGCTCAGTCGCTACCATGGCCTCGTATTTCTTACTTAGAGGGTAACACCATGACCAAGCCATCCACTTTCAGCCTGACCTCCATTCTGGCCATGACCGGCATGCTGACCATGAGCAGCATCGTCATGGCCACGCCATTGAACAGTGAACAACATGCCGCCGCAGTGCGCCATTTTGCTTTACTGGAACAGGCGCAAAACAGCGCAGAGCAAGAATACAGCGACAATCTTTTCAATCAGTTTAACGAACAACTGAAGCACCTTGAGGCGGCGAAGGTCGACCAACTGTGCACCGAACTTGGCCGCCATTACGACAGCGCCACCAGCACCTGCACCGGATAATCAGAGCGGAAACAGCTTACACAGTGCCGGATAGCAGGCTTTGAGATCCTTCGGGCGGGTACTGAACTGCTTGCCCGCAGGATTGACACTTCCCGACGGTACAAACGGCAGCTCTTCCTGGGTTCTGTCTTCGAAAATCTGACCCGCTATCAGATCGTAGTCTTCAATGAACGGATACGCATAACCATCCACAGTTGGCCAGCCCGGCAAACCAGCCAACGCATCGGGACTGGCAATTATGCGCTCAAACCATTCCTGACCAAGAGAAATTAAAAAGCTGCGAAACTCCGCAAAACCATAGTCGCTATCACACCCAGTCACTACATAAGCCGCCCCCCACAGCGGCCAGGTATACGCCTGCCGCATTTTTTGTCCAAACAACTTATCGAAGGCTTTCAGCTGCTCGTCATCCATGGGTTCCAGAGCAGCTTTCAACCGCTCACACAGGCTTTCCTGAGATTCATCGGGGCTCTGGCGGGTTACCAATTGCCAAAATTGGGTTTCGGTCATACAGAATATCTCCTTTGGGATTCGCAAGTTTATCTCAAATGTATAACTGATGGATATGCTGCCAAGCTGGACTGACGGTTCAGGTTTTTCTAAACTTGGCCGACTTTCTTTACCGAGGCTCCCCATGAAACTCCCCCCTCTTCCCCTACTGCTGCTGTTGTTGCTTTACCTTGTATTAAGTGCATTGGCCATCGGCAGACTGATCAGTACAGGGGCGCCGGATATATTCACCCTGGGGGTTATTCCCGTATTGGCCGGTTTAGCAATAAGAGCCAGCTGGTCCCTGTGGGCACTCAGAATATACATAGCAATTCAAACTCTTGGATTTGCGGCGCTTGGGATTACCGCTATTCTGGCAACGCAAATCAGCCCGGAGGACACCAAATTATTCATTGAGGGTAAAGAAATCCCACTGCCTTTGGTTGCGCTCTGCATCATCGTGCTATTGGTGTTTCAGTGGTGGGTAGCGTTTCATGGCAAGACAAAAACATTCATAACAAAAGAGTAAGAGCGGTAGCAGAGCAAGCCATTTCTGTAGCCTGTGCAGACCGGAAATGCGGAACTGCGACCTCGATTAACATCCGGGCGAATATGCCTGCATATGGTAATAAATGACATGCATCAACTGTCTCCAAGTGAACTGTCTATTCTCCTGATAGAACCATCTGATACACAGCGCAAAATCATCATCGCCAGTCTTCGTGCCGAAGGGATCCTTAACATTGAAACGGCCAGCGGCTTTGAAGAAGCCCGCAACTTAATCCAAAGCCACAAACCGGACCTGATAGCCAGCGCTATGCATTACAGTGACGGAGACGCGCTTATGCTGCTGAATTTTATCAGGGCACAGCCCGGCTGCCAGGATATTCAATTTATGCTGGTATCCAGCGAATGCCGCCGTGAGCAATTGGAAATCTTCCGTCAATCCGGAGTGGTGGCGATTCTGCCCAAACCTTTCAGTAAGGAACATCTTGGTAAGGCACTCAATGCCACCATAGATCTGCTTTCCAATGACGAATTGGATCTATCTCATTTTGACGTTCAGGATCTGAGGGTGCTGGTGGTCGACGACAGCCGTATGGCCCGCAATGTCATTCGCCGCACCCTGACAAACCTGGGTATGCGCCAACTGACCGAGGCCAGCGATGGCGCAGAAGCCATTGAGCTGATGCGGATCCAAATGTTTGATTTGGTAGTCACCGACTACAACATGCCCAGTGTCGATGGGCTGGCACTGACTCAGTTTATCCGTAACGAAAGCCAGCAGTCTCACATTCCAATATTGATGGTTTCATCAGAGGCCAACGATGCCCATTTGTCCAACGTCAGTCAGGCCGGTGTCAATGCCTTGTGTGACAAGCCTTTTGAGCCTCAACTGGTCAAGAAAATCCTTTACCAGTTACTGGATGAGAGCTAATTGAGATACGCTCCAAAAAAATAGTTTTAATGGGAATTTATGGCAGTAAAAGCGCTTCCCAAACGCCGGGGGCTGTGGCATGTTAGGCAAGTTTTAAAACAATAATCACGGAAAGACGAGTATTTTGCTATGAACAGAACTGACCTGATCGCCAAGATTGCCGAGAGCGCCGACCTGACCAAAGCCGAGGCTGGCCGTGCACTGAAATCTTTTGAAGAAGCAGTGACTGCCGCCATGAAAGAAGGCGACAAGATTTCCATCGTAGGTTTCGGTTCATTCGAAACCAGCAGCCGCGCCGAGCGCACTGGTCGCAACCCACAAACCGGCAAGGAAATTAAAATCCCTGCGGCGACCATTCCAAAATTCAAGGCTGGCAAAGCCCTGCGTGACAGCGTTAACTAACCGATAGGTTCACGTAGCGAAAAAGCCTCCATTTGGAGGCTTTTTTTATTTGCTGCGCACCATGGTCGTGCAATCTATGCCCGCCCACAGGGCACGCCTCCCCAAAAACTATCCGCCACAAAAATAAAATCAAATACTTTCAATGCCTTAAATGTTGGCACACGTTTAGCTATCTGTTCCCTGAGCAAATGATAAAAAACAACACCATTGTAAAGGGGAAAATGATGACCAAGACATCTGTCTGCTTAACCTTACTCGGGGCACTGGCTGCCTGCACGCCTGCCACGGCAGCTTTCGATGCCAATATCGGCCTGAGCTCCAACTACCTGTGGCGCGGTATCAGCCAAACCGGTGATGCCGTTGCAGTGGATGGCAGCATTGACTACAGTCACGACAGTGGTTTTTATGCCGGAGTTTGGGCATCCAATATCGACTTTGGCGACGACACTACCTTTGAACTCGACCTCTACGGCGGCTACAGCGGTGAAATCACCGAGTCCATTAGCTTTGATGTGGGTTATCTGTACTACGGTTACCCGGATGCGGATGCCGATATCGATTTCTCAGAGCTTTACGCCAGCTTGAGCTGGCAGTGGCTGACACTGGGTTACGCCCGAGTCATCCATGGCGGCAATGGCCTGGCGGATGATGCTTTGTCAGAAGATGATATGGATTACCTGAGCGCCGAAGTGGCCATCCCCCTGAGCGACAGCCTGAGTCTGGACTTCCACTATGGTTATTCCAGTGGTGACCTGATCTCCAGCTGGTATGACGAATCCAGTTACAGCGATTACTCAGCAGCCATAACCAAGAGCACTGAATTGGGTGAGGTAAGCTTTATCGTCTCCGACACCGACCTTACCGGCGACGACCCCAAGGTAGTACTGCGCTGGGCATATTCGTTCGGGTTGTGACCCTGGTAATGGCTTTTTTAAAGCCATGGCGCAATGCCTTTTATGCTATCACCTGGCGGTTCGCTTTGCGGGCCGCCACCATTTTTTCAATATGCTCCACAATGGGTTCAGCGACCTTGATACCTGTGGCTTGTTCGATACCTTCAATACCCGGCGCCGAGTTGACTTCCAACACCAAAGGACCACGGGAAGAGCGAAGAATATCCACACCCGCCACCACCAGCCCCATCGCTTTAACTGCAGCAACAGCCGATTTCCTTTCTTGCGGTGTGATTTTGACCTTTTCAGCACTGCCCCCCAAATGCAGATTGGAGCGAAAATCACCTTCAGGTCCCTGACGTCGCATCGCCGCCACCACTTTATCGCCCACCACAAAACAGCGAATGTCACTGCCGTTAGCTTCTTTAATAAACTCCTGCACCATGATGTTGGCCTTGAGCCCCAAAAAAGCCTCAATAACACTTTCAGCTGCTTTACGGGTTTCAGCCAATACCACTCCAATCCCCTGAGTGCCTTCCAAAAGCTTAATTACCAGTGGAGTACCACCCACCATATTGATGAGATCGGGAATATCGTGCGGCTTATTGGCAAAGCCAGTTATGGGCATGCCTACTCCCTTGCGGGAAAGTAACTGCAAAGCGCGCAGCTTGTCCCTTGAACGTGCAATGGAAATCGAATCATTGGCCGCATACACCCCCATCATCTCAAACTGACGAACCACGGCACAGCCATAAAAGGTCACGCTGGCGTGAATGCGCGGAATAATGGCATCAAATTGGGGAACCTCAACACCTTCAAGATGAATACTTGGCTGTATCGAATTGATATTCATATAACAGTTAATAGGGTTGATAACTTGCGCATCATGCCCTCTGGACTGGCAGGCCTCCACCAATCGCCGAGTGGAATAAAGGTCAGGGAACTGAGAAAGTACACCGATTTTCATTAGTTTAGAGCCTTAGCCAGGATAGTTTCGCTAACAAAGATCATTTCCGAAGCCAGCTGATAAAGCAAGGCTGTTTGCTCCTGAATAATGCAGCGCGTGAAAAATACTCCCTGGCATACCGCTCTGGTCATGACCAGGCATTTATCCGTACGGCACAGCGATTTCTGTATGCTACTGCTATCTTTACTATTAGGTGTTACTTAAGCAAACCGAACATGCCTGATCGTGGCGCAGTTTTTTTTACACTTACAGCAAAAAACTTTTGCTTTTCTGTGTAAAGCAAACTGGTTAGAAAGACCTTAAGGCAACCCGTGAGGAAATCGTTATGGCTCGTATTATTGAAGTCTTGCCCCAGGATAGCGAAATTGAGGAACTGACCTCGCCAAAAAATGCCCAGGCAGCCAATGCCATGAAGCACCGGCGAGAAGTTAAACGTCGATTGGATGACTATCTTGAACGCGCCGAACTGAGAAAAGCACTCGGCCTGGAAAATGACGAGGACTTTTAACCATAGCTGCAGGCAGGGGTATTCCCTGCCCAAAACTTAGATCAGTCCAACCTTTCAAAAGCTTAAGTGGTTTAAGTTTCCTGTTCTGGCTATCATATTTTCAGAGCCATTAAGGAAATTAGCACCATGAACGATGCCCAAAGCAGGTACTGTGAACACCTGAAACGGTTTTCTGACCGACTCATCGCCCTTCAAGCTCCAATAAAAATCCTGGATGCCATCAAGTGGCCAAGGGAGCTGGAACAAACTTTTTTTGATAATAATGCCAATAAGTTACCGCAAGTAGATAAAACCTTTTACGACAATCTCAGTCTGCCTTTTGACGCCCATAGCACTCAAAAAGAGCTCAAGTCATTAAAACAGGAAATCCAGCACACCCTCGGCAAAGAAGACAGCCTCGGCAAATTGCTGGTGGCCAACGTGGATCAGTACCGGTTAGTGATTGACATGCTCGGGCACAGGGGAACCCCACACTTTGGCAAACTCAGTAAAACCCTCTATGGCAGTGCCAGCAATAAGCTCCATGGTGACAGACACACTCTGCGCCAGCTTGGCGACCGCCTGAGCTACATCTTCTCGCTGCCAGCGGCGGCGCACATGAACAAGCAGCATCCCAAGGAAATTGACGCCGCCAGTGCCGTAGACCATCTTGGCTCACGACTGAGCAAATACTTCCACAGCGATGAGATGCGGGTAAAACTAAGTGACGGTATTGTTTCCGATGCAGCCGTGGGTGGCGATACAGTAAAAATCAACTCCAAAGCCATGTTCAGCAAGGCCGATTTGAACGTGTACGAAGTGCACGAAGGCTGGGTGCACGTGGGCACCACCTTAAATGGCCGGGCTCAGCCCCACGCCACCTGGCTCAGCGTGGGGTCGCCACGGGTGGCCGCCGCACAGGAAGGCCTGGCAGTGTTGATGGAAATGCTTACGCTGAGTTCTACGCCAGGTCGAGCCCGACGCATCAGCGACCGGGTGGCCGCGGTGGATATGGCTGAAAATGGCGCCGACTTTATTGAAGTGTATCGGTATTTCCGCGATCAGAATCTCAGCAAGAAAGACAGCTATCGTGTGACTCAGCGGGTATTTCGCGGCGGCATGGTCGCAGGTGGCAGTTGCTTTACCAAAGACATTTCCTACGTGCGTGGCTACGTGGAAAACGTCAACTTCATCCGCAGTGCCATTGCCTCAGGGATCCCTGAACTTATCCCCATGCTGTTTCTGGGCAAGCTCGCCATTGAAGACATTCCAGCCCTGTATCTGGCCTACCGTGAAGGCATACTTGCCGGCCCCAGATACCTGCCACCAATGTTTGACGATTACAGCGGCCTATACGCCTGGTTCGGTTTTGCCAGTGGTCTGGGCAACATCAACCTTAAAGGGGTGCAGCGCCACTTTCAGCGCCAGTTCCGGATTCTCCCCAACGTGGAACCCATGTTCCCCTCAGTGGAAGAAACCGAATTCGACGCTCCGGCCGAGTAAAGCCAGCACAAGTTTCCCCCAAACAAAAAAGGATGCCGAGGCATCCTTTTTTTGTTTGGCTTAGATGAGTTATTCGGCCTCAATCTCAACTTTTCGTTGTTCATTGCGCCCGGAGAAAAACTCCTTGGTGAGTTTGAACACCACAGGGCTCAACAGGGTCAGCGCGATCAGGTTGGGAATGGCCATCATGGCATTGAGGGTATCAGCCAGCAGCCAGACAAAATCCAGTGACCCCATGGCGCCAAGTGGCACTGCCAGGGTCCAGATCAGCCTGAATGGCATCACCGCTTTAACACCGAGCAAATACTGCACGCATTTCTCGCTGTACACGCTCCAACCAAGAATGGTGGTAAAAGCGAAGATGGCCAGCGCCACGGCTACGATATAATCACCAATCGGCAGTGCATGGGAAAAAGCATAAGATGTCAGTGCTGCGCCATTTTCACCGCTGCTCCAGGCACCGGAGACCACAATCGCAAGGCCGGTGATAGTGCACACCACCAGGGTATCAATAAAGGTACCCAGCATACCTACCAATCCCTGAGTGACAGGGCTTTTAGTTTGCGCAGCCGCATGGGCAATGGGGGCGCTGCCAAGGCCAGCCTCATTGGAGAATACCCCACGGGCAACCCCCATCTGAATGGCAACCATCACCGCTGCACCGGCAAAACCGCCCTGGGCTGCAACCGGATTAAAGGCACTGTGGAAAATCAACGACAAAGCTGCCGGGATCTCACTGGCATACACCACCAGAACGGCCATACCGGCTGTGATATAGAAAATGGTCATCATAGGCACCAGTTTACCGGCTACTACGGCAATCCGTTTGATGCCACCCATCAGCACCAACCCAACCAGAACCATCATCACCACACCGGAAACCCACGCCGGAATCCCAAAATTGCTGGTTAAGGCCGATGCCACCGAATTGGCCTGCACCGTGTTTCCAATACCAAAGCCGGCAAAAGAGCCAAAAAGTGCAAAGGCAGTACCAAGCCAGGTCCACTTGCTGCCAAGGCCATTCTTGATGTAATACATGGGGCCACCTATATGGTTACCCTTTTCATCCACCTCACGGTAGCGAACGGCTAGTACCGCTTCAGAATATTTAGTCGCCATCCCCACCAGAGCAGTACACCACATCCAAAAAAGTGCACCCGGGCCACCGACAAATATCGCCGTGGCTACACCCGCGATATTACCTGTACCTATGGTGGCGGAGAGTGAGGTCATCAGCGCATTGAATGGACTGACGTCTCCTTTAACATCCTTGCCGCCTTCAGGTGTCCTGCCTGACCACAGCAGGCCGAAACCTTTACCCAACTTGAGGATTGGCAGAAGTTTAAGACCCAAAGACAGGTACAAACCCACACCGAGGATCATGACCAGCATAGGGATACCCCATACCAAGCCATTTATCGACTTGACTAACTCTGTAACAGCTTCCATTCAAACCTCGTTGACTGTTCTTATTCTCTTTTTATTTATCCCTCTGACGTGCAGGGGAAAACTCAGCAACCAGAGTACAACGAATAATTAACAATTGGAAAGCCAGAATCATTCAGGATCTCACGGACGCGACTCAAGCTGCTGCTTAAGATTGGCAAGTCCTGTATCAAGATCCTTTAAAATCATGGACTCAATATTCATCAAAGGGATGAGTATGTTCATCGGGTAATCCATATGCCCCACAAAGCCCCAGGTCACGAGTGTGCTGCCATCTTCAATGGCATCAGTGGTGAAATAGGCTTTATCGTCTGAAGCGAAAGGCTCGATAAATCTCAGGGCGTAATCGATGCGCCTATCGGGTATAACGGCGATTATCTCTTGCTCACCTTTACCCACATCCGGATTGTCACTCTCCCATGCACTGATAAAGCCTACGTCACCGTCGGTGCCGGAAAACTGCTGGCGCATATTGGGATCCATCTTGGCCCATACACTGAACTCATCCTGATTTTTCAGGTATCTGATATAGCCAAATACCTCGGTTAATGGCTTATCAATGGTGCGACTGACACTGACTTCATAATCGGTTTTGATGAAAAGGGCGGCAATAAAGGGGGCTGCAAGCAGCAGCACTATGAGGATAAGCAGTTTTTTTAGCATGCAGGAGCTCCCGGCAGTTAAGATGCGGCACAGCCCATCTCCGCTTTTTATTCAGTCAGTTTTAGCGCTAATCGCTCTGCCTTGGCAAGCCTGGCGACGCAGTCGGCACACAAACAGGCGTCCGGTCGCTCTGGAAGCTTCTTGGGGAAATGGGCATAGTGACACCAGCAATCCTCTATGCTTTTGCCGGTTTCAAAGGCACACAGATTTGCCCTTTCGCATAAAGGGCATTGGGACTTTTCTGACATTCAGCCTCGCTGACGGTAATGCCCCCTGAGCTCACTCAAGCGATACACCAGGCAGCCAAGAGACAACAGCGCGTAAACGCCGGTGGTGCACCATACAAAGACACCGAAGGGCGACTTTGGATAGATCTGCATAAAATACAGCGCAATAAGCACAGAAAGGGAGAGGATAAGCTTGGCCACATCCATCGGCAGCTTTTGCTCGTGATACTCAATTCTATCATTCATGGTCTGGCGTCCTTGTCCACAACACCGAAACCTTAGTGCATCACGCCGATAAAAGAAAGGCCCCTGATGGGGCCTTGAAAATCAATCCTGTTTTGGACGCACACCAAGCGTGTGGCAAATGGCGTAGGACAGTTCCGCGCGATTCAGAGTATAGAAATGGAAATCCTTCACCCCTTCGCGGGCCAATACTTTAACCATATCGATAGCCACGTTGGCACCCACCAACTGACGGGTTGCGGCATCATTGTCCAACCCTTCAAACTGGCGGTGCAACCAGCCCGGCAATGATACATTGGTCATGGCGGCAAAACGCTTGAGCTGGGTAAAATTGGTCACCGGCAGAATACCCGGCACAATTTCCACATCAATACCGGCAGCCACACAGCGGTCACGGAACCGCAGATACGATTCCACATCGAAGAAAAACTGAGTAATGGCACGGTTGGCACCGGCATCAATTTTACGTTTCAGATTCACCAAATCTGCCTGAGCGTTGGCGGCTTCAGGGTGAACCTCTGGGTAAGCAGCCACCGAAATATCAAAGTCGGCCACACTCTTAAGCAAACGCACCAAATCGGCTGCAAAACGGGTTGGCTTGGGGCTGCCTGCAGGCAGATCGCCACGCAATGCCACTATATTGCGGATACCGCTGTTCCAGTAATTTTTGGCCAGCGCCAGCAACTCTTCATCGCTGGCATCCACCAGCGTCAAATGCGGCGCTGCAACCAATTGGGTTTCTTTCTGAATGCGGTCAATCACACCATGGGTACGGTCACGTACCCCCGAGTTGGCACCATAGGTAACAGACACAAACTTAGGGTTGAGCGGCTCGAGACGACGAATGGAGTTCCACAGGATCTTTTCCATCTCTGGTGTTGAAGGAGGAAAAAACTCAAAAGACACATTGATATCACCCACCTCGGCCAGGTTCTGGTTCAGCGAGTTTGCGTGTTGTGCGTGGTGAAAAGCCATTTTAAATTCCCTCAACTCATCAAATGGACGTTTGGACGTCTATATGGCTATATACTAGGGATTATGATAGTTAAGTCAAGTTAAAAAATGACCTTGTTTGCGCCATTTCGCCACTACATGGTGGAAAAAACACAGGGACTCAAAAGAGTCCCTGTTATTCAGTCTGTTATGAAATCAGTCCTGTAAAAGATCCCGACAAATTTGCACCAGATCAGACTGTACAGCTGCAGCGGTAACATCACGTCCAGCCCCCGGGCCACGAATAATCAGTGGGTTACCCTGATAGAAACCACTGCGAATAACAAATACGTTATCACCGGGAGTGAGATTAGCGTAAGGGTGAGCTCTGTCCACCCACTGCAGCCCCACTTCTGCACTCAACTTGCCACCGGCTTTGTCCAGCGCAGCAATGTATCTGAGTACCTTGCCCTCAGCGGCGGCAGCTTGCAGCGAATCGTGCAAAGGGGCATCCAATTCACCGATGCGGGCAAGGAAAGCATCCAGCGGTAACTCAGCCAATGCCTGCGGCACTGGCGACGTCACCTGAATATCGTCAAGCTCAATATCGAGCCCTATTTCCCGCGCCAGAATCAACAGCTTTCGCTGCATATCCCTACCGGAGAGATCGTCACGGGGATCCGGCTCGGTGATCCCAAGACCACGGGCCTCCAATACCAGCTCAGAAAATGGTCTGCTGCCATCATAGTGCTCAAACAGCCAACAGAGAGTACCGGAAAATATCCCGCCAACGGCTTCAACACTGTCGCCACTGTTGTGTAAGTCGTTCAACGCGTGCTGCACAGGCAAACCGGCACCGCAGCTGGCGTTGTAGCGCCAGTACAAACGGCGATTACCCAGCTGAAGCTTAAGGTCGCGGTAAAACGGCAGAGGGCCTGAGCCTGCCAGCTTGTTGGCACTGACCACATGAATCCCACGGGCAAAAAACTCTGGGTATTGCAACGTCAGGCTGGCACTGGCGCTGATATCCAGCGCCACCAGCTCGTCACAATTCAGGACAGATAAGGCATCAAATAACTGTTCGTACTGCCAGTCAGTGGCATAATCGGCAAATTCCGTTTTCCAATGATCCAGATGAACACCGCTATCATTAATATAAGCGCGGGATGAACTCACCAACCCCACCAGCTCAACTCTTGCCTCAAGATCACGGCACAGGCTGGCTTGGGAGCGGCGGAACAAATCTACCCAAGCCTCACCGATATTACCCACGCCCAGCAGCACCACACCGATTCGCTTACGCGGCCCGGCGCAGCGGCGATGAACCTTTTGGGTCAGCAGGTTAACCTGGTTCTTTGGCACCAGCGTCACCAGACTCAGACCATCCTGGTACAAGGGCCTGGCCTCGCGGCTAAGGAGTCTGGCGAAACTTCTGCGATACAGCACCGCATCGGCGCTCACCAAGGCCACCAATCCATGGTCGGTATTCACCGCCACTTCAGTAATGGCGAAGACATCGGACTGGGCTTTGAGGAAACTGCTTACCTGCTTATGGTTTTCCACCGTGTAAGCCAGCTCCAACTTGCCGCGGCTGTTATGCCAATGGGCAAGCGGCGCAAGACCAGCCTGCACCGCTGCACTCACCAGCGCTTCAGCATCGCCATCCAGCGACAGGCTGAACAATGCAACCTCATTCAGATTGGTCACCACAGGCGCACTGGCCTGGGAGCTGGTTGGAGCAACCAGAGTAAAATCGGTATGAGGCGCGTAACTTGAGCGCACCGCCATGCTCACCTGAGTATTGAACAGAGGCTGCAAGGTACGGCTGTGCAGCACAGGCGAGCCCAATCGTGCCAGGCGGTCAGCCTCCGCCAGCGACATGCTTTTGAGCAGTCTGGCATCATTAATCTTATTCGGATCGGCGTTAAACACCCCTTCCACATCAGTCCAGATGGTAACCCGGTCGATATCGGCCAGACTGGCAATCAAGGTGGCAGAAAAGTCTGAGCCATTACGGCCAAGCAACAGAGTTTCACCGGCAGGGTTTGCACAAATAAAACCCGTGATAACTATGCGTTCGTTTTCATGTTCGGCCAGCATGGCGGCCACTTTTTCGCGGGATTCCTGCTCACGGATATTGGGCACAGCGCCTTCATCGGCGACCAGAATACTGCAGGCATCCACATGGCTTGCAGCCACGCCGGACTCCCGCAGCAGCGCTGCCATCAACCTGGCAGACCAACGCTCACCAAAACTTACCACATGGCTGGTTTGATAATCGTTGAGGGTTTCCAGCGACAGGAGACTGACCAACTGCGCCTTATCGGTGGACAGGCGCTCACGCAAGTGGCGAGCCTGCTCGGCACTGAGCAACTGTTCTATCAGATTCTGCTGATAGTTCATCAGCACCTGCAATTCTTCCTGCCAAAGCGCTTTGGCATCACGCAGCGACAGCAGCTTATACAAAAAGTTGGTGGTTTTACCGGCGGCAGACACCACCACCAGATCGTCGCTGTGCCCCTGGGTCAGCAGGATATGGGCCACGCGGCGGTAACAGTCAGCATCGGCCAGACTGGAGCCACCAAACTTATGCAAATGACAACGCGCCATCACTGACTCCTATTCAACAGGCTGCAACAGCAGCCAGGGCGGCCTTGATGTCGGCCACTAAATCTTCTGCATCTTCAATCCCCACTGACAGGCGCAGCAGGGTGTCTTTAATTCCGGCCTCGGCACGGGCTTCCGGTACCATGGCTCTGTGAGTCATGGTGGCGGGTACAGCAATCAGGGATTCAACTCCGCCTAAGCTTTCTGCCACACTGAAGTGTTGTAGGGATTCGAGGAAGGTCACCACTTCTTTCTCACCGCCCACCAGTTCAAAACTCAGCATAGCGCCAAAGCCTTTTTGTTGCCTTGCGGCAATTTCATGGCCCGGATGCTCCGCAAGCCCCGGGTAATACACCTTGCTTACCTGCGGGCTGTTTTTCAGCACCTCCACAATGCGCTGGGCATTGGACTGATGCTCACGCACCCGCACACCCAGGGTACGAATACCCCGCAGAGTCAGGTAGCTATCAAAGGCACCACCGGTCAGGCCCAGAGTATTGGACCACCAGTGCAGGGTTTCACCGAGCTCAGCATCCCTGGCAATTACAGCGCCGCCAACCACATCACTGTGACCATTGATGTATTTGGTGGTGGAGTGGATCACTATGTCGGCACCCAAAAGCAGCGGCTGCTGCAAAATGGGCGACAGGAAGGTGTTATCCACCACCACCAGGGCACCCACCTCGTGGCTGGCGTCACTGATGGCCTGGATATCCACGACCCGCAGCAGCGGATTCGAAGGGGTTTCGAGCCACACCATACGCGGCTTTTGGGCAATGGCAGCCGCAAGCGCCGCATCATCGGTCTGATCCACAACCGCCAGTCTGAATGCGCCTTTTTTGGCGAGATTGGTAAACAGGCGATAACTGCCGCCATAACAATCGTGGGGCACAATCAAAAGATCATCCGGTTCCAGCAAGCTGGTCACCAGCGTAATGGCCGCCATGCCGGTGCAGGTCACTACGCCGGTTGCACCTTGCTCAAGTTCAGCCAGGGCTTCACCCAGAATGCAGCGGGTAGGATTTCCC
>NZ_JBFKLW010000074.1:0-18940 GCF_041630135.1 Shewanella sp.
GCTCGTATCTACTCATGTTATTTGCCTCTTTTGACTTCGCTAAAAATCAAAGATGCATTTAGCATGGGTAGATATACGGGCAAAGCCCATTTGGATGATAACCACCTACTGAAGTAGGTGGTTTAGGGCTGAAAACAAAAATGGCTCCATCAGGAGCCATTTTTTGCATCAATCAGCGGCGGTTGAACACTGCAGCAGCGATATCCCCCCAGCCCGGCTCCTTGCCATACATGCGAATGCCAAGCTCAAACACCCGCGCCGACGCCTTTGACAACCACATGACAAAGGCAACCAGCAGCATCAACGCACCCAACCACTCCCACCAGGGAACGTCTGTACTCAACACCCGCAGCGGCATGGCACCAAAGGAAGTCAGCGGCAGCCAGCTGAGCCATTGCATCGCCAGTCCTTCTGCATTGTCCATGACCATGAAAATGGAACCTATCAACAGGCCTGGCAGCAACATAACCACACTGCGCCCGGAGTGATTCGGATCATCGATGGTAGCGGCAAACCCTGCCAGAAAGCTGTTAAGCAGCAGCACACCCATCGTCAGAAATCCCAGCATACATGCCAGTTCTTTAATCCCCAGCGGATTACTGAAAGATGCCTTGCCACCAATCATGCTGATGCCGTGAATTACCAACAACACAATCACGCCATAGGTTGCAATGGTTTTCAGCGAGAATAGCGACACGCCAATGATTTTGCCGTCAATCCACTCCCGCGGTGACACCAGCGTCAGCAGCTGCTCGGTGACCCGCTGCTGCTTTTCACCGGTGATGGCGGTAAACATCAGCCCGAAACTGGCAAAAAATCCGGTCATCAGAATGCCGAGAAACACCATGCCGACGATGCGTTTAAGCTTACGCACCTGCTCTTCTTCCTCTGTTTCTCGGGTAAAACTGAGATGAATCTCAGGTAACTCACCAATGACTTTTTGCTGCTCAGCCGACAAAGGCAAGGTGGCTATCAACTGCTGCTGATGCCAACGCTGCAGCTGCGGGGTTAGTTTTTCAAGCCAACTGGTGGACTTCTCCCCCACTAACTCAAGCTTGCCGTCGCGGCTCACCAGCAGCAGGTCCCAATCTTTGCCAAGGGACAATTTCACCGCATCCACTGTATCTGCCGGCACCCGGGTAAACTGGTATCCGACAATGCTGGGCAAGGTCTCTGCCACTACTGCGACCCGATAATCCTTGTCTATCCAACCTTTGATCTGCGGCCAGGCCGACATACCTGCAAAAATCAGCAGCATAATAGCTATACTGGCAAGCTCCTGCTTCCATTTAAGAAAACGCTTAAATTCAAATACGGCAATCTTCCAGCGGATCATACTGCTTCCTCCACTTTCCTGTTGTCGCCACCCACAGCCCGTAGATACAGCTCATGCAGATTCGGCTGTAAGGGAGCAAAAGAAATCAGCTCTCCAAGTGCCGCCAGCTCATTCAACAGCTGCTGCAGACTGGCATCCCTGGCCTTGGTCAGCAACCAGTGGCCGTCAGCCTGTGTTGCAACATCGACAGTGGCCAAGGCTTGCAAGGCACTCAGAGCAGGCTCGGGATTAATGCCTACCTGAAAGCCCTCTGTGGGAGATAACTGAGCCATCACCTCGGCCAAGTTGCCACTGGCCACTGGTTTGCCATGATTAATCAGCAGCATACGATCTGCCAGACGCTCAACCAATGCCATCTGGTGGGCACTGAGCACTATACCTGTGCCTGCATTCCTCAGTTCGGCCAATATCGAAACCACCAGCTCCTGATTTACAGGATCCAGCCCGGAAAATGGTTCGTCGAGAATTAAGAGTTCGGGAGCATGTAAAAGACAGGCTATCAGCTGCACTTTTTGCTGATTCCCCTTTGAGAGCTGGCTCAGTTTGTCGCCACACTTGTCAGTCAATCCGAAACGCTCTGTCCACAGTGCTATCTGACTGTCGATACGAGTCTTCGGCATCCCCCGCAGCTCGCCAATGTAGGTAAGGTTTTGCGTTACCGTTCGGTCCTGATAAAGCCCCCTGTCTTCCGGCAAGTAACCATAATGCTCCCGCGGCAACTGTGCGAGCGGCCTGCCGTTGTGATTGATATACAGCTCACCGGCATCCGGGCAGGTCAACCCCACCAGCATACGTATCAGTGATGACTTGCCGGCACCATTGGGCCCCAGCAGAGCCAGCACTTTGCCGCCCTGAATATCAAGGCTGACGCCATCAACAGCCTTGATAGTGCTGTAACGCTTTTCAAGCAATTTGGCCTGAATATGGATCATAACACCTCCTTATGTAATCAATGAGATTCTAAAGGAAGGTATTGTCAGCAAAAAGAGCCTAATTACAATTAATTACATATAAACTTGGCTTCTCGGACTTTGCGTCATTCCACGGTAAAATCACCGGAAATCCGCTTGCGCACAACCGACATTTACGAAAAGATAAGCCTTTATCTTTTATAGCCCTGAAACAAGGCTTCAGCATGCAACTCCCCCTCAGCAATTTCTATCGCATTCTTTTGGGCATCAGCTTTTTCGCAGCCATGCCAGTGTCGGCCGAGGCCGTAAAGCACACGACTTTTGTCAACGACCCCTTATTACCCCCCAGTGAAATCTGGCGTGGTGCCAGTGAGGCTTTAATGCTGGCGCCGGAACACCCATGGGCAACCCCGTTTGAACAAAGTGGCGGCATCCAAAGCCCTGACTATGAGTCCACCATTGCCTGGCTGGATAAGCTGGTTGAGCACAGTAAATACCTGGCCAAAGTGAGCCTTGGCAAAAGCCCTCAAGGTCGCGATATCTGGATGATAGTGGCCAGCAGTGAAGGACACGCCACACCTGATAGACTGGCAGCATCAGACAAACCCAGTGTGCTGATACAGGCCGGTATCCACTCGGGTGAGATTGATGGCAAAGATGCAGGCATGATGTTGCTGCGGGATCTGGAGCATGGCAATAAAAGTGAATTGCTGGAGTCTGCCAATTTACTATTTGTGCCCATTTTCAGCGTGGATGCCCACGAAAGAACAAGTCAGTACAACAGGGTAAATCAACGCGGCCCGGATACCATGGGTTGGCGCACCAATGCCCGCAACCTTAACCTGAACCGCGATTATGCCAAGGCCGACACCCAAGAAATGCAGCTGATGCTGACCGCCATCAACAGCTGGAACCCCAGCTTATATGTTGATGTGCATGTCACCGACGGTATTGACTACCAGTACGATGTCACCTTTGGCTACAACCTCAGCCAGGGCCTGAGCCCGTCCAGTTTTAATTGGTTGGATAAGGCTTATCGCCCGGCCATTGAATCTGCACTCACCGAGGCAGGCCATACACCGGGCCCACTGGTATTCGCGCTGGATAACACAGATATTCGCAAGGGGTTGTCGCTGTGGAATCCATCACCAAGGTTCTCCAATGGCTATGGCGATGCCCGTCATTTGCCCACTGTATTGATTGAAAATCACAGCCTCAAGCCCTTTAAACAGCGAGTGCTGGGCACTTATGTCATGCTGGAGCAAACATTAAAAACCGTGGGCGAAAAAGCCACCGGCCTGAAAACTGCCATCGTCGAAGACAGTTTCCGCCATCCCCAACAAATTACCCTGAGCTGGAAGGAAGAAGTTCAAAAAGAGGGCTGGGATTTCAAAGGGATCGGCTACAGCCTCGAAAAAAGCCCCGTCTCAGGGGCAGAGATTGTGCGCTGGAATGGGGAACCTGTTACCTACGAGCAATTACCAGTGATTGGCAATACCGCCCCTGACATCAGTGTCAGCCGGCCGGAAACCTATTACATACTGCCTCAGTGGCAAGAGGTAATAAACAAGCTGGCGCTGCATGGTATCCGCTTCGAGCGTCTGCAAAAGGCCACAACCCTCACGCTTGGCCGTTACCGTTTTGATAATCCGGAGTTTGCCGCACAAGACTACGAAGGTCGGCAACGGGTAACGACTGATATCAGCCTGGAAACGGTGGAAACCACATTACCCGTGGGCACGGTCAAAATCAGCACTGAGCAGGCGCTTGGAGATTTGGCCATTTTACTGCTGGAGCCCCAATCACCCGACTCATTGCTGCAGTGGGGACTGTTCAACCCAATCTTTACCCGCACTGAATATATGGAGCTGTACGCGGTAGAGCCGATGGCCGCCGATATGCTGACCAAAGACCCAGCCCTTAAAAAGGCCTTTGACGAGGCCCTCAAAGATGAAGCGTTTGCCAAAGATCCCGCAGCACGTCTGCGCTGGTTCTATGAACGAAGCCCATACTACGACAGCGAGTACCGCAAATACCCGGTTTATCGCAGTCTGTAGTAACCAAGGCCCCCGGCATTGCCGGGGGTTAATCTCCCTGATGCTTTGGCCAGCCTATAACGGATGCATTAGCCCAGTTACCACACGCGCCCCGGGTGGTACCTTCCGTTTGCAAGCTTAAGATTTCAACACCGCGGATATCCAACTCAGGCTTAACCACCGCAGGAGCTTCAATCAGCCCCGAGTCGTACATCAGCTTGCCATCACCGAAAATCCTGAAGTACATGCCGCCCCCGGTCTTGCAACTATCGTCGATACCAAGGTCGGCCCGCAGCAGCTGCCAGTTGCCTTCAAGGCGATAATCGACCCTGCTGTTGGCAGCCATCCCCAACCCCTTGCTGAACTTAAGGCCGTTCATACTCATGGGTTTGCCACCAATGGCAGTGTTAAGCGCCACACGGCTGGCCACGGATTTATCCAGCTTTTGCGGCGTGAGTTCGGCGAGGAACTGCTGGGTTTTGGGCGCTTTGGGCTCCGGTGCGGTAAGTACCTTAAACTCACTGATGGTGATGGGAGTAACGCTCTTTGGCAGCAGCGCATTGAAGGCGCCGCCCTGACTCTTGGCGGCAGTCACCATGGGGTCATTGCCAAGCTCATTCTGGGTGCTCAGAACCCTGAAACGCAGCAGGCTGCCGGGCTTGGGTGCAAACTCCACCTTCTGCATGGTTTGGGATTTCTCCAATCGCCCCTTGGCCACCGGTTCGCCCCATTCGCCATTGTTTTCACCCAGGTAGACCTCATAGTCGGCGACCTGGCCGTACTCCCAGTGCTTGTCGTTACGGGGGGCGATTTCAAAACCGGCAATAAAGCGGCGCTCACCAAGAGCCAGGGTAAACTCGTGGGCACCGGTTTTTTGCGCCTGATCCCGCTTGGTTCTGAACCAGGTATCCGGATTGCCATCGAAAGCATTTTCCAGCGGATGCCCGGATTCTTCGGCCGGGCGGGCAAGCACCAGCAGGCTGTCGGCAGGGATTTCATTGCCAAGCTCGGGTGCCTTTGAATAACCTGCGGTGGCGGCAAGCGGCTTGGCGTCATCAATTTCCAGCTTGATATCCAGCACCTCCCGCACCGAGACTGTCCCGGTTTTTACCAGCACAGTGCCGTATTTGGTAACCGAATAAGCCCAGCCACTTTTGGCCTTGGCGAGCGCAGATTCATCCTTGAGGGCTTTAAGCTTTTTACCATCAAGCAGCACAGCCTCTGGTTTTGCGCGGGTATGCAGCCACAGCTCGTAGACGCGCGCTTCATCCTGACCGTCAAACTTGCCCTCTGCCGCGCCTATGCTGACCTCAATATCACCGCCCTTTCCCTCGCTCGCCTTCACCGCAAAGCGCTGGCGGGCAAACTCACCCTGCTGGTAACGGCGGCTGTTGCCGTCGTCTTCATACATCAGGTATTCAGACTCACCATAGGGGTAGATATCCAGGGTCAGCACATCCTTGGGCTTATGCCCGTCGTACAGTGCCTCTGGGTACATGGGGATAATGGCCCCGCCACGGACAAACACCGGGATGGTATTCAAGTCCACCTGATAATCGATGCTGGCGCCACCTTCGGGGGCATCAACCACCCGGCCATCCCAGTAATCAATCCACTGGCCCTTGGGCAGGTACACATCTTCACGCCAGCCCTTGCTGGCCGTCTGCGAGCGGTACACGGGGGCCACCAGCAAGTCTTTACCCAGCAAAAACTGATATTTATGCGCTTCTGTGTTGGCAGTTGGGTCGTCGCTGTAGTCCCACATCAGCCCGCGGACGATAGGCGCGCCGGTCTGCTCTGTCTCAAATGCCGTGGTGTACATATAGGGGGTGAGGCGCATTTTCAGCTTCAGATAGTCGCGGTTGATGCTGCGATAGGGCTCGTCGAACCACCAGGGATGCTTGCGCGCCGCCTTGGACCAGCCGGACATGCCCATCAGCACCGGTGTAAACGCCTTCCACTGCAAGTCGCGGGTAAAGGTTTCCGGGCTGCCACCAAAAATCGCGTCCACATCGCCGGTGGCATAGGCCTGACCCGACAACCCCGAGCCAATCAGGGTGGGAATATGCCAGCGGATGTAGTCCCAACTGCCGGACTGATCGCCGGTCCAGGTCACTGCATAGCGCTGCATCCCTGCCCAGCCCATCACGGTCCAAAGGAAGGGGCGCGAGTCTGAGTTATCCAGAATGCCATCGGCAGCAGCCTTGTTGGCATCCAGCGCATGCTGGTAGCCCTCACCGGTCCAGGCCACATCGAGCTTCTGGGCGCGGGTGCCGGCCTTGCCCACTTCCCAGGCGATTTTATCTACCCCGTCTTCGGTCCAAAGGCCGGTTCTGAAGCCGTATTTTGCAAGCCCTTCAACCACTTTGGGCAGGTCGGTATAGCCGCAGCCATAACCGTCGTTGGGTAAAATCCAGCCGCCGGGCATATCGTGCTCACGATACTTTTTAGCTACTGAATCAATCACATCCGGAGTGGTGCCCGTGGGGCCATCGCTCCAGCCATCGGGCACTGTGCCGGGCTTTTTGACGTTGTCGCCGTCGTTGTAGCAGTCGGCATCGCCGTATTCAAAGGCCCAGCGGGGGATGAGTCTGGCGCGGCCGGTCAGCTCTGTGTAGTCAGCCAGCACCTGCTGAATGCTGCCGGGGGCAAAGAAGAAGGCATCGAAGCGCGCTTCATCATGGCCGAGGCGCAGGGCGTCGCTGCTTCTGAAGTCATAACTGCCGTTGGCCCAGGTGTTGCGCAGCACACCATAGCCCCTGCTCGACAGATAAAAAGGTGCCGGGCTTGGCCTGTCGCCCTCTTCCCAGCCACCGGAGTAAGAGATTTCTAGGCTCTTGCCCTTGAACTCGAAGGCACCATTTTGCTGACCGCCACCGAAGAAGCGCTCGTCGGCATCTGTACTGAGAGTCTGTACGGTGCTGGTGTCACCCAGCTCCAGACTTTGCAGCTCTTCGGTGATAAGCGTTTGATTATCGGCCTGATAAAAGGCAAATCTGAGCGGCGCTTCGTAAATACGCAGTGCAATTACTTCGGTTTTCAGCAGCCGATAGTCGCCTTCATCGCTTAAGCTAAAGGGCACTGCCGGATAATCGTTTTTAATCACTATGGCAGCGGCCTTGCTGCCTTCGCCGACCAGCTTGCCATTGGTGCCCGCCTGAATGCGGATAAGCGCAGGCTTGAGCACATCGAGCTGCACCAAGGCGCCGCTGTCGGTATTGATGCTGACACTGCTGCGTTCGGCATTCAGGGTAACCAGCTTGCCCAACGGCGCAGCAACGGAAGATACACTGAGCGGTGCCAGCACTAATGCCACGGCCAATGCCAGTTGCCCGGGTTTAATCGATGAAAGCCCGAAAGAGGCACGGGGAGTTAGGGTTGCCATAGATGTCCTTTGCTATTGGAAAGCCTGTGACATCCGACGGCCACTGACTCAAGCTTTCCATACTATTTAGCAGCTTACACCAGCGCAACTCGGAGGAGTGCACATCCATATGCTCATCCTGTAGTGCTTGTGACAATACCAGTTGCCAGGGAAGGTGCTTCAAAAAAATCGTAAACGCATAACGCCAGGGATTAAGCGACGGTTTTACACCTGTAAATGATGCGCCACCATCACTTCACCGGCTTGTGCGCCTTGATAGAAAACACCATGGGGATAGGCTTGCCAGCGACGCGCTGGCGGAAACGCCCCGGCTCTTCTTCCACCAAATTGTCAAAGCAATCATAGGGGCTGAAGTCGTACTCCCGCAGCGACTCTACAACAAGCCCGGCATTAGTCAGCGCCGACACCAGCTCACCCAGGTCGTGAGACCAGCTGACCAGGGTGTTCTCGGCCTCACGGCTGTTCTCTGTGTAGCTGCCTTCCTGCTCCACATCGGCCTGGCCGGTGTGGAAGTAGTCATAGCCATCCAGCAGCGCCTTGATAGGGTGGAACTCGGCGAGGAAAAACAGCCCGCCGGGCTTGAGACAGGCCGCGACCGTGCTTGCCCAGATATTGAGATCCGGCAGCCAGCACAGCACGCCGTATGAGGAATACACCAGATCGAACTCGCCCTGCACCAGCTCACGCGCATCAAGCACATTGCCACAGACGAAGTTCGCTCTGTCATCGAGCTTAAGTTCACTGGCAATGCTTGTTGCGGCGGCAATCGCCCTGGGGGAAAGATCCAGACCCGTTACCGAAGCCGCGCCTTCACGGGCCCAGGACAGGGTATCCTGACCAAAGTGGCACTGCAGGTGCAAAAGGTGCTTCCCAGCCACATCCAGCTCGGCGAGTTCGATTTCCCGCAGGCTGGTGTTGCCAGCCATAAAACCGGGGAGGTCATAAAAGTCAGATTCGAGATGCAGCTCGGTGCGGTTGTCCCAAGCGCTCTGATTAATGGAGAGAAAGTCATCCATGATGGTCAGTATCACTGTTTCAAATAGCCCAGCAGCTTAACTTAAACCTGCTGGCCGCATATGACCAGAAAAAATCTCACAGGCCGCCGGTTTCAATGCCCTCAACCGGATACTGACAGCGGTGCTTTCCGGGGACCGGTGCGCAGCTGCAAATCCATCCGATACAGCCCAAATAGTGGCAGCAATAGTAGAAGTTTGAGCTGAACCGCAACCAACGGAATATTGGGGAAAGGCATCCTGGCCTGTAATGCACTGTACCAAACCGCAATATAGAGACCCGCCAACAACCCAAGGATAGTACGTTGGGACAAACGGCATTCCGGCACAAAATGCCACGCAAACCTGGCACTGCTCCAGCCAACCCAGGCTCCGAGGGCTACATCCTGAGGCCAGTGGGCACCATTGGTGATCCGGCTAAGCCCCACCAAAACCGCCGCCAGCAACATCACGAATTTTATCTCGTTGCGATGACACAAATGCCATGCAATACCCAATAGCGCAAATACGGTTCCCGTGTGAGCAGAAGGAAGGCTGTGGCTTAAACGTGTGGCGCCAACAATACGAATATCATTCAGCAAAGCTGCCGGACGCATGGCATCGAATCCATTCTTAAGGAGGTTGAGCATTAACGCTGATACCGCAATTGCACTCAATACCTTCCAGAGTGCCGATGGTTTACAGCACAGCAACATAAGCCAAAAACAGCCTACCGTGATACCGTTACCCCAATTGGTGACGATGGCCAATGGTGTGTCGGGCACAACCCTTGCCACTTGATTGAGCCACAAAAATCCCTGTTTGCTGGCTTCCGGGACCAGACTGAACAAAACCGTCAGCGCCCCCAATAGAAAAAAGATTAGCTGTCCCTCTGAGGGATTTGTGTTACTCAACTTCATTTGTTGCCCGTTGTTATTATTCTGAAAAATGGCGAGGCATTATCACCACTTCGGACAACTACATGTCAACCTGATTAATACTTTTGTTGCACAACCAACTGTGGATTATTGTTAGATTAAACCTGCGGAATAAAAATAAGACCTTTAAAAACAGAGTGTTATATCATAATGAGCGGATCATAACCTCTTTGGCTGCTTTGCTGAGTTTTTTCACCACCAGTTCACGGCGAAGTGCGTCGCCGCGGCTGCCAACATACTCCTGATAAACCAAGGCAAGCGGGCCGCGGCCGCGCAGATACTTCGCAGCCTTGGGGCCACCGCTTTGATGCTCAGCCAAACGGCGGGGCACATCTGTGGTCACACCTGTGTAAAGCTCACCCCCACTGCAGCGGATGATGTACAGGTTCCAGCCGTCGCTCACTCAAGCCCCCAGTGATGCAGGAAGAAGCCGTATTCCAGCGCCAGATCATCAAACTGGCGATAGCGACCGGACTTGCCACCGTGCCCCGCCTCCATGTCAGTTACCAGCAGCAGTTCATTGCTGTCAGTCTTATAGTCGCGCAGCTTGGCCACCCATTTGGCTGGCTCGAAATATTGCACCTGGGAGTCATGCAAGCCGGTGGTTACCAGCATGTGTGGATACGCCTGGCGGGCCACATTGTCGTAGGGCGAATAGCTCAGCATATAATCAAAGCTGGGCTTTTCATTGGGATTGCCCCACTCGTCGTATTCGTTGGTAGTCAATGGAATAGACTCATCCAGCATGGTAGTCACTACATCCACGAAGGGTACCCCTGCGCTCATGGCCAGATACTTATCACCGGCCATATTGGCCACAGCCCCCATCAGCAGACCACCGGCACTGGCACCACTGGCCACCACCTTATCTTTGGCGCCGTAACCCAGTTTCACCAGCCCATCGGTAACATCGATAAAGTCGGTAAAGCTGTTTATCTTGTTAAACATGCGGCCATCGTCATACCAGGGACGTCCCAACATTTCACTGCCGCGCACATGGGCAATGGCATACACCACCCCTCGGTCAAGCAGACTTAAGGCCGATAGGGAGAAGTCGGGGTCAACAACACTGCCATAGGCACCATAGCCATACTGATACAGAGGGTTGGTGCCATCCTTTTTAAATTTGTCTTTGCGGTACACCACAGACACAGGCACCAGAGTGCCATCCCGTGCAGGTAGCATCAGCCGTTCACTCTGGTAGGCTCCGGCTTCAAAGCCCGGCACCTGCAATTGCTTTTTCAGTACACGCTCACCGGTTTTTACGTTGTAATCGAAGGTGGAATCAGGGGTAGTGAGACTGGAATAGTGAAAGCGCACCCACTCAGAATCCTGCTCCGGATTCAAGCCAAGCCAGGTCACATAGGCAGACTCATCAAAACGGATCTCACTCGGCGTACCACCATCGTGTTGATAGATACGGATATGAGTTTGACCGGCTTCACGGGTTTGCAGTACCAGCGCTGAGTTAAGCACCAGCACATCCTCAATCCGCACCGCATCATCGTAGGGTAACACCTCCCGCCATTTGGATTTATCAGCACTCAGGTGTTTGTCCACCTGCATCAGACGAAAATTGGTGGCCTGCCAGTTGGTGAGCACATAAAAGGTCTCACCCAGCTTAGTGATGGAGTATTCATGATCTTCTTCCCGTGGCAGGAAGGGCACAAACTCACTTAGCGGGGCCTCAGCATCCAGTAATTGCACTTCACTGGTTGTGGTGCTTTGGTGATACAGCAGGATCAGGCTGCCGTCCCGGCTCTTGCCAAGATCAATGAAAAAGCTATCGTCAGCCTCCTCATATACCAGCACGTCCTCACTTTGGGGAGTGCCCAGTTTATGGCGAAATACCTGATAGCCCAGCAGGGTTTGCGGATCTTTGGCGACATAAAAAAGATGTAGGCCATCGTTGGCCCAGATGGCCTCGCCTTCGGTGTTCTCCAATACGTCCGGCAGCATCTCACCACTGGCAATATCTTTAATAAAAACCCGGTAAATACGCCTGCTCAGGGTGTCTTCCCCAAAGGCCAGTAACTTGCCATCCTCACTGACAGTGGTATTGCCAAGGGAATAAAACTCATGCCCGGCAGCACGCTCATTGGCATCAAGCAATATCTGTTCTGGCCCGGCGAGGCTTTGCTTACGGGCAATGATGGGGTATTCCCTGTCACCTTCTACCCGGCGGTAGTAATACTGCCCCTTCCAGTGATAGGGCACTGAGCTGTCATCTTTCACCAGCCGCGAGGTCATCTCGTCAAAAAGCTTTGCTTTTAATTCTTTCCAGCTCGCCATATGCGCCTCTGCATAGGCGTTTTCCGCTCTCAGATACGCCAGCACCTCTGGCTGTTGGCGCTCATCATCCCTGAGCCAATAATAATTATCGATACGGGTGACACCGTGAAGCGCCATCTCATGAGGCACCTTATTGGCAATAGGCGCGACAGGTGTGATCAGATCCTGACGTTGTTGATGAGTACAAGCAGACACAAGTAAACAAACTCCTGCTATCAAGGCGTTACGTTTCATGTTCGCATTCCTTGGCTAAAGGTTTCTCAGGATTATCGGGCATGCAGATGGCATTGAAATGGGCAAGGCCAGCGGCTTTTTATCGTTGCAGAACATAGTGCTGCCACTCAGTGTGATTTGCAAGACAGCAATGGCAAAGCCACTGCACAGACGCTGGACTCGGCCCGGACTTGGTAGGACAATAACGCCGCTGCCGATTGGCAGTTTACATTCTCAGGGCGGGGTGAAATTCCCCACCGGCGGTAAATGAATGGTCTGTGCTTTATAAACTGGCCAATCAAAGCCCGCGAGCGCCTGCGAGCCGAGAGTCGCGCAGGGTCAGCAGATCCGGTGACGCAGCCATGTTGCCATTCCGGAGCCGACGGTGTTGTCCCGAAAGGTACGCAATAGCGGCATCTTTCATTCAGGGGCTCAGTCCGGATGGAAGAGAATGGTGAAACAGGTACTGTCTTGCTGTCTGGTCCATTGGCCAGTCAGATACTGCGATCCGCAACAGACTTTGAGCTGTTGCGATTGTGAAGCTGTGCCTCACCTCTTGCCGGCTGCTGTATACATCCGGCATATCTTTCTGTGCCCTGATCCAATAAATCAATGATGTTAAGGAATTTATTATGGATCAGTTTCAATCTAACCCTTCTTTGCTGGCGCAATTCGGCTCCCCAATCGAGCGGGTGGAAACAGCCTTGTCAGCCCTTAAAAGTGGCCAGGGCGTATTGGTAGTAGACGATGAAGATCGTGAAAACGAAGGCGACCTGATTTTCGCAGCTCAAAGCCTGACCGTGCCACAAATGGCGATGCTGATTCGGGAATGCTCAGGCATTGTGTGCCTGTGTCTCACCGACGAGCGGGTCAGACAACTGGAATTACCCCCCATGGTGGAAAACAACAGCAGCCAGTATGGCACTGCATTTACCGTGAGTATTGAAGCTAAACAGGGGGTTACCACAGGCGTATCGGCAGCGGACAGGGTCACCACCATTCAGGCCGCAATAGCCGATAACGCAAAGCCTGAGCATCTGGCTCGGCCTGGGCATGTCTACCCACTCAGGGCCCATCCCGCTGGGGTACTCGGTCGCCGCGGTCACACCGAAGGCACTGTTGATCTGATGCGTCTTGCGGGCCTTAAGCCCTTTGGCGTGCTGTGTGAACTGACCAATGCTGATGGCACCATGGCACGCCTGCCGGAGATTATCGAGTTTGGCCAACGCCATCATATGCCTGTGCTGTCCATAGCGGATCTGGTGCAGTACAGAGAAGCTCTTCTGGCCAGGACTGCGTAAGAACAGAAATTGACCGGCATTGTTAAGGCGGCCTTGAGCCGCCTTTTTAATCTATTTGAAATCATACGAATGCCTTAATTTCCACATTTTTGATACGGCTTTTGTGAGCTGGATTAGAAATTCTTGTATTAGCCTTTGGCCACTCCAAGAGCGCTGTGCTAAACCTTGCCGACCAACACCCTGACACGGAAGCAAGCAGGGCATGAAATATCCAAGACGGGGCTCTTCAAGATATGGTATCGCTGCATAATTACAGCCTGCGGCAAAAGCTTATTCTGTTTGCCATATTGCCTATCATCATGCTGGGCGTATTCGGCATTATCCGCGCCTGGGGGCTTCACCAGGAGTTTAATAGGGCTCATCGCAATGCCATGGCCATACAGGTTACCAATAAAATCGGTGACCTGATTTATGAGCTGCAAAAAGAGCGCGGATTGAGCCTGAACTGGCTAAGCGATCATCCCAGTACCGACACCCAAGCCCTCGAAGCCCAGCAATCCCTCAGCGACCTTCATTACCGCAATCTGATGCAAAGTGAAGAACTTAAAAAACTGCTTGTTGGTCTGAGCCACAACGATCGCCAATTATTCAATCATTGCCTGACCAATATTAAGAGCCGAGCCAATAGTCTAAAGCTGGTTCGAAAAGCATTGCTGAACAAAACATACTTGGAAAACAGCGCCTTTTTTAACAACTTCAACGATTTCAACGATGAGTTGCTGTTACTGGTGAACCAAATCCAACACCAGACCAATGATGCAGACCAATCCCGGGGATATTCAGATCTGTTGTTGGCACAGCGTATCCAGGAACTCGCAGCCAGAGAGCGCGGCTTGCTCAGCAATCTGCTCAGCTCCGATACTCTGGCGCTCAACACCCTGCAACCCCTGGAAGCGCTGATCCAGGAGCAACTGCACGCCATAAAGTTAGCGGAAGACACATTTGATACCGACCACAGACATCTAATGCGCCAATTTGAGTCTTCACTTCCCAGCCAGCAAGCAAAAGAGATCCGCAGCCAGCTTGCAGAGCAGCGTCATATCAGCCAACTCGCCTGGGAGTTAAGTGCGACACTCGGCTATGGCGGTCTGATCCATCACTTCAAAAATTTCTTATTACGCGGAAATGAAGGCTACGCGACCAAATTTTATCAGGACTGGAAAATCAGCTCCCGGCTGTTGACGCAGCTGGAGAACAGTAAACACCTGCACCACGAACAGCGTCAGGCATTGGCGGATATCCGCCAATCCATGATGCTATACCACACCAATCTGCTTACTGTGCGCGAACTGCGGGCTAAGCACATGCCAGTGCAGCAACTGGATGAGCTGGTTAAAGTTAATGATACTCCCATGATTAAAGGGCTGGAACGCCTGAAGTATCCCGCACCGCCTGTTACGGCGGGTTATTGGCAGGTGCTCGCCACCGAGCGCATTGCCATGCTGCACGATTTAGGGCACCACATCAGCCGCAACATCGAGGAACTTAGTCGTCACCAGATGCGAATGGCGCTGCTGTTCATCAGCATTTATAGCCTGGCCGCGGCTGTCACTCTGTTGGTGTCATTGCTGCTTGGCCGCAAAATCATCGCCAGCTTTATGGGCAAAATTGAAAGCATAGCCAGCGATATGCAGCAAATGGCGGATGACCCCAAGCTTGAGTTGGTTATCAAAACCAAAGGTTCCGATGAAATCGCCAGAATGGCAGAGTCGATGAACAAAATGCTCAAAGAGCGAAAAAAGTACCGTCAGGAACTGGGGCGCGCCGCGGCAGTGTTCGAGTACTCCGCTGAAGGCATTATGGTGACCGATGCCGATAACCATATTGAAATGGTTAACCCAGCCTTTAGCCAAATAACAGGCTACAGCCTTGCGGACGTCAAGGGGCGCAATCCATCCATTTTAAGCTCGCACCGGAACTCCCCCCAGCTGTACGACTGCATGTGGGAGTCACTGCGCAGCACAGATAAATGGGAAGGTGAAATCTGGAATCGCCGCAAGGATGGGCAGGTCTTCCCGGAATACCTCGCGATTACCCTGGTTAGGGATGACGAAGGCCACATAGTGCAACATATTGGCCTGTTCATGGATATCAGCCGCCGCAAACAATACGAGCAGGACATTTGGTACAAGGCTAACTTCGATGCCCTCACTGATCTGCCAAACCGCAAATTGTTGTCAGAAAGGCTGGAGCATGAAATCAAAATGGCTCAAAGAGAATCGCGCAAACTCGCGGTGATGGTACTGGATTTGGACAGATTCAAATTCATCAACGATACCCAGGGGCACGAATCAGGGGATTTGCTGCTAAAAGCTGTATCAGAACGACTGCAAAAAGTCCTCGGCACAACCGACTTTTTGGCGCGCATTGGTGGAGATGAATTTGTGATAGTGCTGCCAAGGCTGGCGCAGGAACAAACCATTGAGCAACAGGCCAAGCATATTCTCATTGCCCTTGGCAAACCCTTTACTATTAAAGGGTTTGCCTTGGAAGTCTCCGCCAGCCTCGGTGTGGGCATTTATCCTCAGGATGGCCCGGATGTAGAGACCCTGCTGGGTAATGCCGAAACGGCTCTTTATGGTGCCAAAGATGATGGCAGAGGCCGGTTCAAATATTTCACTCCGGAAATGAATCAGGCCATGGTGGCACGGCTTGCCATGGAACAGGCATTGAAACGCGCTGTCAGCCGGGAGGAGTTCTTACTTCACTATCAACCGGTCATAGATATTCGGAGCGGGAAAGTGACGGCGCTGGAGGCACTGATCCGTTGGCAAGATCCCGATAAAGGATTAATTGCTCCGGCTCATTTTATTCCGGTGGCAGAAGAAATGGGGCTGATGAGTACTATTGGCGAATGGGTGCTTGACAGGGCGCTGGGTGATCTCGCCAAACTGCATGCTATGGGGCATAGCCTCAGCATGGCCGTTAACGTTTCCGCCTGTCAGTGCGACAGCAAAGGTAGTTGCATCGAAGAACAGCTCAGGAGCACTCTTTCCCGTCATGGCGTGGCGCCGCGCCACCTGCATGTGGAAATTACCGAAAGCATGCTGATGGATAATACCAATCACTGCCAGGAGACCCTGAACCATATCCGTGACTTGGGCTGTGCCATCTACCTTGATGACTTTGGCACCGGCTATTCATCCCTGAGCTATTTGAAGAAATTCCCTATCTCTGTCATCAAGATAGACAAGAGCTTCGTTGAACAGCTGCCCGACTGTGAGTCAGACGCAAATCTGATCCGCGCCATTGTGCACATGGGTAAATCCCTTGGCATGAGACTGGTGGCTGAAGGCATTGAAACCGAAGAGCAACTGGCATTCTTACAGATGCTCGGCAGCGATTATGGCCAGGGTTATCACATTTCCCGGCCACTGCCATTCGACGAACTGACCCGTTGGATTGAAAACAGGTTAACGCAGCACAGCAATCCGTGGGATGCCGTTAATCCGTGATAAAAAAAGCGGCCTCCGGGCCGCTTTTTTACCGTAACCACCCCTTAAACGGCGGCAGACTTCATAATGCTTTCAGCCTCTTTGGTTGCCAGCATTTCCAAATCTTTATCAATAAAGAACAGCGCCTTACCGTCTTCTCCCACTAGGCGAATTTTGTCTACTATGCTCTTGAAAAGCTTTTCTTCCTCGTGCTGCTCGGCCACATACCACTGCAGAAAGTGGAACGTAGAGTAATCATGACTGGTAAAGGCCGCATGGGCCAGATCATTGATTTTGCGGGTAATGGTCTGCTCGTGTTCGTAGGTATACTCAAACAGCGACAGCAGCGATGCAAAATCGGCGCGTGGCGCTTCAATAGTGCCAATCAGCGGCAGACCGCCGGTTTCACTCACGTAGGTGAACAGACGACGCATATGACCCATTTCCTCATCGGCATGGGCACGCATAAAGTGGGCCGCCCCTTCAAATCCCTTGTCTTCACACCAGGCGCTCATTTGCAGATAGAGGTTGGATGAGAAAAATTCGAGGTTAATCTGCTCGTTGAGCTTGTCGATCATTGTGGCTGCCAACATGGTTCGTCCTTCATCTTTCGGTTTTTTTAAGTCGCGGCATTGTCCTTAACCCAGCTTCAAAGATCAACAAAATTTACCTAAACCAATGATTTTTAAATAGTAACACTTATCATTCTGATATTAGCAGCGTTTACATTTACTTACCTTTAACCAATGTTTCGTTTACATCTGCCTATTATGCTTCGCAGCATGCCTGAAATAACCGGCCCCAGCCATGAACCTGACCCACACCAGCACCCGCAACCCGGCTGCCACTACAGTTGCTCTAATGCTAATTCTTATGTTTGGTCTGCTGGCCATTGCCAAACTGCCGGTTCAGCTGTTGCCGAATATTGAGCAGCCACAAATATCCGTCTTCAATAACTGGCGGGCAGCTGCCCCACAGGAGATGGAATCCAACATCATCGAACCGCAGGAAAACGTACTGCGCCAGGTACCCGGAATTACTGAGATGACCTCCAATATTTCTCAGGGATTTGGCAGTATCACTCTCACCTTCGATGTGGGTACCAACATGCAGGAGTCGATGATCAGTGTAATCAACGCTCTCAACCAAACCCCGCCGCGGCCGCTGGATGCCGGCGAGCCCTTTATCAATGTGGGCGGTGGCAACGGCGGTACGCCCAATCTGGCATCGTTGCTGATTTACACCCTGCCGGACAATCCCGAGACCGACCTGTCGCGCTACCAAAAACTGATTGATGATTTGGTGGAGCCCAGCCTACGTAAAGTCACCGGCGTTGGTTCTGTGCAATTGCAAAGCCGGCTGCCCAAAGAATTGCATATTGAATTTGATCCCTTCCGTGCCGCTGCGCTGGGCATCACCCTCGAGCAGCTGCGCACCACTATTTCCCGCGCGGCCGATATTTCGGGGGGCACGGCCAAAGTGGGCAGACGGGAGTACACGGTACGTTTTGCCGGACAATACAAGCCCGAGACCTTAGGGCAACTCATAGTGACCTACAACAACGGCCGGCCGGTATATCTGCACGAAGTGGCAGATATCCGCATGACCACCACAGAGCAGCGCGGCTTTACCAAACGCAACGGGTTCCCGGCCTATTACATCACCTTGCAGGGCACCTTCGACGCCAATACTGTGGTGGCTCTGGATGGGGTCAATCAGGCGATTGCCGAGCTTAATCGCGATGTGCTCAACCCGCAGGGGCTGACCATAGAGTTATCTTTCGACGCCTCTATTCATATCAAGCGCGCCATTTTGTTGGTGAAGGGCAATCTGGGCATTGGGGTACTGCTGGCACTGCTAATCCTCTATGCCTTCCTGCGTGATATGCGTGCCACCCTGATGATTGGCGTGACCATTCCCATTGCACTGCTGGTTGCTTTTATCACCCTGGAAGCCATGGGGCGCACCCTGAACATTATCTCCCTCGCCGGTCTTGCCTTTGCGGTGGGACTGGTACTGGATGCAGCCATCATAGTGCAGGAAAACATAGTGCGGCTGCGCCAGCAGGGCATGACCCTTGCTGAGGCGGTGCTCACAGGTAC
>NZ_JBFKLW010000075.1:0-17497 GCF_041630135.1 Shewanella sp.
CCCCTTTGCCAATCAAACCGAGGTTGCTGATAACTGCCGCTGGCAGCCGATTTTGTGGCGGGCGCTGGTGCAATATAACCGCGACGAGCTTGGCCACAGCCATTGGCACAGGGCAAACCTGCACGCGGAGCTTGTCAGTGCGCTAAGAAACCCGGCCACCTCGATGCATGCCCTGCCTTCCAGATTGTTTGTGTTTGGTATTTCTTCGCTGCCGCCGCAAACTCTTGAGGTACTGCATGCGCTTGGCTGTCGTATTCCGGTAACCATGTTAAGCCTTAGCCCGTGCCGTCAGTACTGGGGCGATATTCTCGACCCACGGCAACGTGCCAGACTGGCACTCAGGTACAGTGAAGACAAGATGTTGCCCGCCCACTGGGAAGATACCCTGGAAGTGGGTAACCCACTGCTTGCTGCCAACGGTAAAATGGGGCGCGAGCTGCTCGATCTGGTATTCAGCCTGCCTGAAACCCACCTGGACATTGACGACAGCGAATATCAGACACCAAAGGACGATACTCTGCTTGGCCGTCTACAGGCCGATATACTCGATATGCAGGTCGCAGGCAGTCCCCTGTGTGCCACCCTTGAGCGTTATCAGCAACAAGAGGGCAAACTGCCACTCTCCCCCACAGACAACAGCCTGTGCCTGAGAAGCTGCCACAGCCCCCTCCGGGAAGTCGAAACCCTGCACGATCACCTGCTTGCCATGTTAAGCGGTGCCAATGGCTCGCTCGCGCCTCGGGATATCGTGGTAATGCTGCCGGATGTGGCAGCTTATGCGCCCTTTATTGATGCGGTATTCGCCTCCAAACGCGGCGAGCATTACATTCCTTATGCCATTGCGGACCGGGGCGCGGCTCAGGAATCGGCCATTATCCATGGTTTTCTGACCCTGCTTGATATCACAGACAGCCGCTTTGGCCTGACGGAAATTCTAAGTCTGCTGGAAGTGCCGGCGGTGATGTCCCGCTTTGGCCTCGATGAGGAGGAACTGGCGCGGCTCACAGGCTGGCTTGAACAGGCAGGAGTGCGTTGGGGACGGGATGCAAAAAGCCGCGAAAGTCTTGGTTTGCCAGCCTTTGACAAGCACTCATGGGCCTTTGGGATCCGACGGATTTTGCTTGGCTATGCCCTCGGCGATGATGCCGATTTCTATCAGGGCACCTTGCCCTTTTCAGGCATCGAGGGACAGCAGGCACAGTGTGTCGGTAAGCTTTTGGACTTTATTGAAGTGCTGGACAATTTCGCCCGTGACTTCAGCGCCGCGCTAAGTCTGGATAAAAAGTTCGAGCTGCTGCTGACATTACTCACTACCTTGTTCGAAGCCGAAGAAACCAGTATCGATGATATTGGTCAGATCCGTGAAACGCTCATTCAAACCAAAGAGATGCTGCTTCAGGCCGGTGAGCTGGACAGCCTGCCTCTTGAAGTTTTCAAGGCACACCTTGGCAGTAAACTCACCGAGTCCCGGGTTGGCCAACGTTTTCTGGCAGGTTCGGTCAATTTCTGCACCCTGATGCCCATGCGATCCATCCCGTTTCAGGTGGTCTGCCTGCTGGGGATGAATGATGGCGTTTACCCACGGGTGCAACACCCGGTGGGCTTCGATCTGATGGCACGAACCGGTGCCAGACGGGGCGATCGCTCCCGCAGGCTCGATGACAGATACCTGTTTTTAGAAGCGCTTTTGTCGGCCCGCAGCCAACTTTATATCAGCTTTGTCGGACGAAGCGAGCGGGATGACAGCGAACGAACACCGTCCATGCTGGTCAGTGAACTTCTGGATTGCTGTGAGCTGAGCGCCTTTATAGCCGGTGCAGCGGATGCCAGTCTTGCCCCTAGGCTTATTCAGCAGCAGCCGCTGCAACCCTTTGATGTGAAGCTGTTTCAGCAAGTAGATACGTCTAATTCAGCGACACTGACCACCAGCTTTGCCGCCCAGTGGTGCCCTGCCAATGTGCTCGCCCCCAGGCCCTTTATCGATGGTCCCCTCTGCGAAGCAGAACAGCACAGCGACAAAAACAGTGAAGACAGCGACGATAACACCCTGGATATCGCCTCCTTAATCCGTTTTTTCCGCGATCCGGTGAAGTTTTTCTGCCAGCGGCGCTTAAGGCTCGATTTATCACTGCGGCTCGATGCCCTCGACGATGCTGAGCCCTTTGAGCTCAACGCCCTCGAACGCTATCAGGTACAACAGCAAATGCTCGAATCCGCCCTCGCTGTTGATGCCAGCCTCGAACCAGGCACCCTGGACAATTTGGGTGAGCGCCTGGGTGGTCAGGGATTGATGCCCATGGCGCCTTTCGATAGCCTGATGTTCAGAGGTTATTGTCGCGATCTGGCACCTCTGCTTGAACGCAGCCGCTTTCTGATGGGCGACGCCGCGGCTGAAACCCTGAGCCTTAATCTGCCACTTCAAAGCGGCATTACCCTTAAAGGCACTTTAGAGCAGGTGTTTCCAAAAGGGCTGCTCGTCACCCGCCCCGGCAGCGCCAAGCCGAAAGATTTCATTGCCCTTTACCTGCGACATCTGTGTCTTTGCGCATCAAATCGCAGCGGCTTCAGCTTCCTGCTGGATGTGGGCCACTTTCACGCCATGGCACCTATTGATGCCAATGCAGCCCTTGCCAGACTAAACGCGCTTTACAGCATCTATGAAGCCGCCCAACAGCAACCATCCACGCTGGTGCCAGCCCTGGCCATGGCGGCGGCAGAAGCCCTGATTGAAGGCGATACCCAAGCAGCCAGCCTTGAAGCCCGGCTCAAAGATATCTGGCAAGACGCCAATGGCCTTGGCGAAGCCAATGAGCCCCATCAGCAGCGCTTGCTGTGCTTCCCTGAGGATTTTGTCAGTGACGACTTTCTCCAGCGGGCAGCAAACCTGTGGCTGCCTCTGCTGGTGCTGTGCCACAGCGGCAAACTTGGTGAGCTTGGCGACTTTATCGCATCCCCTGCATCAGTAGCGCCCCGATACCAACCCACCCAGTCGCTGGGCGAGCAGCCGAGCATTGGAGAGTAATATGTCAGCCATCGTCAGCCAGCCTTTGGATGCCTTCAGCCTGCCCATGTCGGGAGCTCGCCTTATTGAGGCCAGCGCGGGTACCGGAAAAACCTACACCATCGCCAACCTCTATTTACGGCTGCTGCTGGGCATTGGCGAGCCACGCCCCTGCACCGCGGAAGAAATTCTGGTGGTCACCTTTACCAATGCCGCCACCAGTGAGCTGCGCGACCGGATCCGGCGGCGGGTGCTTGAAGCCTTTAAGGCTATGCTCGGTCAGCCAACCAAGGATGCATTCCTGAATCAACTGGTTGCTGCCATTGATGACTGTGCGATCGCGCTGCGCCAGCTGGATTTAGCCCTTAAAACCCTGGATGAAGCCGCCATATACACCATTCACGGCTTTTGTCAGCGGATATTGTCGGATATGGCGTTTGAGTCGGCGCTGCTGTTCGAGAGTGAATTTACCCTCGATGACAGTGAATATCTGGAGCTTGCGGTTGCGGACTTCTGGCGTGCTCACTGCTATCCATTGTCCACAGAGATGGCGGCAATGGTACATGCCAAATACCCATCCCCCAAGGCGCTGGGGGCTGAGCTTCGCACCCTGATTGGCGCGCGGATGGCAAACCCCAAAAGCCGCCCCGGCAGCTTTATTGAACTTGCAGCCGACTACAATCAGCGTCTGTCACGGCTGCGCCTTGCCTGGCAAAGAGACAGCCAGGCGGTAATAGAAACCCTCAAAAAGCTGCCATTGAATGGTACCAGTTATGGTAAGGCCACCGACGATTTCCCCAAACTGAATGCTCATATTTCGGCTATGGACGCCTGGGCTGCCCGCGGTCAGAGTGAGCCGCCCATCAAAGCCATGCAGGCACTGGCCTACAAGAGTATCAAGCTCAATAAGGGCGGCGTACTGCCAGAACCTCAAGCATTGCCTCTGCTGGTACACATCGGTGAGTTTATTGAGGCGCACCAAGGGCTTATTCCTGCCTTTCTGTTATTGGCCCGGGACGATATCCGCACCCGCTTCACAGCGCTTAAATCCCAACGCAACCTGATGGCGCCGGACGATCTGCTGCTGACACTTGCCGCAGCCTTGGGCCATGGGCATCATTCGTCGGCTGCCGGCGAATCAGCGCCGGATGCAGACGACAATACCATTGCCAAGCGGCTCGCCACCGAAGTTGCAGCCCGTTATCCGGTCGCCCTGATTGACGAATTTCAGGACACAGATCCGCTGCAGTTTGCCATCTTCAATGCCATCTATCGTCCCGGCAGCAACGCCCGCGGCCTGTTGATGATTGGCGATCCCAAGCAGGCCATTTACGCCTTTCGCGGCGGTGATATCCACACCTACCTGGGGGCAAGACGGGCAGCATCCGCCCACTACAGCCTGGGTACCAACTACCGTTCATCAAAACCCATGGTGGATGCAGTAAACCGCCTGTTCATGGCCCGTGAACGGGTGTTTTTAACTGATGAAATCCCGTTTGAGCCTGTGAATGCCGCCGACCGCGGTAACAAAGCCCTGCTGATTGATGGTCAGGCCGAGACTGGCGCGCTCAACATCGCGGTGCTGGAAGAAGATCCCCTTAAAGGGCTGAATAAACACACGGCCCGTACCCTGATGGCGAATGATACCGCCGCTGATATCGCCAGATTACTGACCCTTGCCGCCGAAGGCCGCGCACGGCTGAGTGATAAATCCCGGCCACTGATGGCAAAGGATATTGCAGTGCTTGTCCGCGACAGAAACGAGGCAGCTTTTATTAAAAAGGCGCTTGGCGAGCGCAACATAGGTGCTGTATTTCTGTCCCGCGACAATGTATTTGCCACCCCGGAAGCCCGGGAAATGATGCATCTTCTGTACGCTCTGGCGCATCCCCGTGATGAAAAGCGTCTGCGCAATGCCATGGCCACGCGGCTGATGGGTTATACCCTCAGTGACATCGCCAGGGTAAACCGGGATGAAGATAGCCGCGCCGCCGAGCTTGAGCGGTTTGAATTATGGCACCAACGCTGGCAAAAATACGGAGTGATGCCCGCCCTGATGGCATTTGCCGACGACACCGCACTGCTGCAGCGACTGCAGGGTGAAGAAGATCCTGAGCGGCGCCTCACCGATTTTCGCCACCTGTGCGAACTGCTGGAGCAGGCCGCCAGCAGCCTCGATGGCATCAGCGCCCTGCTCGGCTGGTTTGAACAGGCGCTGGCCAATCCCAGCGGTGACGAAATTCAGCAACTCAGGCTCGAGAGTGAACAGAATCTAGTGCAGATTGTCACCATCCACAAATCCAAAGGTCTGGAATACGGCCTTTGCTACATCCCCTTTTTAAGCCTGGCGCGGGATAGCCGCGGCAAACCCTCGCCACTGTTGTACCACGAGGCAAACGGCCTGGTGTGGGATATAGAGCAGACTGACGAAGGCGTTGAAGTCTATGATGCCGAGCGCCTCGGTGAAGATTTGCGGCTATTGTACGTGGCGCTCACCCGTCCGATTTATGGCTGTCGCCTTGGCCTGGCCAACCACAGCCGTATATTAAAAGCCGGGATCAGCAGTGAAGTCCACAAAACTGCGCTGGGGTACCTGCTTGGCATAGACAGCAAAGACTGTGACGGCTATGCCCTGCGCAGCGCGGCACAGCGACTTGGCTGCGATTCAATTGCTGTGGTAGATGTGATAGAGAACGACACTCTTAGCCTCGTCAGGGCAGACCACCACCAAGGTTTGCTACTCGCCGCAAGAGTGCCTGACAGGCGCGAGGAAATACCCTGGCGGGTCGGCAGTTATTCGGCGCTGGTTGCCCACAGTGATGTGATTGGCAGCACTGATATTGACCGAGGCGCGCATCTCAGTACTGATGGCAACCATACGGCCAGCCAGCCCACCGATACCACCAATGCCAAGTCTGATGCCATGCCTCTGGCCATTCCTTTAGCCTATGCTGAGGAATTTGTGGCGCCGACCAGTCTGCTGCCTGGTGCGTCAGATGAATCGTTTTCACTGGAAGAGTCTCAATCTGGCAACGCAATAACTGGCATTCGAGAACAGATTGCTACTGGTGGTGATAATCTTTTTCATGACACAAACACCGCCAGTAACACCAGTAACCATGGGTTGCCAAGCCGATTCAGTTTCCCCCGTGGCGCCAATGCCGGTAGCTTTATGCACCTGGTGCTGGAGCTCATTCGCTTCGATGATGTGGCCACCACCTTGCCGCAGGTGTTACCCCAGGCCATGACGCAGTTCGGTATCGATGAGCTTTGGCAGCCGGTGCTGCTTGACTGGTATCAGGATTTGATGGTGGCGCCACTGTCAAACAATGCGGCCAATCCACTGCCTGCGCCTACATTCGCCCTGCAGCAGCTAAGCCACTCTAACATGCTGGTTGAAATGGAGTTTTATCTGCCTGTGACCCAGCTAAAAGCGCGCGCCCTTGGGGATCTGCTGGCGCTTTACCGTTACCGCAGTGATTTTGGCTTTGAAACCCTGAACGGCATGCTCAAAGGCTTTATCGACCTCACCTTCTGCCACGATGGCCGCTATTACATTGCCGACTACAAGTCCAATCATCTGGGGGATTCTCTGGCCCACTACCATCATGAGGCAATGCACTCAGCCATTGCCGAGCATCACTACGACTTGCAGTATCTGCTCTATACCCTGGCGCTGCACCGGCTGCTTAGAAGCCGACTGGTGGACTATGACTACGAACGCCACTTTGGCGGCTGTTATTACCTGTTCCTGCGGGGCATGTCAGCTTCTGCGCCCGGCTGCGGGGTGTTTTTCGACCGTCCGCCCAAGCTGCTGGTTGATGCACTGGATGCGTTGTTTGAAGGTAATGAGGTGCGGATATGATTGAGTTTGCAGGCAAGGAGCTTGGCAGCGGCGAATTCAAATCCCTGCTGAAACATTTGGCAGAACAGGGTGAACTCACTTCGCTTGACCGCCATTTCGCACTGGAAATGGCGCGACTGCATCAGGATGAATCGCCACTGATGCTGCTGGTGTGCGCACTGGTATCAAGGCAACTGGGGCAGCAGCATCCCTGTTTGGATTTAAGCGCCCTCACCCTGGCCAATCCCTTTGGCAGTGTGCGTGCACACTGTCGTATCGCCGTTAGCCGCGATGCCTTAATTGCGGCGATTTCCGAGCTTGAAGCCGTTGGCAGAGCGCTTTCGGGGCAAAGCGCCCCCGCCCAGAGCACCTCCGGTGTACAGGAGCAAATGGATGCCGCCAATGCCGACAATAAACCGCTTATCCTCGATGGGCAGCGCCTGTATCTGCGCCGCTATCATGGTTTTGAAACCCGGGTAGCGCTGCGGCTAAGGCACCTCGCACAGGGCACTGTGCCGGTCGCCGGTAACACCCGCGAGCTGTTGGATGTACTGTTCCCGCCTTCACAGCAGCACGGCTTGCAAGATAACAACGAGCCTGATTGGCAAAAGATTGCGGTGGCGCTCGCCGCAGGGAAACAGCTTTCGGTCATCACAGGTGGCCCGGGCACGGGTAAAACCACTACAGTCACCAAGCTGTTACTGCTGCTGTTAAAGCAAGCGCCGCTACGTATCCGCATGGTGGCGCCAACGGGTAAGGCAGCGGCGCGTCTCAGCGAATCCATCAAGGCCAGTAAGCAGCGCCTTAAAGCCAGCCTGCCGGACGCTTTGATAACTGAAACCGATGTGGATGCATTGCCGGAAGATGCCTCAACCCTGCACCGATTGCTCGGGTTTATCCCCGGCAGCAATCGATTCCGCCATCACGGGCAAAATCCGCTGGATCTCGATTTACTGCTGGTTGATGAGGCCTCCATGGTCGACCTGCCGATGATGGACAGGCTGCTCGACGCGCTGCCACCCCACGGCAGGCTGATTTTACTTGGTGATCAGGATCAGCTGGCGTCGGTCGAAGCCGGCGCAGTACTGGCGGATATCTGCGAAGGCGCCCGCAGCGGTTATCAATACAGTGCAGGTCAATGCGAACTAATCGGGCAATTAACCGGCACAGCGCTTCGCCCCGCAGCAATGGATAACAGCGCGTCAGGCCTTGGCGATAATCTGTGCACCCTCACCCACAGCCACAGATTCCGGGCCGACGCAGGCATTGGCCAACTGGCACTGGCTGTTAACCGGGGTGACAAACATCGGGTTGGCGAAGTGTGGCGCCATGGCTTTAGTGAGCTGCAATGGTTGCCACATGGCGAGGGTGAAGGCCGCGAGGCGCTGATTTCGCTCGCCTGCGATGCATACAGTGATTATTTAACTGCAATGGCAGCCTTCGCCGCGCCTGAAGATATCCTTGAGCGTTACAATCACTTCAGAGTACTGTGTGCCAGCCGCAGCGGCGAGTATGCCGTGGATGGCATCAACCTCGCCATTACTGTGGCGCTGGCAAAGCGCGGGCTTATTCAGCCGCGGCAGGAATTTTATGCCGGTCGGCCCATCATAGTGCAAAGCAACGACTATGGACTCGGGCTCTTTAACGGTGATATTGGCATTTTGCTGCCAAGAGGCCGTGACGATCTTCGGCTGATGGCGCACTTTATTCAAAGTGATGGCAGCCTGCTGAAGGTGCTGCCCGCCAGGCTGCCCGGCCACGACACCTGCTACGCCATGACGGTGCACAAGAGTCAGGGCAGCGAATTTTCCAGCGTCGCGCTGTCGCTGCCCATATCGCCATCGCCAGCACAGCAGGCGCTGATTGGACGGGAGCTTATTTACACTGCCATCACCCGTGCCAAGGACAAATTTATCTGCCTTGGCAATGAAACCTTATTTGAGAGTGCCATCGACCGGCGTACCGAGCGGGCATCAGGGCTTGCTACAAGGCTTTGGCAGGCGGATTAATTCTCTGTCATCTGCCTTGCGCCTGCGCTTAGGCCTCATTACACTGCTGGCTGACATTATTCGCGCGCTTTGGGACACGCCTTTACGCCGGACGCGCCTTTGGGAGACAAGATGAACAAATACAATCTGGTGCTGCTTTGCGGCGGTGGTAGCAGCGAGCATGATATCTCTTTGCTCTCAGCCAAATACTTTGAAGCCTGCCTCAGTGACCATCCACGCTTTAATACCCTGTGGCTCGAACTGAGCGTCAACGGTGAGTACCGCACCAAAGACGGTGAGATTGTCGAGCTGACCAACCGCCGCGAAATTCGCTTCAGCCAGGATGACAAGCCAGCCTGGCCTGTGGATTACATCATCCCCTGTATTCATGGCTTCCCCGGCGAAACCGGCGATATTCAGTCCTGGTTTAACCTGATTCAATTGCCCTACTTTGGCTGCGGCTCAGAAGCATCCAGCAATTGTTTCAACAAGATCACCGCCAAGATGTGGTTCAGCGCCCTTGGGATCCCCAACACCCCTTACCTGTACCTCGACGAGCCCAGCGATGACGCCATCGCCCGGGTTGAGAAAGCTTTTGATGAATGGAATGGTGTCTTTATCAAGGCTGCGAGCCAAGGCTCATCTGTGGGCTGCTTCCCGGCCACCAAGCGTGAAGACATTCCTGCGCTGGTCAAAAAAGCCTTCGAGTACGCGCCTTTCGTGGTGGTGGAAAAAACCATTGTCGCCCGCGAACTGGAAGTGGCGGTGTACGAATACGATGGCGAGCTGGTGGCCACCCGTCCGGGCGAGATTGTTTGTGCGGCCAACACCTTCTACAGCTTTGAAGAAAAATACGATGCCAAGAGCCAGGCGGTAACCCATGTGGAAGCGCCCGATGTGGATGAAGCCACGGTTGAGGCCATCCGCGACTATGCACTCAGGGCATTTAAAGGCATGAAGCTGCGCCATCTGTCGCGGATTGATTTCTTCCTTACCAGGGACAATCAAATTCTGCTCAATGAAATCAATACCTTCCCAGGGCTTACCCAAATTTCGATGTTCCCCAAGATGCTGGCAAATCACGGCCATGACTTTACCAGCTTCCTGGAGAAAGCCATTTTGGCGGAGCTTGAAGGCGCCTGATCCCGGCTGACCAATCTCAAAAACCTAAAGCCAGCCGCTGCTGGCTTTTTTGATGCCAAAAAAACGGCCTGAAGAATGTTCAGGCCGTTCTATTAAATGACAATTAAGCTTGCCATGGTTTACAAACCGCTGATGCCACTATTTGCGCCTGGCAAGTTCAGCTTCAAGTTCGTGAGCCACTGAGTCAGGCGAGCCTGAATGACGGGCAAAGAGCGCATAAGCCGTTGGAATGACCATCAGAGTAAAAACGGTAGCAAGCAGAATACCCGACAGCACTACCACCCCGATAACAAAGCGGGTTTCCGAACCTGCTCCCTGTGCCATTACCAGGGGTACAGCGCCCGCCGCCGTGGTAATACCCGTCATCAGAATAGGACGCAAACGCTGAGTGGACGCTGTAAGCAGCGCATCGGTAAACTCGCTGCCCCGGTCACGCAGTTGGTTGGCAAATTCCACGATCAGAATACCGTTTTTCGCTGCCAGCCCCACCAACATAATGATGCCAATCTGGCTATAAATGTTGATGGTTTGCCCGGTCAACCACAGGCCAAGCAAAGCGCCCAGTGTCGCCAATGGTACAGTCAACATGATCACCGCCGGATGCACATAGCTTTCGAACTGAGCTGCCAGCACCAGGAACACCACACCTAACGCCAGTACAAACACAAAGTACATGGAGTTGCCGGATTCCTGATAGTCCAGCGACTGGCCCTTGTAGCTCACCACCGCCTCGGCCGGAAGATAGGTACGCACAATGTTGTTCAGGTAATCCAGTGCTTCGCCCAGGCTATAACCATCGGCCAGGTTTGCCTCTATAGTAATCGAACGCATACGGTTGTAGCGGTTCAGGCTGGAGGCGTCGGCAAATTCTTCCACATGCACCAGATTCGACAGCGGGATCAGCTCACGGCTGCGCTCTGAGCGGACATAGATGTTGGTTAAATCCTGCGCCGTATTCTGCTTGGCGCGCTCACCTTCAATGATGACATCATACTCTTCACCATCACGCATAAAGGTAGTCACCAGGCGTGAACCCAGCATGGACTCCAGGGTGCGGCCAATGTGCGAGACAGACACACCGAGATCGGCGGCGCGGTCACGGTCAATCACCACCCGCATCTGCGGCTTGGTTTCCTTGTAATCATGATCAAGCGCCAGCAGTTTGGGATTTTCGGCCGCCCTGGCCATCAGAATATCCCGCCACTGTGCCAGCTCCTCATAACTTGGGCCACCCAGCACAAATTGCACAGGTTTGCCCACGCCGCGTCCGAAGCCCTGACGCATCACAGGAAAGGCCTGCACACCGGCCAGATCCGACAGCCGGTTACGGATGTCGTTCATTATTTCAAAACCACTGCGGCGCTGCCCCCAATCCTCAAGCACGATAATCGCCATGCCGTTGGAAAAGTCAGCCGAGCGGCCAAATCCCCGTGGAGCACGGATAAGCAGGCGCTTCACCTCACCGCTGTCCACCAGCGGCATCAGACGCTCTTCCACTTCATTCATGTACTTTTCAATGTACTCATAGCTGGCGCCCTGTGGACCGTTAACCATCAGGAACATAGAGCCCCTGTCTTCACGGGGAGCAAACTCCTGGGGCACCTTTTGCATCATCCACACACTGAGAGCCAGTGCACCTATCACCGTCAGGCTAACAGCAAACGGATAGCGTATAGTGCGCTCCAGTGAGCGGCGATAGAAGCCTTCCAGCCACTCCATGCCGCCATCGACTTTTTTCACCAGCCAGGAACTCTCGCTGGTGGGTTTAAGCAGTTTGGAGCACATCATAGGGCTTAAGCTCAAGGCCACCAGGCTTGAGAAAATCACCGCGGCGCTCATGGTGACGGCAAATTCTTTAAATAGCTTACCCAAATCACCCTCAAGGAAAGTGATAGGCATAAACACCGCCACCAACACCAGAGTAGTGGCCACCACCGCAAAGGCCACCTCACGGGCGCCGAGGAAGGCGGCTACCAGTGGGGTTTCCCCTTCTTCGATACGGCGGTGAATGTTCTCCAGCATCACAATGGCATCGTCCACCACCATACCGATGGCGAGGATCATCGCAAGCAAGGTAAGCAGGTTAATGGTGTACCCAAGGATGTAGAGCACGATAAAGGTGCCCAGCAGCGACACAGGCACGGTAATGGCCGGCACCAGCATGGCGTGCACGCTGCCAAGGAACAGGTAAATCACCAAAATCACCAAAATCATGGCGATAAACAGGGTTTGGTACACTTCCTTGATAGAGGCTTCGATAAATACTGAACTGTCATAACTGCGCTTGATTTCCATGCCGGGCGGCAGGGTCGGGTTAATTTTATCAACCAGCGCATTCACCGCACGGGCCACCTCCAGAGTATTGGCGGTGGACTGCTTGGTAACGCCCAGACCAATCATGGACTCGCGGTTACCACGGAACATGATGCGCTCTTCTTCGGAGCCAAGCTCTATCTTGGCGACATCGCCCAGCTTGACCAGATAGCCGTCATCGCCCTGTGCCAGCACCAGATTGGCAAAGTCTTCGGCGTTACGGAAAGTACGCTCAAGCCGCACAGTAAAGTGCCGCTCTTTTGACTCCACCGAACCTGCGGGCAGCTCTACGTTCTCTGAGCGCAGCTTGGATTCGATATCGGCAACGGTAAGATTGCGTGCCGCCAAGGCCTGACGGTCAATCCAAATGCGCAGCGCATATACCTTGCCGCCGCCGAGACGCAACATGGCAACCCCGTCCATGGCAGAAAAGCGGTCCGCCAGATAACGGTTGGCGTAATCTGTCAGCTCAAGGGTGTTCATGCTGTCTGACACCAGATTGAGCCACATGATGACTTCGTCGCCACCATTGGCTTTACGGATCTCCGGTGGATCGGCTTCTTCCGGCAGGTTATTCATCATGCCGGAAATACGGTCACGGATGTCGTTAGCTGCTGCTTCGATATCGCGGTTAATGTTGAACTCCAGGGTCACAGAAGAACGGCCGTCACTGGAGGATGAGCTGATGTGACGAATGCCTTCAACCCCGCTGACCCGGTCTTCCACCAGCTGGGTAATTCGGCTTTCCACCACAGAAGCACTGGCGCCGCGATAATTGGTTTCAATGGAGACCACAGGCGGGTCGATATGGGGATATTCCCGCAGGGGCAACTTATCGAAGGCCACCAGACCAAAGGCGATAAGCAGCAAGCTTATCACCGACGCAAACACCGGCCGCTTTACAGACAGATCGGTCAGGATCATGCGGCGTTCTCCTCATCACCTGCCACGGCGGCGCTGAAATGCTCTTTCATTTCCGGTTTCACTTCATCACCGGGACGAGCCTTGAGCAAACCACGTATCATTATGGTTTCGCCAAGTGCCAGGCCATCGACAATTTCAGCCCAGCCACGCTTACGCAGTCCTAAGGTCACTTGACGGCGCTCCACTTTGTTATCGGCACCTACGATATAGACATAGTGATTCTTCTGCACCGGAATGATGGCAGATTCGGGCACCATCATGGCTTCCCGACTGGTTTTGATCAGGCGGATTTTCATCAGCATGCCGGGCAGTAAACGGCCATCTTTGTTGGGAATTTCTGCACGAATGGTCACGGCACGGGTTAAGGGATTAATCCGGCTGTCGATGGAAATCACCTTACCCTGGAACACTTCACCGGCATAGGCCACGGCTTCGGCTTCCAGTGTCTTACCGGGGTTCAGCTGCGGCAGGAACCGCTCTGGCACGGCAAAGTCGAGTTTAATAATGGAGATATCATCCAGGGTGGTGATGGCAGTGCCCGGGGTTACCAAAGCGCCGGGACTCACCTGACGCAAACCCAGACGGCCGGCAAAAGGTGCACTGATGGCGCGATCGCTCAAACTCGATTCGGCTTGTTCAAGCTCTGCACGGCTGGTATCGATTTGAGTTTGCAACCGGTCACGCTCCAGCTCTGCAACGGTCTGGCTGGTTACCAGTGAGCGAATACGATCAAATTCGCGCTGATTGTCGCTCACCTTAACTTTTGCTACCTGCACCCGGGCACGCTGTTCAATATCCTGCAGTTGCACCAACAGCTGCCCCTGACGTACAACATCACCATCGTTGAAGTTAACCCGGGTTACGGTTTCAGTAACCTTGGCGGTGATGGTAACTGATTCATTTGCACGGGTGGTGCCGAGCGCCTCTACTTCGTCACGTACGGTTTGCAGCTCTACCTTGGTAACCACAACATTGGGAACCGGACGCGAACGCTGAACCTGGGAGTCAGGCTCAGTTTGCGTAGACAAATACCAGGCTCCGGCCCCCCCGACGAGGACAAGGAGTATAAGGATTTTTTTCATGTGACTTCCAAACTTCAGGCAAAGTTATCGTTATCGTCGGCAAATGCCTTGCCGATGCTTTGTGTGAAGCTAGTTTACCCTTGCAGACAGGTGCTTCAACACGTTTTACTTTTCCTTACAAAATACGCTTTTATGTACAGTTTGGATCAGATCCAGGCTTGTTGGCGAGGTTGTCCTGCCAAAGACTTAAAGCTGGCAGTTAGCTCTACTGACTTGCAATAATGCAGTCAAATTCTCTGTATGGCATCCTGTTTAGCAAAAATCCATTATTCATCGCCGCAGACATCTCATTATCGGACGCTCAACATCCTTGTTTAAAACTCCGGGGAGTACCGTGAATAAAAAAGAGGCCTGATGGCCTCTTTTCAATACTGATTGATAACTCAGAATGAACTGAGCCACTCAACTCTATCTGCCTGTTATCGCACCTTGCGATCTTCCTGCATCAGTTCAGCGAGGGCGCGGTAGATTTGTGCGACCTTCTCATCGGCCAGTGGCTTGTCTTCCTTATCAAGCAGACGAATTTCGCTGCTTCCGGCAGAACCTTCACTCAATTTCAGTTTATATGTACCCTTTTCCAACTCAAGTTTGGCATCGCCCCACAAGGAGCTCCAGAAGCCAGAATCGTCATTGTAATTGAGGAAGTACAGACCCTTGCTGCTATCCATATCGGCGAGCTCAAAGCCCAATTCAGGCAACACGATGCGCAGACGGTTCCAAACCTGGTTGTAATCACCCTTAGCTAAATAATAAGCATCACTTTCAGCTTCGCCGTCGACCAACTCAACACCTATGCCTAAACTCTCACGCACTCGTTTGGCCTTAATGGCCTGCTCACGCTTAATTGCCAAATAGGCGATAGCATTATTAAGCTGATCTATGGTGAAACGGCGCTTATCATCATCAGAGAGTCGAGCCTGCAAATCGTCACCGTCGTAGCTTTCCTGATGATCAATTAAATCGATGGTGATGGCACCTGTACGGCCATGTGGACGCACTTCCACCTGATAGCGATACCGCTGCTTCAGGGTAAAGACCTTGTCAGAACCCCAGAAGCTGCTATCCAGTACATCCTGAGTTTCTATCCAACCCGTCTCCAACACGCCGGTTGCATAGTCCTCTTTTTGAATATCAACCTGATGGCTCACCAGGTAATCCTTCAACAAGCCAAAGATTTCCTGCTTCAGATCCAAACTGTTATCAAAAGACTCAACGATAACCTTGATATTGTCAGAGCCTTCCTCAACCCGGGTACCTTCTGCCATGGGCAGCACTTGCAGCGGTGGCCGAATATCCAGTGCCTTCCCGACGAGAGCGGATTGAGCACGTGGACCTACTGACGGAATATCGTATTCCCGGCTGTAATTGGGTGACTTGAGACCCGCTGGCACTTTCAGTGGCGCCGACACCTCGGCATTCACATATTCGTCGTTACCATTTGCCTGACGGCGTTCCATGGGCGTACTGCATCCCGCGGCAAGGGCGACGAGAATGAATGGCGTTATTTGTTTCAACTTCAAGACTTAGACCTCCAGTCCGGCTTTTTTCATGGCATCGAGCAGTAGACCATGACAAGACTGAGAAAGTTCAGTCAGTGGTAAACGAATGAAACCATCCTTGATAAGTCCCATGCGATGAGCGGCCCATTTCACTGGTATCGGGTTAGCTTCACAAAATAGCGTGCTGTAAAGGCCACGCATAGGCTCATCGGCCACCAGCGAGCTTTCGCTGTCGCCGGCGATGGCAAGCGAGCACATCTTCTTGAATTGGGCAGGTACTATGTTATTGGCAACCGAAATGACGCCATGGCCACCCGCGAGCAAAAACTCACGAGCCGTAGCATCATCGCCGCTGTACAACAAGAAGTCCGGGCCACACAGCTCGCGCAGACGGGCCACGCGGCTCACATCACCTGTGGCTTCTTTAATGCCGATGATGTTGGCCACATCGCAAAGCTCAGCCACTGTCTCAGGCTTCATGTCCACAGCGGTACGGCCAGGTACGTTATACAGAATTTGTGGAATATCAGTGGCTGCAGCCACTGCTTTATAATGTGCAACCAAACCCTTGGGTGTAGGTTTGTTGTAGTAAGGCGTAACACCAAGCATAGCGGCAACACCCGTTACAGACAGGGCTTTGGTAAGCTCAATCGCTTCGGCAGTGGCGTTGGCACCGTTGCCACCGATAACGGGAATACGGCCCTTGGCATACTCAACGGTTTTGGCCACCACATTGACGTGTTCTTTCATGGGCAGAGTGGCCGATTCGCCTGTGGTCCCAACGGCCACAATAGCATCAGTGCCATTGGCAATATGAAACTCGACTAAACTCTCAAGACTTGCAAAATCCACTGAGCCATCACTGTTCATGGGCGTGATTAAGGCTACGATGCTTCCGTTTATCATCTGACTTCCCCAAGGTTGCAGGACTCGCTATGGTACTGACCCCTATGGCGATTGACAAGCCATTTACAGGGGTCTCAAAAGGATTTGTTTGTGGTAGCATTGGCGCGCGTCAAAGCCGCTGCCGATGTGGTTAAAAAGACGCCATGACAACGACACACAAAGAGGAACCTACATGACCAATTACCTGGTCGTCACCGCCATGGGATCCGATCGTCCCGGTATCGTCAGCAAGCTCGCCCGTCTGGCCAGTGACTGTGATTGCGATATCGTCGACAGCCGTATGGCGCTTTTCGGCAATGAATTCACCCTTATTATGATGGTGTCCGGCTCATGGGCGGCCATCACCAAAATTGAAACCTCCCTGCCCCAATTGTCAGTGGAAATGGAACTACTGACCGTGATGAAACGTACATCACGCCATACGCCGCAAAACTATGTTTCGCGCATTGAGGTGGAATTTCATGGTAAAGATCAGCGCGGTACCATGAAGCGTATCACTCAATTTTTAGCAGATCGCTCGCTGGATTTGGCTGCTGTACGTTCGAGCGCCGAGGAAGCCGAATCAGGAGAGTCTATCCAGCACGTGTTTTTTGCCATCAATATTCCTGAAAAAGTAGTACTGGATAAACTCGAAAAGAGTATTCATGAGCTGGCAAACGAAATGTCGCTGGTCTGTCAGATTAAAAGAATGCAAAGCTAATACGGCATTAATCAGAAGGACGACGAATGAATACCTTAAAAGCAGGCGACAAAGCGCCGCTGTTTACTTTGCCTAATCAAAATGGTGAGATGATTTC
>NZ_JBFKLW010000076.1:0-17010 GCF_041630135.1 Shewanella sp.
CTGCACTTTCCCGACGGTTTCAAGCTTGGTGTCAACCTGACGGCGGTTCAGCTCGCCCAGGGTGGTGGCAACAATTTTGCCGAGCTGCACCGCTGCCTATCGGCCGCAGGGGTGCAAACCCTGCTGGAGATCACCGAGCGTACCCTGATAGCGCCGGACATCACAAGCCAGATTGAAGTCTTTCGCCGCCAGGGGGTGTTGATTGCCATCGACGATTTCGGCACCGGCCAAACGTCGCTGGCACTGCTACAAACCCTGCCGCTGGATTATCTGAAAATAGACAAGTGCTTTGTGGATACCATTGGCCGTGACGATATGAGCACCCATGTACTGGACAGCATCATTGCCTTATCGCACAAGCTGGAATATCTGATTGTGGCCGAAGGGGTGGAAACCCAGGCACAGGCTGAGTACCTCAGCGCTGCTGGCGTGCACTTCTTGCAGGGCTTTTTATTTGCGCGCCCCATGCCGATAACCGAGCTGTCACCCTGGCTAAATGCCCACCAGCAGCAGCTTGAAAAGCCGCTGCAAATGGCAACCGCCACAGACATTCAGCCCACCTGAGCAGACCACAAACAGCAAAAAGGCCGCCCTGAGGCGGCCTTTTTGGCAAATTGGTGAGCCGACCTGTAAGCCGGGTTCTGTTCTCCCCAAAGGAGTGGCAGCCATTCCTCTAGGCCTGCAATCGCTCGCAGGCTCAAGCAATCTACCCGGTTCCAACGCGAGCCACGCCATAAGGAACCCTATTTGATCTTGCTCCGGGTGGAGTTTACCTTGCCACGAACTGTTGCCAGTCGCGCGGTGCGCTCTTACCGCACCGTTTCACCCTTACCGGCCCGAAGGCAGGCGGTCTGTTCTCTGTTGCACTTGTCGTCGGCTTACGCCGCCCAGACGTTATCTGGCACCCTGCTCTATGGAGCCCGGACTTTCCTCCCCGTTCTTGCGAACGCAGCGGCTGCCCAGTCGGCTCGGCGCGGATTATAGCCCAAGGGGCGGCGCTGACCAAGGAGTTTATCCGACGCCCCTATGAAGGGGTTAAAGTCCGGCGTCGAGGCCAGCCTTGTAGAGGGCATTTTTCTTCAGATTGTGAATTTGCGCAGCGATGGCGGCGGCCTTTTTCAGCGGCAGTTCAGCCGCAAGCAGGCTTAAGGTTTCCATCGCCGGTGCCGGAATGGCATCCTCTACCTCTTCCGCCACAAAGCCATGGCACATCAGCACCATTTCACCCTTTTGCTGATTGGCATCACTACTGACCTTGGCCAGCACTTCGGCGGCAGTTCCACTTAAAAAAGTTTCGAAGGTTTTACTGAGTTCACGGGCCATCACCATCTGCCTGTCGGCGCCGAATACCGCCACCAGGGACTCGAGTGTTTGCAAAATACGGTGAGGGGACTCATAGAAAATCAGCGTGCGCGGATCTTCTTGCAACGCACTGAGCTTATCCATCCGTCCCTTATCTTTGGCCGGTAAAAAGCCCTCAAACGAGAAACGATCCGATGGCAGCCCCGAGGCGCTGAGCGCCGTGATGGCAGCGCAGGGGCCGGGCAGCGGCACCACATTAAAGCCAGCTTCCCGAACCTGAGACACCAGATGATAACCGGGATCTGAAATAAGCGGCGTACCGGCATCACTCACCAGTGCCACGGCCTCTCCGGCAGCCAACTTCTCAATAATCCACTGGGCACGGGCGCGCTCGTTATGGTCATGCACCGAGGTGGTGCGGGTGCCAATGCCAAAGTGGCTGAATAATTTCCCGGAGTGTCGGGTGTCTTCGCAGGCTATCAAACTCACAGATTGGAGGATTTCAACGGCCCTCGGGCTCATGTCCCCCAGGTTACCTATGGGAGTCGGAACTATATAAAGCGCTGGGGGCAGGGACATAAATTACCTCTGGAGTATGATGGCCAAGGCTTTAACCCCGGGCCGGAGAAGGTTAAACTTAGTGCAGCATTTTACCAGAGTGAAGCCAAGTGTTGAAAAGCCGGAATCAAATGAAACTCGCAGGTGTTGCCCTGTTCCTGTCTTTACTGGCAGGTTGCGGCAGCACACCAAGGACAGATGTCAGCCAACCTCAGGGACCCGTTTCTTTGGTCAAGGCTGAGTTTTCCTCCAGTCAATACCTGACTCAGGCCGATTCGGCGCGGGATCCCCAGTCCAGAAGCCGCTACCAGTTGCTGGCCGCCCATGCAATGCTGAACGAGGGCAACCCTCAGGGTGCCGCTCAATTGCTGGGTTCCATTAAAGCAGATTTGGCCCAGGACACCGAAATTCAGGCGGAGTTCAAATATCTCACCGCCCGTGCACTGGAGCAGAATGGTCAACTGACCGCAGCCCTATCTGCCCTGAATTACCCCAGCCACTGGAAGCTGCCGGATTGGCAGTGGGTATCATACCACCAACTGCGTTCGCAATTGTTCCGGGCTCAAAAGCAGCCGATGGAAGAGGTGCGTGAACTGGCCGAACTGGGCAAATACCTGAGCCCGTCCGACGCGGCCGAAGTGAACGATCGACTTTGGAAAATACTGGCACCCATGCATGAAGAAACTATTGAAACCTTTATGCAAGAAGCCAGTTCACCGCTTTACAAAGGCTGGTTGCAGCTGGCCTTTATTGCCAAGCACTATGCAATAGACCCGCAAACACTGGTGCGTTATCTGGGCGACTGGCAGCGGGAAAACCCACTCCACCCCGCTGCGGCCAGACTCCCCACAGATTTGGATAGGGCGCTTAACGCCAAGCCATATAACACAGGCAAGATTGCCGTATTGCTGCCCCTATCAGGCAATGCTGCAGCAGCGGGTTATGCCATTAAGCAAGGCATACTGGCAGGATATCTGGCAGCAGACGATCAGCAGCGCACCGTAAATTTTTACGACAGTGCTTCCAATCCGGTGGCTGCATTTCAGCAAGCGCTGGCTGAAGGCGCAGACTTTGTTATCGGGCCTTTGTTGCCCGCCGCTATTGAAGCCATTGAAGCCATGCCCAAAACACCAGAACAGCAACTGGTGCCAAGGTTGTATCTGAACCAGTTGGGGCAGTTCAGCGCCGATATCGACAAGTTCTTCTTCTCGCTGTCTCCTTCCGAGGAAGCCAGTGACGCCGCCGAGCGTCTGTACCGCGATGGCGTGGAGAAACCACTGCTGCTGGCCAGCGCAGATGCCACCGGCCGTCGGATGGCTGAAGCTTTCAACCAAACCTGGCAAAAGCAAACCCAGGAACCTGCTGAAGTGCACTATTTCGAGCAGGGTAATGAAATGAAACTTACAGTGCAGCGTGCCCTGGGCGTACTCGATAGCCAGGCCCGCATCGATCGCATGAAAGAAATCATGGGGCGTAAACTTGAAGCTGAATTCCGCTCCCGCAAAGATGTTGATGCGATCTATATGATTGCCAGCCCCAAAGAGATTCAGCTGCTAAAGCCCTTTATCGATGTGAGCTTTTCGGTATTTGCTGACCCAGTGCCCATGTATACCTCAAGCCGTGCAAGGCCACAGGACAACAGCTATCAGGTGCCACAGGAGTTTAATAATGTGATGGTGAGCGACATCCCCTGGCTGATGCAAATCTCTGATGAAGCCCGCGACGTTAACGCCCTGTGGCCCAGCTGGAACAACAGCCAGAAACGCCTGTTTATTATGGGCTGGGATGCTCTGGATCTGATCGATAAGCTTGCTCAGATGCGCGCCTTCCCCGGTTATCAGTTCCAGGGACGTGGTGGCGTCTTGTCGGTCAACCATAAAGGGGTGATCAAACGCCAACTTTCCTGGGGAAAAATCCAGCGTGGCGTGTTAAGACCATTGTGAACACTGGCCAGCTTGCCGAGGACATGGCAGTAAAGCACCTGGTTAAACAGGGGCTAAAGCTTGAAGCGCGCAACGTGCGCTATCCCTTCGGTGAGCTGGACTTGGTAATGCGTGACGGCAGGTATTGGGTGTTTGTGGAAGTGAAATTCCGCACCCCAAGTGGATTTGGTAATGCTATCGAAGCCCTGTCTTGTGCGCAGCAAGGTCGCCTTAGACGTGCTGCCAGCCATTATCTGCAATGCCATCACATTGATGCTCCCTGTCGCTTTGATGTGGTCGCCATTAGCGGCAACCAACTCACCTGGCTCAAAGATGCTTTCTAGCGTCACGCATCTATGCAGGAAATGGCTGTGAACGGCAACAATTTCCCTGCTTACTCTCTACTACAGCGCTGCTTTATGGCATGATAACGCCAGTTAATTTTGTAAGGGTTCGCCATGTTAGAACGTATCAAAGACAGCTTTACCGAATCGATCCAAACCAAGATCGATGCCGCAGAGGCGTTGCCAGAGTCCATTGCCAAGGCGGCTGAAATGATGGTTGGCTGCTTGCTCGGCGGTAACAAAATTCTCGCCTGCGGTAACGGCGGCAGCGCCGGAGATGCGCAGCATTTCTCTGCCGAACTGCTTAACCGCTATGAAGTAGAGCGACCACCGCTGCCTGCAATTGCGCTGACTACGGATACGTCTACCCTGACCGCAATCGCCAACGATTACAGCTACGATGAAGTATTTTCGAAGCAAATTCTGGCGCTGGGACAACCCGGAGACATACTGCTGGCCATCTCTACCAGTGGTAACTCATCCAATGTAATTAAAGCAATGGAAGCAGCCTTAAGCCGTGACATGACCATTGTGGCCCTGACCGGTAAAGATGGCGGCGCCATGGCGGGCCTTTTGGGAGCCGGTGACGTGGAAATTCGCGTGCCATCCAATGTCACTGCCCGCATACAGGAAGTGCACTTGCTGGTTATCCACTGCCTGTGCGATAACATTGACCGCACTCTGTTCCCACAGGACGAACAGGCATGATTCGACTGCTGCTGACTGCTCTGGCCTGTATCACTCTTACCGGTTGCGCCGGCGCCGTGATGGTTGGCGCCGTCGGTGGCGCCGTCATGGCCAATGACGAACGTTCCATCTCCACCCAGCTGGAAGACACCAATGCCGACTTTGTCATTGCCAGTGCACTGATGAAAGATGAACAGCTGAAGACCAAAACCAATATCACCGCCGTGGTAGTAAACGGTAATATCTTGATGATAGGTCAGGCCCCTAATTCCACATTGAGGGACAAAGCGGTAAAAACCGTACAGGATCTGAAGCTGGGAGGCAAAATCCACAATCAGATCCGTATTGGTAACCCTACATCTTTTACTACCCGCAGCAACGACACCTGGATAACCACCAAGGTGAAGGGACGGATGCTGAATGAAAAAACGTTGGATATCACCCGGGTAAAAGTAGTGACTGAAAACGGTGAGGTTTTTCTGCTGGGCTTGATCCCACGCTCTCAGGCCGACCTGGCAGTGGAGGTTGCCCGCAACACCGCTGGGGTACGTAAAGTCATTAAAGTCTTTGAGTACATCGAGTAAGCCAGAAGTGTAGTGACCAACAACAGCATGGTCACAACTGGCAGCAGCTCCCTACTCACAGACAGACCTGGCGGTCGAAATTACCGCGATACAGCCTGAATAAGTAAAATGACTAAGGTCTTTGAGTACGCCTTATAAAACCTGAATCCTCTCTGGTCCGCCACAGGCGTGCCAGCAGAGGATAAACCGCCGACGGCAATACCACCAACGAAGCTCCCCACCACACGTATTCCCCGGGCCATTCATCAAACCAAAGCCAGCCCATCGTCACGATAAACAGCAGTCCACTGTATTCCGCCACCGCAATGTCTGCAGCACGGGCACGTCTGTATGCCAATACACAAAACCAGTGATAAGCCATAAGGAACAGATTGCTTGCCAGCGCCACCCACAGCAGCCGCCAACTGAAACCGGCAAAGTTATTAAACGCGGCAAAGATCAGCGCAATGGGCAGTCCAAGCAGGTTATATAGCATCATGGTCAGCACAGGACTTTCAGTCACCGGCAACTTTCTGAGTGATAGCTGGCAAAGCGAGAAGGTTAGCGCCGCCCCCAGCACCATCACTCCGGCCCATCCAAGCTCCGTTGGCGCCAGAATGACAAGCACCCCGGCAAAACCCAGGATGGCACAGAGCCATTGGCCGCCACTCACCCGCTCGCCCAGCAGCCACCAGCCCAGCAGCATGATCATCAGCGGCGCGGTATAAAACAGTGAACTTACGGTCGCCAATGGCAATGCCATCAAACCAAGAATTAAAAAGAGCGCGCCGATAACACCTATACCGGCGCGCCAAAGGTGGAGCGGAAGATGATTGGTTAGCGGGCGCCCGGCCAGCCCCCAAAGTGGCAATAGCATAAGAACCGAGGTGAACTGACGCAGCAGCAAAAAGCTGGCTCCGTTGGCATCGTCCGGAAGCCACTTTACCGATACGTCATAGAGAGCACTGAAGATATTGCCAAATAACAGTAATCCCAATCCAATCAGGGTGGCTCTTTGCACGCTACATCACCTCAACTCATGCATTCCGCGGCATGATATAGCCCACAAATCATTATTAAAAATGATGTTTTTTCCATAACCATGAATTAGATTCGTGCGTTAATTCCTTATTCCATCAGTAAGTCAGATATGCGTAAACTCCCGCCACTAAGGGCCCTTCAGGTGTTCGAGGCAGCTGCCCGCCATTTGCATTTTTCCCGTGCAGCGACCGAGCTTTGTCTGACCCAAAGTGCAGTATCCCATCAGGTGCGCTCACTGGAAGAACATCTGGGACAGCCACTGTTCAGCCGCAAAGGTCGCGATCTGTTGCTGACTGACAAAGGTCAGCAATTGTTTTTTGGAGTGCAGTCCGCGCTGGATGGGCTCGATAGCCTCTGCCGTCAGTTCAATGAGGTCGGCAACCGTGAACTCAGACTGGCGGTGTACAGTTCATTTGCAGTAAAGTGGCTGATCCCGAGGCTGAGTGATTTCCGGCGCCAGCATCCCGGCGTCAGAATTCACCTCGAAATGGTCAGTGGCGATCCGCAAATATCGGATCAGGTGGCTGATATGTTTATCTGCGGCGTACAGCAACACAAAGGCTTTTGGCAAACGCTGTTGCGGCCGGAGCGGCTTATTCCTGTTTGCAGCCCGACATTGGCACAGATGCTGACAAGTACGCTGGGTGAGTCTCTGACCCTGCCCGATAGTTTGGACAGTCTGCCACTGCTGTCGGTGGATGAGGTGGATATCGGTCCTGACTGGCAGCGCTGGACCGAGGCACAGCAAATACCATTGAGCAGTAGTCAGCTGCAAAGCTACAGCCATGTTCTACTGGCAATTGAGGCCGCCATTGCCGGGCAAGGGGTGGCGCTGGCCTGCGATTTCATTGTGGAGGCCGATATTGCCGCCGGTAAGCTGGTCGCCCTGCCCTGGCCTGCACTGGAAACCGGTTTTGGCTTTCATTTTGGTTGTCGCGAGTGGCGTTTAAATGAACCCGCCATGGCGGCCTTTGCCAGATGGATACAGACGCAAGCCACAGTTGATGGCATTTAAGGTTGTGTAGAATCCCCCCCTGAGCACTGGGCTATTGATTAGCCCTGAAATCAGGCAAAAAAAATCAGCCACCCGGGCTGATTTTTCATTGGCAGTTTAGCTTACACCAACAGACCAATCTTCTCGTACACATTCTTAATGGTGACTTCGGCTCGGGCCTGAGCTTTTTCAGCGCCATCCCGCATCACGGTTTCAAGGAAGGCGCGGTCTTCACGCAGCGCACGGAAACGTGCTTGCAGTGGCTCCAGCATACCCACAACGGCTTCACCACAGGCTACCTTGAGGTGACCATACATCTTGCCTTCAAACTCGGCTTCCAGTGACGCAATGCTCTGACCGGTGACACCTGACATCAGACTCAACAGGTTGGACACACCGGGTTTGTTATCAACATCGAAGCGCACCACAGGCGGCTCATCACTGTCAGTCACGGCCTTTTTAAGCTTTTTCATCACCGCCTTGGGATCTTCCAACAGTCCAATCACGTTGTTGCGATTGTCATCTGATTTGGACATCTTTTTGGTCGGATCCTGTAGCGACATCACCTTGGCACCCACCGGCGGAATGAAAGGCTCGGGCACAGTAAAGGTGTCACCATAGGCGTTGTTAAAGCGAATGGCGATGTCACGGGTCAGCTCGAGGTGTTGCTTCTGATCCTGGCCCACCGGGATCTCATTGGCTTGATAGAGCAGAATATCAGCGGCCATCAACACCGGGTAACCAAACAGGCCCACGTTGATGTTATTGGCGTGCTTCTGTGACTTGTCCTTGAACTGAGTCATGCGCGACAACTCACCCATCTGGGTGTAACAGTTCAGCACCCATCCCAATTGAGTATGCTGCGGTACCTGAGACTGAATAAAAACAGTGCTCTTTTTCGGGTCAACGCCGCAAGCCAGATACAATGCCAGGGTGTCAAGGCATGCATCACGCAGCGCTGTGGGATCCTGACGCACAGTGATGGCATGCAAATCCACCACACAATACAGACAATCGTGACTGTCCTGCATCGCAACCCACTGACGGAGTGCGCCCATGTAGTTGCCGATGGTCAACTCGCCGGATGGCTGCGCGCCGCTGAGTACAATGGGTTTGGTCATCTTACTGCTTACTCCGTTGGTTATTCTGCCGCCTTCAGGCGAGTCAGGATCTCTGCAAAGGTGTTACATACGGCATCTGGGCCGCAAAGCCCAATATCTTCACCGTAGTTGTAGCCATAGGTCAAGCCAAAGGATGTAATTCCAGCGGCTTTGGCAGCCAGAATGTCATTGCGGCTGTCGCCGACCATCAGCAGCTCGTTTGGTCCAAGGGCCCAGCTGTCCATAATGTGGGTCAGCGGCAATGGGTCCGGCTTCATCCGTGCCAGTGAGTCACCACCGAGGATAAGCTCAAAATGGCTGTCAATGCCAAAGGCTTTGAGCAGCGGCAGGGTAAACTTGTGTGGCTTATTGGTGACAATCGCCATTCTGAAACCGAGGGCTGACAACTCATTGAGGGTTTCTTTCACCCCATCATACAAGCGGCTGTGACGCTCCAGATGCCGCTCATAGTGCTGCATAAAGATAGGCATAGCATCGTCCAGCATGGAGCCGGTGACATCACGGCCCAGAGCATGGGAAAGTGCGCGGGCAATTAATACCCGGGCACCGTTACCCACCCAGGTACGTACCAGATCTTCGCTGCACGGCGGAAATTTCAGCTCTTTTAAGGTGTCGTTGGTGGCCGCTGCAAGATCCGGCACACTGTCCAACAAAGTGCCATCCAAATCAAAGGCGATGGCACGGATACGTTCAGCCAACTGCATTAAGCGTTCGCCCTTGCCAGTTCAGCGCGCATTCTGTCCACAACGGCTTTGTAGTCTGGCTTACCAAAAATAGCGCTGCCAGCCACAAACATATCGGCACCGGCGGCAGCAATTTCAGCGATATTGTCTTCTTTCACGCCGCCATCAACTTCAAGACGGATATCAAAACCGCTGGCATCGATTCGCTCGCGCACCTGCTTGAGCTTATCCAGTGTGGCAGGAATGAATGACTGACCGCCAAAGCCAGGGTTCACTGACATCAGCAAAATCACATCCAGCTTGTCCATCACATAGTCGAGATAGTGCAATGGTGTAGCCGGGTTAAATACCAGGCCGGCTTTACAACCATGGTCGCGGATAAGTTGCAGTGTACGGTCCACGTGCTCAGAGGCTTCCGGATGGAAGGTAATGATAGAAGCACCGGCCTTGGCGAAATCCGGAATAATACGATCGACAGGCTTTACCATCAGGTGCACATCGATATCGGCAGTAATGCCATAGTCACGCAACGCTTTACACACCATAGGACCAATGGTCAGGTTGGGCACATAGTGGTTATCCATCACGTCGAAGTGAACCACATCGGCACCGGCATCGAGCACGGCTTTGACATCGTCACCCAAACGAGCGAAATCGGCAGACAAAATCGAAGGAGCAATCAGGTAAGGACGCATAATTCAGAGTCTCAGGCTGAAAATGGGAGGGCGCATATTTTACCCGATTTCACTGATTTTTTCCGTACTTTCTGTTGTTTTTATGGCCTAGGACACAGAGCATGGCACTATTCACTGGCCACAACGGATGCAGATGAAAGAAAATTGTTCAAAAAGCGCACGCTTTTGTTATAATCCCGATGCAAGCCTCTGTCTCGAAGGAAGTGACGATGGACACCAACAACCCACAACATGCACCACGCCGATTTGCCAATATCAAGGCAGTCATGGTTTTTTCCGTGGCGGCATCCGTGGTTCTTGGCGGTGTGGTTTACCAGACCAGTGCAAAGGAAAGCGGCACTTCAGCTTGCGTGTGCAGTGCCGGCACGAGCTACAACAACGGCCTGCCAGCCAGTCATCCCAACAACCGTTGTGCCACCCAGTCTCAGGATTTGAGCTGGAAGTCATGGCTTTCCGGCAGCAGCCGTACCACTCAGTTTCATTTTCTCGATCTGCTCGAATTACTGCACGGCCACAACAGCAAGCCTACCGATAGCCCGGCAGCCAATCAGCGCTAAGCCCAGTGGTTCGAAACCTTATTCGGGTATTCACCAGCACAGTTGCTGCCTTCTTTGGCGTGCAATCTGACCAAAGAAGACAAACAGATTTCAGCACCGGCTCCCCGATACCTTTTATTTTGATGGGTATTTTTTTGGCAGCTTGCCTGGTGGCCGGACTGATTTGGCTGGTCGGCATGGTGGTGCCGAGCTAGAAGACGCTCCCTCAAAGCTTATCTAACCTTAGCCCACATTCACTCCAGTCTCAGTCGTGCGATTCCTGATGATAAGTCTCGTCATAAAGCGCCATCAGCTCATCCACTTTATTACGGGCACTGCCTTTCTGGCTGATATTGCGCTGTACCCGCACGGTTCCCAGTCTGGCACCATGATAAAGCTCACGGGTCAGCGGAATATCATGGTTGCTGATAAGAACAGGAATACCGCGCTCTATAGCTGTATGACGTGAATGACGCGCCAGCAGCGCCTGATCGTCCAGGGTGAAACCAGCGCCCACATAGGTGGTAAAACTTGCGGTGGTCGACAGTGGTGCATAAGGTGGGTCGCAGTAAATCACGTCCCCCTTTTTTGCCAGATCGAAGGCCTGCTCATAGCTGATACACAAAAATTCAGCCCGTTTGGCTTTAACAGAAAAGGCACGGATTTCCTGCTCGGGGAAATAGGGCTTCTTGTACGAACCGAAGGGCACATTGAATTCACCTTTACGGTTATACCGGCATAAGCCATTGAATCCGTGACGATTCAAATAAAGAAAATACACAGCGCGGCTAAAAGGATCGCGGCTACTGTTAAAGCGCTTGCGGATGTCATAATAGGCTTCTTTATTGTTCATCTCATCGCTAAACAATGCCCTGGCCGCCTGAATATAGTCATCAGGCTGGCGCTGCACTATTTGGTAGAGACCAATAAGATCTTGATTAATATCGCAAAGAAGATAGGAACTGTAGTCAGTGTTCAAAAAAACTGAACCGGCACCCACAAATGGCTCAACCAGACGCTTTCCCTTGGGCAGATGGTGACGTATGTCGTCCATCAGCTTGAACTTGCCACCGGCCCACTTAAGAAAGGCTCTTTGTTTTATCGTCATGGTTGGGAACAGTCGCCGGAAGAAATAAGAAGCATCTGATTGTACTTCCTTTAATTGGAAATTTCACCGCTGGATACCGCTTCAATCGGCTGATAACTCCCCAAATCCTTCCATGCCCGCACCCAGGGCTTACCGCCCCCATAGCGCTGCGGCAACAAATCAGCCTGAGCGTCGGCCTCGGCTTGATTGGCGTAGTTGCCCTGCAAGATCACTAGTTTATCGCGGTACGCCACCAGATAAAGGTTCGGCTCATTAGCAAAACGCTGCAGGATTGTATCCGCCGACTCCCGTTTGCCTACAGTAGCCACCTGCAAGGTGTAGCCGTGCTTGGGCAAACGCATGTCGGTTGCCACTTTTATGGCCGCGGCGGCCTTTAGATCATTACCTGCAGCCTGTTTCGACTCGATTGTTTCTGGTTGAGCGGCTTTTGTTGGCTGCGTAACTTGTGCTGTGCCGACTGTGGAATAGTTATTGGAAATTCGTTCCCCAGTGCTGCTATTAGTGCTGACTGTATCCTGTGACGTTTGCGCCTTAGTGCTTCCAGCGATATGCATGCTGGCTGAATTAAGTGTATCGGCGGTTTCAACTTGCGCCAACGCCTTGGCCTCCTCAAGCAGTGCCAAATCGGCTTGCTCCTGTGCCAAAGCAGCTGCTTTGGCATCAGCTTCTGCTTGCAGCAGCTCGTCAAGCGACTGCTTACGATTAGCAAAATAAGACTTAAGTCGCCACTCTCCAAAGGATACCAGCAAACCTGTCACCTGATGGTTGTCCTCAGTTTGCGAGGCAGATGCGACCACATCACCAGTGCCTGTGGTATCTGCGGAATTCGCTTCCCCCGGATGACCACTGATAATGCCCCACAGCCCCACAGTAACCAGCAGAGTAACAGCTGCAACCGCAAGCAATCGCCACAGACCCTTGCTGGAATTTGCTGCTTGGGTTTGCGGCGTAAGCGCCAGTTCCAACAGTGCAATCACTTCACCCGGCCTGCCCCCCTGCTGCTCAAGCTGAGTTTTAATGATATCCCGCGGTACATAAGGCACGTCTTCGCTGCGGCTCATCAGAGTGTAATACAAGGCCTCGCGCTCAGTTGGCAGCAGAGGCTCAATATCAATAGGTGCCATCAGGCTACGCTGGGCACTGCCAAGTTCTGAGTAAAGCGCACGCGCCCTTGCGGGCTCGGAGGCAAAGGTAATAGCGATGGGGCGGCCGGCGCATTTTTGCTGTGATAACAACAGACACTCGGCCCACAGCTCCAGTGGCAGCATGTGTGCATCGTCGATGAGTATATGAATGGGCTTAGAAAACGCCGGGGCGAATCGACCAAGGGTATCGCCTAGGGGTTCTTCATCATCGAACAGCGGTTCGGATAGCAACTGGATAAGGATTTTACGGCGGATTTCGGCGGCGTCAGCGTGCATGGGGCACACCACCAAGGCTGAGTTATATTCTTCCTGTTCACTGACCAGGGCTGTCAGCAAGGTAGACTTACCGGCGCCCTTCTCGCCCAACGCCACCACCAGTTGCTGGCTGTAGCAAGCCATATGTTGCATGCGTTGCAACAGGGCTTCCTGGGAAGGTAAGAGTACCGATAGCGAAAATGTCATTGTTCACCCACAGTCAGGGGCGGCGAATGACCTCGGCCAGTTCAACATCGGTTGCCTGGCTGCTGACTTCGGCCTGACCAATCCCAAGAGGCAGAACCAGCCTCAATTGGCCGCCGAGTACTTTCTTGTCTCGCCGCATATGCTTGATAAAGCTATTAAAGTCCATAGACTCCGGAGCCTGGACGGGCAAATCGAATGCCTTGATAAGCGCAGTAATGCGACAAAGAATTGACTTATCGATTAGCCCCAGTGTTACCGAAGTTTGTGCAGCAAGTACCATGCCAGCCGCTACGGCCTCGCCGTGCAGCCAGTTTCCATAGCCCATTTCAGCTTCGATGGCATGACCAAAGGTGTGACCAAGGTTCAACAGTGCCCTAACGCCCTGTTCGGTTTCATCCTGAGACACCACATCGGCTTTAATCTGACAGCAACGGGCAATGGCATCAGTAATGGCGTTTTGCTCCAGTGTCTTGAGCGCACCAACATTGGCTTCGAGCCAACTGAAAAAATCGCCATCCCAAATAATGCCGTACTTGATCACTTCTGCCATACCAGCCGCGAATTCTCGGGCAGGCAAGGTGGCCAAACAGTCGGTGTCAATCACAACCAGCTTAGGTTGATAAAAAGCACCGATCATGTTTTTGCCAAGAGGATGGTTGACGGCCGTTTTACCACCAACAGAGGAATCCACCTGCGACAACAAAGTGGTGGGAACCTGAATAAAATCAACGCCACGCTGGTAACTGGCGGCGGCAAAGCCGGTCATGTCACCAATCACACCACCACCCAATGCAAGCAACAGGCAGTCGCGGGCATAATTCCCTTCAAGCAACGCATCAAAGATGCGATTTAAGTATTCGAGGGTTTTGTACTGTTCACCATCTGGCAGGATCACCGCTTCTACCTGAGCCGCATCAGCAGACAGGGTAGCGGTAATCTTGTCCAGATAGAGGGGCGCAACAGTGTCGTTGGTAACAACGAGCACCTTCTTGCCTCGCACCAACGGAGCAAACAATGCTCCCTGACTAAACAAATTCGGGCCAATGTGGATCGGATAACTGCGATTTGCCAGATCAACCTGAATTTGTGTCATGCTGCGTCAGAACCCCAGTTGTTCGATGATTTGATTAGCAACGACCTTGGCGCTTTGGTCGTCGGTTTTCACCACCAGATCGGCAATCTCTTCATACATTGGATTGCGGGTCTCAGCCAGATTCTCAAGTACTGAACGAGGGTCATCCACCTGCAACAACGGCCGACGCTTGTCACGTTGAGTTCGTGCAACCTGCTTATCGATGGTGGTTTCGAGGTACACCACAATCCCTCTCGCAGAAAGGAAATTGCGAATATCTTTACTTTGAACCGAACCGCCACCCGTAGCCAGTACAATTCCTTGCTTTTCAGTTAGATCAGCAATTACCTGCGCCTCACGGCGACGGAAGCCTTCTTCACCTTCCACATCAAATACCCAAGCAATGTCCGCGCCGGTACGGCTTTCGATTTCTTGGTCAGAATCATGAAATTCCAAGTGCAGCATTTGCGCCAGATGACGACCGATAGTGCTCTTGCCAGCGCCCATAGGGCCTACCAGAAAAATATTACGTTTTTCAGCCATTTTTTGTACGTCTGAATCTTTTATGAATTATTTGCCTATACCGCCTCCGCAAAGAGGTGGCAATCACAGTACCTTGCTCTAAAGAGACTTGACCGGGGATTATCTCAGTTTGATGGCAGCAATAGCAAGTCAGATATCTGGATCACACACAAAACTTTGGATTCATCAAAACAAAGAGGCCGGCATTAGCCGACCTCTTCAACAAAAAGCGCTATCAGATTTTTTCAGTCACTATCTTGGGCGTAACAAAAATCAGTAACTCCTGACGCTCATTTTTATCTGAAGTGTTTCTGAACAGGAAGCCTACCAACGGAATGTCACCCAACACCGGCACCTTACTGACACGGCTGATGAGGTTTTGTTGGTAGATACCACCAAGCACTATAGTTTCACCGTTATCCACCAACACCTGCGTACCTATACGCTGAGTATCGATTGCCACAGCACGGCCAGTGGCGGTATCTACTGTTTCACCACGGCTGTCCTGGGTGATTTCCAAATCCAGAATAACACGATTATCCGGAGTGATTTGCGGCGTCACACGAAGAGATAGCACCGCTTTCTTGAACTCAACAGTCGTAGAACCGCTGGAAGACGCTGATACATACGGAATCTCAACGCCCTGCTCAATATAGGCCGCTTTTTGGTTTGAGGTTGTGATACGGGGGCTTGCGATGATTTCACCCTTGTTTTCCTGCTCCAATGCACTCAACTCCATGTCCAGTACGGTACCGTCGGCCAATTTGGCCACATGGAAAGCGATACTGGCGGCATTGGTTGGCGCTGGCAGGTTAACATTGAGTCGGTCACTAATACCCGGAACAACTCCATTGGCAATGCTCTGAGCGCCTTCCAGTGAGCCCGAAGCACCTTTGGTACCTTGCTGGTCAGTAATGCCCCAGCGAATACCGAGATCCTCAGCCACGTTATCTTTGACAGTTACCATCCGTGATTCAATCAGTACCTGACGAATGGGAATATCCAGCACATCAATCATGCGTCGTACATTTAACAGGGTTTCTGCCGTGTCTTTTACCAGCAGCGTGTTGGTACGCTCATCAACTGCCACACTGCCACGCTCGGTCAGTAAACTGGAGCCCTCACTTTTAAGGAGCTCGGCGATATCTTTGCCCTTGGCATAGTTGATTTGCATGTACTCTGAATACAGCGGAGCCAGCTCCTGAACTTCCTGCTGATTACGCAGCTCCATGCTCTCACGGACAGCAAGCTCTTCAGCCGGCGCAACCATAAGAATATTGCCTTCAATACGCTTATCCAGACCCTTAGTTTTCAGAATCAGATCCAAGGCCTGATCCCAAGGAACATCGTCCAGCACCAGGGTAATATCCCCCTGCACAGAGTCACTGGTCACCAGGTTAAAATTGTTATAATCGGCAATTAACTGCAGTACGGTTCGTACAGAAATATTCTGGAAGTTTAGCGACAGTGTCTTACCGTTGTACTTCTTCTCTGCCTTAACCGAAGTTTGGCGCACCACCTTATTCATCGACAGCTTGAACTGACTGGCTTCCTGCACGTAGTTATATTCGTATTCACCACCTACATCGACCAGGATGCGCGTAACCAAATCATCTTTGAAAGTTTCAAAGCTCTTTACTGGGGTAGCAAAGTCCTGCACATCCATTACATACAGCATATCCTGCTGAATATCAGTGTTATAGAACTTAACTTCCAGCTTGGCACCTACCTGTTCTACATCGGCCGCAATTTTACTGTTGCTCAATTGAACAATCAGCTCACCACCACCCTTGCCATTACGTCGAAAATCAATGTTCTTCACCGCGTTTACATGAGCACTGGAGATAGCGGCAGAATCGACAGCCGCTTCACTTACAACAGCATCATTGACGGTTAAGCGATAGCTGTTCCCCACCACTGCACCTTGGTACGGCAACACCTTTGACAAATTTACGGCGATTACCAAATCAGTATCTTGCTGCTGGGCTTGAAGCTCAGTCACTCCACCACGATTAACAGGTAAAGTAGACGTCGCCAGACCGGAAACGCTGTCGTCAAAAGACAGCAGAATTTTGGCTGGCGATGCATTGAGGTTAACTTCGGGCTCGGTTATAGGGCTTTCAAACACCAACTCCAGCTCCAACTGGCTGTCTATCACATTGTGATATTTCACATCCACCAGACGGTTGGCTGCCAAAGCTGCCGTTGAGACTCCAAAAAACAACGCGATTCCCACCAGAGACTTCATCAATCGA
>NZ_JBFKLW010000077.1:0-16986 GCF_041630135.1 Shewanella sp.
ACTCGCCCCCGGAATGAGTCCTTCCCTCAATTCTTCTGGCAGGCTCACTGCGAGTGTGTGCATTCCCTCGCGCTTTTCCAGCGCCACCAGTTCACAGGTGGCTTGTACGATACCGGTAAACATTCTTTTTTCGATTCCTTTTAAGGCTAAGGCGTTTTTCTATGCTCAATTCGGGCTTTCAGGCCAAACGACTCATTCAACTGGCAACTCCGGTGCTGGTTGCCCAGATAACCCAAACCATGATGGGCTTTATTGACACCCTGATGGCAGGCCGCGTCAGTGCGGTGGATATGGCCGCGGTGGCCGTTGGTACCAGCTTGTGGCTGCCGGCACTGCTGTTTGTGCAGGGGCTGCTGATGGCGTTCACGCCGGTGTTTTCCCAACTGCATGGTGCCAATGACGAGACGGCAATTCGTCCGCTCGCCTGGCAGGCAGCTTATATTGCCATAATTGGCGCCCTTGGGGTGATGCTGTTTCTCAGCCTGTCGTCACATATTCTGTCCTACATGGAACTGGAGCCAGAACTGAGGCGCCTGTCGGAAGGCTACCTGTTCGGCTTTATGTGGGGGGTACCCGCCTTTGTGCTGTACCAGGTATTAAGAGGCATGAGTGAAGGCATCTCCTACACCCTGCCAACCATGGTGATTGGCTTCGTTGGTCTTGCGGTGAACATTCCGGCCAACTACATCTTTATTTACGGTCATTTTGGCATGCCTGCCATGGGCGGTGCCGGCTGCGGCGTGGCAACCGCGCTGGTGTTCTGGGCCATGTTGGTGGCCATGCTGATATACATGGCGTGGCATTCTAAGTTTGCCCAGCTCTCGCCCCACACCGGACTCGATAAACCCTGCGTATCCACCATGTGGCGCATGACCAAGTTGGGTGCGCCTATCGCCATGGCGCTGTTTTTTGAGGTTAGCTTGTTTGCCATCATAGCGCTGCTGCTTGCCCCTCTGGGTGCCAATGTGGTGGCCGGACATCAAATTGCGCTCAATTTTTCATCGATTGTGTTTATGTTGCCACTGTCGATAGGGATTGCCGTCTCTATCCGTATCGGTTATTACCTGGGGCGTGATCAGGCCGACGTTGCCGCACTGGTGGCTAAAGTCGGCCTGGCGCTGGCACTCTTTATGGCCTCCATTACCGCGGTGATAACCGTGGTGTTTCGGGTCGAAATCGCAAGGCTTTACAACACCGACCCTGCGGTGGTGACGCTTGCTTCCAGTTTGATGTTTATGGCCGCTTTGTATCAATTATCAGACTCGGTGCAGGTGGTGGCCGCCGGTGCCCTTCGTGGTTACAAGGATACCCGCAGCGCCTTTTACATCACCCTGGTGTCTTACTGGGCCATCGGCATGACCCTGGGTTATACCCTCGCCTACACAGATATTCTGGTACCGGCCATGGGCGCGCACGGATTTTGGTCGGGCCTTATCGCAGGGCTCACCACGGCGGCAATCCTGTTCGCCATCCGATTGAGATATATCCAGAAAAAAGCGCCAGTGTTTAAATTGGCCGACTGACGCGCCAACGGGCTGGATTTGCTGCCCAGCAGCCCCTGAGTTGCGCAGCAAATCACCATTTGAGGCGCTTTGCTGATATTTTTACTTGCATGGCGCCCTTGGCGCCCCTTAATATAGCGCTCGTTCGTTGCTGCCCTTGTGTATCTACAGGGGCATCAAAACATAATACACCCGTAGCTCAGTTGGTTAGAGCACTACCTTGACATGGTAGGGGTCGGTGGTTCGAGTCCACTCGGGTGTACCACTCTATTCACAGAGTCTAAAAACTGAAATTCAAACAATACACCCGTAGCTCAGCTGGTTAGAGCACTACCTTGACATGGTAGGGGTCGGTGGTTCGAGTCCACTCGGGTGTACCATTTTTTTGCTATCCATCTGTTTACAAAGCAAATCTTCACTTAGATCACAAATACACTTCAACTCCAGTCGTGCCACTTTATGCTGTTTTGGTGACAAATTCCGTTTTATACATCCTGAACGGAAGAACTCAAACAGAAGGCGATAAGTATCCGCTTTATCGACACGAAAAACCATCAATCGCGTGGTTTTTCACCTTTGTGCCAAATCGGTGCCAAACAAACTGTCACCGACTCAAACTTTTGTGGCTCAGAGTGACCCCTACCCGAGGGAGTCTGCGATTAAGTACTCCGCTTATCCTTAAAGATGCCCCAATGCATTTTTATTTACGGTGGTTAATTTACGGCGTGATGACTAAGCTCTGGCTTTGACAACGACAACAGGCAAAGGCATTCAACTTCACCATACCGAGGCCTTCTGAAGTTGAATAACGCCGCCAATATGGTGTTGACTATCAAAGCCCCGTAAGGCGTTGCTTACAACGGTATCTGCTGCAATACAGCCCTTGCAAAAGAATAAGGCCATTCGTTGCAAACCGTGCTTTGCATCTATCCGTTGTAAACTCACGCAGAGCAAGCACAAGACTTATTCGCACATTCCCTAAGGTCGCTGTTGAAAAGGAGTGATGTGAGATTATTTGGCTTAATAACTCTCAAAATTAGAAGTTTATCTCAGTATATTTCGCAAGTTTGAATTTTAGTTCATCAAGATATTCATGTTCAGGATAGCGCTCAACAAACTGCTCATAAACCGTTTTGGCTTGTCGTAGCAGGCCTTGCTCCAGTGACTGCATAATAAGCTGCACGTCATACTCCGGGTGCGAGAAATGCTTACTGATGGTATGCATAATCGCCAACTCACGGGCTTTATCTGCATCATCTGCCAAACGGTAAGCGTAAAAGCCATATAACGCCAGATAGTTGATATCGATGTTGTGATCGCTGCTTTGCAACGCGAGGTCAATCACTACAGGACCATTCTGGCGTGCTTGTGACAATAGTTGCATCGTGTTTTCATCGGTAAACGGATGCCTAGCTTTAACTGGTAAACCAAGCGCAAGTACCATCGCCTCTGCCGCTTTCGCCACTGAGCCGGGGTTTTGTGCCGTGATTAGATTGCCGTCAACGGCAACATACGGCAGCATCGGCGCATTCTGGACAAACTGAGCACCGTTCTTTACTAATCGATCTTGCAGTAGAAACGGAAACATCGCGATATGTTCACTGCTAAAAGCCTGCTCTTCAATATTAGTGAAACCATTTACCCATTTACCCGCCACAAAGTAGCGTCCATCCGGCAGTTTAATATCAGCAATTGCCGCCGGGCCATGACATACAGCCGTTATCACTTTATCGCTATATACGGCGTTTGTTAGTAGCTGCTGTGTCGCCGGATGGCTTGGCAAATCCAACATCGCGCCCGAGCCACCAACGATAAACACGCCATCATAGGGCTTAATATCAGCTTCAAATGTCGCCATTGTTTCTGCTAATTGCTCAGACGCCAGCGCTTTAAAACGCTGAATATAATCCAGAGAATCTTTATTGTTTTTGACTAGTACGGCACCGCCTTTCGGGCTGGCGATATCCAGCTTTACGCCGTTGTCATGCAGCACCAGATATGACTGTGCCAGCTCTTCCAAATCGTAACTAAGTTCGGGGTTTGCTTCTGTAGCGTAACTGGAAATCAGCATAAGCACGCGTTTCTCATCAGCCAATGCCGCCTGACTAATAAGTAAAGCTGTACTGAATAGATAGGTTAACCATTTCATCGTATTACTCCTGTTAATTGACAGGCGCAGCTTAACTAAATGAACGTCGCAATATCGTGAAGGCTAACATGCCGAGTCAGTTCGACTTTACACCAATGATAATATTTGCGAATAACAGCCTCTTTGCAATGTTCAACGATAAATACACCCAGGTAAACTATAGGCAGCTGCGTTTGTGGATGAATGCCTTTTTGCGTGCTGTCCGCACAGGATAACAACTACTGATTGATTAAATGTGAACACATCCACTAAAGTTGCTGACAATGAATGAAATACCTTTACGGATCAGTTAATCGAGAATCATCCGTGACCCAAGGCAAGTACCTGTGCCCCACGTCATCCATTAACAAAGCCAGGTCATTCTCCAATTCTTGAGCTGTAGCAGCTATCAAACCCCGTAGGGAGTGGGTTACAGCGGTATCTGCTGCGTTACAGCTCTTAAAAAGGACTAAAGCCGTTCTCTGCTCTCTGTGCCTTGCTTCTATCCGTTGTAAACCAACGGAGGCCAAGCACGAGACTTATTCACACCTTCCTTAGATTAATTTGAAATTGTCAGACGAATTAAAGAGTTAATACTAAAAACTCCAGCAAACTTAATCCCCAACGGCTGAATTCCGCCTTCCAGATACACTTTGTGTCGGCGTGAAACCGCATCATCAACCAGGCCTTTGCCTTCTGGGTGATAAGCTCGTGAACGCCTTGTTAAGGTGTGAACAACGTAATATAAAGACGAGTGGCACTGAGCCGTAAACACCAAACGCAACGCATGGTAAAATGCCATGTGTTGCGAATCACTACTAAACAATCTGTCATGTTTCATTGTTCAAAACAACAAAACCATTTAGGTAGTTTTTATTATCATGCTTAAAACTTATTTCTAGTCTTACTTTACCTTTCTCAATTTTGCTCACTCGGTAACTACCTTTTGATATTACTAGGTTATCTGACGGAGGAGTGTGGATGGTAATATTTTCGGTTCCATTCATATTCCCACCAACACCATTAAGGTTTAGTTTGGAAATTATTAATTTTGGGCGCTTACAGGTACCGCTGTATTCTGTATCACACTCCTCTGGATGTAACGATATGCTTGTGCTTATTTTGTCCCCCCAGTCTATGACTCGATAGTCAATTTTCTTAACACGCCATTCTTGACCATCAATTTCACCGGAAAGCTCCATGCTTTCAAAGTCATAGCAGTACTTTCTAACGGGCTCATTTTGGGATTTAAGCACTTCAAACAAGTTTTTAATCGTTGCTTTTGAATCTACTTTTTTAACACCATCGATTTCAACAATCGAGGTCATTACTTTAAATTCTGGATAACAATAGCGCTTTATATTAACCAAAACACCGCCATCATCCTTACCTGCAATGGCAAAGCTTTCTATGTCAAGTTTTAAGTGTTTAAATATGTTTATTTGCTCAGGTTCTGCTAGCGTGGTTACTAGAGCGGTAAGATTATAACCTTGTTGAGACTCCCAATATTTTGTGGCCACTAAAACATCTTCAGTTGCTTTAGAACAACCAAATAATGAAGCCAGCATAAAAAAATAGATTATTTCTTTCATAAAGTTCCTTTTAAATATTTTTATTAACTCATAAATTCGAATAAGAAACATAACAATCGCAACATTCTCCATAACGATGCGGCTAAGTATATGTACATGCAGAAGCCGTTTTGAGAACTGCTTCGTATTCTTTGCCTGTTATTGATTATTCTTTGCTAAGCGTTGACGTAGCGATAGTACATGCAATAGCCATCATTAAACTAACACTTAATAAAAATGCACTAGCTCCGAGACGAGGCGGATAGTCTGCCTTGGCTGACTTAAATTTTTGTCTTTATTAGCTTTCTAAAAAAAATATTTGTCAGCAGGCAAAGCAGCGTCAAGATAAGAAAAGCACTACTAAGCAGGCTATGAAAGTACAACTCATCCCAACGTTTTATTCTAGCTTGATGCGGGTTTTGTTCGGAAAAATATACGTCTACCACTTCGCCCAGCTGCCAACGCGGATAGCCAAGTGCCCGACCTTTTACCTTGTAGCTGGTACCCGCATACTGAAACTCGGCTACCGGCTGTAAATCAGTTGATGACGCCTGACCATTAACAGAAGTAGACAGGCGGGCCTTACTACCAAAGCCAATTACGGTGGCAGGCGTAACGGTTAAGCCTGCTGTAAAAGAGGACTCTTGCAAATAAAAATAGCCGGTTGCCAGACACAACAACATCACCACGACAACTGCAGGTATATATTTAACACTCATGACGCTACTCCTAAATACAGTGCTGGTAGCCCCAGAACAATAAACAGACAAGCCATCACAGGGTTATTCGCCCTAGCCAGCCTAGCTTTATCCTCATGTCCTGGTATAAACAATATGTCCACCTGCTCACCTTCTTCCATTATTTTGCGGTAATAGGAGGTGTTGGATTTCATCTCGTATCGTACGTTGTGCATGCTAAATTCAAAGTAAGGCCGGTACAGGGTTCTTACTCTGCTATCGCGATCTTTTCTTTGATATTCATCAACCCGGGTTATCCTACCTTGTATTTTTTCAGCCTTGTACAAATACCAAAAGTAGTCACACAGCATGCAGACACCAAGTAGCAAAAAGACTGAGCCAATAAAGAGCAACATCAGGTTCATATATAGATCCAAAAAGCATTTATCATGATTTCTTGGTGGCAAATCGCCAGACTCAAATTAACAGCCTAGTTGTCGGTAAAATGTGAAGCGAATAACTGGAATGAATCGCTACTAGCCTCCCAGACACCTCTTAGTTAGATAAACTAACTCACAGAAAGTTGCTTATGAGTGCCAATACACTTTTTCCTATGCATAAGCCGGTTTTACATAAACCGCCTCTTCAACCTTTAGCAAGCTCTGCTGCAAATAGCTCTGCTTTACCAACAGAGAACGAGGCCGTGCTTATTACTCCCTGCTTTATCTCGTAGACACACAGCATCTCAACCTGGCCCTTGCCTTCAGGAAAATTCCGTGTGATAAGCTCATGATCTACTACAATATTATTCATAACGATGCGGCTAAGTAGATGTGCATGCAGATCTGGCTCAGCAAACCGAATAGCAATACGCTGGCGCATTTCTTCATGGCCGCAGGCTATTTGTTCACCATGTAAGTTGAACTGCCTGGCATCTTTGGCATAGGTGCTTAACCAACCGGCAATGTCTTTGCGGTTGTAAAAATCCAGTTGACGCTGCACTATCGCGATACAATTATCCATTAGTTTCCTTTATTCCATTATCGCGTTTAATTGTTAACTCTTCGGTGTGCAAAGATACAATCCTTATTTTTTTAACGCGGTTTGGTTGTACAAAAGCACACTTAGCTGTCCATCTGTTTCAGTAAAGCTGACTTCCACGTTTTGCATTGACTTGGGCTGTTGCAAGTTGCCTTGTGCTATACAAAATGGTGGGAGCAGGCCAATCAGCACCAATAAAAAAGACACATAGATTTTCATCTTCGTCTTCCATTTAATATTCAATATCAAGCTAGCACGTTAAATATCAAGATTCCGAGAAAGTCTCACTAACCATTGGTACAAATATCAAAACCAGCCGGGCAGGTTTTCGGCGTAAAATCGCTGGTCCATTGCCTGAATTCGGCCATGCTGAACTGACGCCAGCCGCGGATATCTACCAGCGTTTTTACATCGAGTCTTAGCTCGTCTAGCGCCTGAGCAAAGCGCACCATATCGTGGTAAATGCGTGGCTTAGCAGTTTTTAACTCGGTGACATAGTGATCTTCTGCCAGCACAATACCGGCAGCAGGTATATACGCCAGCAAATAATGTTGTGCATGAGCAGTGGCAATATCAAACAGCTTCAGATCACCCAGCGTGAATGCTGCACGCTCAGGGATTAACAACAGCCTATCCGGCTGCGCAGCTGTGGCATGTTTTAAAATTGTTTCTTGGTGCTTTTCAGCAACGACCAGTGTTGCCCCTAATGCCAAAGCATTGTCTAGCCCACGCACGTTAGCATTATGATGATGGGTAACGACAAAGTACTTTAGCGGCTTATCTTGCAATGACAGCTTTTTAATTTCGGCAAAATTATCAGCCAGTGTCTCTGCTGCGCCCATAGCGATGTAATGATCGACTTGTTCAATAAATACTGTCAGTGTCCGGCCTTTACCGGCCTGATAAACGCCAGTGCTAAGCTTTTTCGCAGTAAATTCTGAGCCATCAATGGTTTCACCCCAGGGCGTAAAATTCGCATAACCGCTAAAGGCCGCTGTTAAATCTGGGTCAAGTGTCAAGTCACGGTGCACTGAGCTTAGCCGCAGCTGGCCATTAACGAAGAAATTCATATCACGGGCAAAAGCCACTTTAATCGCTGTGTTGTGATTGGAGAATACATACAACATGTCGCCTGCTCGCGGGTGCTGGCGCAAAATTTTATGGATGAGTCCGGAAGTTTTATCAACAAAGTAGGTGTAGCGCTCACCGGATGCGTGCTGCAACATTAACTTTTGCTGCACCCGGCCACGAAAATACTCATCTCCAAGGTACTCCAGCTCTGCCGTCAGACTGGCCAAGCGCCTGGCTTGCAGCGCATCGCTGCTGCGCTCTAATGATGCACCTAAACGGTCAAAGTTTGCCCAGCTTTCTTCTGAGTATTTTTCATGCAGAATGTCGTACATAATGGTGCTATCGCCCTGCTGCACCCACTTTTCCAAATCCAGCGTGCTGCGCGGCACCCGATATGATAATAAGCTCTTGCGCCGGTTTTTATAGTCGATAGTCAGCTCTTCGTTGATACGCCATAACTCAGGCACATCAGGTGATTCCCCTTCACCGGGCCAGGGCCCTTTGTTGTAATCGACGACTTTAATGCTGTTCGCCTGCAGTAGAACATTACCACCATAGGCCATAATCATTTTGTCGACTATCGACGATACGTGTTCGTTCGATTCAATGTAAGCCGCTGCATTATGTTCTACGGCGAAACCAGAGAATGTCACTAGTTTGAATACCAGACAGCCACCGGCCAAATAAGTTAATAGTTTCATCCGCGTTTATCCTGTTATGTCATAGCTAAAAACTAGCAAAGCAAATGTCGTGAAATTGTGAAAAATCAAAAGTCATTCAACGCAAACAAAATCTTCACACTGGGCAGAGTATACTTTGATACCTCAGCAGACCTTAAAATCAATGTTTTAAGGATACTCAGGCGACATCTCTATCTAAAAGAAGGATTTTAGTGTGCAGCAACTTATCTGGGTTATCGATTCCCCCTACTCACGGGCGATAAAGTGGCTATTGTTACGCCACGACATTGCCCATGACGATTATCTGTTGACTTGGCAAACGCTGAAGACAGACCCGGTATTGCGCCTGTGCAACCCGAAACAGCAAGTCCCTACTCTGATTGAAGGTGGCATTTCCAGCTATGATTCACTGTTAATTGCGCAGCAAATCTTACCTTTTCATTGGCATCAGACCACGGATGCCAAAATTTTCCGTTTGGGTGATGCCGACTTTGAAAAAGCGATCATCTTTTTCTTTAGAGCAAACTTACTGGCAGAGAAGTTTGGCGCAAGTGAGCAAAGTACACTGCTGTTCGACGCAGGACGGCAGTGCTATTGTAGTAGTGTTGATATGCTGTTTGACCACTTATTTCCTCAACTGGCAAACGCTATACAAGACATTGAGCTTAATATTGGTGTAGTACTGGCATTTTCCACCATTTTGGCCTGTCGCGCCCAGGCGCAGCATGCGGATATTGCTAACTACCGGATGACACAGCTGCGTAGCTTGTCAGATCGTCTTGCAGCAGATACCAGCTATCAGCGGATGATAAAGCAATACCTGAGCTGCGCTGACTGCGAATTACCCTTTTTAATATACTGAACGGTACTTTCACACTGATTACACAAAATCGTTGTTATTGTTTGTTAGTCGATAAATTACAACCCATGGTGACGTCTTATGTGTTTTATTTTACCGTGATCATTAAACTCCAATGAAAAAATGTGTACAGCGGTATATTCAATTGGTTTGTCCATATGACCAGGCTGACCTTTTGCATGTTCTTTAAACTTAACGAGGGCGACATTGCGGCCAACCATTATTTCCAAAATATCGATGTTGCTGAAGTATATTTTGTCTTTTAGTTTTGAGACCAGTCCAGACCGTAACTCCTCTTTACTGGTAACGGTGACATTAAATTTAATATGTTCGTCCTTAACGTCGTCAGCTAAAAATGACAGGAAGTGGTCAATGTCTTGTTCATTCGAGTTGGGTTGTTGCCGTTGGTTTTTTGCTTCGATAAATTGTTGTGTTAAACCTTTTAACTCTGATTCCGTTAGTGGATTGGCTGCGAGTGCAGACGTAAAGATCACATAAAAAAATAGAATTGAAAGTACATTTTTCATTATCTTCTCCTTGGTTGTATAACGCCTTGGTTACGACGGTAATTGAGAAGAGCAAGAATGCTCTAAGATTTGATAAGCAAAAAACATGCTTGTGGCACGTAATAGCTACCCGTTAACCAACTTGTCATATGTAAAAGTTTGACTGTGCACCTATAAAACAAATCAATGACAACGACACTCCAATTAAAGGTATTCTGAACCAATATCTGTACGCTAAAAACAAATAGCCAGCGCTGAATACAACTGGTATAGAAGAAAACCATACTGACCCTTTAATAAAATCAACATGATTTAAGGCTAAGGGGATATACATAAAAGCAAAAAGAATAAGACCAAGACTATGACTTAAATTGAAACCTATCCAGGCTTCCCACATTGTCGTTTCTGTAGTGATTTTTGGTGATGTGCTTTTCATACCATCGAGCACGGATAAATCGTAAACAGAGAACTTATCAGTTAAGAGTATATAAACAATGTGCACAACACCCAAAACACCAAGAACGGATGCACCGACAATGAGTAATATTTGATACACGGCAATTCCTCTCTATTGATCCACATATTACAAGGTGTAAGCACGGGATAACACCTGCCGTGGTTTAGAGTTCAACTCTAGCCCGTTATATGTCGTGATTGTGTGAAGCGCCCTACTGCCGACAAAATCTTCACACTGTCTTTGGTAGCTTTCACAACAGAGACACAGGAGTCGAAGTTATGAAAGCCATTATCAGTATTTTAATCAGTGGCACCTTAATATTAAGCGGTTGCACTGGCGCCCATCTGGATATATTTCCCGAGTTGGAAAATCCAGCGCTTATGCAGCAGAAAATTGCGCCTGAATTATTACATCAGGATATTGATGCCCTGGTCGCCGGGGCAAAATTGCGCCACCCGGATTTTGCCGGCTATGCCGATGAAGTAGCGCTATATCAACAGGTGGCTGCAGTTAAAGCCAACATCACTGCACCGATGACCCGGGTAGAATTTTTCCGTCATATCGGCCAACTATCGCATCTGTTTCAAGATGGCCACAGCTTTTTAATCTGGCCCTATCAGGAGCTGAACGCGCTGCGCGAACAAGGTGCTAAGCCTTTTCCATTTTTAGTTAAGCTAAGTAACAACGGCGTGTTCGTTGCAAAACAATATAAATCCGCCGAGAAGCAATTACCCGCTGGTGCTCAGCTAATCAGTATCAACGGCGTGCCGGTTACCGATATTTTTGCCAATACTCAGCGCTATGTCGGTGGCGAAACCGCTGTGTTACGTCAGGCTTTTGTTGCTGAACGTCTGCCATTTTTACTCTGGGCTGTGTACGGTTTTATCAATCAGTTCGGCGTCGAATTTGTCCATCAGGGCAAAACACAACGCCTGTTTGTCGATAACAAACACAACTGGCAGGTGGCAGAAAATCAACCGCAAATGACTGATGAGCTGTCATACCGCCAATTGAATGCAGCCACCGGATACTTAAATGTGCCCAGCTTTGATGTAGAACCAGGGGCGTTTTCTGACCAGCTAACAGCCGCTTTTAGCCAGATTGCCAAAGACAACATCAGCGCGCTGATTATTGATATCCGGCATAACACTGGCGGTAACACCGATACGGCTACTGAGCTGGCCAGCTATATCGCCAATAAACCGTTTCGGTTGGTGTCGCAGATGACTGAGAAGCTGAACGCAGACAATCGCGGCCTGTTTGGGTATAAAGGTGACATGGGTGAGATTATCAGCACCGAGTGGCATGACTACGTTAAACCAAACAGCTCGGCTCAACATTTCGACGGCCAGGTGGTCGTGCTCATTGGCCCGGTAACCTATTCGGCGGCGATTGTGTTTGCCACCACAGTGCAAGATAACCAATTTGGCTTGCTCGTGGGGCAAGCAACTGGCGGGTTTGCTAACCAAACTGCGCAGGGTAACTTGTTTAATTTACCTCACTCAAAGTTAAGGGCTTATGTGGCAACCCGTTTGTTGGTAAGGCCGAGCGGTAACAGCGCGGTTAGTGCAGTAATACCGGATCTGCCTGTCGCAGATAAGCTGCAGGGTCAACAAAACGGTATAGACACAACATTGCAGCAGGTCTTACAGCATCTGAGTACGACGGATAACCATGCTAAGCTGCAATAGGCCATACGCATCCTAAATACAACAGAGAGCAAGCGTCATGACAATATTGTCGGTACTGGTGATTGAAGACACCCCGGAGATTGGCCGCGAGGTATGTGACTTTCTTAGTGCTCAGGGCATGCAGGTAGATTATGCTGCCACCGGCAATCTGGGACTGTCATTAACACAGCAACAACATTACGATGTGATTGTGCTGGATGTAATGCTGCCAGATATCAATGGTGTTACGGTGTGTAAAACACTGAAGCAAAGTTGCGATCCGGTACCGGCAGTGTTAATGCTGACAGCACGTGACAGCATCGCCGATAAAAGCCTTGGCTTTGATGCCGGTGCCGATGATTACCTCACCAAACCGTTTGACCTGACCGAATTATTGCTGCGTTGCCAGGCGTTAGCACGCCGCCATCAGCTACATCAGTCACAAACTATTGTGATTGGTGAACTAGCCGTAAACGAAAAGCAGCAACTGGCGGAGCGCCAGGGGCAAAGCCTGAAACTTAGCAGCACGGACTTTGCCATTCTGCTGCTATTGGTACAGGCTTACCCGAATGCGGTTAGCCGCCAACAGCTGGTGAACAAAATATGGGGTGACGAAGCGCCGGACAGCGATGTTGTCCGCTCGCATATTTACACCCTGCGCCAGGCATTGGATAAACCCTTTGCCACACCAATGCTGGCAACCTTGCACGGCATCGGTTTTAAACTGCAGGTACAAGGCTAAGTATGTTGACGTCCCATAGTTTGAAGTCCAGCTTACAGCGCAGCATAGTGGTATTTAGCCTGCTGTTAGCCCTGTGCTTTATGCTATTGATGCTCGGCTACGCCTGGGTCGTTGAAGATAATGTGTTTAACCGCCTGGTTACGGCTGAAGCTGAGCATATTAGCCGGCAATATAAGCAAACCGGCAATGTTATTGCTCCCAGTCAGCCGTTTATGACACTGCATGCCGGCTGGCATGCGATGCCCGATGAGATCCATCAATTGCATAGGCTGGAACCAGAGCGGGTAGAGTTTCCTAATGGCAGCGGCGGTACTTTACACCTGCAAACTATAGCGCTGGGTAACACAGAATGGGTACTTTCAGCAGATGTTAGCGGCTTTGAAGTGACCCGTGATTATCTGCCCAAACTACTACCATATCTGGCATTTGCTCTAGTGCTGGTATTGACGTTGGCTTACCTGTTATCGCGCTATTTAGCCGTGAAAATAACCCAGCCATTACAATACATCACCAATAAAGTGCAGCAACATAAGTCAGAAACCGTCTTACAGCTTAAAAGCGAACTTCCGGCTAATGAGATAGGTTATTTAGGACAAACAATTCAGCTCTACATTAACCAGTTACAAACTACACTGGCGCGTGAAACCGACTTTACCCGTGATATCAGCCATGAACTACGTACTCCGGCAACCGTGCTGAAAATGGTGTTAAACCGCTTGGAACCTGCTGTTGAGCTTGATAAGGATTCATTAGTCAAACTTAAACACGCTGCCCAGCAGATGGAACAAACCATTCACGCGCTGCTGGCACTGGCCAGAGAAGAATCACTGCAACAACAAGATCTTTGTCTATTGGAAGAGATTGAATGTTGCCTGGTGAACAATCCCGCATTAATGCGCCAGCACGAATTGCAATTACAATTGCAAATTTCGGCAAATTACCGCATCAAAGCAAATAAAAATTTACTGCATATTTTGTTGAATAATATCATCAATAACGCGCTGACCCATGGTAGTGCAAGACAGATCAAGATAAGCTTAACCGGCGATACCCTCACTATTGCCAACCCAATGGAAGATGAGTGTCCTGATAATCTGTTTGTTCCAGGTGTAAAACGTTACAGCAGTTCAGGTATCGGTCAGGGCCTGCATATCGTGAACCGGATATGTCAGCGCAACCAATGGCAGTTAACCTCTCGTCAGCATGAAAACTGGTTTTACCTCGGCATTGAATTTTAAGGTGGCCCACCCATTAAGCAAACGTACGCAAGATGAACGTGCAGTTACTGTTTTTTTAGTGCCCTGGGCGTATTCAATACGGTGTTGTTGAGTGGCTATTTATGTCTTTGAGACCGAATTTCATCTTACACAGCTTGTGAAATGTCAGTAATCCGGAAACCAATCGGTAGTGCCCAGTCGCGGTTTTGCACACCAAAATGGGGGCTTGGTAGGCATCAAGCATGATGGTGGCAGATGGTTCAGACGCATCGTCTGAACTGGGTTTTAGCGTACTAAACAAATTAAAGTTTTCGACAAATAGCTGTACTGATTTGTCGAGCTTTACCCGGTGGAAAGCCACCCGTTCAAACTTAACATCAGCGAGCAATTTGGCCATTTCGCGTTGTATGAATTCTGCCTGTTCATTCATCAAATACCGCCGCACATGATGGGGTAGTGGTCAACTTTGACATTTACAGGATGTGCCTGTTTTGTGACCAAAACTACACCAGTTTTAGAATAAATCCAGTAAAACGATTAAACGACAAAGATAGTTGTGGAATTTTATTGTTTATAAAACATCAATATAATATAAAGAACATATGGGTGTAGAAATTGCTGAGTTCGATGATTAACGTCTTGACATGGTAGGGGTCGGTGGTTCGAGTCCACTCGGGTGTACCACTCTTTCACAGAGTCTAAAAAGTGAAATTCATACAATACACCCGTAGCTCAGCTGGTTAGAGCACTACCTTGACATGGTAGGGGTCGGTGGTTCGAGTCCACTCGGGTGTACCATTTAAACCTGCCGCGGCAGGTTTTTTTGTACCCAGGTTTTCTCTCCCACCTCTGCTTCGTACCGATTTCAACTGGTTTGCAAAGCCGCGACACTCCCCATTGCGTATTAACATCATAATTTCATGATATTTCTCAAGTGAAGCAGACCTTAGCTTAATGTAGACTGTTCACTATACATTGGTCGTCCGCAGCGCCATTAGGATGGAGTCTTCATGAGTCAGCGCACCCTCAATACCCTGTTCAAGCCCTCCTCTATCGCCATCATAGGTGCATCCAACGGCCATAAGCGTGCCGGTAACGTGGTGATGAAAAACCTGCTCGCAGGCGGATTTGCCGGACCCATTATGCCGGTTACGCCAAAATATCAGGCGGTGATGGGCGTACTGGCCTACCCGAGTATCGAGGCGCTGCCAATCAAGCCGGATCTGGCTATCATTTGCACCCGCGCCGCCCAAATCCCCGGCATTGTCGAAACTCTGGCTCAGTTTGGCTGTAAAGTGGCGATTATCATGGCCTCCGGCATGGCGCAGGAATTCGATGGCGACGGCCGCAATCTGCTGGAGCTCACCTTAAATAATGCCAAACGCTATGGCATGCGTATTCTTGGCCCCAACAGTTTGGGCATGATGCTGCCAAACGTTGGGCTTAACGCCAGCCTGGCGCACACCTCTGCCCAAGGAGGAAAGATTGCTTTTGTCAGCCAGTCGGCGGCGGTGTGTACCACAGTGCTGGATTGGGCCAATAACAAGGGCATAGGTTTTTCATCTTTTATCTCCCTTGGCGATGCCAGCGACATTGATTTTGACGAGCTGCTAGACTTTCTTGGTCGTGATGGCCGCACCAGCGCCATCATGCTGTACATGGACTCCATCAACGAAAAACGCCACTTTCTTTCTGCTGCCCGCGCAGCTGCGCGCAATAAACCCATTCTTGTGATCAAATCCGGTCGCAGCCGTGAAGGTGCGGGTGCGGCCAAATTACACACCGGCGGTATAAGCGGCAGCGATGCAGTATACGAGGCTGCCTTCAGGCGTGCCGGTATGCTGCGGGTGAATGATTTGATTGAACTTTTTGCCGCCCTTGAGAGCCTGAATCACGGCAACGATCTTAAAGGTGAACGCCTTGGCATTATCAGTAATGGCGGCGGCCCGGCGGTATTGGCGGTGGATGAGCTTATTGGTCGAGGTGGCAAGTTGGCCGAGCTTTCACCTGAGACCATTAGTGCGCTGGATAAGGTATTGCCGCCCACCTGGTCCGGGCAAAACCCTATCGACATTATCGGCGATGCCGGTGCCAGGCGTTATGTTGATACTCTCAATATTCTGATGGACAGTGGCGATGTGGACGCGATTCTGGTGCTGCACTCGCCATCGGCACTCGGTGAAAGCGAAGAGATAGCTGAAGCCATGAGCGAAGCCATTAAAAAGCATCCCCACCGCAGCAAGCTCAATATTCTTACCAACTGGAGCGGCGAAGATTCAGCTTACCGGGCCCGCAAACGCTTTACCAAAGCCGGTGTATCTACCTACCGAACTCCAGAGGGTGCTGTGGGCGCTTTTATGCACATGGTGGAATATCGCCGTAACCAAAAACTGCTTCAGGAAGTCCCTCTGTCAATTACCGATAAAGTACCCCATGATGCAGTACGAGCCAGGCTGGCAATTAGTGCCGCCCTGGCCAAAGGAAAGTCGGTACTGGAAACCCACGAAGCCAGCCCGATATTATCGGCCTATGGCCTGAACACTATAGATACCTGGTTCGCCAAAGACGATGACGAAGCAGTCGCTATTGCCAGCCGAATTGGTTATCCGGTGGCACTAAAAATTCAATCACCTGACATCTTGCACAAATCCGACGTACACGGGGTGATGCTGAACTTAAGCTCTGAAGAAGATATCCGCCACGCGGCAACCGCCATGATGCAGCGGGTGCATCAATCCAACCCTGAAGCCGCTATCGAAGGTCTGATCGTGCAACGAATGGCGCTTACTGCCGGAGCACAGGAGCTACGGATTGCGGTGATAAACGATCCGGTATTCGGACCGGCCATTTGTTTAGGAGAAGGTG
>NZ_JBFKLW010000078.1:0-16208 GCF_041630135.1 Shewanella sp.
CCAAGGCGAGGACATAATGAATTTGTCTGGTGACAATAGCGCTCTGGTCCCACCTGATCCCATTCCGAACTCAGTAGTGAAACGGAGCAGCGCCGATGGTAGTGTGGGGTCTCCCCATGTGAGAGTAGGTCATTGCCAGACGCCTAATTTGGGCTTAGCCCAAAGGAGCGGTAGTTCAGTTGGTTAGAATACCGGCCTGTCACGCCGGGGGTCGCGGGTTCGAGTCCCGTCCGCTCCGCCAACTTACATGAAGCCTCGTCAGAAATGACGGGGCTTTTTTGTATTTATCGCTCCATAAAGTGCTGCGCACTTTAGGGCTCTACCATCAACTTAAGACGAAAGCCTCTGCAAGCGCTTGCAAATAAGGATTCGAGCTCTTCGTTTCTGATTTCTTTCCATAGTCTCTGAACACTCTCGCTGCCCACCGCCGTGTATCCCTGTTTGTCTGATTTTGCGTTCCGTCATCCGTCTGGCCGGGTTTGAATGTTACACTCGGGCTTTATTGAGATTTGTCGGGATAAGACAGTGGATCAGGAATACAGACTCGAATTGGTGAATTGGCTAACCTCCATGGGGTTGCGTCCGGAGGACTCAGAAGGGCTTTCGATGATTGCGCTACTGGGCGCATCGCTCATCATTGCCGTTATCGCCTATCTGATAGTGCGTCGTGGTGTCGTACGAGCCATGAATCTGGTGATCCAGCGCTCCAGTGTGACCTGGGACGATGTGTTTATGAATCACAAGGTACTGGAAAAGCTCTCCATGCTGGTGCCTGTTATGGTACTGGATCTGCTGTTGCCCATAGTGCTGGCCGAACAGAAGCTGGCGGCGAATCTTGCTGACAGGCTGATCAATGTGGCTCTGGTGGTGTTTCTTATCCGCACGCTTTACTCAGCGCTTGATGCTCTGAATGATATTGCTGACGTCAGTGATATAAGCCGGCGACTACCCATCAAGAGCGTGGTTCAGCTGATAAAACTGTTTCTGTTCTTCGTGGGCGTCATCATTGGCATATCGGTACTCTCCGATCAGTCTCCGGTTATCTTCCTATCCGGTTTGGGTGTGGCGACCGGTTTGGTGATGTTGGTGTTCAAAGACACCATCCTTGGCTTTGTGGCAGGGATTCAGCTTGCAGCTAACCGTATGGTCAGCAAGGGCGATTGGATCCAGATGGATAAGTACGGTGCTGATGGTGCTGTGGAAGAAGTGTCTCTGACCACGGTGAAGGTGCGTAACTGGGACAATACCCTGACCATGATCCCGGCTTATGCGCTGGTGTCCGATGCGTTTCGTAACTGGAGGGGTATGTCCGAGTCTGGCGGCCGTCGTATCAAGCGGGCGCTGAACATAGATATCAACAGCATTCGTTTTCTCACGGAAGAAGACAGGGCGCGGCTGGAGCGGATTAACCTGCTGAAGAAATATTTACCTGAGAAGGTAACTGAAGTGACCGCTGCCAATGCGGATGTGGCCGATATGGACGTCATGGTCAACGGTCGGCGCCTGACCAACGTCGGCACTTTCAGGGCTTATCTTACCGAGTATTTACGCCACCACGATAAAATACATAAGAGCATGACTCTCATGGTGCGCCAGCTTGCGCCCACCACCGAAGGCTTGCCCATCGAACTTTATATCTTTACCAACGATACCCGCTGGGTGGTGTATGAAGGTATTCAGGCCGATATTTTCGACCATATCTTTGCCATCTTGCCGGAGTTCGATTTGAGGGCCTTCCAAAACCCTACGGGCCAGGATATTCGCAGTATTCGTGCTAGTTCTTAATAGCGAGTAAGGTTGCGAGGCTGACAAAGACACCGCCGCTGGTTCTGTCGAACCAGTGAAGGCGGTTGCTGGCACAGAGCTTGGGGGCCAGCATGCTGGCGAGACTTGCGTAAATCATCACAAAACTGAAGTCGACCACCGCCCAGGTGCAGGCCAGAATGGCCAATTGTGGCCCCTGCGGCGCAGTCATATCTATAAACTGCGGAAACAGGGCCGCAAAGAACAGTAAGTCTTTCGGATTGCTTATCCCCACCAGAAACGCCTGCCTGAATAGGTCTAACCCCGTACCCTTGCCTTTTGGTGTTTCCAGCTTGATATCACTTGGGTGAGCTCTGGTGAGCAGCAGTTTTATACCTAAATACAAAAGATAAGCTGCGCCGCACCACTTCAGTACTGTAAAGCCATATTCGGTTGCCGCCAGCAGTGCGCCAAGGCCTGCTGCCGATGCCAACATCAGGCACAGGGCCGCCAGCACACTGCCGAGTGCGGTTGCCAAAGTGCGTTTTTTGCCAAAGTGCATGCCATGGGACATGGACAACATCGCCATGGGGCCGGGAGAAATGGCAATCAGCAGGATGGCTGCGAGATAAAGTAAAAAGGTGTCGGGGCTCATGGGATTGTATACAAAAATCGGATTGGCCGAACTATAGCCAGTTCGGCCTGCTCAGGTAAAGACTAATTGGCTATTTGCTATGGCTGCGCTTATTTTTCGCTGGGCACATAATCGGGAATTGCCTTGGGATAGCGGCCACGAATACCACGGTAGAATGCGATAATGCCGTTCATATCGGCCTGCATATCGTCTGTGGTTGGCGTTGGTGCTGCCAGCACCACTTTACGCTCGGCAAAGTCCAGCCCTACAGTGACTATGGGAACTTTGGCTTTCACGGCTATGTGGTAAAAGCCAGTCTTCCAGCGAGTGACGTTACTGCGGGTGCCTTCCGGCGCTAATGCCAGCTTGAATTCCTTGTCCTGTTCAAACAGGGCGGTTACTGCATCTACCAGATTGTTGTTTTTGCGTCTGTCGACCGGACTGCCACCAATGGCGCGGAAGAACCAGCCCCAGGGGGGAATGAACAGCTGGTGCTTTCCCAAAAAGTGGATGCGCTCACCCAAGGCGCCACGGGCCATTACGCCCACGATAAAGTCCCAATTGCTGGTGTGGGGCGCCACTGTAATGATGTAACTTGGCAGGTCGGGCAGCTCGCCCTCAAAGCGCCAGCCGGTGAGCTTCATCAGCAGGCGACAGAATGCTTTAAACATGAGTCTCGATTTTTGTTGTTGGTTTATTTGAGGATTCTAGCCTTAATCTGCCCGGTTTGCCTCTGTTTCTATTGGGGTTCAATTTGCAGATTAAAGTGCTGGGTTCCCAGGTTGCGACCCTTGCCATCGTAACGTACTTCGGTAAAGCGAATATACCCCTGGTTGTCCTGCAACAGCAGGCTGGTAGAGCGGGTGCCATATTCCTCATGGCGAATATAAATCGATGACAAACGTCTTTCCCACTCAAGGCTCACGCCGGTTTGTGGCAGGAGGGGGTCTTCAGGACGGGACTCGTTCCGCATCATTTCCAGCAGCAGCGCTTCATCCGGCATTCCCGGAGCGCAGACCAGGGCTTCCAGCGCCTGTTGTCCCTTGGCCATCTTGGGCCAGATATCGTCCATGGCGCCGTTGCTGATGGCATGACAGCCGGGGGAGAGCTTATCCAGACTCGCTTTCAGGCTGTTAAAGCAGTAAAAATCTTGCCCGGTACCGAACACCAGATTAAACGGGTTATAACTTGGCGCTTCTTTCTTAAGCCAGGGGATAAAGGCTTCATCGCCTGACAGGTATTTGGGGATAAGCTCGCCGCGACTTAAGCGATTGTCACTGTGGTCGGCTGGGCTACGGATATTGGTGAGTGCGGCGATACTGCCACTGCGATTCAGTCCAAGCCAGGTGCCTCCGGCCAGCAAATCTCTGCCAGCCAGCAGGTTTTGCGCCGGTGGCCAGAAGTGGGCAGGTTCGGTGGGTCTGTGGTGGAATTCATCCCTGTTGGCACAGAGGATAAGTGGATAGTCGGGGTTAACCCCAATCGCCATAAACAGAATGCACATAGCAACGCCGGTTGGTCGGTGATGTACTCAGCCTAACCATAGCCCGGCGTTTTGAACAGTCTGAAATATCAGGACTGATTGGGTTCAGTGATGATGTCCGTGATGTCCGTGATGGCCGTGATCGTGATGATGTGGCTTGGGCAGGCGACCATGCCAGAGCCTGCGCAGAAACTTGCGCGGTCCGAGGCGCAGCAAACTGGCAGCAAACAGCACGGATATCAATGTCAGCGCGGTAATTTCAATCTCGTGGGGCAGATGCCACAGGGTTGCAGCTTCAGGGGCAAGCTTCGCGCCAACCAGCAGCAGGGTCGCCAGCAGTGCCAGAGCGGCAATTCGCAGCTTTATATTCATACCCGTCAGTTGACGAATGCTGAGCCAGGGGGCAGCCAGCAGAGCCAGCAGCACTGCCGGGGCAGACCAGCCACTGTAGGCCAGAGACATCGCCAGTACAGTACCGCCGAGATTACAAAAGCGCATCGGTAACAGTACCACCATCAGCACTGCCAGCTGTAACCAGGGGTTAGACAAAGGTACCGATGGATGGCCAATCAGATTGGCCAGCACCAGACTGAGCAGCACCCAGGGCGCGCTGCGGTCAACCAGATGGCTGAAACCAAAACCCAGTGCATTGCTGCCAGACTGCTTCCCATGGGGATCCACCGGCACAACTTTAGCCTGAGCCAGCAGGGTGCCAATCAAAAAGAGTCCCAGTGCCTGCGCCAGTGCATACACAGGGCCGAGCATCCAAGTCGTCACCACCAAAGCCTCGGGGCCAGCGAGCCGTTGCAGCCAGGCGAGTGCGGGTTTGTCTGTATCCGGGCGTATTCCCAGCTGAAAGCGCAGCGCCGCGACGGCGTAGGCCAGCAGCAGTGCCGGGGCTAATTGCATCAGCCAGTGCAGCAGTTGCTCGCTGCCATGATGATGTTCGTGGGCATGACCACTGTCGGCCACTGCCAGCAGCACCAATAGCAACACTATGCCCAGCAGACTGCCAATGCCAGCCTGATATTCGTGGCTGTTATCATTCGCGTTGGGCTGCCCGTGGGGTTGGTGCAGCACCACATGCAGAATGGAGCCGGTGACAAAGGCTTGCAGGAAAACGGTATTTTCGAGGCTCAGACGCTCAATAATTTGCTCACCGCCGAAGAAGCCAACCGCGGTCAGCAGCATCATGCCCAACAGAATAAGCAGGGTCCAGCGGGCGCCTATCTGAGGTTTGAGCAGCCACCAAATGGCCAGACCGACCGGCAGTCGATGCAGTACAACCCCGAGGGCCAGCAGTGCGGAGCCGTTTTCATGGGTGGCCAGCACCATGGCACCACCATCGGTGATGGTGTGCAGCATCAGGCCGCCAATCCCCAATATCAGGGTGAGGTTGTGGGTTAAATCGGAATAGCGATGGAACAGTTTCTCGCTGGCAGTTGGGCCCCAAAGCCCCAAAAACACAAACAGCAGCGACAGCAAACCGCCATGGGCCAGCAGTTCGGGAAGTATGTGGATCAGCACCAATCCGCCCAGCGAGACGAAAATAAAGCCGTCCAGCCCTTTCTGCAGCCCATTGCCGTTGGCAATCAGGCGATAACACAGAGGGCCCAGAAGAAGGGCGATGCAGCTGGCGAGCAGATAAAACATGGAGTTCCGGTGCGATATGAAAAACGCTGTAGTATACCAGCTGCGAGCTAAATGAGCAGTGCTCTGTCAGCAATTTACAATCTGCGCGATTACAGAATGGACCCAGAGGTCACAAATGTTAAATTTCCCAGTGATGTTTGCAGAAACACAGTACAATAATCAAAGTGTTGGATTTGTTGGATAAGTATTTACCATGGATATCCTTTCTGCTGCAGTGATGCTGTTTTTGATTATGGATCCGCTCGGCAATTTGCCGATTTTTGCTTCCATTCTGCGACATATCGAACCGAAGAAACGCCGCAAGGTGCTGATCCGCGAACTGTTGTTTGCGCTGGTCATCATGCTGATGTTTCTGTTTGCCGGTGAGGCGATACTGAGCTTCCTGAATCTTCGTTCTGAATCTGTGAGTATCGCCGGGGGCATAATCCTGTTTCTGATTGCCATTAAGATGATTTTTCCAACCGAGGGTGGTCTGACAGGGCTGGCGGCTGGGGAGGAACCTTTCATTGTGCCGATGGCAATTCCGCTGATGGCTGGCCCCTCTATTCTGGCTGCGCTTATCCTGCTGGCCCATACTGACAGCAGTCGCATGTTGGACTGGACGATTGCACTGGTGTCTGCCTGGGCGGTAAGTGCCTTTATTTTGATGTTTTATAAGGGCTTTACCCGTATTCTTGGGGAAAAGGGCCTAACCGCAGTCGAACGATTGATGGGCATGGTGCTGGTGATGATTTCGGTGCAAATGTTCCTCGATGGTGTTGCCAACTACCTGAATAAATCAGTGGGTTAAACACCTATCTTCAGTACTTGGCAGGCAGTTTGGCTTGCCAAGCGTCCACCCGGGTGCGAATATCTGGATATTGTATCCAAATTCAAGGTGCCCATGTCTGCCTGTCTTCTGCTTTGTGCTCTGGCCTTCCCCGGAACCAATTTGCTGCCCTACGAAGGGGTGCCCCGTGAGGCGGAGCACCGTGACAATCGCGGTAATCTGTATTTGCCGGCGGCTTACACTGATCTTGGTGCCTGGCACGGCTACCATCAGGCAACTGACGCTGCCCGCGGCCGCTTTCCGGGGCCGATGATTATCGCTGAGGAATACAGCATTCATCTCTCCGAGGCCATTGAAGTCTGGTCGGTGGCTGCCGATGGTATGGCGCAGGCGCCCGAAAAGGCCGCTTTCAGTTCCTACAGCGAGCCATGGGGCCTGTTTCAGCAGCTTGAGTGGCCTGCGGCCAGACTGACGCTGGCGCTTGAGTACCTTGATAGCCGCACCGCCATCGCCACGACGCGCCTCACCAACACCTCCGATAAAAGCATTCAATATCAGCTCAAGCGTGAAGGGGCGCCCTTTGCCGCGCACAAGGTGGGTCCACTGACCCATGCACCTGTGTTGGGCGCAGTTGAGGGCAGCCGCTCGGTGCAATGGCCCATGGTGAGCGTGCGTGATACCTGGAATCTCCTGCTCAGTGATGCCAGTTTTCAGCTGGTGTTTGAAGATAACCCCGATATTTCCGTGACCCAAAATAAGGGTTACACCTCGACCTCATCCATCACGCTGGCGCCCGGAGAAACCAGGCAGCTTCGCACCGCCCACAGGTATTTTCACACCGACAAAGAGCGCACCGGCTGGCAACTTGATTGGGGGCGGGTGGACGCCGAATTGGCGGCGAATCATCAACGCTGGCAGCAGCGCTTTGCCCGGCTCACGCCGGCTGGCGACCCGGCACTGGATACAGTGGCTGCCAAGGCAGTGATGACATTGGCACATAACTGGCGCTCGGCTGCAGGCGCCATCAGGCGCGATGCCATTACGCCGTCTTATTCGTATAAATGGTTCAATGGCGTCTGGGCGTGGGACAGCTGGAAACAGGCGGTGGCGCTGGCACGGTTTGACAGCAGGCTTGCCAAATCCAACGTCGAAACCATGTTTGATTACCAGTTTGGTGCCGACGATCCCATCAGGCCACAGGATGCAGGCAGTCTGCCCGATGCGATTTTTTATAACCCCAGCCCTGACAGAGGCGGCGATGGTGGCAACTGGAATGAACGCAATGGCAAGCCACCTTTGTCGGCGTGGGCCGTTTGGGAAATTAACAATCAGGCTCCAGACAAAGACTTTGTAAAGCGAATGTACCCAAAACTGCGTGCTTACCATCAGTGGTGGTATCGCAACCGCGACAATAACCAAAATGGTTTGGCGGAATATGGCGCCAATGTGCATCCGGCCCATGTGAAAGGCGGCAAGCCCGATCGCGAAGCGATTGTGCAGGCGGCGGCCTGGGAGTCGGGGATGGACAATGCCCCTCGCTTTGATGACAGAACTGGGCTGCAAGTGCTTGAGAACTTGGATGCAAACGGCAACTTGCTTGGCTATTCCCTGAGCCAGGAGAGTGTGGATCTGAACGCCTATCTCTTTGCCGAGAAACACTATTTGGCCAAGCTTGCCGATAGCCAGGGAATGGCAGAAGAAGCCGAGCACTGGCGCGAGCAGGCAAGCGTGCTGGGCGAGCAAATCCGTCAGCTGATGTGGGACGAAGACAGCGGCTTTTTCTACGATATCGACAGCCATTCGGGCAAGCCGTTGCTTCAGGCTGGAAAAGGCATGGAGGGTTGGATCCCTATGTGGGCCGGTGTGGCAAATGAGTATCAGGCCAAGCGTCAAATCGCCACTCAGTTGGGGGAAGATAGCTTTGGCACTTATATTCCGTTTCCAACCGTCAGCAGGGATAACCCCAGCTTTGATGCCAAACGTTACTGGCGTGGCCCGGTGTGGTTGGATCAGCTGTATTTTGCCCTCGAAGCCCTGGACAGATATGGTGAGAAGAACCAGGCTGTTGCCTTGTCCCGAGCGCTGTTTAAGCGGGGGCATGGGATAACTGGTAACGGGCTTATTCACGAAAATTACGATCCTTTGACCGGCGAGCCGTTGCACGCGACCAATTTCAGTTGGTCGGCGTCAGTGTTGTTACTGATACATCAGCGTTGGCTAAGTAAAGATCCGGTAAAAAAGCCTTGATTTGGTATAAATTGCTGAACCACACCTGAACACCTTGCAGATACTCCTGTTGTGCCATTGAGCCGATAAATGACCACTGTTAATGTTCTGTTCCTTGGGTGTTGCGCGTTGTGGGGTTGGTTGTTGGGTGGGGTAAATTGCCTATCTCTGATTACACTGTTACAGATACGCCCAGAGCATTCGCAGTAATTGATGAGCCCTTACCGGTTGAACTGGCTCAAAGGAAGGTAACGATGGTTAAAACATACAGAATACCCACGCTCAGTGCGTTGGGTTTGATGCTGGCGATCTCTGCCGGACAGGGATTGGCTGCGCCTGCAGCCGGAACACCCGCAGACAGCGGTGTGATCAATAAAGAACGTGTTCTTTATTGGCTTATTAAGCGTGGCGATATTGCTGCCGACGCTTCTGAGGCTGAAAAGATAGCCGCTGTCGATGCTTTTATTGGGCGTGCCAGAACAGTATCCCCCGCCATGGCCGAGCAACAGACCCGGGATCAGCAGCAGTTAAGCGATGCCAGGGCTCGCCAAAAAAGCCGCAACATCTATCGGCCTGTAGCTGATGCTGATGTCACCAAAACCGTGAAAGTATTGGGTGTTTTGGTTGATTTTCCTGATTTGCCTTATGATAAAAATGGCTTGGTAGCAGGCGATACAGACATGTATTACTCAAGCTATCCGGCAAGCCATTATCGTGACCTGCTGTTTTCAACCACGGGCTTTAAAGGTCCATCTAATCAGAATTTGATTTCCGGTTATCAGTATTTCCAACAGGCATCCGGCCAGACATTCTTCTTCACCGGAGGCGTCCGTAACTGGGTGCGTGCTGACAATAACGCGGCTTTTTATGGCGGCAATGACCCGGAAAATGATGATAACGACAAAGCGGTACGGGAGCTGGTTCTTGAGGCTGTGACCAAGGCGGTTGCCGGTATGAACTCTGCGGAACTGGCCAGTTACGATGTGGAAGATCCCTACGACCTGGATAGCGATGGTAACCTGGATGAGGCCGATGGCATTATCGACCACATTATGCTGTTCCACTCCAGCATCGGTGAAGAGGCCGGTGGTGGTAAATTGGGCGCAGATGCTATCTGGTCTCACCGATTTTTCCTGGCCAGTGATGCTGACAAACTGGGTAAGGCTGTATCAGGTACCAGTCTGAGAGCCTATGGATACACAGTGCAACCTATTGATGCTGCAGCTGGTGTTTGCACCCATGAATTTGGTCATGATCTGGGATTGCCCGATGAGTACGACTATGACAGCAACGGTGAAGGCTCACCTGTCGGTAGTTGGTCGCTGATGTCCGGTGGTAGCTGGACTGGCACTCTGGCTGGTGCTGAACCGGTTGGCTTCAGTCCTTATGCCCGTTCATATCTGCAAAACGCCTATAAGGGAAAATGGGTAAATGAGCAGCAAATTGACTTGAACAGCCTCAATTCGTCCGGTCAGGAATTTACCCTGGTGGAAGGAACCAATGCCAACGGTGTGAATCAGCTCTCGCTGAAAGTGCCGGCAGCATCGGTTGATTTCCAGGCACCTTATGCAGGCATGTATCAGTACTACTCCAATCAGGGGCATTTATTGAATAATGCCATGTCGTTCAATGTGGAGTTGCCCTCTGCAACCGCAATTACTTTAAAAATGCGTGCCAATTGGGACATTGAAAAAGACTACGATTATATGCAGGTACGGGTCGACGACACGCCTATACCTGGCAACATCACTCAGGCTACCAGCAATTATCCCCACGGTACCCATGTGATCACCGGTAGTTCAAAAGGTGAATGGATAGAGCTGACTTATGACCTCAGCGCTTATGCCGGTATGACCAAACAGATCAGCATTATCTATCGTACCGATGAGTATGAAGGGGGCTTTGGCATCGCCATTGACGATTTGAGCATAGTCTCCTCTGCCGGCACTCATTATACCGATGATGCAGAGACTGATGGCAAAATGACCATGGCTGGTTTTATGCGCATTGGCGATAAACGCCCGGGTAACGACAGACGCTATCTGGTGCAGTTGAGAAGCCACAATGGAATAGATAAAGGGCTTGCCAGTCATAACTATGACCCGGGTGTGGTGCTCTGGTTTGAAAACTTCGACTACAGTGACAACAACACTACCGAGCACCCCGGTGAGGGGCTTATTGGGGTGGTCGATGCGGATCAGAACCTGATTGGCAACTATGGTACAGATGTCCAGATACGCGATGCGGCATTCAGTACCCGTCAGCAAACCGCCTATGCAAGCGACCAGCATTTAAGCCCTGTGAGTCTGTTTGATGATGCCAACGATTACAGTGCACCGCTGAAGCCTCAGGCCGGTATCAAACTGCCTAAGCTGGGTCTGACCATGGAAGTGCTGGAATTGGCCAACGACAATAGCAGTGCACGCGTGCGTTTCAAAAAGCATGATGGCAGCACGCCGGAGCCAACAGCTTTGACTGCCGACATTGGTGTGTCGTTCAGCGGGGCAACTGCATCCTTCAGGAGCAATGCGGCCGGTGGCGATGGCAGCTACACCTATGCCTGGAATTTCGGCGTTGCCAATGCCACTTCTACTGCGGCCAACCCAAGCTACACCTATGGCAGTAGTGGTGAATATACAGTGACCCTGACGGTTACCGATGGAAAGGGTGCCACAGTAACTGATACTCAGAACGTATCGGTGACAGCGCCTCTGGTGGTGAGTTTCAGCCAGAGTATCAGTCAATTAACCGTAACCTTCAGTAACGCAAGCAGCGGTGGTGATGGCAATCTCAGCTATAGCTGGAATTTTGGTGATGGTCAAAGCAGTACTGCTGCAACTCCCAGCCACACTTATGCCTCGGCTGGCAGCTACACTGTCACCCTGACTGTGACCGACGGCAAGGGGGCCAGTGCCACTCAAAGTCGCACTGTTACAGTTAGCGCGCCCAAGCCTGCCAAGAGCAGTGACGGTGGTGGTGCCATGGGATGGCTGGCGTTGCTGGTACTGGGCTTTGCTGGCGTAGCACGCCGGCGTTAATTCGGACTCTTACAAGCTGAACGCCCCATAAGGGGCGTTTTTTTTTACCGAGAGAGTTTATAGAATGGGCTAATCGTAAGTGACATCAGTAGTTGCTTAATTGGTATAGGTTACTTAAGCCTTCAGTTGCGACTGTAGCTGAAGTTATTAATTGCCAAGGATCCGGCTTACTGCGGCAGGCAGAAAGATTTCGCTCACGGTCAGCTCTTCGCCTTCACAGCCAAAGTAGCGCCGACGGCCCCATAATCGACCCTGGACATTTTGTCCCATGCTGGCCGCAAGGCTCGCCAGGGTGCCGCAGGATTGGAACCCGGCCACTTCAATACGCCCCGGAGTAAAGTGGTCGCTTGAGAATAGCAGCTCTCCCAATGGCCGATCGCCGAGGCCAGTGAGCTCATCGCCGCAGCGCGCCAGTAAAGACTCGGGCACCAGGGTGCGGGCAAACACCCAGGGGACGCCATCAAGGATAAGCAAGACTTCACGCACCCAGGCCTGGGGTAACTGGCTTTCGTCGGGGGCGGTTTGCAGCAGGGCTTCACCCAATACTTTGACTTCAAAGTGGCTGCAATGGGACTTGAGTTTAGCGGTCAGACTGCCGGTGGCCAGTAGCCAGTCGGTCAAGGGCGTGGCGGGCAAGGCCTCAATGTCGTCCGGGGCAAACCAGTGGATGGATTCGCCGTAAGGAAAACTGAGACTGGTCACACTCATGGGTTGCTCGCTACAATAGATAAAGTACAACGGCCCAAGTCTATCATGTTGATGTGGCTGTCGATAGTTGGTGACCGGATGCATATACGCTCACAAGGAGTTCAGGTTTTGATGAAACAGATACTGACACTGGCATTAGTAGTGCTGTCACTGGGCATGCCCGCCTGGGGCGAAGAAGAGAAAAAGCTGGAAGAGTATGCCTACTACGGCTTTGAACCTGAAATCGTCACCAACTATATTTCCAATCGCAAAAAGCTCGGCTTTGTGCGGATCAGCGTAGAGTTGATGGTGAAAAATCCGGATGACCTTATCCAGATAGAGCGTCATGATCCGCTGCTGCGGGCCGCCATTATTGAGATCCTCGGTAACCAGCCGGAAGAAAAGGTGAAATCCCTTACCGGCCGCGAAGAAATTCGCCGTGAATGCTATGATGCCGTCAATCGTCTGATTGAAGCCGAAACCGGTAAGGCATTGATAGTGAATATGCTGTTTACCAGATACCTTTACGACTGATTGCTGCAAGCGGCGCCATCAGGCGCCGTTTTTTCCGTCTATGAAACCCAAACAAACCCAAGGCAAGGGGCTGCACCCCGATAACGCCCACCGAGATGGTTACGATTTTACTGCGCTGGTGGCAAGCTTTCCGCCGCTGAAGGCCTTTGTGCGCCCCAATGCCTACGGTAATCCCTCCATCGACTTTGCCCTTCCTGAGGCTGTGAAGGCGCTAAACTGCGCATTGCTCAAGCACTACTACGGCATTCAGGGCTGGGATATTCCCAAGGGCTTTTTGTGTCCACCCATACCGGGACGGGTGGATTATCTGCATCATCTCGAAGATTTGCTGGCACAAACCCCGGCGGCTGAAGGCTTGCCAGTGCTCGATATAGGCACAGGCGCCAACGGCATTTATGCCCTGCTGGCGGTCAGTCGATTCGGCCGCGAGCTGGTGGCTACCGACATCGCCAAGGCGTCGCTGGCCAATGTGGCCAGGGTGCTTAGCGCCAATCCGCCGCTCAACGCGCGGGTGAGTTTGCGACATCAGACCAACCCCAAACGTATCTTTGCCGGTGTAGTGACGGATGAAGAGCGTTTTGCCGCCTGTGTCTGCAATCCACCTTTTCATGCCAGCGCCGACGATGCGGCTGCGGGCAGTCGTAAAAAGCTGGATGGCCTGGCAAAGAGCCGCTCCAAGGCGGCCAGTAAGAGTTCGGCCAGTAAAGCGCCAGCGCTGAATTTTGGTGGTCAGGATGCCGAGCTGTGGTGTGATGGCGGCGAGCGGCGCTTTTTATTCAACATGATTGAAGAGAGCGCAAGGCGGCCGCAGTTGTGCCTCTGGTTTACATCTTTGGTGTCCAAAGGGGAGAATGTGCGCCCCTGCAAGCGCCTGCTGGCAAAGCTGGGTGCCGCCGAAGTGAAGGTAATTGAGATGCACCAGGGGATGAAGATTACCCGGGTGCTGGCCTGGCGTTTCGACTGAAGCGCCAAAAGCAGGGGCTATTGCCCCTGTGACCACAGCAGCTGGCCGGCGCCGCTTAAATCGTAACCGCCCAGCATGGCGGCCACCTGGCGGGTATCCGGGGCGGCCAGCATCCCCAGCAGTTGTTGCAGTTGGCGTCTGAAATAAATGCCCTGAGACATCACAAAGTCGAACGACTCGGTCAGCAGCGGCACAAAGGCAAGGCCGCTCTCTCTGGCTACCGCCTGACACCCAAAGCCAATATCCGCATCGCCTCTGGCAATGTAGCCGGCCAACTCGCGCTCACTGAAGGCGGTGAAACGTACATCCAGATCACCGATACTGCTGCCCTGAGACACCAGCCAGTGCTCCAGATGTTGCTGACTGCCGGCGCCGCTTTGGCGCCTGACCCAGCGCAGCGGCTGGGCGACTATTTCACTTTGCTCCTGCACCCTGTGATGCAGGTCGGGGCGGACAATCAGCCCCTGCTGGCGCTTGTAGCCGTGCACTAAAATCCATTGCTGGTGGTGTTGGTAGCCCTTCAATAAGCCGGTATGGCGGATATTGCGCTCATCAAAGCTACCCCAATGCAGGGTGCAGACATCGGCATAGCCCTTGGCCAGCAGTTCAAGCCCCAGGCGGGAGCCCGTGGCGCTGTAGCTCACCAGCTCGCGGCTGCCGATTTTACCCATCAATCTGGCAACCAGCATTGACAGCAGAGGGTCGTCACTGCCGGTGATGATCAGTCTATCTGTGAGCATACCGCTGTGGCAGGAATCCATGACCCAGCGATCAATAAGCACTTTAGGAAACAACCATTTTCCCGTAACTTTAGTGGCGGGCAAAATGCGGTCGTTGGCCATGGCGTAAACTTTCTTCTCATTGAGATCCAGATACTCGGCCACCTGTTTGGCGCTCATGTACACCAGTTGTGCTTCGTCGGTCATCGTCCTTGTTATCCCTTCGCCATATCGAATTGAATATTATCGGCGCCGTTGTACACCAAAAAGTGTCGCCCTTTGGCGCGGGCAATCATGGTGATGCCAAGCTGCTGAGCAAGCTCGAGCCCCATCTGGGTCACGCCGCTGCGGGACAGCAGCACCGGAATGCCCATCTTGGCCACCTTGATCACCATCTCAGAGGTGAGCCGGCCTGTGGTGTAGAAAATTTTGTCGCCACCGGTTTCGCCCTTGAGCCACATCTCGCCTGCAAGTGTATCTACGGCATTGTGGCGGCCTACGTCTTCGACGAATGAGCGGATTTGCTCACCTTCGCACAGACCGCAGCCGTGCACAGCACCAGCGTTTTTGTAGGTCTCGTTGTAGTCGTTGATATTTCGCAGCAGCCCATAAAGGGTGCTTTGTTTGAGGCTGGGCACCGGCAGGCTTATCTCATCCAGCCCTGCCATCAGATCGCCATAAACCGTACCCTGGCCGCAGCCTGTGGTGACGGTTTTTTCAGACAGCTTCTTGTCCAGATCTTCAATGACTTCTTTGGTGATAAGTGCCGCGGAGTTCACCTCCCAGTCGACAATAACAGATTCAAGCAGGCTCAAGTCTTTAATAAAGCCCTGATTTTTCATGTATCCCAGCGCCAGCGCTTCGGGGCGGGCGCCCAGCGTCATCAGGGTTACTATGGGGCGCCAGTTCAGATACAAGGTCAGCGGCCGTTCGCAGGCAATCTGCTTATCGAGCACGGCGCCGGTTTCATCCACGGCGGTCACCCCTATGGTCAATGGGGCTTCGGCAGCGGTTTTGATAAAGCGGGTGTGGTTTTTTTCAGCCGTCATGGCAAACCTCGTTGGAGAACCTGACAAGGTCTTAGCAAGTATCGTACCCGGCTCTAAAGTGTGATCCCGACCGGGGCTTTTCCGCGCTTTTTGAGTGTCTGATGGGCGTTCTGTCCCACTCTGAAAAGTGGGTGGGACAAATTGTCCTACAAACAACAGGGTTTTGATGATCCAGTTCAAACTTCTCAGCCCCAGCGGCTGGCACCCTTCTTGCAGTCAGGGGGAAGACTTGGCTGGGGCACTAGTGCATCCGGTCGCAATCCCGAGAGGATGAAAGAAGATGCAACACACCCAAAGCGTTTGGCCCATGTATGTGTCGCTCAGGAAAGTACAAAAGCAGGTAGGGCGCTGGGCGGCCACCAGTTGGGAGTTGGATCAGGTTGTACCGGCCAGCCAGGGCCCGATTGAAGGCGCAACTCAGGTACTGCTTGAGCTGTATCTGGATGAGCGCGCCAGCTATCGACTGAATCTGGATATGAACAACCCCATGCTCTATATCGTTTGCGACGAGCTGGAGGATGGGACCTGGGTACCCATGAGTATCAGTGCCGATCAGTGCGTTGCCGCCGGATGCCTGGAAGGTGATACCCCGGTACTCAATATGGCCATGCCGGAAGCTGTGGCCTGTTGGATTGAGGCCTTTATCACCCGCCATGGTGAGGTGGAAATCAGCGCTCATCGCCGCAAGCATGTGAATCGCCGCAAGGAG
>NZ_JBFKLW010000079.1:0-15978 GCF_041630135.1 Shewanella sp.
ACCGCTTTTTTCGCTTCGGGCTCTGATCCTACATTACTGGCTGGCGCAGGCTTGGCTGCCACAGGATCCATTGCAGGCGTATCAACAACCACCGCTTTTTTCGCTTCGGGCTCTGAGCCTACATTACTGGCTGGCGCAGGCTTGGCTGCCTCTGGGTCCATTGCTGATTTATCCGCAACAACCTCTTTTTCCGTTGCAGGGTCCGACTCCAAATTCACCACTGATGACGATTCTATTGGCTCTAAGGACGCTTGCGCTGCTTTCTGCTCTTGAGCCGACACCGTGGACTTTCCAACAGCAGACTCCTCTGCCTCTGAGTTATCAGATACAAGTTCACGGGACTTTTTTGGCAGCGTTGAATCGGCAACCTCTGCGGCAGGTTCGATCTCCAAGGCCGTATTGACTGTCGTCTGTTCTTTCAATGCGGCTGCGGCATCTTTTGCTGCACTGGCAACGGGATCTTTTTTGCTGTCTTTGGCCGATAATTCCTCAGGAGAACCTGTGTCCTGTGGCGACTGCAAAGGAGTGGTTCCATCAGCGTCAAGCACTGCAGCCATAGGCTTTGGGGGAGTCGGTGCAGCAGCAACATCCTTTTCACGCTCCAGCAGGCACTTATCAAACTCTGCAGTGACTTCATTCATTTCAACCTTGGCCATGCTGACTGCATAGACAAGATCTTCAACCACCTTTTGAAAACCTTCATAGCTGGATTCAATACCGGCAATACCCTGCTTAACTTCATCGCTGAGTTTGACAGTCTGGCGCTTGTAAATATTGATCTCCTGTTCAAGTTCATACAAATATGTCTTGGTGAACTTGATAGCTTCATCTACTGAGCTGAACGTGTTCTTCAACTCTGAGCGTCTGTTGCTGAACTCATCTATCAGTTCGCTGGGAACTTTAGCCGGCAATTCAACCGTAGGAAATCGACCAGCAAACTCTACTATGTGTGATGCAGGTAACCACTGACTGAACCCTCTGCACCAGCCATAACTATCGGGTGCATCTTGTAAACAAGTCAGTGCCTCAGCTTCGGTTAATGGCCCTGTGAGTTCGCCATCCTGGGAAAGAAACCATTTTTTCATCATCATTATTCTTATTCGCCGTTAACTGTTATCAGGGTACGGGGTCAACTCTGTTTGGTTTTCAACCCAGCCAGTTTCTTTTGCAGCGCTTCGTATTGTTCATTGATGCTGCGCAAAGTGGTATTCACTTCCTGGTTGAGGGTCTGAGTTACACCCTTGGTTTCCATGATCTGACTTTCCAAATCGGCACGGGAGTTCTCAATCGTTTTCAGAGTATCTTCAACCCGGCGCAGGGACTGATTGAGTTGCTGCTCTCTTTGAACAAAGTGAGCAATCAGCGCTTTAGGTATAGCCTTGGGCGGAGGAGGAGGAGGAAGGTCAAGTTCAAACTCATCGATATGATAAGCCGGCATCCACTGAGCAAGCGATGAGTGCCAGGCGTAACAATCCGGGTTACTGGCGATAAACAGCTTTGACTCGGCAAGCCCAAGCGGTCCGCTGACTTCGCCGTTATGGGAGAAATACCACTCTTTCATAGTCAACTCTTACCCTTTTTAATAGCATTCAAACTATTCATTCTATTTATCAGGCAGTTAGCATAAATCGCCACACAATACCCGGCTTAAGTTGTATGTGCCACATTGGGTGAAATCGCTTAAACCAACACCTCATTAAGAGAATGTGCTGATCATTACCGATGTCAGTAGCAGCTTTCAGGGGAAGCATAATGTGACAACAGGCTACATTAACCGATAGTTTTTAACAAAACTACTGTTTATCACAGGATAAAATACAAAATTAATCCTATTGCGTACGGATAAGCCCTGGATTGCCAGTCTGTTGTGTTCTGTCATAGCGCCATCAATGTTTTTAACACAGACGAACCACCGGATAAGATGCCGGTAAAGCTCACGCTCCATCAAACGGCAACACTAAACCCATTCTATACATGGATGCGCGATCCGATTATTGCGAGTTACATGCAACTTACCACCGCCTTCAATTGGCTAACCATCAGATTTAAAAAGGACTTGTTAATGCACACAAGCTTACGCCACAATCTGTACACCAGATGCAAACAAGCTGGACAGTCATCCTGTTGACGTTAAGCAATTAATAATGACGTTTTGAGGCTCTCTCAAAACCATCTAGGGGACAATTTGAAAGCATCAACTTTTTCCGATAACAGCGGTAAATTTCACTCTCTTTTTGAAGCAGGTACGTTCCCCTTAGTACTATTGAGTTTGGTCTATGCCGTCAGTGGGATTTTAAGTCTGAAACTGGCTCTTGCCCCCGGTTATGCCAGCCCAATTTTCCCACCAGCCGGTATCGCCATGGCAGCAGCTTTTTTGGCTGGCAGACGCACCTGGCCATTCATTTTTTTAGGTTCTTTGCTGCTAAATCTGTGGATTGGATTACAGGACGAACAGATCATTGAAGTGAATGGTATAGTGCTGGCAACTATCATTGCTATGGCATCGCTTTTTCAAGCCATTTTGGGCAGTACAATCCTTCGGAAAACCTTATCACTGCCAACGTCACTGGATAATAACCACGAAGTTGCCAGCTTTTTGATACTGACTCCCTTGTTTTGTATAACCAGCGCCAGCATCTCAGTTGCCGGATTGTTTATGCTCGGGGTAATTGACGTAAAGGAAGTCCTGAATAATTGGGTTAACTGGTGGATCGGTGACACCTTGGGTGTGATAGTGCTGTTCCCTATCACCATGATTTTTACCGCAGCACCCTTCGGCCTCTGGCGTAGCCGCATCAGTACAGTCGCCTTGCCTATCACCGCCGTTTTTGTATTTTTTATCGTTATCTATATCCAGCTCAGCAAATGGGAATACAGCGACACCCTTTCAGAGTTCAAACAGTTTTCACAGCAGAGTGTCACGCAAATTCAGGCTAAATTGGAAACTCAGGAAACCTTGCTGCTTCAGACCGCTGCCCTTTTTCTTCAGGACAACAACAATCTGGTCAGCCGGGATGAATTTTCCCGCTTTGCCAGCCGCTTACTCAGTCGCTACCCGATGATCCAGGCATTAAGCTATACGCCAAGGGTGACTGACGCACAAAAGGATGCGTTTATTGCTTCTCAACAATTGGAGCTACCGCAATTCACCATTACCGAACGTACGCCAGAAGGCCTGATAACACCAGCTGGGGTCAGAGATTTCTATTATCCAGTAACTTATATCGAACCTCTTGCAGGCAATAAAGAAGCCCTGGGTTTTGATCTTGCGTCCAATTCATTACGCATGGACGCTATTATCAAAGCCAAACAAACCGGTGAATTAATAGCATCCGCACCGCTCCAGTTGGTACAGGAAAAACAAAATCAGAAAGGGGTTTTGTTATTCATGGCGGTCAATCCAACAGATCCCTTCTCCAACGTGGTCACCTCGGTGCTTCGGATGGGAAATTTCATGACTGCATTATTGCCGCACCTTCGCCCCCACCTCTATATGCGCCTGATTGATATTGATGCGCAAAGCACCCTCTACGACAACTTTGGACCTGAACAACCAGCCGCTCTATTTAGCGAGTCGCTCAACTTTGGCGGCCGTAGCTACCGTTTCGAAACAGCCCCGACGCCTCTATACAATGATATGCATCGGGGCTGGCAAAGCTGGGGGTTGTTGGCCATAGGCATTCTCAGCACAGGTTTACTGAGCGCCCTTCTGCTGCTTACAACCGGCTATACGGCAAAAATAGAAGCGCAGGTTAAAGACCGAACCCGCAAGCTCAGCGACAGTGAATTTCGCTGGAAATTTGCCCTCGAGGGATCGGGCGACGGAGTCTGGGACTGGGATATCCCCAATGGCAAGGTCTTCTTTTCTAGACGATGGAAAGAAATGCTTGGTTATGACCAGGCGGAAATCAAATCCAATGTGGACGAATGGAAAACTCGTCTTCACCCAGACGATAAAGCCGCAACCTTAAATGCATTGCAGGCCAACCTTGACGGAATAACCCCTATTTATACTATTGAACACAGACTCAGATGCCGTGACGGCAGTTGGAAATGGATCCTTGATCGAGGCATGGTTGTCAGTCGTGACGCCCAGGGGCAACCTTTACGAGTGATAGGAACCCAGACAGATATAACCGAACGTAAACTTCACGAACAACTGGTACAACGCCTGGCGCACTACGATAATCTTACCGGATTACCAAATCGAAGCCTGTTTGATGACCGTTTCCGGCAACATCTGGCCGCAGCCAAAAGATACCAGCGCTCAATGGCGGTCTTGTTCATTGATCTGGATAATTTTAAGCCCGTTAACGATGATTTGGGTCATCATTGGGGAGACGAACTGCTGAAACAAGCCGCCTCCAGAATGCAATCCTGCGTAAGGGAAGCTGATACCCTGTCACGAATTGGCGGAGACGAATTTGTCATCATTCTTCCAACAATAAACAGCGCAAAAGATGCTATCAGGGTGGCAGAAAAAATTCGCTGTATTCTGAACGAACCATTTCAACTGGATATTCACCAAATATCCATCTCATCAAGCATAGGCTTAGCCTTGTACCCCGATGACGGTCTGGATGAATTGGAACTGCTGAAAAAAGCCGATACAGCGATGTATGCCGCTAAGGCAGCGGGGCGAAACTCCATACGTCAATATCGAGACGACATGCCACCGAGGGGGTTTTAACCAGTCAACTGAACTTCTCAATCGAATGTCTTTCAGCCAGGAAACAGTTACAGCAGGTTCACCTGCCGCAATTGAAATCACGTAGGGGCAAAGAAAAAAGACAAATACAGACAGCACCGGTAACACATAACCCCCGCAAACAAACCCTGGGGCTCTTATTGTTTAGCTGTTCCTATCGTAATCAGATTGGGTAAGCAGGAACGCCTTAGCTCGCGGTGGCGCTGCTAAAAACAAGGCTTTTACAACAACTCAGCACCAATGGCACTGCCCCGGAATTAAACTGGTCATTCATTGCATCAGCAACGCCAAACAAACAAAAGACCATCGAAGGGTTCAGCGCGCAGTTTACTCATGCTCAAAGCCACCAAAACAAAAACGAGTGCCTAAGCACTCGTTTTTTATTGTCTGACCGAACCAAGGCTCAACCGGACCAAAATTGCGTTGCCGACGTCAAGGCGCCAACAATGGCGTTACTGCCACAGATAAGACAAGGAAACCTGCTGTTTTCGCCGCGCAGTTTACTCATGTAAAGAGCCACAAAAACAGTGGGGTGACGCCTTAAGCCACCACAACAAAAACGAGTGCCTAAGCACTCGTTTTTTATTGTCTGACCGAACCAAGGCTCAACCGAAGCAAAATTGCGTTGCCGACGCCGCTCATGCAAGGCAAATCGATGGTTCCAGCGCGCAGTTTACTTTTGTAAATGAGCACTGGAACCGAGATTTAACGCCGCAGTAGCAAGTCCAGGCAGCAATTTTTACTCGTAGTCGCTCATCGGCACACAGGCACAGAACAGGTTGCGGTCGCCATACACGTCATCGATACGGTTCACGGTTGGCCAGAACTTGTTGGCACGCACTGACTCGGTTGGGAACACCGCCAGTTCACGGCTGTATGGACGGGCATCGAAGGCCGGATCCATGATGTCAGCCATGGTGTGCGGGGCATTGGCCAGTGGGTTGTTGTCAACCGGCCACTCGCCGCTCTCAACACGGGCAATTTCGCCGCGAATGGCCACCATAGCCTCGATGAAGCGGTCCAGCTCAGCCTTGGATTCAGACTCAGTCGGTTCGATCATCAGGGTGCCGGCAACCGGGAAGCTCATGGTTGGGGCGTGGAAACCGTAGTCGTTCAGACGCTTGGCTACGTCCATTTCGGTAACGCCAGAGGCTTCTTTCAGCGGACGCATATCGATGATGCACTCGTGGGCGATACGATCGTTACGGCCACGGAACAGCACCGGATAGTGCTCAGACAGCTTCTTGGTCAGATAGTTGGCGTTCAGCATGGCGGTCTGGGTAGACTGCTTCAGACCCTTGCTGCCCAGCAGCTTGATGTACATCCAGCTGATTGGCAGGATACCGGCGCTGCCGAATGGTGCGGCAGAAACGGCGCCATTGTTGTCGCTCTCAATGCCCTGCTTCACTACCGCGTGACCGGCTACGAAAGGTGCCAGATGCTTCTTCACACCGATTGGGCCCATGCCTGGACCACCGCCGCCGTGAGGAATGGCAAAGGTCTTGTGCAGGTTCAGGTGCGATACGTCAGCACCGATAAAGCCAGGGGCAGTCAGACCTACCTGCGCATTCATGTTGGCACCGTCCAGGTACACCTGGCCACCGTGCTGATGAATGATGTCACAGATATCACGCACGGTTTCTTCGTACACACCATGGGTAGAAGGATAGGTGATCATGATGCACGACAGATTCTCGGCCACTTCGGCAGCCTTGGCGCGCAGGTCGTCCAGATCCACGTTGCCTTCTTTGTCACAGGCGGTAACCACCACCTTCATGCCAGCGAGCTGGGCAGAAGCTGGGTTGGTGCCGTGGGCAGACTGAGGAATGAGACACACGTTACGGTGACCTTCGCCGCGGGACTCGTGGTACTTGCGGATGGCCAGCAGACCGGCGTACTCACCCTGTGCACCTGAGTTAGGCTGCATGCACACGGCATCGTAACCTGTGATGTCCACCAGCCAGTCAGACAGCTCACCAATCAGCTGAGTGTAACCCTCGGCCTGCTCAGATGGGCAGAATGGGTGCATGTTGGCAAATTCAGGCCAACTTACCGGGATCATCTCAACGGCGGCGTTGAGCTTCATGGTGCAGGAACCGAGCGAGATCATGGAATGGTTCAGTGCCAAATCCTTGTTCTCGAGGCGCTTGATGTAGCGCATCATTTCGGTTTCGCTGTGGTAGCTGTTGAAGGTTGGGTGAGTCAGGAAGGCTTCTTCACGCACCAGCGCAGCTGGAATAGAGCTTGAACCCTTGGCAAGGATATCGGCGTCAAGCGCTGCTACATCCAGACCATGACCGGCGCCCAGGATCACATCGAACAGCTCGGCAACGTCGGCGCGGGTGGTGGTTTCGGCAATGCTTACGCCCATCACGCCATCGGCGTCATAGCGCAGGTTCACACCGGCGGTCAGGGCGCGGGCGCGTACGGCGTCCACATCGGCCTTGAAGCTGATGGTATCGAACCATTGAGTGTTCAGTACAGTCACGCCCTTGGCAGCCAGACCAGCAGCCAGGATGTCGGCCAGACGGTTAATGCGTGAGGCAATGACCTTCAGACCCTGCGGCCCGTGGAATACGGCGTAGAAAGACGCCATGTTGGCCAGCAGCACCTGTGCGGTACAGATGTTGGAGTTGGCCTTTTCGCGGCGGATGTGCTGCTCGCGGGTTTGCATGGCCATACGCAGGGCGGTGTTGCCACGGGTGTCTTTGGACACGCCGATGATACGGCCTGGCATAGAGCGCTTGTGCTCGTCTTTGGACACAAAGAAGGCCGCGTGTGGACCACCAAAGCCCATTGGTACGCCAAAGCGCTGGGCGGAGCCGAATACCACATCGGCACCCATGGCACCTGGGGTCTTCAGCAATACCAGCGACATGATGTCGGCGCCAACGGTCACAATCACGTTCTTTTCACGCAGCTTGGCAAACAGCTCAGTGAAGTCGGTCAGTTGACCCAGACGGTTGGTGTACTGGAACAGGGCACCAAAAAGGTCATCATGGTTAGCGGCATCGGCAGCTGGACCGGTCACAATCTCAAAGCCAAAACACTCGGCGCGGGTCTTGACCACGTCCAGTGTTTGTGGGAATACGTCGTCGGCTACGAAGAAAGTATTGGCTTTCTTGGCCTTGGATACACGCTTGGCCAGTGCCATGGCTTCGGCAGCGGCAGTGGCTTCGTCCAGCAAAGAGGCAGAGGCCAGATCCAGACCGGTCAGGTCAATGGACAGCTGCTGGAAGTTCAGGATGGCTTCGAGACGACCCTGGGCGATTTCTGGCTGGTAAGGGGTATAAGCTGTGTACCAGCCCGGGTTTTCCAGCACGTTACGCAGGATAACGTTTGGCACTTCAGTACCGTGGTAACCCATGCCGATGTAGCTCTTGAACACCTGGTTCTTGTCAGCGAGCTTGCGGATATAGGCCAGACCTTCGGCTTCGGCGTTGGATGGACCCACGTTCAGCTCACGACCCAGGCGGATAGACTCGGGTACGATTTGCTTGGTCAGATCTTCCAGTGACTCGGCACCAACGTAGTTCAGCATGGCTTGCTGCTCGTCGGCATCGGGACCTATGTGACGGGTCAGAAACAGCTCGTGCTGTTCCAGCTCTGTGAGGGTTTGCTTGGTCATGATAAACCTTTCAAATTACGCCGGTCTGGTATGCGACCGATCTGCTTTATGTCGGATAAAACAAACGAAGCCCCGGGGGGCTTCGTTTTTCCTGATGAGGATTATTCCTCGTCGATAACTGCTTGATAACCTTCGGCGTCCAGCAGGCTGTCCAGCTCAGACTCGTCAGAAGGCTTCACGCGGAAGAACCAACCGTCACCGTAAGCATCGCTGTTTACCAGTTCAGGAGAATCTTCCAGAGACTCGTTCACGGCAATCACTTCACCGGAGATAGGGGCGTAGATATCAGAAGCGGCCTTTACAGACTCAGCAACGGCACAATCTTCGCCGGCAGATACGGTGTCGCCCACTTCAGGCAGCTCAACGAACACCATGTCACCCAGCAGCTCCTGAGCGTGCTCAGTGATACCTACTGTGTAGGTGCCGTCTTCTTCCTTGCGGATCCATTCGTGGGAAGAAGCATACTTGAGTTCGGACGGGATATTGCTCATTGTTCTTGTTCCTTAATCGGGTCTTTTAAAATGCTTGTTTGCCGTTGCGTACGAAGCTGGGTGCGATAACACGCACAGGCACACGCTTCTTGCGCATTTCCACTTCGGCAGTATCGCCAATGGAGCCGGGTACTCGCGCCATCGCAATAGAATAGCCCAAAGTGGGTGAGAAAGTACCACTGGTGATCACGCCCTGCTGCTCGTTGCCGTCAGCATCAGTGAAAAACACCGCCATATCATGACGCAGAACGCCTTTTTCTTCCATCACCAGCCCCACCAATTTATCGGTGCCATTGGCCTTGATGGCTGCCAGTGCTTCGCGGCCGATAAAGTCACGATCGCTTGGTTCCCAGGCGATGGTCCAGCCCATGTTGGCCGCCAGTGGGTTAACGCTCTCGTCCATATCCTGACCATAGAGGTTCATGCCGGCTTCCAGACGCAGGGTGTCACGGGCACCCAGGCCACATGGCTGCACACCGGCATCCAGCAGCGCTTGCCAAAGGGCCTCGGCTTCAGCTTCGGGTACGATGATCTCGTAACCGGCTTCACCTGTGTAACCTGTGGTGGCAATAAAGAGGCTACCGGCCTGCTTGCCAAAGAAAGGCTTCATGCCTTCAACTGCAGCGTTTTGCTCGGCGCTGAATACAGTGGCGGCTTTGGCTTTGGCATTAGGACCCTGCACGGCAATCATGGCCAGCTCAGGGCGCTCGGTGATGGTCACGTCGAAGGCATTGGCTTGCTCGCCAATCCAGGCCAGATCTTTTTCGCGGGTGGCGGAGTTCACCACCACGCGGTAATGAGTGTCGCTCAGGAAATAGGTGATGAGGTCGTCAATCACACCGGCTTCGTGGTTCAGCATGCCGCCGTAAAGGGCTTTGCCGGGAACGGTCAGCTTGGCGATATCGTTGGCCAGCAGCTTACGCAGGAAGGCACGGGCATCGGCACCCTCAACGTCAACCACAGTCATGTGGGACACATCGAACATACCGGCGTCACGGCGCACCGCGTGGTGCTCTTCGATTTGCGAACCGTAGTTCAGGGGCATATCCCAGCCGTGGAAATCCACCATCTTGGCGTTTGATTCCAGGTGCTTGCTAAAGAGTACAGTTTTATTAGCCATTGTTATCCCTTCTATCCGGGGCTTTGGTGCCAAAAATAGAAACGGCACCTGGTTAAAATGCGGCGAAATTATACCTTGCGTCACAAATTTGTATACAAGAGAATTTTCTAATCCGAACAGTCAAATCATTAGTTTTTCTTATGATTTAAATTCAAAAAACTAACGTTAAAATTCTTCAATGGCTGAAAACCACGCCAATTGTTTGATATTTGCTGCAAAAACCACCAGCACGTGGCGTTCTCCTGACTCTGCCGCAGGCGATTTTTCGGGAGTTTGTTTGCTTATCTGCCCATGGCCTGTCTGATGAACACTGTTTTCAGCCCAGGCAACTTATCTACCAGATTCAGCCCCAGATCCCGCACCGCCTGCTTGATGGGGTTATTGCCTTGAAACAGGCGCTTAAAGCCTTCCATGGTGGCAATCATCTCCTGGGCGGCGGCCTTGCGCTCGCGCTCCAGCGGCCGAAGGAGGCGATAATCGCCGATGTCTTTACCTTCATCTTTAAGGCGGCCTATGGTGGCGATAATCGCGGCGGCATCCTGAAAACCCAGATTCACCCCCTGCCCCGCCAGCGGATGTATGGTGTGGGCCGCATCCCCCGCCAGCAGCAGGCGATGACGGGCAAAATGACGGGCGTAACGCATTCGCAGATTAAAGCCGATACGCTCGCTGGCCACGCGGCAAAGGCCGAGGCGGGCATCGAAGGCGGCGGTAAGCGACTTTGAAAAATTTTCATCATCCATCGCCAGCAGTGCCTGCGCTTTGGGCTCGGCCACTGACCAGACAATAGAACACAGGTTTGGCTGATACAGCGGCAAAAACGCCAGCGGACCGTCCGGAAGGAACACCTGACGGGCACAGTCCTGATGAGGCTCGGCGGTTTCAATGGTGGCAACGATGGCAGTATGACCATAGTCCCAGAAGGTAAGCGGAATATTGCACTGACTACGTACCCAACTGTTGGCGCCGTCGCAGGCAATCACCAGCGCAGCCGAGAGCATGTCGCCCTCTTCCAGCGTCAGCCAGGCTTCCTTTTCACCAAAGGCAAGCCGGCTTAAACGCACGCCTTCGCGGTAATCGAGGTTGTCGCATTCGGCGGCGCGTTTGGCCAGCGCAAAGGCAATGTTGTCGTTTTCGATAATGGTGCCGAGATTGTCTTCACCCAGTTCATTGGCATCAAAACCGATACGGCCCATGCCATCCTTGTCCCACACCTGCATCCGGCCGTAAGCTGCAAGGCGTTCGCTATCAAGCAAATGCCAGGCGCCGAGGGATTTAAGCAAATCTTCGCTGGCGCGATTGACGGCGCTGACTCTGAGACGCGGCTCACCGTCAACCGCAGCCTGGGAGCCAGCATCCAGCACAGTCACCTTAAGCCCGGCCTCGGCAAGGCCAATGGCCGTTGCCAGCCCAACCATGCCACCGCCGACGATGGCCACATCACAGCTTTGGGTCCTCTGCATCAATCAATCCTCACAAGGGGAAACAGTCGACAGGCGCACGCCGCGGCGCCAGCCCATGGCGCGGCTTGCCAGCGGCGCTTTCAGTGGTGGACACCATGACAGCAGTCTAAGCCCCAGACTGCGTCCGGCTACCAGCGGCCAATATTGGTTGGAAAAGCCGCGCACCAGCGACTCAATCGCGAGCAAGGTCTCGCGTCTGTCCTGTTCACGCAGGCGCAAATAGGCGTGCAACTGGCGGATATCTCCGATGTCATCATTATCGATAAGCGCCTGCTTAATCACAGCCACCAGGTCGACTATGTCTCTGAGCCCCAGGTTAAACCCCTGACCGGCGATGGGATGCAGCGTCTGTGCGGCATTACCGACAAACACGCAGCGATGGTGGATGGGCCTTGGCATCCAGCTGAGTTTGAGCTCATAGCTGTGACGACTGCCAGCAGCCGTGAACTGCCCGGCGCGGTAACCAAAGGCCTGCTGCAGGGCGCTGACAAATTCGGCTTCATCGCAATGATGATAATACCCGGCATCTTCGGGCGGCATAGCCCACACCAGCGATAATCTGTGCTGACCCTGGATATTGGCCATAGGCAGCAGCGCCAGCGGGCCCGAGCCGGTGAAGCGCTCCCAGGCCCAATGATTGTGGGGCCTGTCTACCGCCACATTGGCAATAACCGCACTCTGGCCAAAATCCACCTGCTCCAGCGGCAGATTGAAGTGACGGCGCACCGCCGAGCCCAGACCATCAGCACCCACCACCAGTTTGGCTTTCACCACTGCGCCGCTGGCAAGCACCAAAGTGTGGGCGTCCTGCCCGGCCTCGAGGCGTTGCAGGCTGTCAGGGCATAAGCAACGGATTTGGCTTTTCTCAATGGCGGCAAACAGCGCCTTGCCCACGGCCTCAAGCTCAACAACCTGGCCAAGACAAGGCAGACCAAAGGCCTTGCTGCCAAGCTCGGTCATACCGAAGTGGCCCTTGTCAGAGACATGAATATCTGTGATAGCGGTGCCAAGACCATTCAAGTGGCGCCAAACGCCAAGGCGCTTAAGCTCGGAAATGGAGCCCTCGGCCACCGCAATGGCACGGCCATCGAAGCCCGGATGTTCATCACCGGGCCTTTTGGCTTCAATAAGGGTAATACGTAAGGATTTGCCCAGTTCGGCGGCGAGCTTATCCAGCGCAAGTGCCAGGGTGGCACCAGCCATGGCACCGCCAACAATGGCGATGTCGGTCTCAAATGTCTCGAGGGGAGAAGTGCTTTGATTGCTGCCTGCATCACCGCTCATGGGAACCTCTGCTGGTCGCGAAGTAATCAGTGCAATACCGAGTTATTCTCGGCGCCACTTTCGTCCACTTGGGGGCCGAATTCCTGATAGCAATGAATGGCGGCCATACGCACAAACTCAACGATTTCGGTGTAAGCCAATTCGGATTCTTCATCCTCAGCCACATCGATTTCCACCTGAGCGATAGCAGCGAGATCGGCTATGATTTCGCGCACATCCTGCGGTGCTTTATTCAGCCCCGGCTGAATGATGGCAATACCGGTCAAAAAGCTTTGCACCCACAATGACATAGCTTCAACACGGTCACACAGGGGCTCTTCTTCTTCGGGTAGCAGCGGCATAAAGCCGAAGTCACGCTCGGCAAGACGAGCCTGGGTATCAGTAAAGAGCTCTTCTACCAGCAGCAGCAACTCAGCAGGCAGAGCCTGAACATCGTTCATCAACTCAAGCAGTGGCTTAAGCCAAGCGCCACGGCCCTGCTCTACACCACCAGCAATCAGGCCGACCATGGCACCGTGAACTTCTACCGGATGCTGGCCGATTTCTGCAGCCTCAAGCGCGGCAAGGAGTTTTTCAATTTTCAATGAAGGAGGGGTTGCCATAAATTTCTGTCCGTGGCGTCAAACCAATTGGGGCAATGCTATCAGATGGGGCCAACACCACCAAGTTCAGTGGCCGCGATTTATGGCAATTTTGCGTGACGTTTGTCCGACATCGGTTGAATTTTCACTGCGTTGCTCACGCAAGCAGCAAACTCGATAAGCCAGGCGACGGTTCCTCTGCCTTGGCCTTGCACTTTTGAAATCCGCCTTATATAGTCCGCCACACAAAGACCACCACAGGGATAGCCCATGAGCAGCAGCGCCATAGACATCACTCTCCTTGGACGCACCTACTCGGTCGCTTGTCCATCCGGACAGGAAACGGCACTCAGAGCGGTGGCACACAAGCTCGAGCAGCAACTGACCTCGCTTCGAAGCCGTTCGAATAACCTCAGCCGGGAAGATTTAGCCATGATGGCCGCCCTCAACTTTGGTCACGAACTTTACGAAGAACAGAGGAAAAATCAGGACTATATGCGGCAAATGGACGACAGGATCCGTCTGCTGCAACGCACGTTAGAGCAGGCTTTGGTTGAGCGAAGCCGCAAGGACGATTAAACTGATTAAAGGCGTTATGGCCGTGCTGGACACTGACATAAAGCCACCACTTTTGCTCCCTGGGGTGTTCGCCAGCTGGTAATGTCCCTGTGCCGATATTTTTGACTTAAGGGCAGGTGTTTTACTGACATTGAGCAGGCTCGGCTCGTACCGAGAAGCCTTAGGAAGTAATCGCAGGCCCGCCTTGAACCTACGGTTCAAGGGCTACACCGGCAGCGGCATTCTGGGGAGCATCTCAATCTATGACGGCATCCGTCACCGCCAGGGCGAACATCGCCCCAGCACAGCAAAACGCACAGGCGCGCAGCGCCATCCGCAAACAGGTGCGCCGTTTAAGGCGCGCCCTGTCAGAAGACACTCAGGCATCTGCCGCCCATCAGGCAGCCATTCATCTGCAAACCGAGCTCAAAGGTGCCCAGCGAGTCGCGCTTTATCTTGAAAACGACGGTGAAATCAGCCCACGCCCTTTAATCGCCGCCCTGTGGCAGCAAGAGGTTGAAGTCTATTTGCCGGTGCTGCATCCCTTTGCAGAAGGTCATTTGCTGTTTATCCGCTACGATGCCCAAACCGATATGCGCGAAAATCTCTACGGTATTCCCGAGCCCGTGCTGGCCTGCCATAGGTTATGCCCGGCCAATCGGCTCGACGCGATTATTACCCCGCTGGTCGCCTTCGATGAGACCGGCAATCGCCTTGGCATGGGCGGCGGCTTTTACGACCGCACCCTGGCGCACTTGCCAGACACCACCAGGGTGATAGGCCTTGCCCACGACTGCCAGCGCCTGCCTGTCCTGCCTATTGAAGCCTGGGACGTACCATTAGCCACCATTGTCACCCCGTCGACAATTTATCGCTTCGGCTAACGTCCCTGGAGGTTATCTTCTCATTCCTGTAAAAGATTGAGTAAGATAGCAAATAGATTCAACCCATATTCTGACGCCATGCCCCTCAGACTCGAACGTGCCGGCAAGATAGACAGTGCCAACCGTGCCCGCGCCAAGTTGGCCATAATGGAAAATGCGCTCATTACGTTGACTGCCCGACAATCAGCGTACAAAACGCTGCTTGGCAGCATGATAGGGGCAGTAGTGGCATTGAGCACTTTTATCGCCCTCGCCCAGCAGGATCTGGGAATGGTATTTCTCTATATTCTGCCATCTGTGCTGATTGGAGTGGGTGCCAGAATGTTGGGACAGTGCTTTGAATGGCAATTACTGCTGATCCCGGCAATTGCTGCTGCCGGAGTTTACCTTTTGGTATTTGCCTATCTGTTACCCTTTAACAGCGAAGATTTAATAGTAGTTCCACTCGGGATAGGCCTGGCCTGGTTTTGTGCCCGTCCCCGCCTGACTGCACTGGAAAAAAATGCACTCTGGTACGCCAAAATGGGCAAGTTTGATAATCAGGCGCCTAAATAAGTTTGGAGCGAGCCCCGTTTCCGTTAGCCTGCCACAAAGTAATCAACAGACACTGTGCTTGCCCCAGGTTCCTCATCCGTCCTCCCCATTACCTTCAGCACCTGAAAAACATCAAGGAGCAAACACGACCCAGCTTCCAAAACCACTTACAGCCGCGCCCCAAAGCGAATTCAAAAATCACTGCCAAGCATATCTCAAGCCAACTTTTTAACCATTTACACCGTTTCTTAACAAAGCTTGCGCTGGCGCAAATTTTATATCCCTAGCAAAGAAACCCTACCCATAAATTGATAGGGATCAAATATCCGTTCTGTCAGCAACGCATACTGAGCCCATTAAAACGACACCATAAATCTGGCTCGTCACCGCTCAACGGCATTTAAAAAGGAATTCACAATGAAATCAGAACTGGTTGTATTACTGCTCGCGACTCTGTGTTTGGTATTGGCACTGGTTGGTCATATTGTCATTGGCTTTATGTTGAATATCAGCGCCCTTGGCATGGTAGCGGCCCCAATGCCATTTGTGCTGATGGTAGTTGCCGTGATTGCGGTGAAGTACGCTGCGGCCCACGATAAGCCTGCCCACTGACACAGTACAGCTTCGCCGCTACCTGACTGGCGAAACAACATAATTGCCAAGGCCCGCCCATAGCGGGTCTTTTACTTTTCTGGTGCGTGCTTTTGTGGCATGTACTTTTGTGGCA
>NZ_JBFKLW010000080.1:0-15971 GCF_041630135.1 Shewanella sp.
TCGGCCAGGTGCCGGTATTTTTTGGGGAATTGGGTGAACAACTTACTGACCTACTTTAAAGGGCTCGCCATGGGCGCAGCCGACGTGGTGCCCGGTGTATCCGGCGGCACCATCGCCTTTATCACGGGGATCCTGGATAAGCTGCTGGACAGCGTAAGGGCGATTAACCCCTCGCTTATCAAGCTAATACGTGAAGAGGGGGGCAAGGCTGCCTGGGAGCGGATCAATGGCACCTTCCTGGTGTGTCTGTTTGGCGGTATCCTCACCAGTATTTTCAGCCTCGCCAAGCTGATTTCTTACCTGTTGGCAAACCATCCCATTCCTGTGTGGTCTTTCTTTTTTGGCCTGATTTTGGTGTCAGTGTGGCATATGCTGCGCCAGGTTACAGGCTTCAATGCAGGGCGGATTGCGCTGTTTGCCCTCGGTGCCCTGGTGGCCTGGGGCATTACCGTGCTTACCCCCACAGAAATTCCGGCCACCTATCTTAACGTGTTCCTCGGCGGTGCTATTGCCATTTGCGCCATGATTTTGCCGGGCATTTCCGGCAGCTTTATCCTGCTCTTGCTCGGCCTCTACCCTGCGGTGCTTGCCGCTGCCAAGGGATTGCAGCTCGATATCCTTGCCTGCTTTGCTATGGGCGCTATTTGCGGCATCTTAAGTTTCAGCCATTTGCTGTCGATGCTGCTGCGTAAATTCCACGACGCTTCTATCTTCTTTCTCACCGGATTGATGCTGGGCACCCTGGGTAAGATCTGGCCCTGGAAAGAAACTATCAGCTGGCGCACCAACTCCCATGGCGAGCAGGTGCCACTGGCGCAGCAAAACTTAACCCCATGGGGCTTTGAGCAGCAGAGCGGCGAGTCATCACAGCTGGTTTTTGCCATCGTCTGCGCCTTTGCGGGTATTGCTCTGGTACTGATTATCGAGAAGCTCGGCGAGGCCAAACCCAGCCACTGATTTGGTTTCACACGCACTGATTACGAATACAAAAAGCCCGCGATTGCGGGCTTTTTGCTTAGCAGATGCTGACTGTCTGTAGCCGGGAAACAGGCCGGGTGGCACACAGTCAGCATGGCTTATATAAGCTGCTGCTTAATTTTGTGTCGGCCTTTGTTTGATTATTGCTCGCCAATGCTTGTGGCAGTAAGTTACTGTAGTTGCTTCATTTGTGAAGTGCAAAGCGCTGGCATAACAACAATAGCGGCCGCAGCTATTGTGCACGTGTGCAAGCGCGGGTTGAGCAGGGATTTATAGGCAGGATGTGTTCATGGATATGAAAGCAAGGGATATGGCGGGAAATTTATGCACCTTGAGAGGCGTGCTGATCAAGCTGCTCATTGCCGCCCTCTTTATTGGTGGCGCCATTGCGCTGTTTCGTTTTGGGCTATTGCCGCTTTTGGCCAAGTTGTTGTCGCTTGGGGAGAGCGAACTTGCGGCGCTGCGCCGTGGCGGTATTTTAGTGTGCTTGCTGCTGGGTTACTGGGGCTATGTGCATGTGGCTGAAAAGCGCCGCCCAGCAGAGCTTGCCCTCAGGCCCGCCAGCATTGCCCTTGGCGCTTTGCTGGCGGTTGCCATGATTGCGCTGGCATCAATGCTGCTGTTTGCAACCGGGGTGTATCAGCTCAATGAGTATCGCGGTTTCAGCAGCGCGCTGTTTGGCGTTGCGGGCGTGATTTTGGTCGCCGCCACCATTGAAGAAGTGGTGTTTCGCGGCGTGATGTTTCAGGCACTGGAAAGCGCCTGGGGCACGGTGCCGGCGCTGTGGCTGCAATCACTGATTTTCTCGGTGCTGCACATCGCTAATCTCGACAGCAATCTGGGTACGCCTGAGCTGGTGGTTACCGTGATTTCGGGCACCCTGATAGGGGCGTTCTGGACAGTGCTGTTTGTGCAAAGCCGCAATATTTGGGTGGTGGCTGTCAACCATGCAGCCTGGAACTTTGCGGTGCTGCTCACCGGACTGCCGCTGTCAGGGCTGGACGACTGGCGCGCGCTTGCCCCCTTCGAGAGCAGCTATACCGGCCCCAACTGGCTCAGTGGCGGCACAGTCGGGCCGGAGGATAGCATAGTCACAGTGGTGCTGGTGGCGCTGGTGCTGATTGCTATGTTGCTGTGGCTTGGTAAACGCGGACGCTTTTTAGCACCGGTACAGGCCAAGCCCTGAATCCGATCGCATCGTCAGCAGGTGTCGGTTGAAGCGGCTTTGACATCAAGCGCGGCATGAGAAGATCGGCAAGATGAGCGGAATGAATAGCTGCCAGTTCGCAAATACGCCCATGCTCACTTTCAGTCACAGATGATATTTACTAAGTTGTAAATCAAATTGAAAAACAGTGTGTTGTGACGTTTTGCCTGGTTGAACTAGGGTGGGAATGCTCTGTACACCACGCGGATAAAAGCGTGCATGCGCACTATACAGCTGTTACGTGTTTTAAGGAGTAGACAGATTGGCTGAATTATTAGGAGTTTTATTTCCATGCTTGGTCGCGCTATATCTGATTGTAAATACGCAACTTGATACTTACCGGAAAAGGATTCGTTTTTTGGAAGTTAAAGTAGATGCTCTTTTCAAACATACAGGTATTGAATTTGACGATGGCACCCTTGTTCCGGTTGAGGTTCATAAGGCGGTAAAAGCCGGCCAAAGGTTAAAGGCTATCCGGCTTTATCGCAAAATTACCGGTGCTGGTTTAAAAGAGGCATCAGAAGTAATCGATGGCTTGGTTAAAAACACATAACAAGGCGCATCACTCGCGGCCTGCGGCCGCTGGGACGTCAACCCGCTGCGCGGCTCGTCGCCCGTGTGCATTGCGCTAGTTGCTTATGGAGTTCAAATGGGTAATTGGAACAAAAATGATATAGCTAAAAAAAATCCAGTAGCATTTGGCCTTGGTATAGGGATCGCGATTGGTTCTGGCATTGGTGTAGCTCTTGGAAATCTAGCTCTAGGAATAGGAGTCGGGGTTGCAATTGGCGCTGCAATTGGCTTAGAGCAAAAGAGAAAACAAAATAACAACGAATAAGTCAGTGATCAGTAACTAACAAGATGCGGCTGGAGAAAGCCCGCCAAAATTCGCTTCGCAGCGGGCTTGGGACTCGTCACCCCGCCCCAGCGCTAAACGTTAATCTCCCAAATCCGCACACTCTCTGCTAACTAGTGCCAGCCGCAGCGCCATCGCCGCTTACACCAGCACTTGCTGCAATACCCGCTGCCAGTTGCCACCGACAATCTTATCGGTGTCGCTGGCACTGAAGCCTGCGGCTTTGAGAGCATCGTAAATGCGCGACATGCGCTCGATATGGTTAAGCTCGGGAATGACCACGTGCACCGGCTCATGGTCGAAGCCAAGCACCTTTTTGGCGCGCAGGCTGTGCCACCAGTCCAGATACTCTTTTACCCCTTCGGCATTGTCATTGTTGAGTTTGAGCAGGTTTTCCTGGCCGCGCAGCGGATAGTCGTTGGCAATGGCCACGGCATCGATGCCACCCACATTGGCCACATGCTTAAGCTGAGCCAGGTAATGGGCCGTCGTGGGCACAGGGTCATTGGTGAGCCAGAAGCTCATCATAAACACGCCAAACACGCCGCCGCTGTCGGCGATGGCGCGGATAACTGAGTCTGGCGAGCAGCGGGCGTGGTTAACGATGGCGCGTACTGCGCCATGGCTTTGCACCACAGGCATGCGTGAGGCTTTAAGGGTATCCAGCGCTGTTTGCTCGGACGAGTGGCTTAAATCAATCAAAATGCCGCTGTCGTTCAGTTTATCCACCAAGGCAAAGCCCTTGGGTGACAGTGGCAGGTTGAGGCCGCCGCGCTCGTCGTAATCCAGTGCGCCACCGGCAAAGCTGTTGCCGTAGTGGTGGGTGAGCTGCAATACCCTCAGGCCCTGGCGGTAAAACTCATCCACCTGTGAAAGCCGCTCTTCGACGCAGTCGGCGCCCTGTATCTGGAAAAACAGTGCGGTGCGGCCTGTGTCGCGGGCGAGGGTGATATCGCTGCCACTGAGGCCCTGAAGCAGAACATCGGGATTGGCGGCAACCCGGGCGGTGGCTTCTCTGATGGACTTCATGCACGCCTTGTAGGTGCGCTTGTAGTTGACTGTGCCGTCTTCCTGCACCACTTCTTCGATGGCGGAAATATCGCAAAGGTAGGCATTCAGCTTGGAGGCGCGAAGATCGGCAAGGTCATCCGGTAAAAACGACAGACCGTCGATAAACAGTGGCTTGGCTGCTGTTTTGGGGAGCTTGCCTGAGCCTGCCGGCTTTTGGGCCAGGCCTGCTATTGGCAGTCCGGCCAACAGGGCGCCTGCGCCCATGGCCTTGAGCAGCGAACGCTTGTGTATGTCAGTCATGCCGGTTCCTTATAAGTCAATTTTCGCCTTGGCTGGCAAAGGTCTGAATGGCTTGAGCCAGGGCGTAAAGGCCGTTGGTGCGCGAAGGACTGAGTTGCCCATCGAGGCCAATGGCTTTGAAATAAGCTTCAATATCGAATGCGGTAATGTATTGCGCCGTCTGGCCGGAAAGCTGACCCAGCAGCAGGGCAATCAGGCCATTGACGATACGGGCATCCGAGGCGGCAATAAAATAATGCCGCAGTTCACCTGCCTGTGCGTTTGCGTGGTGATACAGCCAGGCGGCACTTTCGCAGCCGCGCACCCGCGCCTCTTCTGTCTGCCACTGAGCCGGCAGTGGCGTGAGCGCCTTGCCGCCGAGCATCAGGGCGCGGTATTTCTCCTGCCAATTGGGGGCTGATGCGACCTGCTCGCCCAGGGCAAGCAATGCCTGTTGGCTGGCGGTGTGGCGGGCGCTGAAGTCATTGGCCTGTGGGCGCTCGGCTGTGCTTTTATCAGACATGCTGTCCTCTGAAAAAATAGTTTGCTGAACCTGGGCGGTCAGTCATCCAGCCCCAGCAGTTCGGCGCAGTTTTTGAGCGCCGCAATAAAACGGTCGATATCGTCTTTGCTGGTATAGAGGCCGATGGAGGCGCGGCAGCACCCCTTCACCCCAATAATTGCCATCAGCGGCATGGCGCAGTGGTGGCCGCAGCGCACCGCAATACCATATTTATCCAGCAATATGCCCACGTCCTGATGATGTTCATCAGCAAGGTTAAAGGCCACGGCGCCGCTGTTTGCTGCTTCCGGCGCCAGTGCCTCTTGAGCAAAGGTCTCGGTGGCAACGCCATAGAGTTTGACGGCGGGGATGCTGGCAAGCCCCCGGGTGAGCTGGCTCATGAGCTGCTGTTCGTGGCGCTCGAGGGCGGCGCGATCGAGCGTGTTTAAAAAGTCGATGGCGGCACCAAGGCCTATCACAGAGGCAATGGGCGGGGTGCCGGCCTCGAGGCGGTTTGGCAACTCGCCAAAATGGGTGCCATCGAAGCTGACGGTCTTAATCATTTCGCCGCCGGTGAGCAGGGGTGTGAGCGTATCGAGCACCTCAAAGCGGCCGAAGAGCACGCCCACGCCATCGGGGCCATACATTTTGTGGCCGGAGAACACGTAAAAGTCGCAGCCGATATCCATCACATCCACCGCGCGGTGGGCTACCGCCTGAGCGCCATCCACCAGGGTTAACGCCCCTTTGGCGCGGGCTTTGGCGCACAGGGCTTTGACATCATTCACAGTGCCGAGCACGTTGGAGATGTGACTGAGCGCCACCAGCTTTACATTTTCGGTTAACAGCCCATCGAAAGCGGCTTCATCCAGGCGCAGATCATGGGTCAGGGGAATGGGCTTAACCACAGCGCCACTGCGTTTGGCCAGTTCCTGCCAGGGCACCAGATTGGCGTGGTGGGCGGCGCTGTCCACCAGGATGATATCGCCGCGGCCAAGCTGGGGCGTCAGGCCGTGAGCCACCAGATTTATTGCCTCGGTGGTGCCATGGGTGAAAATAATCTCTTCGCGCCGACTGGCATGAATAAAGCGTTGCAGCTTATCGCGCACCGCTTCGTAACGTGCGGTGGCGCGGGCCGACAGCGTGTGGGCGGCGCGGTGCACGTTGGCGTTGTCGGTTGCCAGAAACTGCGCCATGGCATCCAGCACCTGCCGTGGCTTTTGGCTGGTGGCAGCGGTGTCGAGATACACCAGCGGATAGTCACCTATCTGTTGGTCGAGGGCGGGAAACTGGGCGCGAAGGCTGGATATATCCATTAACTGTCAAAGCGTACGGCTAAAAAAAGCGAATGCTGTGATCTTTAAGGATTTGCGCGGCCATTGCAAGGCCGCGCGCCGGATATTGCGGATTTTCAGGGGCAGGGCAGGCGGTAGATTTCACCAAGGGCGTTAATGCGCTCAAAAAGCTCGGCTGACAGGGTAACATCGAGGCTGTCGATGTTCTCTTTAAGCTGCTCAAGATTGGTGGCACCTATGATGTTACTGCCGACGAAGCTTTGGCTGTTGACAAAGGCCAGTGCCATTTGCGCAGGGCTTAAGCCAAACTCTTTGGCAAGCTTTACATAGGCTTGGGTGGCGGCTTTGGCGGTGTCTGAACCTGTGTAGCGGGCAAAGCGTTTGAACAGGGTAAGGCGGGCTTTTTCGGGCCAGTTGCCATCGAGGTACTTGCCGGTAAGAGTGCCAAAGGCCAGTGGCGAGTAGGCCAGCAGCGGCAGTTCTTCGCGGTGGCTGATTTCGCTCATACCCACTTCAAAGCTGCGGTTAAGCAGATTGTAGGGGTTTTGAATCGAGACGATACGCGGCAATCCGTGTTTATCGGCCAGATGCAGGTACTTCATGATCCCCCAGGGTGTCTCGTTGGACACCCCTATGTAGCGGATTTTCCCCACCCGGATCAGTTCGGCCAGCGCTTCGAGGGTTTCGATAATGGGTGTCTGGTGCTCGGCGTCATCACGCTCGTACATCAGCTCGCCGAAGAAGTTGGTGTTTCTGTCGGGCCAGTGCAGCTGATACAGGTCAATGGTGTCTATGCCAAGGCGGGTGAGAGAGGCATCCACTGCCTCGTGAATATTGTTCCAGTCCAGCGCCATCTTGGGGCGGATATAGTCGCCCTTGCCACCGTGGGCGCAGATTTTGGTGGCGATAATCAAATCGTCACGGTTGCCCCGGGCTTTTAGATAATTACCAAGAATTTGCTCAGTGGCGCCCTGAGTCTCTGGGCGTGGCGGCACCGGATACATTTCGGCGGCGTCGATAAAGTTAATGCCGCGGCCGATGGCGTAATCGAGCTGTGCGAAGGCTTCGGCTTCGGTGTTCTGTTCGCCCCAGGTCATGGTGCCAAGGCACAGGGTACTGACCTCAAGGCTGGAGTGGGGCAGGCGGCGATATTCCATGAAAAAATCCTCTGAAGGCCCAATATCCTGAAACTATCAAGTTTGCCTTTTAATGCAAGCGGCCCCGGCACGGGAGCGCGCGACAGCGTAAAAAAACGACAGCCTGGCCTGGGTATGTGCTGATTTACGTTAAACGTTTGAGCATGGGCATTTCACAGGCATCGTGACCTGTGGCACCCATAGGGGCGGTAAGGTGTTCAAATCCAAGGGATTCGTATAGTTTTACCGCTTCAATCAGTACAGCGGTGGTTTCAAGGTAGCATTCGCGGTAGCCCGCTTCGCGGGCAAAGGCCAGCGCATGATTGGCCAGACGCCGGGCCAGCCCCTTGCCGCGGATGGCGGGCATAAAGTACATCTTTTGCAGCTCGCACACGCCGGGCTCGCTGGCGAGTGGGGCAATGCCACCGCCCCCCAGTACTTCGCCTTTATCCAATATCACCCAATAGATGGCACCGGGCACGTTGTAGACCTCGCTTAAGCAGTCGAGGGTGGGGTCGGCTACCCCATAGCCTTTGTCCGGGGTCAGGCCATATTCGGCAGACACGGCACGGATAACGGCGGCTATGGCGGCGTTATCGTCTTGGGTGATGGGGCGGATCTCAATGCCATCCTGGGCCTTGGACTGGATGATCGCCCGCTGGAAGCGGCCGAGTGCCAGGGCAATCTGTTGGCTCTCTTCATTGCTTAACTGCGACAACACCTGATGGAAATAGCTGTCCTGCTGCTCGTCCAGTTTTACCAGCATGGCGCGCCCCTTGGCGGTGAGGCTTGCCTGCAGGCTGCGGCTGTCGCGATTGTTAACCTTGGTCTCGGCGAGTTTTTTCTCTACCAGGTGAGTCACAGCGCGGCTGGCGTTGGATTTGTCGATATTCAGCACCAGCGCCAATTGCTTGATGGACAAGCTTTGTTGACCCAGCTCCAGCAGCGCATGGGCCTGAACAGGGCTTAAGGGCAACTGACCACTGGCGCCGGAGAGCATGCCGAGCTGTCGCACCAATTGGCGTGACAGCTGGCGGATTTCCCGTGCCAAAGGCGCGGGTGAGTTATCGGATTTATCCATCTTTCAGTCAGGTTCGTTGCGAATTACAACTAAACTAACACTTTTTTAACGTCTGGCAAGTCCCGGGATCACAGATTGTGGTAAAGCTCGGGATGCAGCAGCGGTGCCATGGCAAGAATGAGCGCCTGACGGTAGCTGCTTTCGCGGGTTTCGGCATTGTGGGTCAGCAGTGCAATGGCGCCGCCCGCCTGCTTGATATTGGTGGTGTTAAACAGCCGGTCCATCACATGGCCAAGTTCTTCGCCCGCCTCAAGGGCAGCAAATACCTGCTCAGGCAAAGGCAACTGGCTGCTGCGGCCCACCGCCATCTCACCGCCTTCACGGATAATGACCACGTAGGCGAAGGTGGCCGGGCCATCTTCGAGCCGGTCGACGCCGCCTTCCATGGCCACATAAAACAGGGCACCGCCCTTGGCTTCGCAGGCTCTGGCACGATTGACAGCGCCGAGGCGGGTATCGGCACTGGTCATGGGTTGGTCGGGCACGCCAGAGGGCACCGACATACCTTTGCATTCAATAACGGCATGGGGAAACAGTGCCTCAAAGGCATGTTTGGCGGCGGCAACCTTTACCGGATTGGTAGAGCCCACCAGCACGGGAATCAATTCTTGGGTCATGAAGGATATAGCCTTTGGCAAACAGTGGTTGAATTTTAAAGTGCCCGGGCTTTATTGCCCGGAAGCTGAGCCTATTGTCACCCCTGTTACCTGATGCAGCAAGCTGCTTGCCTGGGTTTGTGTGGTTGCAGTCAGTGGGCGGGAAACTTTTATGGGGCCTGCAGGATAAGCTTCGCCGTTTTTAACCGTAACAGGATTGCCGGCTGGCGCACTTTGGTTGGGTCAGTGTGGCACTTGTATCTCCGGCGTTTCCCGGGGTTAACGGCGGGTTATGGAATGGCTGTTGATATGAAAATTAATTACATAAACAGCGAGATCAGGATCGCAATATCAGCATTTGATGAAATTTAATTACGTAATTTGACTGTGGATCAAAGGTTGGATTTTGCCTTTTGGCTATGCTCTCGGCGAATTTTGAGTCGCGACTCATACCCCAATGTTTACCGCACTTTCGGTGCCAAGGTTGAGCCTATGTCCAACGAAGCCATGACTGCCGCTACCCGGCAAGCAACCCCCTCACACACATCTTCTGCGCCAGTAAATAGTGCCATGCCCTGGACGGCGCAGGATACCACATGGATGCTCAGCCTGTTCGGCACAGCGGTGGGCGCAGGTATTTTGTTTTTGCCCATTAACGCCGGTATGGGTGGCTTTTGGCCGCTGGTGATGATGGCACTGTTGATTGGCCCCATGACCTATCTGGCCCACCGCGGGCTGTCGCGTTTTGTGTGCTCCTCATCCATTGCCGGCAGTGATATCACCCAGGTGGTGGAAGAGCACTTCGGCAAGGGCGCCGGTAAAGCCATTACCCTGCTGTATTTCTTCGCGATTTACCCGATAGTGCTTATTTATGGCGTGGGTATTACCAACGTGGTCGACAGCTTTATGGTCAACCAGCTGGGTATGGAGTCGCTGCCGCGCTGGCTGCTCTCGGGTGTGCTTATTCTCGGCATGATGTCGGTGATGGTGGCCGGTGAAAAAATGATGCTTAAGGTGACCCAGTTCCTGGTGTATCCGCTGGTGGCCATCCTTGCCTTTATGTCGCTTTATATGATGCCCAACTGGAACCTGGCCGCGGTGAAAGAAGTGCCTGCCGCCGGAGACTTTCTCGGCACTATCTGGCTGACGATTCCAGTGCTGATTTTTGCCTTTAACCACTCGCCTGCTATCAGTCAGTTTGCGGTTTCCCTCAAGCGTGAGCACGGCGCCAATGCGTCGCGTAAGGCCGACATTATTCTGCGCAACACCGCCATGATGCTGGTGGGTTTTGTAATGCTGTTCGTGTTCTCTTGCGTGCTGTCGTTAAGCCCAGCGCAGCTGGCCGAAGCCAAGAGCCAGAACCTGCCTATTCTGTCGTACCTGGCCAACGTGTTCGACAGTGGCTTTATCAGCTACTTTGGTCCTTTTATCGCCTTTGTGGCCATTGTGTCATCCTTCTTTGGTCACTACATGGGTGCCAGTGAAGGTATGCGCGGCATTATCGTTAAGCAGTTCGAAGGCAAGGGCAAGGCGGTTAACGAAGCCAAACTGAACCGCTTTATCCTCGGCTTTATGTTCCTGACCATCTGGGCTGTTGCGGTTATCAACCCCAGCATCCTTGGCATGATTGAAGCCCTCGGTGGCCCTATTATTGCCGCCATCCTTTACCTGATGCCTATGTACGCCGTGTATCGCGTACCAGCGCTCAAGGCCTATCGCGGCCGCATCAGCAATATCTTCGTAATAATTGCCGGTTTGCTGTCGATGACTGCCATCCTCTACGGTCTGGCGGCCTAAGTTGATTGACAGGCGGCGCACTGCGCCGCCTCTGCGTTTTGGAGTCTTCCATGTTCAGTACCTTTGATATTTACAAAATTGGTATCGGGCCTTCGAGTTCCCATACAGTCGGGCCGATGAAGGCAGCCAAAGCCTTTGTGGATATTCTTGATAACTTAAATCTTTCCGGTCGGGTCGATAGCCTGAAAGCCGATGTATATGGTTCGCTGTCGCTCACCGGTAAGGGCCACCATACCGACATCGCCATTTTGCTTGGGCTTATGGGCAACAGCCCTGAAAGCGTGGATATCGATGCGATCCCCGCAACCATTGCCGCCGTCAATGAGTCAGAAACCCTGTGGCTTGAAAGCGGCAGACCGGTGCGTTTTGCCCGCGAGGCCATGGTGTTTCACCCCCATGCCTTGCCACTGCATGAAAACGCCATGACCTTAAGCGCCTTTGCCGGGGATGAGCTGCTGCTCTCGAAAACCTACTACTCCATCGGTGGTGGTTTTGTGGTGGAGGAGGCCGATTTTGGCAAGGTGCAGGGCGGCGAGACCCTGTTCCCCTATCCATTCGAAAATGCCGAGCGCTTGGTAGCGCTGTGCCGCGATGAAGGGGTAAGCATTTCTACCCTGATGCTGGCCAATGAAAAGGCCTGTCACAGTGAAGAGTATATTTATCGTGGATTTCGCGATATCTGGCTGACCATGAAGCAGGCTATTGAGCGTGGCTGCCACACCGAAGGTGTGCTTGCCGGGCCTCTGCGGGTGCCGCGCCGGGCACCGGCGCTGCTGAAACAGCTTGAAAGCAATGGCCGCATCAGCAGCGATCCGATGGAAATTGTGGATTGGGTTAACCTGTTTGCATTGGCGGTTAGCGAAGAAAATGCCGCCGGTGGCCGGGTGGTGACTGCGCCTACCAATGGTGCGGCCGGGATCATTCCGGCGGTGATGGCCTACTTTGATCGCTTTATTCAGCCGCTTGGGCAAAAGGAATACAGCCGCTTCCTGCTGGCCTCCGCGGCCATTGGCAGTTTGTACAAGCGCAATGCCTCTATTTCGGGTGCCGAAGTGGGTTGTCAGGGCGAAGTGGGGGTAGCCTGCTCTATGGCAGCGGCAGGGCTTGCGGAGCTAATGGGTGCCAGTCCGGCGCAGGTGTGTATGGCGGCTGAAATCGCCATGGAGCACAACCTGGGGCTGACCTGCGATCCGGTGGCAGGCCAGGTGCAGGTGCCCTGTATCGAGCGTAATGCCATTGCTGCGGTGAAAGCGGTGAATGCCGCGCGGATGGCGCTGCGGCGCACTTCAGACCCCAGAGTCAGCCTCGATAAAGTGATTGCCACCATGTACGAGACCGGCAAAGACATGCATGCCAAGTACCGTGAAACCAGCCTGGGTGGCCTTGCCATCAAGGTCACCAGTATTTGTGACTAAACTGAAAAGGCCATCGATGATGGCCTTTTTTATCTCAGAAATTAACCTGTTATCAGTTTTTCGGTTTTTCTTCGTACATCAGGTAATAGCTCTTTTCCATGCCAAGGGCTTCGTAGGTGCGCTGGGCATTGGCGTTTTCCTGCTCCACATAGAGGCGGAAACTGGCGGCGCCACCGGACTCGGTAGCCAGGTCTTTGACGGCCTGATACAGACGGGAGTAAATGCCTTTGCGTCTGTGCTCAGGGCGAATGTACACGCTCTGGATCCAGTAATAGTCTTTGGCGCGCCAGTCACTCCACTCGAAGGTAACCATCAGCGAGCCGGCAATCTCACCATCGATATCGGCCACCAGGTAAAAGCCCTTGGCGGGGTTTTCCAGCAGGGTGGATACGCCCTTGGTAAGCGTGGCTGTATCGAGCTGCAGGCCCTCGGTTTCCATTGCCATGGCCTGGTTGAAATTGACGATATCGGTTAAGTCGGCCGCCACAGCCTTGCGTATGTTCATGGGTCATTCCTGTTATTGTTTTTGAACGGGTAATTTACCACGGTCATATAAGCATGCGAACGGGGATTGTTGTTCTGGAGGATGCAGATATTGCCAATCATCATGGTTTGACCAGCTTATTCGACTAAAGTCGAATAAGCTGGCTACACTTTAGACATGGACGGCACCTGTTTTTCCCGGTGCCTCCAGATAAAGGACAGCAATTCAGGGAATGTCGCATTACCATTGGCATTCGGTGGAGGCCTCCATGATAAAGCGGATTCATACCAGCAGACCTCGTTGTTTTTCAAAAAATGTATCCCCAGCTCAGCCACCGCAGGGGATATGTCACCCCTTGCACTTCTGTCTTACTCTCGTCACTTTTGGCCTTTGGGCTCTGGTATGGTGGTATTTGATTTTAAAGCAGGAAGGTCGAGCAGCTGATTTACTCGCCGGATTTGATGATGATTATTGGAGCTACCTGATTGAGCGGGAGCAGCCACCTGCCGCCTTGTATCCGCAGCAGTTTGGTCAGGAGCAACGAGGCTTTTTCGAGGCCTGACAGTGCAGAACTTGTGAAGCCGATCCTCTCGGCTTTTATGGTGAAATGTTAATATTCGCCGTCGGCGTTTGCTGCCGATCACGCGAAGACGGAACCTTGCGTGCCCTATTGGCTCATCTGAAAAGGTTCTGCTATGTCTACCCCTTCTGCTAGTCTTTGGCGCCGTTGGTGCGCCGTGCCTCTTTGGTTGCAAATTCTTACCGGTATGATGCTTGGCATAGCGGCGGGTTTGACCCTGGGAAGCGATGCCAGTGTGCTAAAGCCCATAGGTACTCTGTTTGTAAATACCATCAAGATGTTGATTGTTCCGCTGGTGTTTTGCTCGCTGATTGTGGGGGTGACCTCGATGCAGGATACGGCTCGTATGGGGCGTATCGGCTTTAAATCTTTCGCGTTTTATCTTGGAACCACTGCTATTGCTATTTCGGTGGGGTTGTTGGTGGGCTGGCTGCTGGAGCCGGGTGCGGGTCTTAGTCTGGAAGGACAGGATCTCAGCGCCGAGGTGAAGGCGGTTCCCTCGCTACTGGATACATTGATTAATATAGTGCCCACCAATCCAGTGGCGGCGCTGGCCAGTGGTCAGATTTTGCAGGTTATTGTGTTTGCAGTGGCATTGGGTGTTGCGCTGGTGCTTATTGGTGACCATGGCAAGCCTGCCATCAAGGTATTTGAGAGCCTTGCCGAAGCCATGTACAAGCTCACCGACATGGTGATGAAGCTGGCACCTTATGGCGTATTTGGTCTGATGGCCTGGGTGGCAGGCGAGTACGGCATGGATATGCTGCTGCCGCTGATTAAGGTGATTTTTGCCGTATATCTGGGCTGTGCCCTGCATATTCTGGGCTTTTATTCGTTGGTGCTTAAACTGGTGGCCGGGCTGAATCCCATTCAGTTTTTTAAAGGCATCAGCAATGCCATGGCGGTGGCATTTACCACCTCAAGCAGTGCCGGCACCCTGCCGGCCAGCATGAAGTGTGCGAGCGAATATCTCGGCGTAAACAAGAAGATATCCAGTTTTGTTCTGCCCCTTGGCACCACCATTAACATGGATGGTACGGCGCTGTATCAGGGCGTGACCGCACTGTTTGTGGCCCAGGCTTTCGGTGTGGACTTAACCTGGGTGGATTACCTGACAATTGTGCTGACCGCAACGCTGGCGTCCATCGGCACCGCCGGGGTGCCCGGTGCTGGTCTGGTGATGTTAACTCTGGTGCTGACCACCGTCGGCCTGCCACTGGAGGGAGTAGCGATAATCGCCGGTATTGACCGGGTGCTGGATATGGCGCGAACCGTCGTGAATGTGTCGGGCGATTTGGTGGCAACGACCGTTATCGCCCGCTCCGAAGGAGAGATAGATATTGTGCATTACAATGCGGACATGGAAACCAGCGCTGAAATGGCCGGTAGCCGCGATCTGTAATTGGACGCATCAGCGTCTCTGCAATGTGAGCGAGCATTAAGTCATGAAAAAGCCCCGGACAGCGGGGCTTTTTTCTCTGAGGAAAATCAGAACCGGCTCATAATCACTATGGTTTGCCCCGTCTCATCAAGCAGCAGCATTTTCCCTTTGGCTTCTCTGAAGCTATGTACCTTGGGCAGGGCATCCGATACACGGGTTTCCTGAATCATCAGGGCATCGACACAGGCTTTGCGTGTTGTGCCGGCGGGCATCAAGGTTAGCTGGTTTCCGTCCTGTATGTAGGAGCCGAAAAAATGGTTGCAACTGTTATTACCGGTTAATTTGCCTTTGGGCTCAAAAATCAACTGAGCCGGGCTGTAGTCTATTACCGGATGGTCGTAGACCTGTTCAATGTGCCAACTGCCCAGAAGAAGCGGTTCTGGTGTTGTTGATGACGGGGTTGTTTGGCAGCCAGCCACAGCCAGGATGGCGACAGCGATAGGGGCTAATTTCTTGATCATGCCGGTTTCCATAATGTACTTTGACGGCAAAGAACGCCGTCCTGAAGGCGATTATGTGGTGGAATCGATGAAAAGTGTAATGAAATTTCTGAAAACCCTTCACTGGATAGGTGTGGTCATGCTGGTGGCTGGTATTGGGTTGTATCTGGGAACTGAAGTTGGTGGCCAGTTGACCGGGATGCTTGTTATTGCGGTGTTGATTGGCCTGGGGTTGGTGTTCATGTCCCCCTATCCGGTGGTACTTGCGATTGAGTGGGGCAAGGCACAGGCGAGTGAGCGGGAGTCTGATTAGGAAACCAGGGGCCAGCCGAGTTGGCCGACCCCGGGATATATCAGCTCGAAGTTTTGCGTCGTCTGCGAGTCGTGGTTTTGGGTTGTATTTCGGATGCGGTATCACCTTCTGTTATTGCGGCCACCTCTTGTTTAACTGATTCTGGCGAATCGGCTGATTGGTCAGCTTGCTTGCCTGTCGCGCTTGCCTTGGATTTTCGGCTTTTTGGTGGCTTATTATCGGTCTTTGGCGCGGTGTTTGTGGCAGCGCCCGCATCTTCTGCTTTATCAGCTGCTTTTGTTGCCGGTTTTGCCGAGGACTTGGTTGCCGCCCTTGCTGATGGTTTGGTCGCGGCTTTGGATGCCGTTTTAGGGGCGGTTTTCTTTCTGGATACACCCTGTTTCTGGGATTGTGGATCCGCTACATCAGGCGCTTTATCCACGTCTTGCTCTTCGTTTACCGCAGCCGTTTTTGTTTCTGTGGCTGGCTCATCATTTCCGATGGCGGGTGGCATTGTAGCCTGCTCATTGCTGGTCTGTTCCAGAGAGTCTTGCTGCAGCGGCATATCGCCGCTGTTTTCA
>NZ_JBFKLW010000081.1:0-15536 GCF_041630135.1 Shewanella sp.
TAGACTCGCTTAAAAGAGTGTGGCATCCCCTAGGGGATTCGAACCCCTGTTACCGCCGTGAAAGGGCGGTGTCCTAGGCCTCTAGACGAAGGGGACCCGGACTTAAGTGTTTAAACTCGCTTAAAAGAGTGTGGCATCCCCTAGGGGATTCGAACCCCTGTTACCGCCGTGAAAGGGCGGTGTCCTAGGCCTCTAGACGAAGGGGACCCGGACTAAGAGAAGGTGGTGGAGCTACGCGGGATCGAACCGCGGACCTCTTGCATGCCATGCAAGCGCTCTCCCAGCTGAGCTATAACCCCGTACTTCTCTTACTGCATTTGAGTGTGCTGCCAGCGTTGCTGACACCATGTCTCGACTGCGAGGCGCATTCTATGCAGCACACCAAAATGTGTCAACGCCTTTTTTAGGAATTTATCCTATCTGCTACAAAATCAACCGCTTTGGAGATTCTTTGCTCAGAACGGGCTCTGCCAATAAGTTCCAGAGTAATATCAAGGCCTGGCGACTGCCCTGCCCCGGTTACAGCAACACGAAGTGGCATACCCACTTTACCCATACCGACTTCCAGCTCAGTTGCAGTCTCTTCAATAGCTTGATGAATGGCTTCACGAGTCCACTCCGTCAAGGCAGCCAGTTTCTGCTGAACCAGTTTCAACGGCTCAAGCGCAACACCACGCAGGTGCTTCTTGGCCTGGTCAGCATCGAATTCGGCAAAGTCTTCATAGAAATAACGGCTGGAGGCAGCCAGCTCTTTCAGAGTTTTGGCACGCTCAGACAGAGCCGTCACCACCTCGGCAAGTGAAGGACCATTGCTGGTATCAATACCTTGGTCTTTCATGTGCCACTCCAGGTGCTTGGCTACATACTCAGGATCGAGTGACTTAATATAGTGCTGGTTCAGCCACAGCAGTTTTTCGCTGTTAAAAGCAGACGCCGCTTTGTTGATGTTATGCACATTGAAAAACTCAACCATCTCCTCGCGGGAGAAGATCTCCTGATCGCCATGGGACCAGCCCAGACGCACCAGGTAGTTTAGCAGCGCTTCCGGCAGATAACCGTCATCGCGGTACTGCATCACACTCACGGCGCCATGACGCTTGGACAGCTTGGCACCATCGTCTCCCAAAATCATCGACACATGACCATATTCAGGTACGGGTGCACCCAGCGCCTTGAGAATGTTGATCTGACGTGGGGTGTTATTGATATGGTCTTCACCGCGGATCACATGGGTGATACCCATATCCCAGTCATCAATCACTACACAAAAGTTATAGGTAGGGCTGCCGTCGGTGCGGCGAATGATAAGATCATCCAGCTCTTCGTTGGCGATTTCGATACGGCCACGAACCTGATCGTCAAACACAACACTGCCACCCTGTGGGTTCAAAAAGCGCACCACATGTGGTTCACCTTCGGCGCGAGGCGCCGCACCACGGCAGCAACCATCGTACTTCTGACGCTCACCCTTGGCCGCCTGCTCTTCACGCACGGCTTCCAGACGCTCTTTGGAGCAATAGCATTTGTAGGCGGTACCGTTTTTCAGCATACCGTCGATGATTTCATTGTAACGGTCAAAACGCTTGGTCTGGTAGTAAGGACCCTCATCCCAGTTCAGGTTGAGCCATTCCATACCTTCCAGAATCGCGTCCACCGCCTCCTGAGTAGAGCGCTCAAGGTCAGTATCTTCGATACGCAGCACAAATTCGCCCTGATTGGCACGGGCATGAAGCCAGGAATACAGTGCGGTACGGGCGCCACCAACGTGCAGGAATCCGGTTGGACTGGGAGCAAAACGGGTTTTAACGGTCATATGGGACATTTGCCTATAAAACAAAGGGCCACTCGGGCCTGTGTGGACGAAATTTTACTATTCTATCAGTGTCTGTTGCCGATGGAAAATGGCACCAAAAATCGCCTCATCTTCATAACCTTATTTTTTGTACCATGCAGTTACTCCTTAACGACATCAAAGCTGCCAATCTTATACAACAAAAGAATGAACAGGATTTAGAGAAGCCACTGCTTTTATCCTATGCTTGCTGTGAAACAGCACAGGATTTTATCGATGGCCAATGTCAGTCAATCTGCGTCACTGGATAGTATCGCAGCATATTTGAAACGCCTTCATGGCTGTGACCAGAACACCGCCATGCAGGAAGCCAGAGAAGTACTCCATAACCTGATGGCAATGCGCCAGAAAGGGTTCATCAATGGCTGGTATTTTGATGAACGGGGCCACCTCGAGTTGCTGCCAAGCGATGCGGTTCTCAAACATCTTATTCCGCCCCGCTAATGAACATTATTGGGTGGAAATCCACCCACCGCCCCCAATTGTGTGAGCGGCGCATCACACATCCAATCCCAAAACCCGCCCAGCTTCACAAAAACAATTCCTTTATTACCAGCAGGTTAAATCATTGTTACACACCATGGCCTAAACCTTGCCTATATGAACCAAGACCTCGAGGAAAATCAACGCCGTACCCGATTCTTCGAGAAATGGAAAACACTAACCATGAATCTAGGGAATTTAACAATGAACCAGAATAAACGCTCTCCCCTGCAATCCCTCGCTTTCCTTGGCAAAACCGGTCTGGCAGCCGCCCTGCTCGGTCTGAGCCTCGGTGTTGCTGCCGAGCCGGTGGAAATCAAATTCTCCCACGTGGTGGCTGAAAATACCCCAAAGGGGCAGATGGCACTGAAATTCAAGGAGTTGGTAGAAACCCGCCTGCCGGGTGAATACACCGTCAGTGTATTTCCCAATTCACAATTGTTTGGCGACAACAACGAACTGGCAGCGCTGCTTCTAAACGACGTGCAGCTCGTTGCACCGTCGCTGTCGAAGTTCGAGCGTTACACTAAAAAACTGCAAATCTTTGATTTACCCTTCCTGTTTGAAGACATGGCTGCCGTTGACCGCTTCCAGCAGAGTGAAGCCGGCCAGAACCTGCTGAACTCAATGAGCCGAAAAGGCGTTGTGGGCCTGGGATATCTGCACAACGGCATGAAACAATTCTCTTCCAACAACCCGCTGTCACTGCCGACCGATGCCCAAGGCAAAAAATTCCGCATCATGCCATCAGACGTGATTGCCGCTCAATTTGAAGTGGTAGGTGCGATACCGGTGAAAAAGCCCTTCTCTGAAGTGTTCACCCTGCTGCAAACCCGCGCCATTGATGGTCAGGAAAACACATGGTCAAACATTTATTCAAAGAAATTCTTTGAAGTACAGAGCCATATCACCGAAAGCAATCACGGCGTACTCGACTACATGTTGGTGACCTCTGACACCTTCTGGAAAAGCCTGCCCAAGGAAAAGCGTGAAGTTATCAAACAGGCATTGGACGAATCCATTGCTCTGGGTAATGAACTGGCATTGAAAAAAGCGGATGAAGACCGTCAGTTGATACTCGACTCCAAGCGTGTTGAGTTAGTCAACCTGACGCCGGCACAGCGTCAGGCTTGGGTGAATGCCATGCGTCCAGTGTGGGCCAAGTTTGAAGACAAAATCGGCAAAGATCTGATTGATGCGGCTGAAGCAGCCAACAAACCCTGACATTGACCGGGGCGCCTTCGCCCCTGGTTTCCGTTATCACCAGGGAAGATGATTGACCAAGGATGGTACAAAAATCCCGGGGAGAGCTTTCGTGATTTCTCGCATTTTAGGTTACATAGAAGAAGGGTTTCTCAACCTTCTCATCACCCTGATGACCCTGCTGGTGTTTATCGAGGTGATTGCCCGCTTCTTTTTTAACACCGGCTTTTTATGGATCCAGGAGCTGACACTGACCATCTGCGGTTGGTTTGTGCTCTTTGGTATGTCCTATGGCATCAAAGTCGGCGCCCATATAGGTGTTGATGCCTTCGTAAAAAAACTGCCCCAGGGTCCTCGCCGGATCACTGCGCTTATTGCTGTCACCATCTGTCTGGCCTATTGCGCCATGTTTTTAAAAGGCAGCTGGGATTATCTGTCACAGATTTACCAGATTGGCATTGGTATGGAAGACATCGATGTGCCCAGTGCCCTGATGAAGCACATGAGCGACGATTTTGCCTGGGATGTGATGCGCATTGACCCTGAAGATCCAGCCATTCCACTTTGGTTAAGCCAAAGCATTCTGATTATCGGCTTTGGCATGATGGTCTGGCGCTTTGTTGAACTGGCCATTGCCATTTTCCGCGGTACGTCTGTCGGTTTCAGCTTCCATGATGAAGCGAAAGAGAGCATGCACCTGGCCGATGGCCCCCAAGAAGCCGAAAACGATAACAATGACGGAGCCAAGTCATGACCATTGCCACCCTGTTTTTGACCCTGCTTGTGTGCATGCTGCTGGGCATGCCGATTGCCATAGCACTTGGCTTCTCCAGCATGTTGACCATCCTCCTGTTCTCAAACGACTCACTGGCATCAGTCGCCCTCAAGCTCTATGAGGCCACCTCAGAGCATTACACCCTTCTGGCGATCCCTTTCTTCATTCTGTCATCGGCGTTTTTGTCCACCGGCGGCGTAGCAAGACGCATTATTGACTTTGCCATGGATAGCGTTGGTCACATTCGCGGCGGCCTGGCCATGGCATCCGTGATGGCCTGTATGTTGTTTGCGGCGGTTTCAGGTTCATCCCCGGCCACTGTGGCAGCCATTGGCTCTATTGTGATTGTGGGCATGGTGCGTGCCGGCTACCCACAGAAATTTGCCGCCGGCGTCATTACCACCTCCGGCACTCTGGGTATTCTTATCCCGCCCTCGATTGTGATGCTGGTGTATGCAGCCGCTACTGAAGTCTCTGCCGCCCGCATGTTTATGGCCGGTCTTATCCCTGGCCTGATGATGGGCTTTTTGTTGATGCTGGCCATTTATATCGTTGCCCGTATCAAAGGTTTGCCGTCACGCCCCTTCCCCGGAGTCAAAGCACTGTCATTGTCCAGCGCCAAAGCCGTGGGCGGTCTGGCATTGATTTTCATCGTGCTTGGCTCCATTTATGGTGGCGTTGCCAGCCCGACCGAGGCCGCGGCCGTGGCATGCGTATACGCCTATCTGGTTGCCGTGTTTGGCTATCGCGACATTGGCCCGCTCAAAAATGTGCCATGGCGTTTAGAAGGCGAAGCCATTGTTGCCGCCATTGGTCGTAACCTGCTGCATGTGTTGCTCGGGCTCATCAAAACACCAACCGACAAGGAAGTGCGCAATGTGGTGCGTGATGGTGCCAAGGTCAGCATCATGCTGCTGTTTATCATCGCTAACGCCATGCTGTTTGCCCACGTGTTAACCACTGAGCGTATCCCACATCTGATAGCAGAGACTATTGTGGGCTGGGGTCTGCCGCCATGGGGGTTCCTTATCATAGTGAATCTGCTGCTGTTGGCTGCAGGTAACTTTATGGAACCCTCTGCCATTTTGCTGATCATGGCACCGATTTTGTTTCCGATTGCAGTGCAGCTGGGCATTGACCCGATTCACCTTGGGATCATCATGGTGGTGAACATGGAAATTGGCATGTTAACACCGCCGGTAGGGCTTAATCTGTTTGTGACGGCGGGCATTACCGGACGCAGTATCGGCTGGGTTATTCACGCCTGCCTGCCCTGGCTGCTTCTGCTGCTCGGCTTCCTGATACTTATCACCTATGTGCCACAAATCAGCCTGTTCCTGCCGGAATATCTGGACAGTCTGAGAGGCTTTTAAACATCCATGGGGCAAGGCTTGATCCCTGCCCCATTTTGAGCGAGCCTAAGCCATAGATTTACTATGGCTTTTTCTGTGAATAACTGAGACATATGCCAATGACTGTGTCTAAAAGAACAAGGTTAAAACAGTCGGCATTGATGCTGACTGGCTTAATGATGGTGCTGTATCTTGCCTGGTCCTGGCATATCCGCACCGGAATGACACAACTGACACAAAACTCACAAAAGCAATTGAGCGAATTAGTCAGTCTGCTCGATAGTGTATTACTGCGCTTTGAAACCATTCCCCAGGTTCTGTCGACCAACCCCTTACTGGCAGAAGCCCTTCTAGAACAACGAAACGCAGATAAAATCAACCATCTAAATCAATATTTAGAGGAAATACAGCACATTACTGAAGCTTCAGACATCTATCTTGTTGATGCGCTGGGGATAGCCATATCCGCCAGTAACTGGCAACAACCTTACTCTTTCGTTGGTAAAGATTTCTCCTTTCGCCCCTACTACACCGAGGCTATTGCGGGTGGTCAGGGAAGTTACTTCGCTGTAGGTACCAGTTCTGATAAACGAGGTTTTTACTTTTCATTCCCGGTGCAGGATAAAGGGAGTGTCATCGGGGTCATAGTCGTTAAGCTCGATGTCAATGATATTGAAACGCAAGCCAGTGGTATTGCACTGGCGGGCCAGTACGACTTCATCATTACCGATCCCGATGACATCGTCTTTGCCGCCAGCCGACCAGAATGGCGGCTCACCTCTTTATCGCCTTTGACCCAAGGCAAACAGTATGCCCTCAATGCCAGCAAACGTTATGCGGCCCGGCAGGTGAAACCACTGGACATAACGCCTGAATACAATGGGGTGAGCAAGGAGCCTGCGACATACAAAATCGGTAATGGAGTCAGTGCAGAAGATTATCTCGATACGGCTATATTTATGTCCAAGGCTGGTTGGCGGGTGCACATATTGAGCCCAATGAAGGCTCTATACCAGTCACTGTCACAGGTCTTGTTACTGGCAGGAACCTGTTATTGCGTACTGCTGCTGTTTACGCTGCTGCAGTATGAGAAACGCCGCAGTCTGATTCGGATGCAAAAATCCCGTGATGAATTGGAAAAACGTGTCGAAGAGCGTACTGCCGAGCTACTGGCAGCCAATACAAAGCTGAAAGAAACTCAGGATGAACTTATCCAAGCAGCCAAACTCACTGTGGTCGGCAGTCTTTCGGCAAGCATAAATCACGAACTTAATCAGCCACTTGCTGCAATAAGAAGCTATACCCAGAATACCCAGACATTTTTACTGCGCAACATGCCCGAAAAGGCCCGGGAGAATCTTGCCATCATAATCGAGCTAACCGACAGGATGGCTGAAATTGTCGGCCAATTTAAGAGTTTCACCCGCAAAAGCCAGGGAAAAGACGGGGCGGTGAGTCTGAGTGAATGTCTAACCCAGGCTCTGACCATAGTTCAGCCTGAAATAGACAAACAACATGTCCATCTTAACGTAACAGCGGATACTGACAGTTTAGCCGTTTGGTGTGATGCCACCAGGTTACAACAAGTGCTGGTCAATATTATCAGTAACGCGTTGACCGCCATGAGCCAATGTGAAAAAAAGCGCTTATCAATACAGTTAATCGCCGGTGATCCGCTGACTATCCGGATCCAGGATACTGGCCCGGGTGTAAGAGACAGCCTGATGGAAAAAATATTTGAACCTTATTATACGACCAGCGAGAGGCTGGGGCTGGGGCTGGGGCTGTCCATATCCAGGCGCATGATAGAGTCCATGCAGGGGGAAATAAGAGTCTCAAATGCCCCCGAAGGCGGCGCTGTTTTTGATATAGTCCTGCCAGCCTTTCGCCCTGAGAACTCACAATATGAATCTTGACGCTTTCAATCAATTCCGGGTGCTTGTTGTCGATGATGAGCCACATATAGGTACCGTACTGGTTCAGCTCTTCGAACTCGAAGGAATTAACGCATTGGCCATGACAGATCCGCACCATGCCAACATGTTAATCCATAAAGACTGGCCGGGTATTGTTGTAAGCGATGTCAACATGCCCTGTATGGATGGCATTACCTTTCTGGGCAAATGTAATGCCATCGATAAAGATTTACCCGTTGTTTTGCTAACCGGTTTTGGCGACATTGCCATGGCAGTCAATGCATTAAAGCAAGGCGCCTATGATTTTCTGGAAAAGCCGTTCAACAACGAACATATGCTGGATGTGGTCAAACGGGCACTGGAAAAACGTGCTCTGACCCTGGAAAACCGTAATCTGAAGAGAGCACTGGAAGCCCAGGCTATCCCCGGGCCACGTATATTGGGCAACAGCCCGGGCATCGTTCGGCTACGAAATCTGATAGACATGGTGCTTACTACCCCGGCAGATGTGCTGATAGAAGGCGAAACCGGCACCGGCAAGGAGCTGGTCGCCCGCTGCCTGCATGATCACAGCCCACGTCATAAAGCGAATTTTGTGGCGATCAACTGCGGTGCCATTCCGGAAAACCTGATCGAAAGCGAACTGTTTGGTGCCGATGCCGGTGCCTTTACCGGCATCGACAAAGCCCGGGTAGGCAAGTTCGAGTTTGCCAATGGCGGCACCCTGTTTTTGGATGAAATTGAGTCCACACCAATGTCGCTGCAGGTTAAATTACTGCGGGTACTGGAAGACAGAAAAGTTGAAAGACTGGGTTCCAATAAGTCCATTTCACTGGACATCAGGGTAGTGGCAGCCACCAAGGTGGACTTGAAGAAACTGTGTGACAAGGGTGAGTTTCGCCAGGATTTATTGTATCGCCTCAATTTGGTAACCATCCCGATTCCGCCGCTGCGGGAGCGCAGAGAAGACATCCCGCTGCTGTTTTTGCACTTCGCCCGCATCGCCTCAGCCCGATACCACAAGGAGCTGATTTACCCAAGCGCCGAACATCATGCCCGCATGGCAGCCCACGACTGGCCCGGCAATGTGCGGGAGCTGCGCAATCTGGCTGAACGATACGTATTGCTGGGGGCGGAATCTGCTTTTGCAGCCAGTCTGGGAGAGTCAGGCGCTATCTATTCGGGGATGTCACTAAGTCAACGGGTCGAGTTTTTCGAACGGGTACTGATTGAAGAAGCCCTGTCCCACAATCGCGGTTCAATCAAATTGACCATGGAGCAATTGGAGCTGCCCCGCAAAACCCTTTACGACAAGATGCGCAAGTACGAACTTGACCGTAAGCACTACCTTACTGACAGCCCCGACGAAACCTGAACCTGCGGTAATGAACAGCACTGGCAGATAAGGCTCCTGCAGGCAGCAGCCTCAGGGCAACTGCGCCAGCAAGTGCCAACAACAGCAGTGAACCCAGCACCACTGCCGGCCACTGCCCATGGTGCCAAAATGGCATCAGGAAGGGGCCACCAAGTGAAGCGCCAAGGTAGTAGGCACAAAGGTAAAGTGCCGATGCCTTGGCCCTGTGGCCTGTGGCTCTGAGCGCCACCTGGTTGTTACAGCTGGCATGAATAAGGAAAAAGCCGGCGGCGCTCAGCAGGAAGCCGCCGACAATGGCTGGAGTGGTATCAAACAGGGTAACCAGGCTACCAATTACCATCATGGCAAGTGCGGCCAACACCACCCCAGCCACGCCAAAACGTGCTATCAGGTTGCCGGAGCGATAGGCACACAGGGTGCCACTGAGGTAGCACAGGAAAATCAGCGTTACCCCAAACCGGCTCCAGTGAAACGGCGCCTCGAGTAAGTGCAGCTGAATAAAACTGAACTGGTTCACCATCACCATAAATGCCAGACCGCCAAGCAGATAAAACAGCCGCAACTGAGGGTTGGTAAGGTGCATGGCAAAACCGCGCCATGGGCCGGATAGCGTCATTTTTGAAACGCTGCACCGGGCGCTGCCGCTAGCCGACTGTGCTTTACCAACCTGTCTGAAGGGTGATAGCAGATAATGCGTGATGGCAACTGAAACCAGGGTCACCAGTGTCAGCAGCAGCGCAGCCCCTTGCCAGCTTAAATACTCAGCCATCAGCCCACCCAATATGCGCCCGATGATACCGCCAAAACTATTGGCCGCAATGTAAAATGCCCCGGCCTTCATCAACGCTGAAAGCGGCAACGATTCGCGCATAAACGCCATGGCTATGGCAGGTACTGCCGCCAGTAATATGCCCTGAATCAGTCTGAGCCCAAGCATCCCATGCCAGCTGTCAATCAACAGCATCAAGGGGTTGGACAGTGCCAGCAACCAAAGACTGACAATCAGCGGTTTGTAGCGGCCAATACTGTCGGACAAGAGCGCGTAACCAAGCAGCGACAGCGCCAGCGAGAAACTGGTAACGGACAAAATCAGCGTCGCCTCGCCACCGGCAATGGCAAACTGGTCTGCCAACATAGGCAACATGCCCTGCATCAGATACAGGTTGATGTAAACCACCACCGACGCCAGTGCCAGACCATGGATAAGCCTCTTGGCATTTGCCCTTGAAATTCTGCCCAACACCACAACTCCAGCCAACAGGAAACCCTCAGGATTGCGTCAGGCTAACGCAAGCCATAACATAACGATAATAGATATATATAATTTATTTATTGATATTTATTATATTAACAGGAAGACCATCACCTATGGACATCAAACAGCTGTCGCATCTGATTGCCGTGTGCGATGCAGGCAGCTTCACCCGCGCAGCCAAACGGCTGGGGTTGGCTCAACCTGCGCTGAGCCAAAGCATTAAAAAGCTGGAACAGGAGCTGGAAGTCACCTTAGTGAATCGAACTCAGGGCATGAGCGACAGGGGAGTAAAGCTCACCGCCGAAGGTGAGGCATTACTTGGACACGCCCGCCTGATAGTGAATCAACTGCATCAGGCCAAGGCGCAAATTCGTGCCATGGCAAGCCTCAGTGAGGGAGAGGTGCGAATTGCGGTACCCGGCATGCTCGGCTCATTCTATCTGCCCTCAAGACTGATGGCCTTTCGCCACTGCTACCCAGGCATAAAGCTCTGTCTGTTTGAAGGTGGCACAAGGGATGCGCTCAGAATGCTTGAGCAGGAGGAGGTGGATATTGCCATCATCACTGCCGGTGATTTACGTCCCGAATTTGACTCCTGCCTGCTGCTCACCGAAGAAATGGTGGTGGCGCTTGGCAGCGACCATCCCCTCGCCCAACATTCAAGCATTAGCCTGGAAGACTTTCTGACCCATGAACTGGTGATGTTCAAACCCGGATACTTCCACCGCGAGTGGCTGCTGTCACAGGCAAGAGCGCTGGCCATCAGCCCGAATATCGCCTTTGAAACCAATCTGATAAACCTGATTAAACAGCTTGTGTCCCAAGGGTTCGCCATTACCAGCGTACTGGACATGGTGATTACCGACAAAGACGGTATCGAAAAGCGCTCATTCAACCCACGCATGTTCCTCGATTTGCATATCGCCTGGAAAAAGAAACGCCCCGTAGGAAAAGCCGACCGTAGTTTTGTGGAGTTTTTGCTGGATAATAAATAAAAAGCCCGGCTAATGCCGGGCTTTTTATTTATGCGAGTTGTATTACTTGAACCGACGACGCAGGAAGGCTACTGGTGCCAGCAACAGCGCCAACCAGCCCATAGAGCCACCCTTGTGTGGGTTGTCGGTAACAGATACAGACACCAGAGTTGAATCGCTGTTGCCCTGGGAATCAGTGACTGTCAGGTTGAAGGAAATTACCTCGCTGCCACCGTGAGCTTCCGGTGCTTTAAACTTAAGCACCGGCTGATCTTTGGCAACGGATACTGACTTGCCGCCCAGTTGAGTCCACTTATAAGTGAGGCCATCACCGTTGGCATCAGAGGAAAGACTGCCATCGAGCGTCAGACTGCTGCCTTCAAGAATGGCAGCGGGAGCGCCAACGCGGGCAATGGGCTTAACCTCAGGCACATCGAAGCTGTAGCTGTCGCTGATCACTTTGGCAGTAGTGTTATCCACCTTGTTGGTCAACACCAGCTCATTACCGGTACTGGCTTTACGGGGGATCAAATCGAAGCTGACTTCTTGTGTTTCCTGACCCGATGCCATAGCAACACTCCAGTTGATGATCTGACCTTCCTGCTTGCCATCGTGGCTGATGTTCGCCACTTCATGACCCGCAGGGATAGATGCGGTCAACTGATAAGTACGGGTTTCCTGAGTCTTGTTGGCAGCAACAGTGTTTACCACCTTGATGGCTTCACCTGGCTGCACCAGACCATTGATCTTGGTCTGAACCGGTGGGGTAACGTCATCAGCCACGCGGGTAAATACTACAGGCAGATTAACGGTCGCAACCTTGCTATCAGAGGTTTGCAGCATAACAACTGCCAAACCGTCATCACCGGGCAACACGTCAAGATCCCAGGCCAGATTCAGGTCGAAATCCTTATTGTCACCGCTCAGGGTCACGTTGAAGTTGTCGCTGGCTTCATTGCTCAGAGTCAGGTGCTTCAGACCATAAGCGTCTTCCGTACCATCACCGGAGGCTTCATAGTTCTGTACAACCACATAGTAATCACCGGCAGCTGGGTTGCTTATCAGCACGGACTCTTCTGAACCCGCACGGGCTGAACTGGCCACAATGCTAAAGCCACTGCCATCGTTGTACAGGACGTAGACATCGAGATCTGGCGAAGTGGTGTAAGCAATGGAAGCAGTAAAATAGAGTGAACCCGCCGGAACCGGGAACTTGAAGACATCCACCTCATCAAAGTTGTCGAATGGCTTGCCATTGGTGCTGTCTTCCGCCAGTTTGGACTCCAGCGTTTCGGCCAGTGCGATGCCGGCAGAAGCAGCTTTCACATCGGGCAAATCAAGCGCTTTCAGACCGGAAACGTTCATTTCATCGGCGCTACGGGTAGCGTTGACTGTGATGAGCGATGGCAGATTACGCTTGGCAGCCTTTACAACCACAGGCATGGCCGCCACTGGATGGGCTGAAGAGCTCAGTTTCAGGTTAGCAAAACCCCAGTCGTCGCCCAGTTTGGTAACATCGGCAGTAACCGTTATCAGCTGGCTTTCACCTTTTTTCAGGGTAAAGCTTGCTGGCTCAACAGTGTAGGCCACATCACCAACCACGTTCTCAACTGCTGCACTCCACTCACCATCGGCGGTCCCAGTGACTTTACGGCTCCAGCTGCAGCTGTTTACGCACTTGCTGTCCTGCATAGATGGCAGGTTGAGCTTACGAGGATCGCCACCGGTATCCGGGTTGGCAATTTCGTAATTCAGCGCAGATTCATCCATGATAAGACCGGTTTTGGCCGCCAAGTCCACACGAATACGACCTGCACCCACATCGAAAGGATCGGCCACAGTTGTGCCATCGGCCTTCTTCATGGCCTGGGCACCGGTTGCAGTGAGCATCAGTGCAGAGCGGATGTTGTCAGGTGTCCAGTCCTTGTGTAGTGACTTAAGCAGTGCGCCGGCGCCCGCTACATGAGGGCTGGCCATAGAAGTGCCGGACATCAGGGTGAAGTCGGCCGGATCTGTTCCAGTCTTATCATGACCATATTGCTCATCGGCATAGGCAGCATAGATATCAGAACCAGGCGCAGCTACATAAGGTACCATCACATCGATAGAGCTGTTGGGGCCGAGCAGAGAGGAAGCGGCAAGAACATCAGCTGGCTTTTCTTTAATTGCCAGCGCCGGATCTATGGTTAATACCAGGCTTGGGTTAGCTTCCAGAGCCTTCACAATTTCCAGGCCATCAGCGTTACCGATACCTACTGCCGGAACCTTGATGTCTTCCACCCCGGCCATGCCAAAGCGAGCATTGCCCGAACCGTCGCTGTTAAAGATAACCACGGCTTTGGCACCGGCTGCTACCGCATGATTAATCTTGTCAACGAAAGCGCAGCTACCACGCTTGATCAGGGCGATTTTGTCTTTGAATGCATCTGCAGCAAAGGCATTACAACCCTTAAAGTTCTCCGCATCAACCACACCGGCATATACCAGATTACCGCTCACTGTCTCGGTCAAGCCTGGGCCTGATGGGGTAAAGTCAAACTTGGTGTCACCCAGCATCATTTGCTGAGCAATATCACGCCCATGGGTAGAGTTGGCAACTGAGGTATACCAAGGGGCATGCTTGGGCGTGGTATAAGGAACCTGTTTGATATTTGAGCGGGTGTTACCAGCAGCCGCAGCCACGAAAATCCCTGCATTACGCGCAGCCAGGAAGCCAAGTTCAGCAGCACTGCGCCAAGGATGACCACCACCGCTGATGGAATAGTTAAGAACATCTACACCTTCTTTAATGGCATCATCAAGCGCTTTCAATGTGGCAGAGGTTGGACAACCACTGTAGGTATCACCAGAATTACCGGGACGACAAATTTGATAAGCAACTATGTTTGCATGCGGAGCAACACCGGAAATTTGCTCAAACCTGAGGCCGGTTTCAATACCATCGCCAGTCAGTTTGCCGACTTCACCTTCAACGAAGGGAACATCCTTGAGTATATTACCCGCAGCCGTACTGGCAACGTGAGAACCGTGTCCACCATAATCTTCACCATTTTTGGCAGGCGGCGTAGCGCCAAATACATCCTGATCATCATAGATATCAGTAATTTCGGGGTAACTGTGAACGCCAAGCAATTTGTCGTTACAAAGCGAAGCAAATTCTGTGGCGCAATCTCCGACATAAACACCCTGACCCCATGGGTTAGTGTGATCGTATCCGTCCCCACCTACATCGGCAAAAGACGGATGATCAGAGTTAATACCTGAGTCGATAATACCGACAATCACACCTTCACCCATGGCTTGGGTACCGGTGGCACTACCATCCCATACCTTAGGTGAACCAATCAGCGCCTGACTGGCATCAGTTTCCATTTGCTCCAGTCTCTCACGCTCGATAAATGCCACTTCCGGCAGCTGCGCCAACTTTTGCGCCTGAGCCTGGGTCATACGCATAGATACACCATTGAAGGCATACTGGAAGCTGGTAACAAACTCAACATCATCGCCAGTCGATGCCTTGGCTTTTAAGACAAAGTTATCCTGTTTTGTTTTCAGGAAACTGGCATAGGCACGAACTTCCGGCTTGCGCACATTCAGTTTGGTGTTGGTGGAGTCGCCTTTGGCGCGGGAAAACTGCGGACTGGTAGCTTTAAATCCCTGAATATCCCCGTTGTAGTTGGCCACGGCTTTATCAGCAAGGCGCACTATGTAGGTATGAACTTCATTACCAAGCCCTGCTTCAGGGATAAACTTGGGATACGCCGAATCAGCACTATAATTACGTCCGCTGAACTGTTTAAGCACATCGGACAGCGCCATTTCTCCCGATGCAGAAGAAACGGTCTGCGAAGAGGCAGCACCGCTGAGCAGAGCCATAGAAATGGCCAAGGCGATTTTGGTTTTCACTATTTCGCTTCCTTGTAGTTGTTTGCATGTCAAAGGCGATTAAGTGCATTTCCAACTGGAAACAGCAGAAACACATATAAAAGCTATTCCGAGTACTGTTCTGATTACGTTTTATTCTCGGAGGCGTGACATGTATCACGCAATGAAACAAATGAAAACCAAGCGTTAACTGCATCTTTGCTTAATTAAGACGGATATGATGCAAGCTTAAGCTTATATGGTATATACGACTATATCCAAAATAACGAAACCACATCGCATCCAACTGAATTAATGGAATATTTTAACAGACACACTTTTTGTGTGGCGTTAAGAAATTCAAATCTCAATTTTGAAACAATTTTATTTCAACTTATTACTAAAAACGCTAAACAAACAACAACAAAACAATATGAAAACACAACGGTAACATCGCGGAAATATTGCTGAAACATAAATTCAAAGA
>NZ_JBFKLW010000082.1:0-15249 GCF_041630135.1 Shewanella sp.
CGTGCACCAAACAGCAAAGCCAATTCATGTTCTTCTTGCTTTACACTGGCGTTCCCTGATGGTTAAGTAAGCCTTTCTCCCGCTTTCAGGGCATCAGCAATGCCGTTTTTTCGCATCGTATTCTTTTTCATACTGTTTTTGGCAAGCGCTTCTTTGTCGGCGGCAGAAAACTATTATCCGTCTGCATTGAGGATCAGCAGTGAAAATGGTCTTTCGCAAAATACGATAAAAGCATTGGAAGAAGATGATTTTGGGCGTATTTGGGTTGGCACTCAGGATGGGCTTAATCTTCTGAATAACAACGAAATAATCGTATTCAGGACGGATAAGGAAGGGCTTAAACTGTCAGGTTCAGAAGTGAATTCTCTGGCATTAGCTGATGGTCACGTGCTTTGGGTGGCCACCGACGGCGGACTCGATAAAATAGACACAGTTAGCGTGAAAAGTCATAGTGTACTGCTTCCTAAAGGTTATCAGTCAGTTTCACATTTGGTAGTCACAGCGGAAGGCTTGTATTTTATAAGCGAGCAGCAACTTTATCTCCTCAAGCCTACAGATGAACGGCCCTCTCTGGTTAATTCAGTACCGGGAAACATGGTTTTTGCAACTGAATTAAACAAGCAAGATCTGTTACTGTTCAGTACCTCAGGTTTTAGTCTTTTTAATAAAAATACCGGTGAGTTAATAGGTCTGAATTTGGCATTGCCATCTGGGCAAGTGAAGGCAGTAAAAACCACTGACTCCGGTGTTTGGATTAGTATCAAAGCCCAAGGGCTGTTTTTCTGCTCAATAGAAAGTTTGCAATGCCTAAATTATGCAAAAGAAAATAGTGGGTTGCCCAGTAATAATATAGCTCAAATAGTGTTAGTTAATGGGCGACTATATTTGGCCACGGATAACGGGATTGGCATATTTAATCTGAGTGATAAAAGCTGGAAGGTGATAAGCCCCCATGATAAGAATAACGCTTATCAGGCATCACAGATTGCGCGTAATCTCATGCTCTCTGATACGGGAGAGATTTACGTTGGCACATTTAATGGTTTGTATCGAATTCCGTCTGAATATTTATTTATTCAAGCGCTCAATGTAGGCATGGACAATTTTTCAAATGCCTCTATTGATATGACGGTTTCTGCTGTGAATGGTCAAGAGGTTTTGGTGGTGGCCGAACCCTCAAATTTGGCTTTTTGGGCCTTGCAAGAAGGTAGGCTAACCCTTGTTAAACGGATTCCCTACCCGACAGGCTTTGAGCCGTCCAAGCTCATTGCTGATGAAGGAAAGCTTTATATCACCTCACTCACTTCTGGCAGCATACAGTTAGATCCCCTGACGGGGCAATTTTCTGCACTGGATGAAACATTCCCCGAGCTTGGGAAGGAGCAATTATCCGGCATGGATAGTTTTGGCTCGAATATCAGAGTATTTCATCTTGAGCGAACGATGAAGGTATATAAAAAGTATGGAGAACTCTGGAAGATGGCATGGCAACAGAGCTTCCCCAGAGGCTCTGCAGCAGCACGCTATTTTAATGGACGCTTGTTTGTGGCTGCTTATCAAACCGGACTGATGTCTGCGGTGATGAGTGAGGATTGGGAGGCTCCCGCTGCCTGGACCGTGCATCAGGGGCTGGGCATAGTGATTAATCTCGAGCAACAAGACAGTCGATTATTGGTCCTGACCGCGAGCAAAGGGATTTATCAGGCAATTTCGGGTGAGGACTATAACATTACCAGATTACCGGTAAGTGATGCTTTGAACAGCCAGACCTTGGTGTGTGCACTAACTGATCCTGAGGGACGCACGTTGCTCTCAGGGCACAAAGGTATATCTATCTTAGATTCGAAACTCAATTTACAGACTAATTTGACGGTGCTTCAGGGGGCTCACTCTCAGGAGTTTTCACAATTTAGCTGCGGTAGATTTTACAACTTTCTGTATTTTGGCAGCGAGGAAGGCTTAACATTAATTCGTGATTCAAACATTCCCCAGTTAGCACGCAAAAAACCGCAGTGGACAATGTTGGAATTTGATAATCAGCAGATGAATATTGGTTCTGAAACCTTAACACTGCGCTCTCCGGGTTATGTGAAATTGCATTTTGTTTCTTCGCCTTCTGATTTACCTCTTCAAGCAGAGTTCAGTTACCGAATTTTGCCACTGAACAACCAGTGGACCGAATTAAAGTCTTCATTTATTTCCTTTGTTAATCTAAGGCCTGGGGATTATCAGGTGGAACTGAGGGCGAAAAGTGTGGCTGGCATATTCGCGCCAGTTACCAGCGCCAGGTTACATATACAGCCCAGAATATGGGAGTCGCCGCTGGCCATTGCGCTTTATATATTTTTTGGTCTGCTGGTGATTGCGACCTTGGTGGCCGCTCAGATCAGGGCGGCACGAGCCAAGTTGGCCTTGCAGATTGAACAGAATAAGCGGCAGCTTGATTATTCACGCAAACTCGAAGCAGAAGTGACCATGAGAACCAAAGAGCTGGCACAAAAAAAAGAGGAGGCAATTGAAGCGAATCTGGCAAAAACCCGTTTTATTGCTGCTGCAAGCCACGATATTAAACAACCGATTAGTCTGATGCGATTGCAATTGGAACAGTTTCCCAATGGCGCCCCGAGGAAAAGGATCGGTTCCAGCCTTAATTTTCTGGAACAACTTGTCGCTTCTGTTGTTGAGTTGTCCCGGCTGGATGCCAAAGTCGTCAATCCGGTCTATCACACGTTTTCGATGAAGGCGTTCATGACTGAACTGACAGATGAGTACGGTGAGTTGGCATCGCACGAGGGCGTCGTTTTGCATTGTGACATTCAAACCGAGTCATCGGCATACACTGATGCAGTGCTGCTAAAGCGTATCATCGGAAATCTTATTGATAACGCGATTAAAATTAGCAAATCTGGGGACTCGGTTCATGTTAATGCATTTAACGACGGTGAGCGTTTGGTGGTCGAAGTAAAGGATCAGGGGCCGGGCATGAGCGATGTAGTTCAGCAAGGTCTGTTTGTGCCCTTCCGGCGCTGGACAAACAGCTATCCCGGCTCGGGGCTGGGGCTGTCAGTCGTTAAGGGTTTGGCTGATGTGCTTGAATTGACGATTGATCTGGAATCGGCGCCACAAGCGGGCACCTGTTTCAGACTCGGTATTCCCTTGCTTGTGGTGCCGGAAACGGCTGAATTCAGCCGCCTCAGTATCGCGCTGGTGGAGGATGATGCCGGGCAACGGCGCCAGTTGCACGGGCTGCTGGAGTCTAAAGGGTTGGAGGTAGAGGTTTTTTGCGGCGTGGAAGCACTGCTGAATTCTCAACGCTGTTACGATGTCGTTTTGTCGGACGTCAATTTATCCAAGGGTGAGGATGGTATTGAGAGTGCACCTAAGTATGCGGGTAAAATCCACCCGGGCGGCATGCTCATCTATATCTCTGGCAACCCGGAAGCTCGTCATAGGGTGCCAAAAGATCAGCACATCTTCTTTCTGGCCAAGCCTATAAAATGGGGTAGACTGGCTTGGTTACTACAAGATGTGAACCACAGGAGTTAACCTTGCAGTCCCAATTCCATATCTACGTGGCCGACGATCATCCACTCTACCTTGAAGCGCTGGCAGTGGGGCTCGAAGGAACTCTGTCTGGGGTAAGGATCTCCAAAGCGGATAACTATCTGGATTTGTTTGAAGGGATCAGTGAATGTATTGATGATCTCGACCTGTTGTTGCTGGACTTGTCGATGCCGGGCAGCACGGGATTCTCCGGATTGTATTTTCTGCGCCGCCAGTTCCCGGAGTTGCCTATTGTGGTGATAAGTGCTCAGGATGACGTGAGTATTCGCAATGAATGCCTGTCACTCGGTGCGGCGTATTTGCCAAAATCTACACCTCCAGCAGCGATGTACGCATTGGTCTGTGATGTGCTCGAGGGCAACTTTCAGCGCCCGAAGCAGTCGCCGCCGGCGCATGATGCCGGCTACAAAAAGCTCGACGTGTTAACTCCCGGCCAGTTTAAAGTGTTGCATCTGATTGCGGCAGGCTGTGCCAATAAAGAGATTGCCCAGCGATTGAATATTTCGGAAAAAACTGTCAAGGCGCATGTCACGGCTATTTTTTCCAAACTTGGTGTTAAAAATCGAACCCAGGCCGCCTTGCTGCTTTAACGCATGGCCATCTTGCGAAGGACTAGAGCCATTCGCTGCGAACTGTGCCTTGCATCTATCCACTGTAAGCACACGCAGAGTAAGCACGGGACTTATTCGCACCTTCCTCAGGCCTAAGACCTAAGTCCTAGTAATTTCGAAACAAGGTCCAATAGCGACCGGAATGATAGCTCCTTATAAATAACAGTTTGAAACCTAACTGTTAATGGAGTGTCATTAAAATGGCTCGCAAGCATAAATTAGCCCTGGCGATAGTCTTGGCTGTTGGGCTGCCAGAAGCTGCCACTGCTGTCTGGTCTAACGACCCGGCAAATTCAGCCATCGAAGTCGTGAGCGCAGGCAACACACCGCATCTGGTCGCAGACAAGGATGGTGGTGTGTATGTCAGTTTTCGTAATGGCGGCTACTATTGGCGCAACCCCAACAACTCAGGTTTTGACGTTTTTGTTCAGCATTACAATGCCAATGGTGAACAGAGTTGGGCTGAACCTATCAGGGTATTCGATACATCCAAGGGCTTTGCCTCTTACTACGGCATTGCCATTGATGAAAACAATGATGCCTATATCGCAAACGATGTGTATCCAGGGGGGGATCCAAGTGACCACGCCACAGTTCAGGTTGCCAAACTGAAGCGCGATGGCACTTTTGCCTGGAACACGCCGCTAAATCTAACGCCCGATGCAAACTATGCAAACAATGGCCTGGGTATCACCATGGATGCCAAAGGCAAGCATGTGGTTGTAAGCTGGGCCAAAGGCTTTTCCGGCTACACAGTGGACGGGTTCAGCGCGTTGGCGTGTTTGAACTCTGATGGCGATATTCTGTGGCAGCAAGACGTGCAAATTGACGGCCGTTATACCTTTGCTACGTCGCCGATTGTGATGCAAGACAGTGTGATGGTATTGCTGGAGGTGGCCGCTGAAGTCGGCACGACCAATTCGCATTATTATGTGCAGAAATACTCACTCACCGATGGCTCGCCGCTCTGGACAAAGCCAGTGGCCATTACTTCGGGCGACAACTTCCTCCATCCTGTAGACAGTGCCCGTTCGGTTGAGGTCATCGACGATGGCGAAGGTGGGGTAGTGCTGAGCTGGTATCACCTCACCGGCTACAATCAGGGCATTATTCTGGTTCAACACGTTCATGCCGATGGCAGTAAGGCTTTTTCAGGGCAAGGGCTGCGGGTATCGGGTGAGCTGCTCGGGAATGGTGCCACCTCGCTGGCTTACGATGGCCAAAACATCTATGTCACCTGGTCTGTCAATAAGAAGGATTATGGTGCAGATGACAAGGTACATGATTATGCCGGTGTCCGCGGCGTTGCCATATCCCGTAGCGGCGACTTCCTCTGGGATGAGAACGGTAACCCTGAACCCAAGTTCCTGATGCCATGGCGGCAAGTCGTTACTGACAGCGCTTTGCCCTTTGACGACTGGTTTAAAGGGTACACAAACCCTGCTTTGGTATTTAACCAAAATGGAAACCTGAATCTGACCTATGGCGCTGAAACCAACTTTGCCTATCACCTTTATGCACAAGTTATTGCGCCTGCCACAGGCAATAACATCGGTGACGCCGTTTCGTTCTCAAACGGGGCCGTGAGTGTTGAAGGGCAAGTGGCTCGAACCCGGACGATTTTCGGTCAGCCAGTGATGGCATACCCTCTGAAGGGGTATCCAAATGGCCCTGTTCGGCTGCTGAATTTTGATGGCACCGCTCATTCCGGTGTGAGCCAGGACGTGTTGGTGGAGCAGGTTCCAACCCAAATGCTCAGTCCCGGCCAACAAAAGAGCCTCAGCCTCAAAGTGTTGGACAATGTGGGCACCAGCCACGACTTCACAGCAAGCAGCAGTTCATCGGAAGTGTCTGCAGAACTGACGTCAGACAGTGCTCCGCTCAATCTCACCATTTCCACGGATAACCTGCTGACCGATGCTGTTTCTGTGACGGTAACAGCCCAGGATCTGGATAGCTTATCCCGCGTCGGAACCAGCGTAGTCAAGGTTCAGGCACCCCATATATTTGCGCCTGTCATCAAACCAATACCAGACCAGCAACTGAGCGAGGGGGAAAGTCTGTCTGTTGCGGTGGAGGTGCAAAGCATGGTCGATGGCAATGTTGAAATACAGTGGCAACAGAGTGCCGGTCCCGCCATCGATTTTCAGGCTGATGGGGCTCAATTAAGCATCAACAGTCACTATGTAGCCGAGGATACCTTGGTCGGGTTTACCGTCACAGCCAGTGCTGCGGGGCAGGTATCCAGTCAAAGTTTCAATCTGACGGTTAACAATAGTGTCAGCCCAAGCATCAGCGGCAGCAACACCGAGGCCGCTCCGGGTAAGTCCTTTAGCATCACCCCTGCCATATCGGGCGCCCATGCCCCTGTGAGCCTGAACTGGACTCAATCCAGTGGTGCCAACACTGTCTATACCATGGATGCCGATGGCACCTTACACGGTACTGCACCGCTAACGACGGGTGTGGTCACGCTGTCGCTACATGCAGTTGATGCCAACGGCGAATCCTTCAGTCATGACTTCCAGGTGAACGTTAAGAACCCAGACCAGCCCAGTAGCGGCGGTAGTTCGGGGTGGTTGGGGCTCCTTCTTGGTTTGTTAGCCATTCCGCTGCGCCGTAACCATAAGTCTGACACACACCAAATTTGAGGTAGCACATGTTTAATAAATCTATTCTTGCGTTGGCCATCGCGACCAGCGCCAGCGGACTGTCACACGCCAGTGTTGGTGGTGATAAAGCCTACGGCTGGCAGAGCAAAATCAGCCATGTCATTAACGCTGCAGTTGAGGCGCCCGTCGATGCCGAAGGTCGCAGCCGCTATATAGTTCAACTTGTTGATTTGCCAGCGGTAATGCAGGCGTCGCTACAGCTGCAGAAGCAAGGGCATGGTGCGCTGAAAGTCCGAGGCAAGCCTGCGTCCCAACAAATGAGCGCGGCTCTTAAAACGCCTGCAATGAACGACTACCGCGTAAAACTAAAGCAGAATCAGTCGGCGTTCGTTGCCAATGTACGTCAGGCGCTCAGCCGGGATGTTGCGCCGGCTATGACGTTTGATCTTGCCTACAACGGGATGGTGGTTTCGCTGACAGCAGCGGAAGCCAAGCAGTTACTGGCGTTGCCGCAGGTGATGAGGGTTATCAAAGAGGTGCCCACTCAGTTATTGACGGATAACGGCCCGCAGCACATAGGGGCTCCGGGTATTTGGGATGGCAGTCTCAGCGGGACTGCCGCTCAGGGCGAGGGCGTTGTTATCGGTATTCTCGACACCGGAGTAAACACGGATAACCGTGCTTTTGCTGCCACCGGCGATGATGGTTATACCGTGGTTAATCCGCTCGGTTCGGGTAATTATCTGGGCGACTGCGTTGTGAATGCCAACCTGTGTAACGACAAGCTCATCGGTGTTTACAGCTACCCATTCATTACCGACCAATACGAGGGCATGCGCCCGGCTACAGGTGAAGACTATAACGGTCATGGCAGCCATACCGCTTCTACCGCAGGTGGCAACGTGTTGCTCGATGTTGATGTGTTACGTCCCGAAATAGGTCAGCCGGAAGGAGATGGCACCCCAATAGGCACACGGTTGGCCAAAATCTCAGGTGTTGCACCGCATGCCAATATCATCAGTTATCAGATATGTAATAGCGCAGGTTGTTACCCCAGCCTGACGGTGGCCGCAGTCGAGCAGGCCATCAAGGATGGTGTGGATGTCCTCAACTATTCAGTGGGACCCAGTGGCGGCGTGCAGAGCGATCCCTGGGGAGCTGCTGAGCAGGTCGCGTTCCTTACCGCGAGAGAAGCCGGAGTGTTTGTCGCTCAGGCTGCCGGTAACGATGGTGCCCGCGCCTCCACGACGGGCAATAACGCGCCCTGGGCCACCATAGTGGGTGCGGCGACCCATGAGCGGGTCTGGACTCATCCTGTGATTGGTAGCAGTGTAGGCGGCGATCTTGCTCCGATTGACGGTTACGCCAGTATCTATGTTGACGATGGCACCCGTGCGCCGGCGACCAACACAGTTGAGACGCCAAAGGAAGTTGTTTATGCCGGTGATTTTACGGATAAATATGGCAACAACATGGCCCTGTGCGATAAACAAGTCTATTCGTGGGATCCTGTAGCTGAGCTCTTGAATGACAAGATTGTTATTTGCGATAGAGGCCTGGTGCCCTTGGATAGAAAGGTTCGTAACCTTCCCTACGGTTGGCGTGTGAAAGTGGCTGGTGTCGTCATTCGTACTACCGCTTCCTCTGAGCAAAATATGGTTGAAGTTACCTACGGTCGACCCACAGCGCTCATTACCCGTAGCGATGGTGATGCGTTGATGACCTGGCTGCGGGAGGCTCAGGCGGCGGGTGATACGCCCAGCCTGACCATAGGCGCTGCCGTGGCCAGGTATGACATGGCCGCAGCGGATATGATGGCAGGTTTTTCCTCACGTGGTCCCTATGCACAGCAGCCTGAGGTGATGGTTCCCAATATTTCGGCGCCCGGTGTAAACGTGTTCGCCGCCTATGCGGATGAGCAGCCGTTTCACGGCAATAACGCGGCGCCAGCGGATTTCCAGATCCTCAGTGGTACATCCATGGCTAGTCCTCATGTTGCAGGTGCGGCTGCGTTGCTGCATCAGGTCCATCCCGATTGGACACCAGCGGAAATTCAGTCGGCCATGATGCTGACCGCAAATTCGCAGGTAACCAAGAATGATGATGGCTCCGGTGCCGTGGCGGCAGGTTTCTTTGACACTGGCTCGGGCGTCCTGCGTGTTGGGGATGCGGTGCGTGCCGGTCTTATTATGGATGTGCCCTCTGCGGATTATCGGGCTGCAAGTCCCTATGCCGACGGAGACTTCCCCAGCCTGAATATGCCGTACCTCAGTAACAGTCGCTGCCCGGGTACCTGCAGTTGGACCCGTACCTTCAAAGCGACGCAGGATGGCTCCTGGACAGCAGCCACAGAGGGTTTTATTAACGGCATCACCACCAGCATTTCGCCTTCCCAGTTCGACGTTCTCGCCGGAGAGACTGTCACTGTGAAGGTGACTGCCAATGTGGCTCAGCGGGTCAGCGAGGACTGGAGTTTTCTGCGTCTGTCGCTGACGCCATCGGATGGTTCTCCAAAGCTTTCTTTGCCAGTTGCACTTAAGCCCATGATTGCTGAAGTTCCCAAGTCGGTATCGCAAAACTACTTCTGGAGCAAAGGGGTAGCCAATATTCCCGGTCTGAGGTTCCGCTATCCGCAAGATGTGGTGGTCTCAGCAAGCCCATTGCTAAAAGCGACCAGTTATACGCTGAGTGTGGCACCGGACAGCGATAACACTTCACCATTCGATGATATCCATGATGGCACTGCGACCATGTTTTTGAATGTCGAGCAAGAGAGCAGCGATCTGCGAGTGATTGTCGGCGCGACCAGTGCAGAAGATGTGGATGTGTTTATTGGCCTTGACAGCAATGGTGATGGGCTGGCGCAAACAGTCGAAATCAGCCAGATCTGCGCTACCCCGGCAAGTGTGGGAGAGTCGTGCAGCTTTAATGCGGGCGCCGGACGCTACTGGGTGATGGTGCACAATTATCAGGGCAGCGGCGCTGAAAAGGATGAAGTGCGTCTTGATGTGCTGCAACAACCCGTGGCTATCAGCGCTGATGCGTCAGCATCCGTGGCCAGCGACAATCTGGATCCCTATGAGCCCACCAGCCTGGAGCTTAACTGGGCGGGTGATCTGGATAGTGGTGTTTACTATGGTGCTGTCGAGGTATTTGACCGTAACTCTGCGACAACGACCCGCGTGTTGGGCTCTACTCAGGTTCAACTAAACCGGACCGCCCCCACCGCCATTGTGAATGTGGTCCAGCCAGAGTTTGCCCGCGCCCAATTGGCTGAGGTGTCGTTCATGCTGCCGGGTAACCCCACCATGGCCGAGCTGACCTATGAGGTACGGCTGGAGATGAGTGATGACTTGCGATTGGTCAGTGCAAGCGGCAATGAAAGCAATGCTATAGCCTACAGCGATAAAGGCTTTGAGGTGACCTTACCCGCCGGCGCTATGGCGGCCACTGTGGTTGCCCAAATCGCCCAGACGACACCAGGCAGCGGCGAGTTTCCTGTGAGCTGGACGCTGACAACCACAAGGGAAGGTTTTGAAACCAAGCAAGGGGTTATTACCCTGACTAACAGCAATCATGCACCAGTATTGTCGGTGAGCAGTAGTGTTGAAGCCGACATGAACAGCGTGCTGGAGCTGAGTCTGGGTGGTTCGGATGAAGATGGCGATGAGCTGCATTACAGTATGGTGCAGACCAGTGGGCCAGCCGTTGCTGTCACCGTGAGTGAGCAGGGCGAGGCATCGCTCAAGCTTCCCGCTGTGGACCACAACCGCGTAGCCACCTTCAGTGTGACCGTCAGTGATGGTGAGTTTAGTGCAACAAAAGATGTCAGTGTCACCATTCGTAATACTGACAATGGTGGCGGCGCTCTGGGTGCTGGTATGATCCTGGGCCTGTTGACCCTGGTTGGGCTTCGCCGCAAGTACCACTAAGCTCAGCACTTAACGTCTGTAGCGCTAAAATGCCACTGCCTTTCTGGTCAGTGGCATTTTTTCATTAATGTGGTGTTAGTTTTTGTGCTCGTCTTCCCATGTGGTACATGATGGGCGGGAAGTCGTTTTAGCCTGAATTTCCTTATTGAAAAAAGCCGCCTCTTCGTTAAAAGAGGCGGCAAAGAGAGAAGCGGGGGGACCGCTTCTGCTTGGGCTCGGTTTAACTGAAGTCTCTGGGCTCAGAGGTCTGTTAAACTGTCGAAGCAGGCGCCCAGAGTGTGGTAGTCACACTTGGCTCCGGCAGCGCTTTTTTCGTTGGAATACTTGCGGTTATCGCGGTAAAGCACCCTGAACCAGGCGCCGTGTTCATGGTCGACAAAATGCTGCCAGGCGTAGTCCCACAGGGCGTTATAGGCATCAAGGTATTGCTGCTCGCCGGTTTGCTGATACAGCATGGCCGCGGCGGCAAAGCTCTCTGCCTGCACCCAGAAGTACTTGTCATCGTCACACCAGTTGCCATCGGGGCCAAAGCCGTAAACCATGCCGCCGTGGTGCTGGTCCCAGCTTTTTTCGAATGCGGTATCGAACAGGGTTTTGGCGCGGCTTATCAGCCATGGCTGATGGCTGTAGCGGGCGAGGGATAGCAGCAGCTTGGCCCATTCAGTTTGATGGCCGCCCTGAAAGCCCCAGGGGCGGTAGAGGTTCTTGGGATCATCCTTGTTGTAGTCCCAATCGATAGCAAATTCGGGGGTAAAGTGTTCCCAGATAATGCCGCCGGTGAGCGCCGCCTGACGGTTGGCAATCTTGTCGGCAATCTCCATGGCGCGGTCGAGGAAGCGGCCTTCGCCGCTGGCTTCGAAGGCGGCGATCATGGCTTCACACAGGTGCATGTTGGCGTTCTGGCCGCGATAGTCAGACAGCACGCCCTCGGCACTGATTTCATCGGCGTAAAGGCCGTACTCAGGCTGCCAGAAACGCTGCTCCAGCAAATTGTATATCCACAGCAGTTTTTCGTTATCTTCCAGAATACCCGTTTTGCGACAGGCGGCGAAGGCCAGCAGCACAAAGGCATAACCGTAGGCCTGTTGGGTCATGTCTTCGCTCTGGTGATCGCGTAATGTCCAGGCGAAGCGCTCATCCGCTTGCAGATGCACATTCAGCAAATAATCGAGGCCGTGGCGGGCATGGGCCAGATACTCAGGGGTATCCAGTATGTCGGCAGCGCGGGCGTAGTTCACTATGATGCGGCAACTGCTGACCAGTTGGCGAAACCCCGGGTCAAACAGGCTGCCGTCGTCATAGTAGTTGTGAAAATAACCGCCGCTGGCATCCAGTACCCGTGGGTCGTAAAAGTCCAGAATGCTTTGGGAATGGGACAGTAAAAAGTCACGGCTGTAGAAGTTCATAGAATTCCTTGAAATCAGGCCCTGCCACAAAGTCGGCAGGGCTTGTGGGATCAATAATCGTCAACGGGGGCGCCTCAGGCACCACTTTTCGAGGCATGAAACGCCTCGGCTTCGGCAAGCACCGGCAGGGCCGGGAAGGCGCCTGGGCGGCTTACCGCCAGTGCGCCGCAGCCAATGGCAAAGCCAAGGGCATCTTTGAGGGTAGCTTCGGTTTCGAGCAGGCTTTCCAGCCCATCGCGGGCTATGCGATACAAGAGGCCGCCGATAAAGCCATCGCCGCCGGCTGTGGTATCCACCACGTTCACTTTGGGGGTGGGCAATGTCAGACAACCTTGGTCACTGAACGCCTGCACTGGATTAGCGCCATCGGTAACCAGAAGCAGCTGGCAGCGTGAACTCAGCAGCCTTTGGATCAATACCTGCGGATCGTCGCCCGCTAAATACTCAAGCTCTTCTTTGGCAAATTTGAGTACATCTGCCTCACGTACCAGTGCCATTACCGTTTGCTTGCAGGCGTGGTTGCCTTGCCACAAGTTGTGGCGAAGGTTCACATCCACACTCAGGTAAAGACCGGCGGCGATGGCCTTTTCGGCTATCGACAGTGTGGCCTCGGCGCTTTGGGGTGTGGTAAGTGTGTTGCTGCACAGGTGTAAGATGGCGGTGTCTTCAAACCAGCTGGCGTTTACGGTGCTGGCATCAAACAGGGTGTCTGCGCCGCCATCACGGTAAAAGCTGAAGCTGCGATCGCCTTCTTCATTCAAATGCACAAACGCCAGCGAGGTGGGTGCGGTTTGGTGGCGGCTAAGCAGGCTGATATCCACGCCGTAATGTGCCAGAGAGTTGGCCAGAAAGTCACCGAACTTGTCTTTGCCTACCAAACCGGCAAAGCGGGCATGGCCACCCAGCTTGGCCACCGCCACTGCCGCATTGGCCGGCGCGCCCCCCGGGTACTGACGAAAACAGGGCAGCATCAGGCCATCGTCTTCATCGCGGCTGGTACACAAAAAATCAATCAGGGCTTCACCGAAGCACAGTACCCTTTTACTCATGACGCAGTGTCTCCATGAGCCCGATGGCGGGCGACAAAGGCATACCAACAAATATAAAGATAACAAATGGATGGCACGATGAAGCTCAGTTGGATGCCAATGCTGTCGGCTGCAATGCCCTGAATAACCGGCAGTATAGCGCCGCCCACAATAGCCTGGCACAGCAGGCCTGAGCCTCGGCTGGTCAGTTCGCCCAGACCTTCAATGGCCAGAGTGAAGATGGTTGGGAACATGATTGAGTTGAAAAAGCCCACCGCCAACACGGCCACCATGGCCATCTCACCGGTCGAGATGATGGTGAGTATCAGCAGCAGAATGGCAAACACCGCATTGGCCGCCAGCACCATGGCCGGGTTAAAACGGCGGGTAAGAGCCGCTCCGGCAAAGCGGCCGAGCATGGCGCCGCCCCAGTACCAGGCCACCAGTTTGGCGGCTGACTTTTCATCCAGAGCGCCAATGCCGGGCTCGGCAAAATAGTTCACCAGAAAACTGCCAATTGAGACTTCGGCGCCCACATAAAGGAAGATTGCCAGCGCACCGAGCAGCAGCCGTTTGTGGCGCAGCAGTGAACCTGAGTGGCGATGATCCACCCCCATGTCCATCTGCTGGACTTTGCGGCCAAGCAAGCCAAATCCCAGTGCTATGATGCCAATCACGCCCGCCAGCAGCAGATAGGGCAGCTGCACCGCTTCGTGGGTGCCAGCGGTTGCGCCAAAAATCAGCAGGCTGCCAAACAGGGGGCCGAGGGTGTGACCGAGGGAGTTCAGCGCCTGGGCCAGATTCAGACGGCTTGCGGCGGTGCGCTCAGGGCCAAGGCGCGCCACAAAGGGGTTGGCCGAAACCTGCAATATGGTAATGCCCGAGGCCAGTACAAACAGCGCCAGCAGGAAGAGTTCATATTCTTCCAGGCTGGAGGCCGGGTAAAACAGCAGGCAACCGGTGGCCATGGTGCACAGGCCAAAGATTATGCCTTTAAGGTAGCCGATGCGGGCGATTAGCAGCCCCGCCAGTGGTGATACCAGAAAGTAGGCGCCAAAGAAGCAAAACTGCACCAGCATGGCCTGGGTGTAGCTGAGCGCGAATATCCCTTTCAAATGCGGGATAAGAATGTCGTTCAGTGCTGTGATAAAGCCCCAGATAAAAAACAAACTGGTCATGGCGCCAAACAGCAACTGCTGGTGACTTTGGGGCTGCGCCTCGCTGCTGTTTTGGGGTGAGGTAGATGAAACAAAGGCCATGGCTTAGTTCCTTGTCAGCGAAAATGAAGGTGGGCGGTCGGCCATTGCCTGACCAAAGGCCGGATTGGGCTTATCGCTGAGTGTGAATTCCAGACTGGTCTTGTGCTCAACATAGTCCGCCGGAATGAAGCTTTTCAGGCTTGGATTGCCGTTAAGCGCCACCTTGTCGATATACACCTTGTCATTGCTGGCGCCCGGAGCGCGGATGCTGAGCTTGCCTATGCTGGCGGCCTCAAACACGGGGGCGGCCAGTACCAGTTCGGCGCGGCCCGGCAACATGGGGTAAAGCCCAAGCGCCGAGAACACGTACCAGGACGACATCTGCCCGAGGTCATCCTGCCCCGGAATGCCTTTTGGTGTTGGCAGCCACAGGGTGTTCAGGGTTTCGCGCACCACCTTCTGGGTTTTGTAAGCGGCGCCTGTGTGCAGGTACATCCAGGGGCTGTTAATGGACGGCTGGTTGCTCACATCGGCATAAAAGGCATCGTCGCGGAACAGCACATAGCTGCCGTCTGGCTTGATAAAGTGATTGTCGAGCCGTGCTTCCATGGCGCCGTCGCCGCCCAGCAGCGCTGACATGCCAGCGCCATCAAAGGGCAGCATCCACAGGTACTGGGCCGGGCTGCCCTCAACAAACAGGTGCGGGCTTGCCGGGTCGAAGTCGGCCTTCCAGCTGCCATCTTTGTTACGGCCCTGAATGTAGCCAAGCGTATCGGTGGCCTTGGGGTTGTAGAGGTTTTTCCAGTAACCGGCTCGAATGAGCATCTCGTCACTCTGGCTTTGCTTGCCAAGGCTGGCCGCCAGCTGCGACAGGGCGAAGTCGGCGCTCACCTGCTC
>NZ_JBFKLW010000083.1:0-14623 GCF_041630135.1 Shewanella sp.
TCACGCCCTGCGAGCGCAGATACTCAAGCTGCACGCCATTCTCAACCCCTTCGGCAATCATCTTCAGTTCGGATTCCTTGGCAAAGGAAATTGTCGATAACCACCTTGTCGGTTTTCAGGGGATTCATCATTAATCGAATATCGGAGCATCACAGCGTCAACTCCGGAAAACCGAACCTGTGCCCATTAGGGCAAAATGCCTATATCTAAAGGCACAGGTGGAAATTTTGTCCCTTCCGACTTTGCCAAACCGGCTAAATCCGCGACTTTTACGGACAATCGCTGACCATAAAGCTGGCACCTAACTTGCTGAGATATGTGACGATTTATCAGCCAGGCAACCATAATGCCAACGCCTGCACCAAACAGGCTCAACGAATTCTCCGGCGCCTTTGCCGATCTCGGCACCTTTCTGCCACTGGTTCTGGGGCTGATTGCCCTGAATGGTTTTTCAGCCGAACGGATCTTCCTGGGATTCGGCCTGTTTGCCATCGCCATTGCCTGCTATTACCGTCGCCCCATTCCGGTGCAGCCGATGAAGGTGATTGCCGCCATGACCATCGGCCTTGGCCTCTCACCTGCTGTGATGGAAGCCAGTACCCTGATGATTGGGTTGATTTTAATTCTCCTCGCCCTGAGCGGCGCCATCACAGCGCTCGCCCGGCAACTGTCGCAGGCGGTGAGTGTGGGATTGCAACTCGCCATTGGCTTGCAATTAATGAAGATGGGCCTTGAGCAAATCAGCCTCAATTGGGTCGCAGGCCTTGGAGCACTGGGGTTACTGCTGATGTTCCGAGGCAATAAGGCAAGTATTGTGATGCTGTTGATTATTGCCGGCGGCATCCTGTGGCAGAGCCTTGGCACCAACACTGGTCAGCTGCCAAGACAAAGCTGGCAGATGACCCTGCCCAGCCTTTCTGAGTGGCAGTTCGCAGCGTTTTCGCTGGTACTGCCGCAGTTGGCATTGACACTTACCAACGCCGTTATCGCCACTTCGGCCATGGCCAGTGATAAGTTTCCTGAAGATAAAGCCAGGCTGACCCCAAAACACTTAGGGCTCAGCTCGGGGCTTGCCAACCTGCTCAGCGCGCCTTTTGGCGGTATCGCCATGTGCCATGGCGCCGGCGGACTGGCCGCCCAGTACAGCTTCGGCGCCAGAACTGCCCTGGCCCCGGCGATATTTGGGGTCAGTTGCCTGATTTTTGCGACGGGTTGGCAATATGGCCTCGGAGATCTGTTGCTGCTGTTGCCACTGCCAATACTGGGGGCGCTGCTGACCCTGGCTGGCGGCCAACTGGCCTGGTCGAAGCGCTTCCTCGATGGTCGACCTTTCTGTCTTGTGGTGATAGGTGCCACCGCTATCACCGCGCTTATGGTCAATATGGCGGCAGGCCTCGCCCTGGGGCTGATTTTGGAGTGGGGCCGCAAACGGGCAATCACCCGACCTGAATCGCTTTAAGGCTTAAGAAAGGGGTGAATAAGCCCCGTGCTTGCTCTGCGTGCGTTTACAACAAATAGATGCAAGGCACTGTTCGCCCCCTTCCTTAGCTTTCACGGCTGTGTGGCAGGCACACCTTCACCAAACAGCCCTGCTGCCAGGGAAGGGCGTCCTCTGGAGTAATGTTGCGGATACTGAGTTTACCGCCGTGGCGCCCCACCACATCGCGGCAAATTGCCAGTCCCAGCCCCAAACCATCGCGCTTGGTGCTGGTAAAGCTGGTCAGCACTTCATTTTCTTCGAGTAACAGCCCGGTTCCATTGTCTGCAACAATCAGACATGCTCCCCTTGGCTCAAAGCTGAGCCTGAGCAATATGTGCCTTGGCCGCGACACCTCTGCCAACGCATCGAGGGCATTTTTCAGCAGATTCACCAGCAGCTGACTCAGGGCCACTGAGTCACCAAGTACCGGCCTTGGGCTGCCTGTCTGCTCCCGATGCAACACCACATTAAGGCCTCCAAGCTCCCGCTCAAGTAAGCTCAGGGTATCGCCAATCAGCAGCGGCAGCTCCAGCAGCTCACTTTCACCCCGCTGACGCTTAAGCAGGCTGCGAATGCGATGCACCACGGCGCCCGCCCTCAAAGACTGGGTATGAATTTTCCGTAGCAGTTCATAGTCCTGGCTCGACTCCAGCGCCCGAAACTTAAGCCCCTGCAAGCCACCTTCACAGTATTGGGTGATGGCTGCAATGGGCTGATTCAGTTCATGGGCCAGGCCGGCGCCAATTTCCCCAAGCACGGCGGCACTTTGCATCCGCTCCAGCATCAGCTCTTTGTCCCGCAGCGAACGCTCGGCGGCCAGCAGGCTGTCACTCTTTTGCCTGAAACGATACTCAAGCCAGAGGTGATACAGCATGCCGGCAAGCAGCAACAAAATGACGCCGATGGCATACTCACGGTTGGCCTTGAGCCAGCCCAGCGCCAACTTCAGCGGCTCAGCACCTCTGCCATGCAGCTGCAATTCTTCATAAAGTTTAATCACAGTGAGTTGGCTGATGGGCGCGGTCCAGCCAAGAGTGCGGGCCGAAATCGCCGCTTCCGAGTCAGGCTGCAGTTCAAACAGTGCCTTGGTTACCGCCTGAGTAATACGTGCCGGTACCTTGTCCGAGGCGGCAAAAGACCAGTTCGGATACAAGCTGGTGCTGATTTCACAGTCGTAGCCCTCAGGTTTTACCGCGTTGATAATCCGGAAGTCCTCACGCCGGACAAGGCCCGAGCCAACCATTTCCTCGAGGGTGCAAAATGGCGTGATGGCGGCATCGACCATGCCATCACGTACCTGATACACCAGCGGCTCCAGCGGAAACCCCAAAAAGCGCACATCGGCAAAGAAGTTGGCCGCATCCAGTCCCCGGCGGTTTAACAGCCCTATGGTTGCCTGATATCCCCCCAGCGCCTGTGGGTCGGAGGCGACAATGCGCGCACCTTTAAGCTGCTCAATGTTCTGCACCCGGCTGTCACTGCGCACTATGATAGTGGAGCCAATGGCATAGGTGGCACCGTTATGTTTGCGGCTGCGCATGGTGGCAAGCCAGGACAGCGGCATCTCGTTCGACAGGCTCAGATACTGGCCGGGATTGGTGACAATAAACTGGATCCGTAAGTCCAATAGCTGCTCACGCATATCATCAAAATCCACCGGCACCACTTCGAAGCGATTGCCGGGTACCCTGGCAGACAAATACTGCATCATCCCCTGCCAGCGCTCCTTAGCCTCTGCCACCCCATGGTTGGCCAGCACCCCGACTCTGAATACGGCCTCAATGGGCTCATCACCCATTTCGGCATCGGTGGCGCCAAGCTTTTGCGACCACAGTGCAATCCCAAGCAGCAGTGTCAGCGGCAGATACATTGCCGCCGCCCTTGCACGTCTTAGCACACTCACCAAGTACCCACCCCATTCACCTTATGCCAGCCTTTATTTGGCTATTGTGCCGTGGCAGTACCAATACCAACGTGAAGCCGGGCGCAAAATCATCAGTCCGGCAGTGATCCAACGCCAACTCCGGCGCATCTGACTTGCCGGACGACGCCGGCTTTTTTAGGCTGGAATAAAAATAGGAGGGTGTGACCATGGCGCTCTATCTGGTAGACGATGACGAGGCAATCCGCGATTCACTGAGTTTTATGTTGGGGCAGTTCGGCCGCGCGGTGCAAAGCTTTGCCAGTGCTGAAAACTTCCTGGCGGAAGTGGATGTGAGCCAGCCGGGTTGCCTGATTTTGGACAGTCGCATGCCCGGACTGTGCGGTGAAGCGCTGCAGCGGGAACTGAACCGCCAGCAAAGTCCGCTGGGAATTATTTTTTTGACCGGCCATGGCGATCTGCCCATGGCGCTGTGTGCCTTTCGCGAAGGGGCCTGTGACTTTTTCCAAAAGCCCGTTCTGGCAGCGCCCCTGTGCGATGCCATCGACAAGGCTACGCTGCAAAGCCAGCACAGGTTCGACACGTTGGCACTGAAGCAAAAGCTGGCAGCCCTGAGCCAACGTGAAGCTCAGGTACTGAAACTGCTCACCGACGGCCTGACCAATAAGCAGATCTCCGAGGCGCTGTTTTTGGCTGAGCGCACCATTGAAGTGCACCGCGCCAGCTGCATGAAAAAGCTCGGCGTACACACCCTGGCCGAACTGGGCCGTTTTGCCTGCAGCCTGCCGGGATAATACTGTCGTTATCGGTGGCCGCATCAGACAGCAACAACGGCCTTTTGTCTGTGCGACAGCAACTGAGCAACCAGGACTGACGCACCGAGCACTACCAACGTCGGCAATAGCCAGCTGGCAAAGCTGTCAAACAGCGGTAAATGGCCCAGCAGCTTAAGCGCCTTGTCACCAAACAGCCCCAGAATATGGCCCGCATCAATCACACCAAAACCCGTTGCCGTAGCCAGCACCATGCCTTGAGCCAGACGGCTTAAACGGCGACGCAGCGGCGCAATCAGCAGCAAGGCAATGGCCAGCGGGTGCAGCGCCACCACCACCGGCAGGGTAATTGCGAGCAGGGTATCCAGCCCCAGATTGGCCACCAGCGCCGACACCAGCAGGCTCACAACAACTGCCTGACGATAGCGCACCTTGGTGAAACTCTTCGCATAAAACTCACTGCCGGCACTGGTTACACCAATGACAGTGGTCAGGCAGGCAAGCAGCATGACCAACGCCAGCAGCAAGCTACCCACAGTGCCAAGATGTGCCAATGTAAAACGGGTAAGAATAGCGCCGCCATTGGCAAACTCGCCCACAGCGCCGCGGCCAAGCCAGGCCAGCGCCAGATACACCAGCGCCATGGCCGAAGCGTACATCAGCGCCGCCAACAGGGTGTATCGGCTGGTGAGTTTTGGACAGGTCACCCCGAAGCCGCGAATAGCAGCAAAAATCACCCAGCCAAAGCCAATGGAGCCCAGCGCATCCATGGTCATATAACCCTGAGTCAGCCCTTCAGCAAAAGGACGATGAGCATAAGCACCGGTCGCAGCGCCAATGTCAGGCGTTTGTCCCAGCGCCAGAACCGCCAGCACACTCAAAAGAATCAACAACATGGGGGTAAGAAGCTTGCCGACCCTGTCTATCAGACGTCCGGGATGAAAACAAAACCAGGCCGATAGCAGACAAAAGCCAACAGTGAATGGCAACAGCAAATCATTCCCTGCCGGTGCCAGCGTAAATTCGTAGGCCACAGTAATGGCACGCGGGATAACAAAGGCCGGGCCTATCACCACAAACAACAGCACCCAAAAGCTTTTGGCGAACCAATTGGGCAGATGCGCGGTGAGATTATCTGAGCCACGGCACAGAGCCACCATTACCAATGCAAAGGCAGGCAGACCAACACCGGTCAGCAGAAATCCGGCCATAGCTGGCCAGAAGGCCTCACCGGCCTGATATCCCAAAAAGGGCGGGAAAATCAAATTGCCTGCGCCCAGATACATGGCGAAGGTTAAAAAGCCAAGGGCGGCGATATCGCGGAATTTCAATGTGATTACCTCATCTCAGGAAAGCGGATGAGGCTGGAAAGAGAAGAAAGCACTCACTGCCAGCCTCACTGAAGGCTGGCAGAAGTTTCCCGTCAGCCCTGAGTCGAAAACAGGGAGAGCAGGAGCAATAGGCCTGTAACTTTGGCAGCGCCAGGAGCTGGTTTGGCAGAATGTTGACTGGCTTTTTGCTGGGTATGCTTTTGCATGATACACCTGTGTGGTTTTACGCTATGCCCGGTTGGGCGCTGCAAATTACAGCAGTTTCCAGTGACGAAAACAAGGATTCATCGCACAATTTGTGCAATATATTCAACATGTTAAATGATTGTTACCACAAAGTATTCCACCTGTGCGCGAGTGTTTTTTGATCAGTTAAGGCGCCAGCCATATTTAGCGAACGTGTAACAACTTCAGAGCTTAAAGCCGCTTTGCCATCACCTCTAAACGACTCGGCGTTTTGCGCAGCCTTGCATGGCAGTCATAAACGCTGCACATCCAGAACACATCCAAATATATCTCCGTGAAAATGGAGAACACTAAAAACATCCACTAAAATTTACTTTGAATGCGCCAGGGAGGGTCGATGATGAACATGATGAGCCGCGACAGATATACAAGTTTCCTCAGGGCCTCTGAACTTCCGAACATCGCCCAGTTTCCATGGTTTGTTATCAGTGACTCACTGAAAATCATGGCAGTCAGCGAACCTTTTTATCGTCTTTCCGGCCGCGCCATTTCGGTATTGCTCAATCAGCCTGTTTCGAAGGTGTTTCCTGATTTTGACACCAACCGGCATCTTCTCCCCGAGCGCGAAAATGCCGAATCCACCTTCGCAGTTGCAGGTCCCAATGACATCCACTACCTGTTAAAAGCGGTAAAAAATGCCAATGGGAAGGAAGGCTGGACCTTAGTGGTGCACCCGGTTACCAATGGCATTTTAAAGTCAATAAGCAACCATGCATTCAAATCAGACCTCCTGGACAGCGAAGCCTGGCTGGAGAAAGTAGAGAAAGTATTATTTGCAGAGCCTGATAGCATATTAAACACTGCAGTAGAGGAGCTTAGAGAGTTAACCCAAAGTGAAATTGCCTGCATCCACATTTGCGATGAAAAAACAGGCAAAATCATGCATTCTGAATGGTCCGACGGGTTCAAAGGTGAAACCATTCCTCTGTGCTGCAAATCGGACGCGTTCTGGGGGGATTTGGCTAAAAGCAAAACGCCTCAAATCGTCAACAAGACTTTCAGCGTTGATAATTTTGTAGTCAAAAACCATATGTGCATCCCGATTACTTACCGAAACCACCTGGTAGGTATCATTGGTATTGCCAACAGACATGAAGACTATACCGAAGCTGATGCCCATCTTCTTTTGATTTTCGCAACCATCATGTGGCACAGCTTTGAGCTTCCCAAAACCATGTCACTGATTTTCAGACAATCAAAATTGATTAAACAACAAAAAGAAAAAATCACCCATTCCCTGATCCAATTGGTGTCGTCCGTTGCCGATGCGCTTGAGCTAAAAGATGCCTATACCGGTGGGCATCAGAAGTCTGTTGCACAGCTCAGTTGCCTGATTGGTGAAAAATTGGGACTGCCATCTGAGCGTCTCGAAGGGCTCAAGTTAGGTGCGCTCATCCATGATTTGGGTAAGTTGGCCATTCCGTCAGATATTTTAAACAAGCCCTCCAGACTGTCTCCGGAGGAATATGCACTGGTTAAAATGCATCCTATTCAAGGTGCGCAAATTATTTCGGATGTGGAGTTTCCATGGCCAATTAAAGACATGGTGTTACAACATCACGAAAGATTGGACGGCAGTGGCTACCCATATGGTTTAACGTCGAACCAGATTTGTGATGAAGCCAAAATCATTGCAGTAGCCGATGTGGCCGACTCCATGCTGTCACATCGCCCTTATCGGGCATCCAGGGGAATGCAAGCCCTGGCTGCTGAACTGAACAGAGGTAAAGGCAAGCAATACGCCACCGACGTTGTGGATGCCTGTCTGGAAATTCTGGACTCTCAGGAGCTGGATAATGTGCACTATGTCGGCAACATGCCGCTGGAGCCATTGGAATACATTGATGCGGACATCAGCCTCGGTGAGTTGGCAAAAATACTCGAACTCACCAAAGAAAAAGTGGCTGTGGTACTGAATGACTCAAAAACCAAGATCATGGGCATCATCACCAAAGAGATTTTGATGTACTGGACCAGCCCATTTTTAGATACTGCAGCAGAACGCAGCGCCGACCGGAGTCTGCTGAATAAGCGCGCCCATCAGGTCATGGAGCACAAAGTACCCAGTATCAAGAAGAACAACACCCTGGATGATGCCAAACAGCGACTCATTGAAAACCATGAAAACTTTCTCATTGTCGAGTCAGAAGAGGGACTGCCAATGGGCCTGCTCACCTGGAAGGTATTGGCAAAAACCATTGAAGAATTAAACAAAAACCACTAAAAACAACAGCTTCAAAAATTCGCTTGGTGCAATATGTCCAAAGCGCATCCCTGCCGCAAGACGCACAAGGCCGAGAACTCACTGCACTGCAGTTTACGTGGTCACACAAGCCTGAGCTGCCGGAGGGCACCCCGAGGGCTTCACTTCTCGAACATTTCCCAGCAAATTTAGCCTGACTGTCAGGCTAGTTGGATAAAAGCCCGCTTCAAAAACGGGCTTTTATCGGGGGCTTTGTCAGGGGCCTTTAATCATGGCCGATAAGATTGCACCCCATCCCCTGCCGGGATTTCTTTAACGGTTTGTACAGAGGCCATGTTTTCACTCGCCTGAGTTTGCTGAACCGACGATTGACCAGGACGATTTTCCAGCACACTTTCCCGCTTATTTACCGATTTGGATGGCTCGGCCTGGCCACCACATGCACCACAACAACTCATCTTGGCTTCCTCTTTTTGGATGTGGCATAACCATAAAGCAGTTTGCTCTGGCGGTAATTGACCTAAGTCAGTTACATCTGCAACTGAGTGGCAGTCTCGCTGGGAAATAAGGCATCGCATCAGCCAAGGCTGCAACACCTGTTCCGCAACTAAACAAAAAGGCGACCCAAAGGTCGCCTTCAACATATTCACTTATAAATGCTAAGCGGTGCCACCCACAGTAAGGCGATCAAGCCTTAGAGTAGGTTGCCCCACACCAACCGGCACGCTCTGGCCATCTTTACCGCAAACGCCCACACCCTTGTCGAGCTCAAGATCGTTACCGACCATGGAAATCTGACTCATGGCCTCCGGCCCATTGCCAATCAGGGTAGCTCCCTTGATGGCACGGGTAATTTCACCTTTCTCGATTAGATAAGCTTCCGAGGCAGAGAACACAAACTTACCGGAAGTGATATCCACCTGACCACCACCGAAGTTCGGGGCATAGATGCCCTTGTCCACCGATTTGATAATATCGGCTGGGTTGTCGTTACCTGCAGTCATATAGGTGTTGGTCATCCGCGGCATCGGCAGGTGGGCGTAGGACTCGCGGCGACCGTTGCCGGTTGGGGCAACACCCATTAGGCGCGCATTAAGCTTGTCCTGCATGTAACCTTTCAAAATACCATTTTCAATCAGTACGGTTCTGTGGGCTGGCACGCCCTCATCATCTATGGTGAGGGAGCCGCGGCGGCCGGGCAATGTCCCATCGTCCACCACAGTAACCGAACTTGAGGCCACCTGCTGACCCACCTTGCCACTGAAGGCGCTGGAACCCTTGCGGTTAAAGTCACCCTCCAGGCCATGACCCACGGCCTCGTGCAGCAGCACGCCCGGCCAGCCGGGACCAAGCACCACAGGCATTTCACCGGCAGGGGCATCCACAGCCGTAAGGTTAACCTGCGCCTGACGCACGGCCTCACGGGCAAAGCCAAAACACGTTGGCAAGCCACTGTCGTCGTCGGCAAACAGCGACGCGAAATCATGGCGGCCACCGCCACCTGCACCGCCGCGCTCACGCTTGCCGTTTTCTTCCATGATCACCGAGCAGTTGAAACGCACCAGCGGACGAATGTCGGCGGCCAGGGTGCCATCGCTGGCGGCCACCAGAATTTCTTCGTGCACGGCGGAGAGGCTCACCACCACCTGAATGATGCGACTATCCAGACTGCGTATATAAGCATCGGCCTGGCGCAACATGGCGATTTTGGTCGCTTCTTCCATCGCTGCAATGGGATCAGCGCTATCGTAAAGCATTTTCTCACCCTGACGCCGCCAGGCGCGCACCTTATAGTCGCTGCCAGCCTGAGCTATGCCACGAGCCGCAAGGGATGCGGACTCCAGTGCAGCCGGGGTGATTTCATCGGCATAGGCAAAACCGGTTTTTTCACCGCTGATGGCGCGCACGCCCACGCCACGCTCAATATGAAACGAACCTTCTTTGATAATGCCATCCTCAAGTACCCAGGTTTCATGACGGCTACCCTGAAAATACAGATCGGAAAAATCCACCTTGTGGGCGTGGATGAGCTTCAGGTATTGCGCGAGGCTATCAAGGCTCAGTTGATCGCCGAGCAGGCTATGTTCCACTTGGGTTAAAAACGGCATCTGGTCTCTCAATAAACTGTGATTATTCTGATGTACCGGCGCCAAGCAGCACCGGATTTGCAAATCTGTTATGGCTTGCCACCGGCATGGCGGCCCGCACTCTGGCAAGTTCGCTCATATCGAGACGGGACTGAACCCAGCCCGTACCCGATGGCAGTTCGGCCAGTGTTCTCCCCCAGGGATCTATTACCATACTCTGGCCCCAGGTCTCGCGGCTGCCGGTATTGTGGCTGCCCCATTGGGCCGCGCCGAGTACAAAGCACTGGCTCTCAATGGCACGTGCTTTAAGCAAAATTTCCCAATGTGCCTCACCGGTCACCTTGGTAAAGGCCGCAGGCAGAATGATGATCTCAGCACCGGCAAGCCTTAATGCCCTGAATAAGTCAGGAAAACGTACATCGTAGCAGATGGCAAGCCCCAGCTTGCCAAAGGGGGTATCCACCACTACCAGATGTTCACCGGGACAAAAGGTGTCACTTTCGCGGTAGCGCCTGGTGCCATCGGCCACATCCACATCAAACAGGTGAATTTTTTCATAATGGCCCAGTACATCGCCTTTATCATCAAATACATAACTGCGACTATACACCCGACCATCATCACTGCGTGCCGGAATGGTTCCCGCCACCATATACACCCCAAACCGGGCTGCCAGTTCAGCCAGAGCACCCTTTAACGGTTCATCTGCTCCGGACCAGGCCAACTGCTCACTCTCATGGCCACCAAACAATAAGCAGCACTCGGGCAGCACCACCAATTGTGGCTCATCCGCTTGCCTTGGCAAGGCCTCAAGCTGCGATTCGACAAAGGCCAGATTGGCCGCCACATCGCGGCTGCTCTGACATTGCAGCAGGCTTATCTGCATGGGACTCTCCGGTGCGTGAGACTTGGCTGAATTGCTTCGATGGGCTCCATTGTAACGGTATGGTCACAGGGAGCAAGTTGGTCAGAGGTGGTGTTTTCTCTTCCTGCCCGGCTTGCTGCTGCGGCTGTGCTTTTTCAGGCTCCGCTGCTTGCTCAGGCTTAGAAACCGGTTCAGGTGGTATCTGTTCCCCTGGCTTCTCTTCCCTTGGCTTATCTGCATCCGGTGAGGCTTCGTCAGGCTTTCGTGGTAGCACAGATTCCGGAATCTCAATTTCCTTACTCTTACGCTCAAGCTCTTCCAGTACAGGGTCTTTCATGGTGCCGGTCAGACGAAAACGGATTTCAGAGATTACCTCAATCACAGGCTCAAGCACCTTGGTAAGCGCAAAAGCCCCCAGCCCCATGGTCCATGCGCTGGTACTCAAAAGCACTACAGTCGGGACACTGGACGCCAACTGCGGCACAAAACGAATATCGTAATTCAGGCTCTGGGTGGCCAAATCGGTATAGCCGCGCACCTTCATATTACCGGCAATGGCATCAATCTCAGTGTCCCGGGTTTTTACGACGCCGTTATCCAACTCCAAATTGCCGCCAAAGCTGTTGTAAAACAGCCCCTTTCCAAAAACATCAGTAAAATCCAGCGACAACTTTCGCAGCAGCGAGTCGAGGCTGAACAGGGAAAAAATCCGCGCCCCCTTATCACTGATTTCAGAAAGGCTACCCTTGCCAAGGTTAAACCTGATGCCGCCACTCAGGTTACCCAACTCAAATTCATGGGGGGCGCCACGCCAAAAGAGTTCGGCGCTGATATCCAGCGGAGAATCCTTAATGCCAGGATTAATACCGAGCTGATCACTGAGGGCATCAAATTTCTCGGCGTTAACGGTAAAGTTCATCCTGGTTTCATTGACTTGGGACGATGTTTGCCACAGCCCCTGACCACTGAGTGTCGCCGCCTCAGATTCAAGTGAAACCGTCTGAAACCGATAGCCATCCGCCTCCGGCGAAGCTTGCATTACAAGATGGCCAAGTGGCATTGAGAACAGTCTGAAATCATCCACATCAACGGCCAATGGAGGCAGGTTTACGGCAATGTCAGTTGCTGTAAATGCTGACTCTTGGTCGTTAAATGCCGGAGCCAGATAAAGCCGCTTGGCCCGCAGTTTTAAGCCACCTGTATGCCAATCAGGGAAAAAGTCTATATCACCCTCGAACTCAGCAGACTCGGTGCCAATACGCCATAAGCCATGCTCAGGACGGGCCTGGATCCTGGTCTGTGACAATTCCTGACCAAAAATACTCAAAGAACCTAATTCTGTATTGATGGCGGTCAAAGGCGGAAAAAATGATTCGCCGACCACTTCGCCACCCTGATTAACAAACCCCATAATAATGGGTAACCACAGCTCGAACGTCGCCTGCTGCAGGCTGACTTCCAGCTGGCCAGCCCGGGGCGTTGCACTATATTCAGGCGGAGCGGGGGCTTCTTGTGAACTGTCCGCTACATCGGATAGGGGCTCAGGGTCACTGTTTTCCAGCCCTTCCGATGCCGCTCTTTTTGCATCCAAGGCTGCCAGGCTGTCTGTTAAGGTGAGCAAAAAGCTGCTCATGTTACCCGTTGCTGGCAGGATTTCACTTTCGAAGCGCCCTTTATCGTCCAGAGTTAAATCGAGTTTCAATCTGTCGGCCGAACCGTTAAGAGCAAGGGTGAAAGGCATGGGTGTGCCCGCGCCTTTGGCAAAGGGAGCTGGCAAGTTAAGCTCGGCATTTCTGAGGCTACTCTGTGCTGCAGCACTGATTAGCCAATCACCCTGTGATGGCAGAGTAAGAGCCAGGTCTCCCTGCCATGCCACTACCCCCCCGTAATACGGTGACAGCGGGTTGGCGAGTGACTCCGGTAAAGAATCTAAATTCCAGCCGCCTTTCAACTGGGCATTAACCCTGTAGCCTGCCTTAACATCCGCGCCGGTAATATCCAGTTCCAACGGTTGGCCAAACAGTCGGGTGTTAAGCCCTGCTGCACGAATGGTATCGTTGGCAAAGGTCAGTTCACCGTTAAGTCGGGTCAGTTGTAATCCCGGAGTGCGTAAATACACAGGACTGTCTTCAAACAGTACCAAACCCTTTATATCAGGCTTACCACCCCGGTATAACGGAATACTGAGCTCAAGGTCACCTCGCACATTTCCCTGTACCTGCACTATATCCAGCGCAGCTCCCACCGATTTTTTCAGCGGCGACTGTTGCAACACTGCGGTTGCAGCTGGTCCGGTTGTCGCCAGAGCGGCCTCTATTTTAAGCAGACTCTGTTCATTCAGTTCAGGGATATAGACATGAGCTCCGGCGGCATTAACGCCTTTGAGCATGCCTTCATCCACCCAGAGATCCATACGTTGGTTTTCAAACAGGGCACGCAGACGAATGTCTTTGACCGCTGGCCAATCTGGCTGGAACTTATAGGTCGCTTCGTCAAAAATAAAACCAGCCTGAAAGATGCCCGAACTATCCTCATACGGAAAGCCCTTCAACTCGCCACGCCAAATAACGGCAGCCTCTTGGGTATGCCCCGCGATGATGGCACTTTCAAGATAATCAGCTAGTTCAGTGCCCATAGCTGAGCGTGGGAAGTAATAACCGGCTCTGGCACCATTTTTCACTTCCACACCCGCCGCCAGCGACAGGTGTGCAGCCTCGCCAAAGGTTAGCGCCATTGCTGCGTCCAGAGCGACATCCGGGTTATGGAGCCGAACGGATGGCAACAACAATGTTTGACTATCCAGATCGTATCCCAACTCAATTCCGGGTGTATCAAACTCCAATGGCGCCTTAAAGCCCTCACCAAAGTCAGCACCCAGTATTTGAGCAGGCAATGATGCCCGAAGCAGATGACCATCGAAAAAGAGATTGGCGTCCAACGGACTCAGCCCGGGGATGGCAGACACCGCCTGCCATTGAAGCCTGTGCAATGAAACACTGGCGGCCAGCTGCCCCTCCTGCCATCTCAGGCGTAAGTCCCGGAGCTGTCCTGCGGGAGCCATTTCCAATAAGGTTTTGCGCCCTTGTTTGTCCAGGCCGGGAATAAGTGGCATCACAGGAGCGAGGGATTCCAGCGCTATCTGATCAAGGCCTCCCTGCAAGCGCTCGCCATCATAAAGAAGTTTAAAATCGCCGGTTGACCAGGGTGTGTCGTTGCTGACAAGCGCCAAAGCGTCGCTGCCCAAAATCCATCCCCGCCCGTGTTGCTGCCAGAGGATCCGCCCACCATCCACAGCCAGATGCTGGCCGCCATACTCAGCTGGCCAGGCTAAATAACTGGGGCTGAACTCGACGACCGCAGACACCAGGCTTCGATTGGCTATCTCTCCCCACGCCTGCATATTCAACACCCCTTTAAGGGGCAGGGAATCCGGCTCTTCAAAGGAAATTGGCTGCCTTGCTGCCCACTCCCCCAAATCCAGCTCCCGCGCCGCGAGATACAACTGACCTTGTACGCTAGCGGGGTCATTGCCGTCACCTTTGAGGTTAATCTGCAATGAAAGACGTTCAGCCTGATTGGCCGTCGCATCGAGATAGACATAAGCTTCAGCACGGTGGCTACCCGGCGTGTTTTGCCATCTCAAATCGCCAAGATAGATTGGGCGGAACTCATGATGCTGGCTTTTCAATTGCACCATCACTTCACGCATGGCGAAGTTTTGCAATTGCTCGAGCAACAATCGATACAACCAGTCGA
>NZ_JBFKLW010000084.1:0-13629 GCF_041630135.1 Shewanella sp.
AAGTGGTTACCCCACAGCTTGTTCTTACGCAAGTAAGGAAATTTGCTGAAAAGTTTCAAAGCCACTTTCCCTTTCAATGCTCCCATCAAGCTCGAAATGGATAGCTTGGGCGGCACTTTAACGACCAAGTGCACATGGTCTTGTAGTGGTCAACTAATTCCGGACAGTAAGTTAAGCCGATTCTCGGCATCAACAGGTGCAACGCCGCCATTGTGTTGATGTGGGCGTTGCCGATTGTAGTATTGCATCAAGTATTCGCTGATGTCTTTCCTAGCCTCAATCATTGATGAGTACCCTGTAGCGGGGATCCATTCTGATTTCAGACTGCGGAAGAGCCTTTCCATCGGCGCGTTATCCCAGCAGTTTCCCCGACGACTCATACTTTGAGTGATACGGTAGCGCCATAGTCGTTGCCGGAATACACGGCTACTGTACTGGCATCCCTGGTCTGAGTGAAACATCAGCCGTTGAGGCTTGCCTCTTTGCTCATACGCCATATCCAGTGCCCTAACGGCTAATTCTGCGTCAGGTTTATCTGATAGCGCCCAGCCAACAACACGGCGACTGTATAGGTCCATGACCGTTGCCAGATAGCACCAGCGGCTACCTGCCCAGACGTAGGTAATATCACCGCACCACGACACATTCGGGGTCGTTGGCGTAAAGTCCCTATTCAGCCGATTAGGGATATCAGGTCGCTCAACCGAGGCAGTTTTGTAAGCATGAGAACCGGGTTGTTTGCATGTCAGCCCCAACTCTCTCATAACGCGCCGCACTCGATAACGGCCAACCTGATGCCCCAGCTCTCGCAGCATTGACATTAAAGTCCGACTTCCTGCGGAAGAACGACTCTCAGTGAATAAGCGCTTGATTTCACTACGTTGATGAAGTTGCTGCACATTAACCAAGTGTTTGCGGTGCAGGTAATCATAAAAGCTGGATGGCGGGATATCGAACGCCCCACAGACCAATTCCACCGCCTCTTGCTCTCTCAATTGGTCTATCAGCGCGTACGTTCGAGTTCGTCCTGCATTAAGAGAGCGGTTGCCTTTTTTAGAATGGCTTTCTCTCGTTCAAGGCGATTGATCCTGGCCTCTAGTTCCTGGATCTTTTGCTGCTCAGGCGTCAAGGCTTTACTCATAGGTGTTGCGCCGCCACGCTCGGCTTCCAACTGACTAACCCAGCGTCTGAGTGCTGACTCCCCGATATCGAGTGAACGGCAGGCCTCGGGGATGGAATAACCTTGGTCGAGCACTAAACTGGCAGCCTCAAGTTTGAACTCTGGAGTAAAGGAACGTCTTTTTCTGGTCATGAAACACCTCGTCATCAGATGGCAACTTTACCACCTAAAATGGTGTCCGGATTCATTAGACCACTACAATAACCACCTACTGAAGTAGGTGGTTTAGGGCTGAAAACAAAAAGGCCGCATTCGATGCGGCCTTTTCTATCTTGTATCAGCCCCGCAGGCTTTCACGCAACTGGTAGTAAAGCATGCCAATGGCCAGCGCCTGATTACCAAACCATTCATTCAGCGGAATGCGCCAGTGCTTAATTCCGGCAAACAGGCCAAACTCACGCAAATCGCCATCAATCGCCTTGGCCATGATTTCCGACATAATATGGCTTGTGGCCACGCCGTGGCCAGAGTAGCCCTGGCAGTAGTAAACGTGCTCAGAGACTTTACCCAGCTGCGGAATGCGATTAATCACAATGCCCGCCATACCTGCCCAGGCAAATTCAATCTCCACCCCCTTCAGACGCGGGAAGGTGCGTTCGATGGCAGGGCGCAGCTCTTCAGCCACATTCTTGGGATCGCGACCACTATAATTGGTGCCACCGCCGAACATCAAGCGGTTATCGGCGGTAAGGCGATAATAATCCAGCACAAATCGGCAATCGTACACAGCAAGATTATGGGGGTTAATGGCCTTTGCCACCTCGTCGGACAACTGCACAGTGGCGCAGTTGCCAAGGGAGGCAGGGAACAACATGCCGCGCAGCTTCGGCCGCCCCAGTTTGTGATAGGCGTTACCGGCAATCAGCACCTTATCGGCGGTGACACTGCCACCAAGAGTTTTTACAACAGGGCGGGCACCTTCAATGATATCCAGCACCTGAGTGTCTTCATAAATCCGCGCGCCCAAACTTTCAGCCGCCCTCGCCTCGCCAATACAGAGATTGACCGAATGCAGATGCATGTTCTTTTTATTGAGCAGACCACCATGATAAAGCGGCGATTCGAGATACTGAGGCATCTCATCCCTTTGCACCAGCGATACCAAATCCCCCATACCACGGCGCTCTGCTTCATTCAGCATGGATTTAAGCTCGTCCATGTGGGCTGGTTTAAATGCGGTATGCAGATGGCCAAAGCGCAAATCACAATCAATATTGTACTTGGCCACCCGATTTTTGATGATGTCATGACCACGCCAGCGCAGTGCCCATACATAGTCTTCGGCTTCCGAGCCTATGCGGCTTCTGAGCTGTTTGGTCATGGCGTTGTCGCCCGATAATGAACCTGTGACCTGCCCCCCGTTTCGGCCGGTCGCACCCCAGGCAATTTTATTGGCTTCCAGCAAGACCACGCTGTAACCGCGTTCGGCCAGCTCAAGCGCTGTGTTCACTCCGGTAAAACCGCCACCGATAATGGCCACATCAGCCTGAATATCCCCCGCAAGCGGCGGATAATCGGTTTCCTGCTTGATGGTGGCGTTGTAGTAAGAACCGCAGCGAGCTTGCATGGAAAACTCCGTTGTTTTTTATTTTTTACGGATGTTAACGATATATACAACAGCGGGTCAATGGGGTGGACGATATTTTGTTCACCCCGGGTAATTTTTAGAACAGGCACTATTTAACCAGACTGGAAATCAGTGCCCGCAGCGCGGCAGGTTTAACCATTTTCGCCATATAGTGATAACCACGGCGCTGCACATCTTCCACCAAATCCTTTCGGGTATTCGCTGTGATAAGGATCCCCGGCAGATGCTCACCATAGAGAGACCGAATACCGTCCATGGCGTCTACCCCATTCTGACCATCGTCCAGATGGTAATCGGCAAGCACTATGTCGGGGGCTACGCCCTTCAGACCAAGCTTGATACGGGCATCACCAAGATCACGGGCACAAATCACCTCGCATTGCCAGCGACTCAATAAGCTTTCAAGGCCGGCGAGTATGGCCTCTTCGTTATCAATGCAAAGCACCTTAACCCCGGCCAGGGGCTGCAGCACCGCGGGGCGGCGGGCAGGCATTGGAGTCGAGATGGTTTTACCAAGGGGTACGCAGATAGAAAACACCGAGCCACGGCCAAGCACCGAGGCCACCTTTATCTCATGGCCCAGCACCTTGCTTATTCTGTCGGCAATCGCCAAACCGAGTCCCAGACCACTCACTCCCTTGCTATGGGGATTAGAGAGTCGTTTAAATTCCTTGAAAATTTCATGTAATTCAGTTTCATCAATACCGCAGCCGGTATCCAGTACCTGAATTTCAAGTTCCCCGGGGCGATGGCGACACCCCAACAGCACCCGTCCACCGCGGGCATAACGGTAAGCGTTGGTGAGAAAGTTTTGCAGCACCCTTCTGAGCAACGCCGGATCGGAGTTGACCGTGGCGCTGGACGACACCATGGAAAAACGGATTTGGTTGTCTTTGCCCATGGCATCGAACTCGACCGCCAGCCCTGAAAGAATTTCCGACACCGAAAAGTCTCGTCGGTTAACCTCCACCATTCCTGAATCGAGTTTGGAGATATCCAGCAGATCAGTCAGCAATTCTCCGGCAATTTTCAGCGAGCTGTTTACATGGGAGAGCGTGGTGCGCGCCTCATCATCGAGATTTCGGTATTGTGACAGAGAGGCTGTAAACAGCCTTGCGGCATTCAGTGGCTGCATCAGGTCGTGGCCTACCGCCGCCAAAAAGCGGCTTTTGGAGGCGTTGGCCATTTCCTCCTGAGCTTTGGCTTCCAAAAGCTGACTGTTAAGCATGGCAAGCTCGTAAGTACGCTCCTTGACCCTGGACTCCAGCGTCTCATTCGACTCCTTCAACGCCCTTTCCTGCGCCCGATACTGGGTGATATCGGTAAAGGTCATCACAAAGCCGCCATCTGGCATGGGGTTGCCCTGGATTTTGATCACCTTGCCGTCGCTGCGCTCCCGCTCAGATGTGTGGGCAGTCCCGTTACGCATATGCTGCACCCGCCTCGCCACTTGCAGCTCTATGTCCCCAACCCCGCAATAACCCCGGGTTGCGTTAAAGCGCACCACTTCACTGATGGGCATTCCTGCCTGCAAAAAGTCGTCCGGATATTGGTAAAGCTCACTGTAACGGGCATTCCATGCCACCAGATTCAAATCCTTATCGACTACACTGATCCCTTCGTAGGCATGTTCAATGGCACCGCGTAAAATCTCCTGACTCAGCATCACCTTGGAGGAAGCCTCATCCACCAGAGAAAGTACTTCATCCAGCGCCAGGTCCCGTCCGGCAATCACCGAATCCAGTACCAGCGCGGCACTGGAAGCCCCCAAAACCCCTGACAGCATGTGTTCAGTGTGGGCAATCAGCTCCGGGCTAGCCGTTTTGTTCCAGCTTTCGTGGTTTACTGCCTCCGGTGAGAATCGACTGAAGCTTTGATAGGCTCGGGTGGGACTGACAAAACGGCTGGCAAGAATAAGCAGTTCCTGCTGGGAGATAGGCCCTGTTTTACGACTACCCGCCCCCTTAAGTTCACCCGGGGATACAAAGCTGCTAGCCTGAATACGTTCCACCACGCCGGCGCGAAACCACAGCGACCCCAGAACGTAAAACAGGGTATTTACCATCAGCGCAAGCAGGGTGTCACTGACGTTGGGGCTGATATAAGAGAGCAGCCACACATCCGAGAGCCCCGCGCTGGCCAGCCGCTCACCCGCCCCTTGCAGCAGTACCCAAATCCACAGGCCAAAACCAACCGCAAGGCCCAGAAATACCCCGCCACGGTTACCGTGCTTCCAGTACAAGCCACCTACCAATGCCGGTGCCAACTGAGCAAAGGCACCAAAGGCCAACATCCCCAGATGCGCCAGCGAGTCACTGTCGGCAAGGTATAAAAACGACAAATAGCCAATGCCAAGAATAAGCACGATTGCAAGTCGACGGGCATTCAACAAGAACTGCGAAAACTGGGAAAAATTCTTTTCCCGGATACGGCCCCCACGCAGCATCAGCGGAACCAACCATTCATTGCTGACCATGATGGAAATAGTGACCACCGCCACTATCACCATGCCGGTAGCTGCAGAAAGTGTCCCCAGCAACGCCACCACAGCAAGCCAATCTGCACCAATAAACAGCGGCATATTGATGACATAAGTGTCGGCTGGTACCGAGTCGCCAAGCAGCAACTTACCAGACAGCGCCAGTGGCGCCACAAACAGGCCAAACAGGCCAATATAAATCGGAAAAATCCAGCGGCCCCGGCTCAGGGTCTTTTCGCTGGCACACTCCACCACCATCACGTGGAACTGGCGCGGCATACACAAAAAGGCCGCAATCCCCACCACCAGATCCGGCAGTATGGTTTCCAGCCTGAGCTTGGGATGCTCAATCAGATTGGCCGACAGCGCCTGATCCCAAATATCGCCAAAGCCGCCAAACACCCCAAAACTGATGACAATGCCCACCAACAAAAACGCCGCGATTTTGACCAAAGATTCAAAGGCAATGGCGAGCATCATCCCCGGGTTGTGCTCGGTGGCATCCAGTTTGCGGGTACCAAACAGGATGGCAAACACCGCCAGCACCACAGAAATAATCAGCGCCACACTTATCCCATCAAGGGGTTTACCTTCAGGCTGGAACAAATTGAGCGACGCCACCATGGCTTTCAGCTGCAGCGCGATATAGGGCATGATGCCAAAGAGGGCTATCAGGGTAACCAGCGCCGCCAGTACCTGGGATTTGCCGTAGCGGGCGGCAATAAAGTCGGCCACCGAGGTGATATTTTGTGCCTTGGATACCACCACCATTTTGCGCAGCATGCCAAAACCAAGGGTAAAAATAAGAATGGGTCCAAGAAAAATAGGCAGGAAAGACCAGAGATCACCAGCCGACTGCCCCACTGTGCCCAAAAAACTCCAGGACGAGCAGTACACAGCCAGACTTAACCCATAAATCCAGGTTTGCAGTTTTTTGGTCACACCGCTGAACCAGCGCTCAGCGCCCCACGCCAGCAGGAACAACAGAAACACGTAAAAAACCGCAATCACGGCGACAAAGAGGGTCAGATTCATAGTATTCTCAATTTTTTAACCCATTGTGCCTCGAAAAACGCGGGAAATCCAGCCGACAAACAAGGTGCAACAGGCTAAAAAATAAGGAAAAATACAAACTAGACCAAGGTCTAATAGTGTGACACGGGCCCGTTGCCCATACTCAAACCCACGCAACAAATTATAAAAAGGGAAGCCCTATGAGCACGCAGTCTCTCTACTCAGTGCCTGCCGATATTGCACAAAATGCACTGGTAAACAACGAACAATATCTGAAGATGTACCAGGAATCCGTTTCCAACCCTGAGGGTTTCTGGGGAGAGCAAGCCAAGCGCATCGACTGGATAAAGCCATTTACCCAGGTCAAAGACACTTCCTACGACGACCAGAACCTGTACATCAAATGGTTCCACGATGGCACCCTGAACGCCTCCGCTAACTGCCTTGACCGCCATCTGGCCACCAAGGGCGATGATATTGCTATCATCTGGGAAAGCGACAATGCCAGCGAACAGCGCAAAGTCACCTACCGTGAGCTCCACCTGGAAGTGTGCCGCTTTGCCAATGCCCTGAAAGCTCAGGGCGTGCAAAAAGGCGACGTGGTTACCATTTATATGCCGATGGTGGTTGAAGCCACAGTGGCCATGCTGGCCTGTGCCCGCATCGGCGCCATCCACTCTGTGGTGTTTGGTGGTTTCTCACCTGACTCAATCGCTTCCCGCGTTATCGATGGCAAATCCAAGGTGCTGATCACCGCCGATGAAGGCGTGCGTGGCGGCCGTAAAATTCCGCTTAAGGGCAACATAGATGAAGCGCTGAACCGCCCTGAAGTCACCACTGTGGAAACCGTGATTGTGCTTAAGCGCACCGGTGGCAATGTCGACTGGCAGCAAGGCCGGGATGTGTGGTGGCATGATGTGGTAACAAGCGTATCTGATGACTGCCCCGCCGAAGAAATGGGCGCTGAAGATCCACTGTTTTTGCTGTACACCTCAGGCTCTACCGGTAACCCCAAGGGCGTACTGCACACCACCGGTGGTTACATGGTGTACGCCTCCATGACCCACGAATATGTGTTCGATTACAAACCAGGGGAAGTTTACTGGTGTACCGCAGATGTGGGCTGGATCACCGGCCACAGCTACATGGTTTATGGTCCACTGGCCAATGGTGCCACCATCCTTATCCATGAAGGCATTCCAAACTACCCAAGTCCCGCCCGTCTGGGTGAGATTGTCGACCGTCATCAGGTTAACATCCTCTACACAGCGCCGACTCTTATCCGAGCCCTGATGGCCGAAGGCAAGCAGCATTTCGACAACTTCGATGGCAAGTCACTGCGCATCATGGGTTCGGTGGGCGAGCCAATCAACCCCGAAGCCTGGCGCTGGTACCATGAAGTGATTGGTCACGAGCATTGCCCAATCGTCGATACCTGGTGGCAGACTGAAACCGGCGGCATCCTGATCACTCCGCTGCCCGGCGCCACCGACACCAAGCCCGGCTCTGCGACCCGCCCCTTCTTTGGCGTGCAGCCCGCACTGGTCGACAACGAAGGCAACATCCTCGAAGGCGCCACCGAAGGCAACCTGGTACTGCTGGACTCCTGGCCTGGCCAGATGCGCACCGTCTATGGCGACCATGAGCGCTTTGTACTGACCTACTTCAAAACCTTCCGCGGCATGTATTTCACCGGTGACGGTGCCCGCCGTGACCAAGATGGCTACTACTGGATCACCGGCCGTGTGGATGATGTGATTAACGTATCCGGCCACCGCCTCGGTACTGCCGAAGTGGAAAGCGCGCTGGTTGCCCACGATCTGGTGGCCGAAGCAGCCGTAGTGGGCTACCCCCACGACATCAAGGGCCAGGGCATCTATGCCTACGTAACCCTGACCAAGGGCACTGAAGCCACTGAAGAGTTGCGTCAGGAACTGCGTCAGTGGGTGCGTAAGGAAATCGGCGCACTGGCAACACCGGATCTTATTCAGTGGGCCTCAGGTCTGCCAAAGACCCGTTCGGGCAAAATCATGCGCCGTTTCCTGCGTAAGATTGCGGCCAACGAAATCACCAACCTGGGCGACTCATCCACCCTTGCAGATCCTTCGGTTATCGACACCCTTATCGAAAGCCGCTTGAATCGCACCGAATAACCAAGTCGATTAACCCACCCTTAATCTTCTCCTCAAGTTTGGCCCCTGACTCAGGGGCCTTTTTTTATCCATTGCTTTGTGGCGAATTTCAGCAAAGCTTCGATAACTGCTACACTCGCCCTACCTTGTGTTAGCGCAATTCCCATGACGACTCCGCCCCACACCACAATACAACTTCGCGATTATCAGCAAGATGCCATTGATGCCGCGCTTAACCACTTCCGACAAAGCCGCGATTCGGCGGTATTGGTGCTGCCCACAGGCGCAGGCAAAAGCCTGGTGATTGCCGAGCTTGCCCGCATAGCAAATGGCCGGGTACTGGTGCTGACCCACGTGAAGGAGCTAGTGGCACAAAATGCCGAGAAAGTGGCATTGCTGGCAGGCGAAGGCAGCATTTATTCCGCCGGACTTGGCGAGAAAGACAGCAGCGGCAAGACAGTTATCGCCGGGATCCAATCGGCAGCCAGAACCCCAGAAGCCTTCAGCGAGCCATTTTCCCTGGTGATAGTCGATGAGTGTCACCGGGTGAGCCTCGACAGCAACAGCCAGTACCACAGCCTGTTTACCGCCCTTAAGGCCAATAACCCCAAGCTGTTGCTGCTTGGCCTCACTGCCACCCCTTACCGTCTTGGCGAAGGCTACATCTACAAACGCCACATCCGCGGTCACATCGGCAATCCGGACAAAGCCCTATTTGATGTCTGTATTTATGATTTGCCGATGCGGGTATTGATCAAGAAAGGTTTTTTAACGCCGCCAAGACTGGTTGATGGCCTGGCGGCCCAGTACAACTTTGACAGCCTTATCCCCAAAGAAGACGCCGACTATTCAGAGGCAGAGGTCAACACAGTACTGAACCAGAGCGGCCGTGCCACCACAGCTATTGTTGAGCAGTTAAAGGGCCTGGCACCGGCTAAACGGGGCGTCATTATCTTTGCCGCCACGGTGCGCCACGCCAGGGAAGTGTTGAAACTGCTTGAGAAAAATGGCGCCGAGCCGCCCCTCACCGCAGCGCTGATTACCGCCGACACCCCGGCCGATGAACGTGACCGCATTATTGATGACTTTAAGGCCGAGCGGCTGCAGTTTCTCGTTAATGTGTCTGTACTCACCACAGGTTTCGATGCGCCACATGTGGATCTGATTGCCATTTTGCGCCCCACCGCCTCGGTGAGTCTGTTTCAGCAGATGGTAGGCCGGGGCCTTAGGCTGTTTCCCGGCAAGAGCGAGTGCCTTATCCTCGACTACGCTGCCAATGGCTTCAGCCTGTTCCACCCCGAAGTGGGTAAGCCCAGACCCGACAGCAAAAGTGTGCCGGTGCAGGTGCCCTGCCCGGCCTGCGGCTTTGCCAACCTGTTTTGGGGTAAGACAGACGCAGACGGCGACATTGTCGAGCATTACGGGCGCCGCTGTCAGGGCTTATTGGACGATGGCAATCAGTGCGAATTTCGCTATCGCGCCCGCATTTGCCCCGATTGCGGCGAGGAGAACGACATTGCAGCCCGGGTATGCCGCGGCTGCGACTCCACCCTGGTTGACCCTGATAAGCACTTAAAAGCAGTGCTGGCTCACAGGCATCATCATTTGTTCAAAGTGGCGGATATGCTGCTTGAAGCAAACGATGACGGGTTGACGATTATCTATCAGGACATGGACGGCAACAGCTTCAACGAGCGCTTTAAACTGGCGACCGATGGCCAGCGCAAGGCACTGTTTGCCGCCTTCCTGCTCAGGCACCAAAGGGCTCCCGGGCTAAAGCTGCCCAAATACAGGGATGCCGCCGCCATCGTGGCCGACAAGGACAAGTTCCGTGCCCCAGACATGCTGCTGTTGAAAAAAAACAGGTTTGGCTGGCAGCTCGTAGATAAATTCTTTGATTATCGGGGCAAATACCAGACGGGCGCACGTTTCGCACTCTGATGTTGCCTGCCCCAATATCAAATCCCGGTGGCCTGTGTTATAACAGCCCCAAGCAAAACTCCAAAGGAGCCTACATGTACGTTGTAATTTTTGGCCGTCCCGGCTGTCCTTACTGTGTTCGCGCCGAGCAACTGTGTCAGCAGCTTGCGGAAAAACGAGAAGACTTCAGTTTCCGTTACGTGGACATCCATGCCGAAGGGATAAGTAAAGAAGACCTGTCCAAAACCGTTGGCAAGCCAGTCGAAACCGTACCGCAAATCTTTGTGGACAAAACCCATGTAGGGGGATGTACGGATTTTGAAGCCTATGTAAGGGAAAACAATCTACTCGGTTGAATTCGCCTCACTTTTAAAGCCCACTCGACAGTGGGCTTTTTTTTGGCATAGCTCAAATTTCAGCGCTAAGCTGTAACTAATTTCATCAATCAGGGTTCAGCCATGGAACAGCTGCTCGCAAGCATTATTGAAAAAGTATCCAATACCAGAGGGGATGCGTTTTTCAACAGTATTACGCTGGCGCTGCATGAGGCCATTAATGCTGATTACACGTTCGTCGCGACGTTGGACAAAGAAAATCACCGTTCCAATACCATTGCCCTGGTGGCTGGCGGCAAGATTGTCGAAAATATGTCGTACTCCCTCGCCAATACCCCCTGTGCCAACGCAGCTGACGACTCAGTTTGCTGTTATAAGGCTAATGTGACACACGCCTTCCCAGATGATCAGCTGTTGATAGACATGGGGATTGAAGGTTATTTAGGTACCCCGCTTCATGATCTCAAAGGTAGTGTCATGGGGATCATTGTCGCTCTATATAAAAAACCCATTATCAACGAAAAGGAAGTGCTTGAACTGTTTGCACTTTTTTCTGGCCGAATTGAGGCTGAGCTGGATAGGCTTGCTCATGAAAAGATGTTGGAGCAGGTAAATCACTCACTAGAAGTAAAAGTAACCGAACGAACATCGCATCTGGATAACGTCATCCATGAACTGAAAGAGACACAAAACAGACTTGTCGAGTCAGAGAAGATGGCTGCAATGGGGAATCTGGTTGCCGGTTTGGCACACGAAGTCAACACCCCGCTGGGGGTTGCAATAACCAGCCAGAGTGTGTTGAAAGAAAGCCGCCAATCCCTGCATAAAAGTTATAAAACTGGGGAGCTGACTACCGAAGAGTTGGAAGAATACCTTGATGTCACCGAGCATGCACTGGAGTTGTTGGATGTAAATTTGCGCAGAGCCATAGAATTGGTTGAGAGTTTTAAACGCACAGCGGCAGATCAACACAGCAGTGAAAAAGAAAGGATTAATGTCGCTCAATATTATCAGCAAGTACTGCTTGCACTTCAACCTATGCTTAAACCGGTCCAGGCAAAGGTAACATTGGATATTCCCCCGGACTGGGAACTTACCACTATTCCCGGAGTGCATTCTCAAACACTGACCAATTTACTCAGCAACAGTGTGATGCATGGGTTTAAACCCGGTGGTGATAACCAAATAAAAATCCGGGGAGAGAAATTGCTCAACGGGCAATATTGTATTTATTACAGTGATAATGGTGCAGGATTAAGCAAAAACGTCAGAAAACACATTTTTGAGCCGTTTTTCACCACTGCAAGGAATAAAGGCGGGGTTGGGCTTGGAATGAGTATTGTTTTTAACTTAATCAGTAATCAACTCGGTGGAAAAATACTCTTGCCTGAGACTGATAGCGGATTTGCTTTGGACTACACCTTTTCAGATCTCTCAGCTGCATAATCTGAACGCGATAGCCCACAAAAAATAAGCGAACCCGAGGGTTCGCTTTTTCATGTAGCGGATATGGCTATCAGAGTACGTATTTGGCCGAGAAAATCACCCGGTTCAAGTCGCCATCCACACCGTTTTCCTTGCTGTTGGTGGCATACATGTATTCCACGCCAAAGGTCAGTGGCTTACTTGGCGAGTACAGCAGGTTAACATAGGCCGACATGGCGTCCTTGTTGACGTTCTCACCGGTCAAATCCACATGGTTGTCCGCTTTCATGCCAGAGAGGGTGAAGCTTGAGCGCCACTGCTCATTCCACCAGTGACGGTAAGAAATAAAGCCGCCATATGAGCCGATGGTTTCAATCTTGCCATTGGCATCCAGTGCGCCGGCATTGGCGTAGTTCAGCGCAAAGTAACGGCCAAGGCCCTCACCCCAGGTGGCGGTGAATTTAAGATCATCCTTGCCGACCGGGATCACACCGGCGAAGCTTGCGCCGTAACCCATGGCAGAATCATCATAGCTGCCCTGCTCGATATTCAGCTGACGACCGATAGCGGCCACCGAGAACGAGGCACCGCCTTCGGTCTTGAAGTTATAGCGGGCCACCACATCGGGCATCATGCCGCTGCCGCTGGTGATGCGGGTGCCGGTCGCGTTGGCGCTGAGGGTGGTTTCCGGGTTTTCCAGTGCAAACTGGAAGCCGCCGTTGGTGTAACGCACCTGAGCCTGGCGCACGAAGGGGGTACCGTCAGCGGCGCCCACGAAGTCCAGGTTTTCAGGCAAGGCGCCTGGGTTTTGGAAGGTGGTCCAGGTTTGACCCACGGTCCAGTTGTCGTAGCTGACAAAAGCATGGCGAATACGGGGCGAGTAACTGTTGGATACACGCTCGTTGCCGTCGGTGTGGGTCATAAAGTCGAGTTCGATAAAGCCAGACAGTTTATGGCCATCGAGATCGGTAACTGTTTTAAAGTTAAATCGGGTTTCGCGGGCTTGGAAATCAACAACTTGCTTACCATTACCGGCGGTACCATAAATGGTGCCGGGGACATAAAACTGACGGGAAAGATTGCCGGAATCCGGGGCGCCGTTGCTGTAATCACTGAACATTACATCGGCTTTAATGTATCCCCCAAAGGTGAAATCGGTTTTACCTACTTCAGCTGCAGCACTGCCAGCCATCGCCATAAGGGCGGTTGCCAGTGCAATTGAGACTGGTGCTTGTTTCATGCTCGTTGCTCCCTGATTGTTATTATTAATCAGAGGCACTATGAACAAATTGTTAACAGTTAAATATTAGCAATAGGTCTATGAGACAAAAGTAGAAAAGGGAGAGCTGAAGCAGGAAGGTGGTGGGTCGTGAAGGATTCGAACCTTCGACCAATTGGTTAAAAGCCAACTGCTCTACCGACTGAGCTAACGACCCATCTGGAGCGATATCGCGATATGATTCACTTAGTTAAGTGGTGGGTCGTGAAGGATTCGAACCTTCGACCAATTGGTTAAAAGCCAACTGCTCTACCGACTGAGCTAACGACCCATCTGG
>NZ_JBFKLW010000085.1:0-13503 GCF_041630135.1 Shewanella sp.
ACCTGACCGGCCTGAGAAGCAAGCAGCCACAGGAGTTCAAACTCGTGGCTGGTCAAATCCACTTCTTTTTCGCCGAGTCGAATGGTCTGGGTATGTGGGTCGATACTCAGCTTACCGAAGGTGAGGCAGTGGGTTTCCTGTTTGGGCGGCGCGCTGTGGCGGCGAAGCAGATTATTGATACGCGCAACCAGCAGCGCCGGGTCAACCGGTTTTACCACGTAATCGTCGGCACCCAGTTCCAGCCCCTTGATTTGGTCTTCATTGGAGCCCAGGGCGCTCATCAGCAGGATGGGGCCAGCAAAATAGTCAGGCAGCTTTTCAATCAGGGTCAGGCCGTCCATACCGGGCAGCATAATGTCCAGCAAAATGATGTCGGGTTTGTAGTTAAGCAGGCGCGTCAGTACGGTATCACCCCGGCGTTCCAGCTCGACATGCATACCGTTGGCCTTGAGGTAATCCACGATAAGATTGGCGAGGCGCACATCATCTTCAACCAGTAATACACGGTGCGGTGCTTGTGTCGTCATCAAAAAATACTCCATGGGTTACGAAAACGCCGACGGGTTTGCGGCTCGCTCAGGGGCTTTACTCTGAGTACCGCATCGGCAAGCGGATGGTTACTTTGTTGGTCTCTCATTACAAAGCGCACGTCCTTGTCGGTGCTGATGTCCAGGGTCAGGCTATCCTGAGCGGGATCCTCCATGCACCAGCGTTGCAATGTCGGTAGATCCACTTCAATACACACGGGTTGTTCTGAATACCAGCTCAGGGTCACCTGAATTTCACAGGTGCCCGATTCGGGGCTGAACAGGCATAAACTGGGTGTCAGATCCAAAGTTCCGCGTTTTCCTTTGGCGTCGTTATCCGCTGCAAAGCTTGCATGGCTTAGCAGTGGCAATAAAAACAGGAAGCGGCCAAGGATTCTCAATCGTGCTAGAACCTGTAGGCAGCACCTATCAGGTAGGCATAGCTGTCTTTTTCATCCAGCAGCGGACTTTCAGTGATGGTATCAGCAAGTCGGGTGTAGCGGGCTGTCATCAGGAGTTCCCATTGTGGCGTAAGGTGGTAGCGGGCGGTGATTTCAGCCCCTTTGTTCCAACCATCTTCAGCATGATACATGTGGTGCCAGTATGCACTTTCCGATGGCCGTACACCATAGTAATAATCCACAACCTCTTGGCTTTTCCAATCAAAGAATAAAGCAAAATCAATGCTTAATGCTTTGTGAGCCAAGTGGTAGTTCCATTTAACCTGCCCCTCCATGCCGTTGTGTACGTTAAAAAGATCCTGCATTAATGCCAGGCGCCAGGTGCCGAAGCGATTGTAGAGATAGGCTTCCAGACCACCCAGGTAAGTAAACTCCCTCGATTCCAGCTCACCAATGTCTTCATTTGCAAAGGACACCGGTGCTCCGGCAAGCGGCGCATTTTCGAAACTGCGGGCGCTGCCGGCGAGAAAAATATTCGATGGATCCCAGCGGTAGAAAAAGGCTCTGTCACTGGAAAATCCGGTGATCAGATTCAGGGTAAACCGCTCTTGTTCTGTCAGGGTATAGCCAATAGCACCGTTATCGAAGAACCATTTATCGCCATAATAGGCGACGGTGGGCAGTATATAGATGGGAATATCGTCGTAATCTTTCAGCGGATTGGTTTTTTGGCCATAACCAAAGGCAATACCCAGATCCCAGCTGCCTTGTTCGATGCAATCTGTCGTATCGTCACACGCCACTGTCGTCGCCTGTACCAGAGGTGACAGACTAAAGACATAAAGCAAAAACACGCGCAGCAATGATTTCATCTTAATATTAAACACGGATACCCCATTAACATTTATAGCAACAGGGTATCACTTAATGTCTGATGCACCACAGGTTTAAACCGGGCTGTTGCAATTTGATACCTGTGTTTCCTCGTGGTGAGTGTCAGGTTAATTGCACAGTTTGCATAGCTGGGAAAGCTGGTGTTGCTGTGGCGTTTGCGCCCGCCCCTGAGGTAAGGCCAGGCCGACGGTGCGCTTAAGTTCAATATCCGCAAGCGGTCTGAATACGATATCTGTTTGATCCAGAAGCGCCGGAATTGCTGGCACCAATGCAATTCCCAATCCTGCTGTTACCAAACCCACCGCGTATTCTATGGTTTGAATGCGGGCGCGAACCTGCATCTTTATCCCTTCCATATCCAGTAATTGTTGCAGACTTGTCAGCGCTTCACAGGGCGCTCTGTGAATAAAGGGTTGTCCCTGTAAATCTTCGAGCCGGATGCTGTTTTTCAGTGCCAGGCTCAAAGCCGGTGGAATGGCCAGCAAGTAGGTGTCATGCCACATCGCCTGAAAGCTTTCATTTGGGGTTAGGTCGGCGGTGGTGATGATGCGTCCGTCGCATTCCTCACTGGGTTCAACCAGGGTTAAGTCCATGTCCGGACAGGCTGCGGTAAAGTCTTTAAGCAGCATACTCATGCGCTGTACCCCGAGCGATCTTATCAGTCCCAGCCGGAATGGCACCTGGGTTTCAGGCTTGGAAAACAGCGACTGTATAGCCTTGGATTCATTCAGCAGTCGTTTGGCAAGCGGGTAGAGGCGCATCCCGGCGTCCGTGGCGGAAACGCCCTTTCCATGGCGGGCAAACAGTTGCACTTCGAGTTCGGATTCCAGCGCTGCAATGGCTGCTGAAATTGACGGTTGGGCGATGTAACAATGTTTGGCTGCGGCGCTGATACTGCCTTTTTCCAAAACAACAACGAAATAATTCAGTGCCTTAAGGTTCATCTTTCCCTACGCGTAAGATATAGAAAAAAACTATGGAAGTAAGAGAAAAAGAATATTTTTCCTAATGATTGATTATGCATATGCTAATGCAAATCTCAAGTGGGGGTGTGGCTTGATGTAATCGCCGTGACTACTGCCTGCTAGCAATAAACAACAAGACTCAATAAAGGATGACCTATGGCCCGCGTACAATTTGACTGGCAAGACCCGCTGAACTTTAACTCATTGCTGACTGAAGAAGAGCGGATGATCCGCGACATGGTGCATGAGTATGCTCAGGATAAATTGATGGCGCGGGTGTTAATGGCTAACCGTGAAGAGCATTTTGATCGTGAAATCATGAATGAACTGGGTGAATTGGGGCTGCTTGGTGCCACTTTGCCTGAGGCCTATGGTTGCGCCAATGCCAATTATGTCAGTTACGGTTTGGTTGCCCGCGAAATTGAGCGGGTCGACAGTGGTTATCGTTCGGCCATGAGTGTGCAGTCATCTCTGGTAATGCACCCCATTTACACCTATGGCACCGAAGCGCAGCGTCAGAAGTATCTGCCTAAACTCGCTACCGGCGAGTGGGTAGGCTGCTTTGGTCTGACTGAACCGGATGTTGGCTCGGATCCTGCCGGCATGAAGACCCGCGCCGAGCGCATTGATGGCGGCTACCGCATTAACGGGGCCAAAATGTGGATAACCAACTCACCTATTGCCGATGTATTTGTGGTGTGGGCCAAGCTGGATGGGGTTATCCGCGGCTTTGTGCTCGAAAAGGGCATGAAAGGCCTGTCTGCTCCCAAGATTGAAGGCAAGTTTTCACTGCGGGCCTCTATTACCGGCGAGATTGTGATGGATAACGTGGAAGTGGGTGAAGATGCCCTGCTGCCAAATGTGGAGGGTCTTAAGGGGCCATTCGGTTGTCTTAACAAAGCGCGTTACGGTATTGCATGGGGGGCACTGGGCGCAGCCGAATACTGCTGGCATGCTGCCCGTCAGTATGGTCTGGATCGTATTCAGTTTAACCGTCCACTGGCGGCCAATCAGCTGTATCAAAAGAAGCTTGCTGATATGCAAACCGAAATCACCACAGGCTTATTTGCCTGTCTGCAGGCTGGCCGTCTGATGGATGCCGATGCCCTGCCGGTAGAAGCTATTTCGCTTATCAAGCGTAACTCCTGTGGCAAGGCGCTGGACATTGCCCGAATTGCCCGTGATATGCACGGTGGTAACGGTATCAGCGACGAGTTCCATGTTATCCGTCATGTGATGAACCTCGAAGCGGTAAATACCTACGAAGGTACTCACGACATTCATGCCCTGATCCTGGGTCGTGCCCAGACTGATCTGCAGGCATTTTGCTGATGGGAAAACGGGGGCACTGGTGGTGCCCCCGTTTTGTATCGTTCACCCAGTGAGGGATAACCATGGAAGACAGGGCTATTGCCGTTGAGCGGCAGTTTATTGAGGCGCTGGAAACAGGATCGGTCAGCGCCTTTGTTGATAATACCCAAGGCTGGGATCATCGCCGCCTTGGACTCAGCGATGCCGAATTTGCTGGGATTTTTGAATCCCAGCTGAAGAGTCGCTTGCTTGACCTTGAGTCGCGCCGTATGCGGGCGCGCAACGAAGGTTTTTATACTATTGGCTCGTCGGGTCATGAGGGTAATGCGGCCATAGCCGCGGTGCTCAATACCACGGATATGGCACTGCTGCATTACCGCAGCGGAGCTTTTATGGTGGAGCGCGCTCGCCACGAAGCCGGTGAGACAGTGCTGTGGGACATGATGCTGTCTTTTGCGGCCTCCTGTGAGGACCCTATTTCAGGCGGCCGCCACAAGGTGCTTGGCAGCAAGAAACTCAATATTCCTCCCCAGACATCCACCATCGCGTCTCACTTACCCAAAGCGGTGGGTGTGGCCTTGAGCATTCCGCTCACCGAGCGTCTGGGCGTGGAGGGTTGTTTACCCCATGACGCCATAGTGATGTGTAACTTTGGCGATGCCTCGGCGAATCATGCCAGCGCCCAGACGGCTATCAATGCCGCCTGTTGGGCCGCATTTCAGAATATCCCCATGCCACTGATGTTTGTCTGTGAAGACAACGGTATCGGCATTTCCACACCAACACCCAAAGGTTGGATTGGTGCCAACTTCAGTCAGCGCCCGGGGCTTAAATACTTTTGTTGTGACGGTCTTGATTTGCTGGATACCTACAAGGTGGCCAAAGAGGCGGCTCACTGGTGTCGCAGTCATCGACAGCCGGTATTTTTGCATGTGCGCACAGTACGTCTGATGGGCCATGCAGGCAGTGATGCCGAAATTGCGTATCTGCCAAAGGGTAAAATTCTCGAAAATGAGACTCTGGACCCCTTACTGCGCAGCGCCGCTATGCTGATTGAAGCCGGAGTGATGGACACCGGGCAAATTCTGGCTATGTACAATGAGCTAAAGCAGCGTATCGCTGCCATTGCCCGGGTGGCCGCCACCCGGCCGAAGCTTACTACCGCCAGGGATGCCATGGCGAGCGTGGTGCCGCCTAAACTCGCCAATCCGCGCGCGGTAAAAACACTGGATGAAGAAGCCTTCGCAAGTCTCTTTGCGGCCGATAAGCAGTCTATCGGCAAACCGGTACATATGGGCAAATTGATTAACCTGGCGCTCACCGAGCTGATGGCAAGCAACAGCAATGTTGTGGTTTGCGGCGAAGATGTAGGCAAGAAGGGCGGGGTGTACCACGTGACATCCAGGCTGGTTGAGCGATTCGGCCCAAGTCGGGTGATTAATACCCTGCTGGATGAGACCTCGATTTTGGGCCTGGCCACCGGCATGGCGCATAACGGGCTGCTGCCAATCCCGGAAATACAGTTTCTGGCCTATGTGCACAATGCCGAAGACCAAATTCGCGGTGAAGCTGCCACTCTGCCGTTTTTCTCCAATGGCCAGTACACCAACCCCATGGTTATCCGTATTGCCGGCCTGGCTTACCAAAAAGGTTTTGGCGGTCATTTCCATAACGATAACTCTTTTACCGTGTTTCGGGATATTCCGGGGCTTATCCTGGCCTGCCCGTCCAACGGTGCCGATGCCGTGGGTATGCTGCGCGAATGCGTGCGCCTTGCCCGTGAAGAGCAGCGACTGGTGATATTCCTTGAACCCATTGCCCTGTACATGACCCGGGATCTGCATGAGGCGGGCGATAGCCTGTGGGCCGCTGACTATGTGCCAGAACGCCATGCCACGCCTTTGCCTTTTGGTGAGGTCGGTCGCTTCGGGGATGGTAAGGACTTGTGCATCATCAGCTACGGAAACGGCTATTACTTAAGCCGTCAGGCCGAGAAACAGCTGGCTGAGGCAGGGATCCGCTGCACAGTGATTGATCTGCGCTATCTGGCTCCCCTCAATGAGGCTGCCATCAGTGAAATTGCCGCTGGGTGTCGCCATATTCTGGTGGTCGATGAGTGCCGTCGCTCGGGCTCTGTATCCGAAGCCATAGTCACGGCGCTGCATGAACGTCTGGGAGAAGATTGCCCCAAAGTGGCAAGACTCAATGCCGAAGACTGCTTTATCCCCCTTGCTGATGCGGCAACGCTGCCGTTGCCCGGAAAAGACAGCATAGTGGCAGCAGCAAAAGCGCTGGTGGGTGACGCCGGCAACGTTGTGGATCTGGAGGCTTCAGCATGACCGCACAACCCAAACAACGGCTGCTGGTTATCGCCCCCGGCCGTGGCTGTTACAACAAAGAAGAGCTGGGATACCTGAAACGCCTGCACGGCGATAAGCAGGATTTTATTGCCGGTATCGATGCGTTTCGCCGTCACGAAGGGCAAAAGTCCATTGCTGAGCTTGATGCCATGGATAAGTATTCCTTCAAGCTGCACACACCGGGAGAAAACGCCTCGGCGCTGATCTACGCCTGTGCCATGGCCGACTTTATGGATATCGACCGAGACCGTTATGAGATAGTGGCGGTTACGGGGAATTCCATGGGTTGGTATATTGCCCTGGCCTGCGCAGGTGCTCTTGGTGAAGACGCCGCGATTGGGGTGATTAACACCATGGGCTCCATGATGCAGGATGGCCTGATTGGTGGTCAGATCATTTACCCTGAGATGGATGAACAGTGGCTGCCTGACGTGTCTGCGCGTCAAAGGCTTGATGATTTGCTGGCAGAAGCCGGGGCCACCGAGGGCTGCGCCCTGTATACCTCTATATACCTTGGTGGCTTCAGGGTGTTGGCGGGTAATGAGGCCGGCCTCAAACTTGCCGAGGAACGGCTGCCAAAAATCGACGAACGTTATCCTATGCGGCTCTACAACCATGGAGCCTTTCACTCGCCACTGCTGGCAGAGGTATCGGCCAAAGGTAAATCCCTGCTGCCCAAGAGCCTGTTCAAGGCGCCCAAGATCCCCATGGTGGATGGTCGCGGCGCCATCTGGACCCCATACAGCACCGACAGCGAAAAACTCTGGGATTACACCCTTGGTCATCAGGTCACAGAGCCCTATGACTTCACTGAGGCAGTGCAGGTGGCAGTGAAAGAATTTGCCCCGGACAGGGTGGCCATTCTTGGTCCCGGTACCACACTGGGCGGTGCTGTGGCTCAGAGCCTGATTGGTTGCCAATGGTTTGGCTGGAAAAACAAGGCGGACTTCAGCGCCGGACAAAAGCAGAGCTGCCCCATGGTGGCGCTTGGTATGGAGGCGCAGCGCGAATTTGGCATAAAGCCAAAGTCCTGACGCTGAATTACCTTTGTCGGCAACAAAACAAAAACGGCCCTTCGGGGCCGTTTTCTATGCGAGATGTCGGCGACTTACTTTAAATCTGCAGCGTTTACCGCCAGATAGCCCATGTCAAAAAGCTGGTCGTTGACACAGGTCAGCAGAAACTCGTCACGCTCTTCCCGTGGCACTTCCTGCTCGAGGATAAGATCCAGACAGACTTCTTTGATTTGTTTTACATCTTCACTGGGTGCTGGTGGCAGGTCCAGGGTGGGTTCTTCTTCGGCGGATACGGCAAAGCTGACCACAAGCGCCATAGCCAGTGCTGCTTGGGAGAGGATTGCTGAGGGGGTGCGCATGTTGGGTTCCTTTGGAATAACGGCCCTGTGGGTCCAAGGTGCCGCTCGGCAGCCTTACAATTCCCCGCAGGCGGCGGTATTGTGACAGCAAGTTGATTCATTTGGAATCGCAACTTTTTCATAATGTCGGTGAGTTTTTTTTTCCTTGGTTGGCGGGGGCGCTGGCTTGCGAAGAATATGCTGAGACTGGCATAGTAATGTATTTATTTTAAAGGGAATTGTTTGATATGCATGAGCGTGGCTCGCCTATTTTTCAGTCCAGCGATGGCCGCATCAGCGTGCGCCACAGTGGCACTCAGGACATTCATGCCATTTGTACTATTTACAGTCAGCCAAGCTGCTTTGCCAATACGCTGCAACATCCTTTTCCATCCCTCGAACGCTGGCAAAAGCGGCTGGGGGATTTGCCTGACAATTGCTACAGCCTGGTGGCTGACATCGACGGTGAAGTAGTAGGGCAGGCGGGTATGGAAGTATTCACTAATCCCAGACGCAAACATGTAGCCAATATGGGCATGGCTGTCAGCGAGGAATACCAGGGAATTGGTGTGGGCTCAGCGCTGCTTGCTGCCATGTTGGAGCTGGCTCATAACTGGTTGGCAGTAAAGCGGATTGAGCTTGAGGTGTATACCGACAATCACGCCGCCATCAAGCTGTATAAGCGCCATGGCTTTGTGATTGAAGGCGAGGCCATCGGCTACGCCTTCCGCGGTGGTGAATACGTTGACGCCTTTTTAATGGCCAGTTGCCGCGACTTCGGCTGAAGGGATGTTGGTCAGGCCGAAGCGCTGCTCAAGAAAGATGGCAGCTTCATCAGACAGTGCGCTGCGGGATAAGTACTGCCGTCCTTTGCCCTGATGCAGCAGATAGCCTTTTGGCGTGCGGCTGATGCGGTCCAGCGCATCCCAGCGCAGCTCATGGGGCTGGCCTGATGACTCAGTGGTCAAAGTGGCTTCTGTCAGTGTCAGTGTGATTTCAGTATTGGCGGCGCGGCTCATCAGTTGTCGCCACAGCCACCAGGTTCGTTGGTAGCGCACACTTAAAAATTCCACCAGGGTTAACCCCATAAAAAACCAGCCCAGATAGGCAGGCAGAGGACTGGCCAGCAGTGCAAAGGTCATCAGGGCAAAGCCAAGGGTTTTGATATAGGGCTTCCACCCTGACACTGGAGTTACCGACTCATCAAAGCACTCTTCATAATGGGCACGATTCAGGATAAATCTGTGTTGGTGGTGTAAACTTGTTGGCATTGGGATATCTTGAGTTTGGCTGCGAGAGGGAATAATCCCATTGTACGCTTAATATTAAGTTAAGTATGCTTTGAGCGGTGACTTGCAGTTGATGGGTGCAACAGCAAATCCCTCATTCAGGTAATCCGGAGACGGGCGTTATGGCATTGGTACCAAAACATTATATTTTAGTAGGTTCTACCCGGATCTTCGGCGGTAACGACGTGCCCGATTTGCTACTTGGTCAACATAAAACCCGTAAAGGTTTTTTCAGCCAAATCGAAGTGATGGAAGGAGAGCTGCTGTGGTTTGGCTATCGGGAGCATGACGGTGAACCCACCATCGAAATTCGCCTGGGTGCCAGCGACAGAGCCATGACTCACCCGGGAAAGCTCTATCGCATTGAGCCTCTCACACAAGAGACTCGTTTTCGCTTCAATGTGTTTGCCCACGAAAGCCTGCATGATGTTAATGCCAACGCCGATACCACCGTGGGGCTGTTCCTTGAAGGGGAACCAAGCACTTCGGATTCCGAGGTTAGCGGGGGTACTGGTTACGAACTTGAGGCTCATCGCTGAGGTATTCCACAAACTCCACTTCCATACCGTCCGGGTCGGTAAAGTAAACATTGCGTCGACCCGAGTCAGGTGCGCCGTCTTTGGCAACGGCAAAGCCTGCAGTACCCAGCCGCGCAATCAGCGCATCCAGTGACGCCACCACAAAGGCGAAATGCGCCAGCCCAGGCTGGTGGCCGGTCAGATCACGCGCTTCGCCCTCACCGTCATTATTCAAAGCAATATATTGATAATCATCGCCAAAGTGCAGCCATTGGCGCGGCTTGCCGTACCAGCTGCCTTCGCCGCCTCCGCGCACCCGCCAATGTGGAAAAGCGGCTTTATAGAAGCTTAGGCTCTTGTCGATGTCATGCACCACCAGATTGATGTGTTCCAGATGTACCATGATGCGCTCCCTGTGTTACCCGTTATCAATATTCAGTCAGTGTTTACGTTTTTCCACCCGCCATGGCGGATCTAAACGGTTTTTGCCGCCGTGATAGAGCTTTATCTGGTTGCCGCTGGGGTCTTTGAGGTTGGCCTCACGCCACAGCCAGCGCTGATCCTCCGGCTCGCTGTCAAAGGCGATACCGCGGGCTTTAAGCTCAGTAACCCAGTCGTCGAGGCGATCGGTTTCAAAATACAGGCAATGACCGGTGCCGGGCTTCTGGGTGCACAGATGCAGCGAAAAGCTGCTGTCTCCTTCAGGCAAAATAAAGCGGGCATAGTGGGGCGTATCGACGATTTGAATGGCGCCTAGCTCCAGATAGAAGTCCACCGCAGCCTCCATGTCGGTCACACTCAGGGTGATTTGATTCAGTCTCATGGAAGTCTCCTGCCCGCTGATGATTATTTGCCGGCTTGCTGTTACATGCCGAAGCCGTAGGGATCCTGGTAGCTGCGCATGGGTAACAGCAGCTCGGCGTAGCGACCAAGAAGGGAGACGGATTCGATGAGGCGGGCACGGATGGCGCTGTCGCGGCTGCTCAGGGCGCTACCTTCAACCGGGTGCAGCATATCTTCAACGTTTCGCACAATTACATTGGCTGGAATAAACACCATCTTGTTGTTTTTATTGCCGCTAATCATCAGCTCTGAGAGCGGGTATACGCCGTTGCCGCCGGACGATACTGATACCAGCAGTGCCGGTTTGTGGCCAGTCACGGGGACACTGGCATTCATCAGCAGCTGTTTCAACATGGGAGTGGCCATACCGCTCCACTCGGGGGTAATGAGTGCATAGGCATCACTGGCACTGAGTTTGGCCTCGATGATAGCCCAGTCTTCGCCCTTGCTCTCTCGGCTGTCGCCATCCCAGAAAGGCAGGGCGTATTCAGCCAGCTCTATCACCTCTACGTCGCTGAAGCTGTGGCTTTGCGCCTTGATGAATTCGGCTACCCTGCCGCTTTGTGAACCCCGGCGCTGACTGCCGTTGATGATGCTGAGTTTCATGGTGGCTTTCCTTATTAGTAAAGTTTTTTGTTTCTAAATTAATTTGTAAGGTAAATGCTTTACTTAATTGTGTAAAGCTAAAAATAAACAAAAAAGTTTACTTAATACTTTTGTTATCCATAATAGAGCCCAGAACAGCCGTATTTGTGTATTGGATGAAACCATGAAAACCTGTGAGAAAATCCTCGATTTGCTGAAACAGCAAGGGCCTATGACTGCCGCTGGTCTGGCTGAGTCGCTGGGGCTGACCTCTATGGGGGTGCGCCAGCATCTGCAGGCCATGGAGGCTGAGGGCAATCTCGCCTATGAGGACATCAGTGAGGGCCGTGGCCGCCCTGCGCGCTACTGGAAACTCACAGATGCCGCCCAGAGCTACTTCGGCGACAGACACAGCGAGCTGACCTTAAGGCTGATTGATTCGGTAAAGGTGATTTTTGGCGATGCCGGAATGGATGCCCTGATAAGCCACCGCGAAGCCGCCTCCGAGCAGGCCTACCTTGAACGCATGGCAGGGGTCAGCACCCTTGGCGGGCGCCTTGAGCAACTGGCGGCCATTCGCACCGAAGAAGGCTATATGGCGACTGTGGCGCGTGAAGGCGATGTCTGGTGGCTGTATGAAAATCACTGCCCCATTTGCGCGGCTGCCAGCAGTTGTCAGAACTTTTGCCGCTCTGAGCTTGAGCTGTTTCGTCGCCTGCTGGGTGAGGAGGTGACCGTAGAGCGCAGTGAACACATCATCGAAGGGGCGCGTCGCTGTGCCTATCGCATCACCACCATGGCGACTGAACAGGGCGCGGACGTATGATTTCCCCCCGGGGCAGGCTCGATGTGTTTCTGGCCAAAATCCTTAATATCCCCAAAAAAGCGGTGCGCGAACTGCTGAAAGCCGGCAGGGTGACCGTGGATGGTGTGCGGGCAACCGAAGCCGCACAGCAAATCGGCCCCTTCAGCCAGATTTATTTGGATGATACAGCCCTTCGCGCCGAGACGCCGCGCTACCTGATGCTCCATAAACCCGTGGGCGTGGTATCGGCTACCAAAGACGAAGAACACAAAACCGTGCTTGACCTTATCCCTGAGGCGATTAGAGCAGGACTGCACATAGTCGGCAGGCTGGATTTGAACACCTCGGGGCTGGTGCTGCTCACCAACGACAGTCGCTGGTCAGAATCCATGATGCAGCCCGGTGCCCATGTGGCCAAAGAGTATTGGGTGACCCTGGCAAACCCACTGACCGAGGATTATATAACCGCGTTTGCGCGCGGCTTTTACTTTGAAACGGAAGGTATTATCACCCTGCCAGCCAGGCTTGCCATTGTGGGGGAGCGTGAGGCGAGGGTAGAGCTTCGTGAAGGCAAGTACCATCAAATCAAGCGCATGTTCGGCCGCTTCCAAAACCCGGTGCTTGCCTTGCACCGAAGCCGTATTGGTGCCCTGGTGCTGGACCCGCAGTTAGCCCCCGGGCAGTGGCGGCCACTCAGCGAAGATGAAAAACGCGCCTGCCTGCAAAGTGAAGGTCAGGCGCTGGTTTAGCCAAGGTAGATATGAAAGATACTGAAAAATCAGTATCTTTATGATTTTTTAGAGGTTTATGCCTTCGGCGGCTTTTTCGAAATCCACAGCTTGATATGGCCTTTTACCACCACCACATCGTTGATGTCGTAAGCCGTTACAGGCACCAGCAAATCACCTTCCTGCCAGTCCTGCGGCTTTACTTCGGCCACGCAGCGAATATCACTGCCTGCCTTGGCAGTGTAATCCACCGTCATGCCCTTGGGGATCCAGCGCAGGTGCGGCGGAATGGAGGCTTCGGCCATCACGCCCATGGCCATTTCCAGGCCATTGCAGATGGCGATTACGTGCACAGTCTGAATGTGATTGTGTACCGCATTGCGTTTTTTGATAAAGCATTCGCAGTAGTTGGGCCTGAGTTCGGTGATAAGGGGCCTGATGGTGCCAAAGTAGGGCGCCATGCGGGCCACCATTTTTGAAAAGATAATTCTGCCAAAGGGATAGGGGATCAGTTTTTGGTAGAGTGCCATCACCTTATTGGGTTTGCCTGTCATCTGCTTTTTCCTGCGCTTCGTTATTGTGCCTCGACCCTTGATGGTCTCAACTGGTCTGGCCTGTTTATTTCAAAGCAGTGTAACATGCCATTAACCATCTGCAAGAGGGCCCGGCTTTATGTCTGCCCTGTAGGGGAAGTCCGGTGGCTTTCGTGCCTGTCTAACACAAAGTTCATTTTCAGCCGTTGCCAAGCCGACATATAATCGGCGGCAACAATAAGGACAGTGTCGGCCAGGTGCCGGTATTTTTTGGGGAATTGGGTGAACAACTTACTGACCTACTTTAAAGGGCTCGCCATGGGCGCAGCCGACGTGGTGCCCGGTGTATCCGGCGGCACCATCGCCTTTATCACGGGGATCCTGGATAAG
>NZ_JBFKLW010000086.1:0-13105 GCF_041630135.1 Shewanella sp.
GGATGCCTGGAAGGTGATACCCCGGTACTCAATATGGCCATGCCGGAAGCTGTGGCCTGTTGGATTGAGGCCTTTATCACCCGCCATGGTGAGGTGGAAATCAGCGCTCATCGCCGCAAGCATGTGAATCGCCGCAAGGAGTTGGCCGAAGCGAATGCACGGAGGTCATGATGACAGACTCAACCCAGGGATTTTTAGGGCGCTGGCAGGCCCGCCGGGAAGCGGTTGCCGCAGAAGAAGCCACCGAGCTGCAGAATGAGCTGATTGCCCGGGAGCAGGCCGATGAGGCTGCCGCGACGTTGGCACAGGAGATACCCGCTGGAGAAACGTCTGCTGAAGAGACTGCGGCGGCAGAGGCTGAGCCTGAGCCAGTTGCCGAGTCGTTGCCCGATCCCGATAGCATCGAAGTGGGCGGCAGCTTTGCCCGCTTTATGTCGAACGATGTCGACCCTTTAACCCGCACAGCAGCACTGCGTGCACTGTGGAAGCAACCCCAGTACAACCATATCGATGGCCTGATTGAGTACGCCCTCGACTATTCCAACCAGCCCAAATTGAGTGCCGATGCCTCGTTGGAGCTGGCCAAGAAAGTATTCCGTCATGTCGTAGAGTCGGCAACCGAAGAGGTGGAAACTGAGGTAACGGCCGTGGCAGTCGCGTCTGAGGACAATTTGCCTGAGGTCATCGAGGAGGTGCCCCAAAATGGCCAATCAGAAGGAGAGCAAGCTCAAGACCTTATCGCTTAGGGTCAGTTTAGCCGAGTTTAATGTCCGTAAAACTGGTATGTGAATTGCTGTATTTAAGATGGCTCATCGGCGCCAAGTAGCGCAAAACAAACAATAAATTGATGGCCCTCACTTACAGAAACAGCCAAAGAACTGTTCAGGAACGCAACGTGAGCATTAGTCAAACAACACACAGAGCCGGGCACAGTGAAATACGCCGTCAGGTTCTTGCACAAACCCGCATTCTCGGGAACCTCATTCCCCCGACGGTGAGCTATTCCACCGAAGGGCATGTTCTTATCATCGGCGCTGAAGACATCGCCAGGCTTGCTGCCGGACGGCTGTCTGCCATGGCGAGCCGGGTCATTCTGGCCACCGACGATATTACCAGCCAGGATGAAGCTCATCTGGAGCAGGTGATGAACGCCGCTCCTGAGGTCGAAAGCTTCTACAATAAACTGGTGTCCATCAAAGGTTTCCTCGGTCAATTTCAGGTGACTGTGGAGCAAAATGGCACCCAGGCGGCGCTGTCCACTGTGGCCATTCGTCGCCCCCATTTCGATGTGGTGCTGGACCTGTCCATTGAGCCAGCCATCAACCTCGAAATGCTGCCTCCCGGTTATTTCCATGTGGGTCAGGATGGTGCCAAACTGGAAGATGCGCTGGCGCAAATCCCTGATCTGGTGGGGCAGTTCGACAAGCCCCGCTATGTGAAGGTGAATGCCGACCTGTGCGCCCACAATCGCAATGGCCTCAGCGGCTGTACCCGTTGTCTTAATTTCTGTCCTGCGGATGCCATCCAGAGCGTGGAAAAGAAAATCGAGATTGACCCCTACCTGTGCCACGGTGCCGGCAGTTGTACCAATGCCTGCCCGACCGGTGCTATCAGCTACGACCTGCCCAATCCTCAGGCACTGCACAGCTTCATCGGCAAGCTGGTCAGTCGTTTCCGCGAAGAAGCACAGGAAGCTCCGGTCATCCTGTTCCACGACCAGAACCAGGGGCAGGCGCTGATTAACGATGAACTGCCCGGCGAAGTGCTGCCGGTGGCGCTGGAAGAAATCACAGTTGCCGCCATGGACCATTGGTTTGCAGCCCTCGCCTGGGGTGCCCGCGAAGTGCTGGTGCTGAATACTCAGGCCACGGCGCCCACCCTCACTTCCATGCTCAAGGGCGAAATCGAGCTGGCCTGCCGCATTCTTACCGAGATGGGGCAGCCTGCCAGGGTGCGTTTGATTGATGAGGCCGAGTTGGCCGACCTGACCCCTGCGCTGGATATCAGCCTCGACTGGCCGGTGATCGTGCCTGCGGCCTTTGGTGCCACCACCAAACGCGAAACCCTGTACGCCGCCATCGATCATCTCAATGCTCAGGCTGGTGGAGTGACCACGGTTGTGCCCATGGGCAATGTGCCCTTTGGTCAGGTGAAAGTGGCAGAGGCCAACTGCACCTTGTGTATGTCCTGCGTGGCCATTTGCCCCACAGCAGCACTGACCGACGGCGGTGACGAGCCCAAGCTGCTGTTTACCGAGCAGGACTGTGTGCAGTGCGGCCTGTGTGAAGCGGCTTGCCCTGAGAAGGTCATCAGCCTCAGCGCTCAGGTGAACTTCGACCCTGATAGCCGCAAGGCTGCCAGGGTGCTCAAGGAAGAAAAACCGTTTGATTGTGTGCGCTGCGGCGCGCCCTTTGCGACCCAGTCCATGGTGCACCGGATGCTGGATATGGTCGGCATGCACTCGGCATTTGCCGCCAACATCGAGCGACTCAAGATGTGTGGCGACTGCCGTGTGAAAGACATGTTTGAAGACATTCTTCAAGATCCGGAAAAGCAACTGAGGTAAGAGACGCGCTATGACCCAAGCCATTCGACAAGTATCAGAAAACGACCAGTTCCGGGCCGACATCTACCAGTTGTTGGCGGCCTTGCTGCGCCGCGCGCCTTCTGCCGAGCTGCTGGCCTTTTTGCAGGCGCTGGAAGTGGACGTGGAAGAAGACAACGATATGACCCGCGCCTGGGCGGCACTGAAGCTGGCCGCTGGCCAGTTCACCCCCGAGCAGCTGGAAGATGAGTATTTTAACCTGTTCCTCGGTGTCGGCTGCGGTGAAATCCTGCCTTATGGCAGCTGGTTTATGACAGGTTCGCTGATGGACACGCCGCTGGCGCTGCTGCGTCAGGACCTGGCTCAGATGGGCTTTGAGCGTGAAGAAAACGTCAGGGAGCCGGAAGATCATGTAGCCGCCCTGTGTGAAGTGATGGGCTCGCTCATCCTCGAGGCCCCGGGCTATCGCCAGCTGGCCTTCTACCAGCGCCATATCGGCAGCTGGATTAACCGCTTCTGCGACGCCGTGGCCAAGGCACCCAGCGCCGCGTTTTACGGCACTGTGGCTCAGCTTGCCAAGGCATTCTTTGCCGTGGAAGCCAATGAGTTTGAACAACTGAGTCTGGACATTCCGGTGAATTGCCCGGGCTCGGCCGATATTGCCCCAGCCAGTCAGGAAGCCGTTGAGGTTCACTGAGGGGTAACAGTAAACAGGCGGCTTCGGCCGCCAACCAAACAGCCGGCTTTGGCCGGAATCGATAACAACAAGGAGACAACATGAAGAAGCCAGCTTCCGAAATGAGTCGTCGTGAACTGCTTAAGGCGCTTGCCATTGGCGGTGGTGCGGTTGCCGCAGCTACTGTGGCAGGCTCTGTCGCAGCGGCGCCTGCTGAGGCCACGCCCGAGCAGCAAAGCGACAAGTACCGCGAGACTGAACATATCCGCAATTACTACGCCACCCTGCGCAACTGAGCAGCCGGGCATTAACTCAAACCAAGGAGATTAAGATGCGATTGACCCGCACCTCCACCGAGGCTTCCAAGGCAGAAAAGCCCAGCCTCGGCATGAATCGTCGTCAGTTCCTCAAATCTGCCGGTTTTGCCACCGGTGGTATTGCCGCTGCTTCCATGCTGGGTACCGGCATGATGCGCCGCGCCGAGGCCAAAGACGTGCCACACAATGCGCCCACCGAGGTGAAGCGTACTATTTGTTCTCACTGCTCCGTTGGCTGCGGTATCTATGCCGAAGTACAAAACGGCGTGTGGACCGGTCAGGAGCCCGCCTTCGACCACCCGTTCAACCAGGGCGGCCACTGTGCCAAGGGTGCCTCTCTGCGTGAACACGGCCACGGTGAAAAGCGCCTCAAGTACCCGATGAAGCTTGAAGGCGGTAAGTGGAAGAAACTGAGCTGGGATCAGGCCATCAACGAAATCGGCGATAAAATGCTGAAAATCCGCGAAGAGTCAGGCCCCGATTCCGTGTACTTCATGGGCTCGGCCAAGTTCTCCAACGAACAGGCTTACCTGTACCGCAAACTGGCAGCCATGTGGGGCACCAACAACGTCGACCACTCTGCCCGTATTTGTCACTCTACCACTGTAGCCGGTGTGGCCAACACCTGGGGCTATGGTGCGCAAACCAACTCCTTCAATGACATGCGCAACTCCAAGTGCATGCTGTTTATCGGCTCCAACCCAACCGAAGCGCACCCTGTTGCCATGCAGCACGTGCTCACAGGTAAAGAGCGCGGCGCCAAGATCATTGTGGTTGACCCACGTTTCACCCGTACTGCGGCCAAGTCCGACGAGTACGTGCATATCCGTCCCGGTACCGATATTCCGTTTATTTACGGTCTGCTGTGGCACATCTTCGAAAACGGCTGGCACGATGAAGCCTTCATTAAGTCACGTGTTTACGGCATGGAACGTATTCAGGATGAAGTGAAGCGCTGGACCCCTGAAGAAGTGGAACACGTTGTGGGTGTGCCCAAGGCACAGATGTACCGCGTGGCCAAGATGATGGCTGAGCATAAGCCCGGCACCATCGTCTGGTGTATGGGTGGTACCCAGCACCACGTAGGTAACGCCAACACCCGTGCTTACTGCATTCTGCAGCTGGCGCTGGGCAACATGGGCGTATCCGGTGGCGGCACCAACATTTTCCGTGGTCACGATAACGTGCAGGGCGCCACCGACTTCGGTCTGCTGTTCGATAACCTGCCGGGCTACTACGGCCTGACCTCAGGTGCCTGGGGCCACTGGAGTAATGTGTGGGATCTGGATCCTGCCTGGGTATCCGGCCGCTTCGATCAGGGTGAGTACCTCGGCAAGCAGCCACAAACTACAGCAGGTATTCCTTGTTCCCGCTGGCACGACGGTGTGCTGGAAGACAAGACCAAGATTGCCCAGAAAGACAACATTCGTCTGGCCTTCTTCTGGGGCCAGTCGGTCAACACCGAAACCCGTGGCCGTGAAGTGCGCGAAGCACTGAACAAGATGGATAACGTGGTAGTGGTTGACCCCTTCCCAACCATGGCCGGCGTAATGCACCAGCGTACTGACGGCGTGTATCTGCTGCCAGCCGCTACTCAGTTCGAAACCTATGGTTCGGTAACTGCCTCCAACCGCTCACTGCAGTGGCGTGACAAGGTGATTGAGCCGCTGTTCGAATCCCTGCCTGACCACGTGATCATGTACAAGCTGGCCAAGAAATGGGGCGTGGAAAAAGAATTCTGTAAGCACATCCAGGTCAACGGTGATGAGCCGCTGGTGGAAGATGTGACCCGCGAATTCAACCGCGGCATGTGGACCATTGGTTACACCGGTCAGAGCCCTGAGCGTATCAAGATGCACCAGCAAAACTGGGGCACCTTCGATGTGAACAGTCTCGAAGCACCCGGCGGCCCAGCCAAGGGTGAGACTTATGGTCTGCCATGGCCATGTTGGGGCACTGCCGAGATGAAACATCCCGGTACCCAAATCCTCTACCGTACTGACCGCGAAGTGCGCTTCGGTGGTGGTAACTTCCGTGCCCGCTTCGGTGTTGAGCACGAAGGCAACAATATTCTGGCCGAAGGCACCTACTCCAAGGGCGCTGAAATTCAGGATGGTTATCCCGAGTTTACCGCTGACATGCTCAAGCAGCTTGGCTGGTGGGATGACCTGACCGAGGAAGAGAAAAAGCACGCCGAGGGCAAGAACTGGAAGACCGACGTGTCTGGTGGTATCCAGCGTGTAGCCATCAAGCACGGCTGTATTCCTTACGGTAACGCCAAGGCCCGTTGTATTGTGTGGAACTTCCCTGACGATATCCCACTGCACCGCGAGCCGCTGTATACCCCGCGTCGCGATCTGGTGGCCAAGTACCCCACTTATGATGATATGCAGGTTCAGCGTCTGCCAACTCTGTACAAGTCAATTCAGGAGAAGGACTTTGCCAAGGACTTCCCACTGGCACTGACCTCAGGCCGTTTGGTTGAGTACGAAGGTGGCGGTGAAGAAACCCGCTCCAACCCATGGCTGGCGGAGCTGCAGCAGGAAATGTTCATTGAAATCAACCCTGCCGATGCTGCTGACCGCGGTATCCGCGATGGTGATGACGTGAAAGTACATGGCCCAGAAGGCGCCGTGATCACAGTCAAAGCCATGGTGACGCCAAGGGTTATTGCCGGTGAATGCTTCATGCCATATCACTTTGCGGGCATCTTTGAAGGTGAGAGTTTGGTTAAGAATTACCCCGAAGGTACAGCACCTTACGTACAGGGTGAATCTGCCAACACAGTACTGACCTATGGTTATGACCCTGTGACTCAGATGCAGGAAACCAAGTCCAGCCTGTGTCAAATCACCAAAGCCTGACCGTAACTTGATGAGGAGAAAGCCATTATGGCAGTCATGAAATTTCTGTGTGACACCAAGCGCTGCATCGAGTGTAACGGTTGTGTCACCGCCTGTAAGAACGAAAACGACTCCGCCCTCGAGTGGGGTATCCAGCGTCGCCGTGTAGTCACCATCAAAGACGGTGAACCCGGTGAGGCCTCAATCTCGGTTGCCTGTATGCACTGTACCGACGCCCCCTGTATGGCGGTGTGTCCGGCGAACTGCTTCTACAAGACCGAGGACGGCATAGTACTGCACGACAAAGATACCTGTATCGGTTGTGGCTACTGCTTCTATGCCTGTCCTTTCGGTGCACCGCAGTTCCCGAAAAAGACCGCCTTTGGCAGTCGCGGCAAGATGGACAAGTGCACCTTCTGCGCCGGTGGTCCTGAGGAGAACTTCTCCGAGGCTGAGCGCCAGAAGTACGGTGCCAACCGTATCGCCGAGGGCAAGTTGCCTATGTGCGCCGAGCTGTGTGCCACCAAGGCACTGCTGGCCGGTGATGCTGAAGTGGTATCCAACATCTACCGTGAGCGCATGGCCGCCCGTGGCAATCCCAACGTTGTCTGGGGCTACAACCCACAGACAGGTGAGATTAACTGAGGCCAAGCTGTGGCGGCGAAAGCAGGTTAGCGCCTGAGTTCGTCGCCGCTAAAGGAGTGAAAATGTTATCCAAAGCGTTCAACAAGTCACTGCAGCAGCTTTGGTCTGTGGCCTTGTTGGCGATTGCGCTGGCGCTGGGTTCCGTATCGGGAGCCTTTGCCGCCGATGAGCAATCCAGCCAGCAGCAAGCCGCCAAGACCAGCGATGCCGACCTGTGGCGCGCGGTGAAGGCCGGTGAATCCGGTTACACCACGGCCCAGGGCGTCGAAGCCGGCGTACTGATTAACGTGGCAGGTAATCAGGGCAAAGATGTTCGTAATCAGTACCTGACTCCTGCCCTGGGCTTTGCCGTGGTGGGTGTGTTCGGAGCCTTCCTGCTGTTCTATCTGGTCAACGGTCCTTCGAAGCTGCATCACGGCTTTTCAGGTAAGATGGTGGCCCGCTGGAGCAAGGCGGATCTGTGGATCCACTGGGTACTGGCTATTGCCTGTATGCTGCTTATCTTCACCGGTTTAACCATTATGCTGGGGCGCCATGTGCTTGAGCCTTATTTGGGGGCGGGTTTGTGGGCATCGCTGATCTACGGCAGCAAAACCATTCACGATTTCGCCGGGCCGGTGTTTATGCTGGCATGGGTGTTGTGTGTGGTGAAGTGGATGCCGCTGCAAACCTTCAAGCTGTACGACCTCAAGTGGTTCCTGCTGGTGGGTGGCTACATTAACTTCGGTCCCTTCAAGGGTAAGCACCCCGACAGTGGCTTTGCCAATGCCGGTGAGAAAATGTGGTTCTGGACCCTGACCATTTTCGGTCTGTTTATCAGCGTGACCGGGGTGATGCTGGTGTTGCCGGGGCTGGATTTGCCACGGGAAGCTTCAATGGCTGCTCTGCTTATCCACGCCATCAGTGCCATCATCATTATTGCCTTTACCATAGTGCATATCTGGATGGCGACAGTGCTCAGTGAAGGTGGTATGGAGTGTATGAAGTCCGGTTACTGTGATGAAAACTGGGCTATCCAGCACCACAACCTCTGGTACGACGAAATCAAGGCCAACGGCAGCCTGAAATACAAGGACTGATGCTTAGTCCCGTACTGAAAAGGCCCAGTTTGACTGGGCCTTTTTGCACAATCGGCACCACAACCTCTGGCTTTCCTACAAAATCCAGCGAAATCAAAGCCAATGGCAGCCTGAAATACAAGGACAGATGTTTAGTCCCGTACTGAAAAGGCCCGGTTTCAACCGGGCTTTTTTATGTCTTTCCTCAAATTTTCCGCCAGTTCCTTTAATCCCTTATTCCCTTACTCTCCATTCCCCATTCCCCATTTTCGCCTCCCCTGAGGTGTCATTCTCAAGTGTATTTTGGCGTCTTTTACGCTGTCCTCCTCCTTATTCCGTCCGTACAGAAATGTCACACATTTAACGATTTATCTTTGTTGTATCAAATGGTTACAAGGCCGTATTTCGTGCGCTTTTTTGCACTTGTTAACAAATTCACCGCGTGAACCGCAGCAGGCGGCGCGAACACTGCGCCAGATCAATTTCTGTACATACGCGCGCGGCTACAGTGGCGGCGAATTTAGATAACCCATTAATAAAAATGGGTTTATCAACAATAGTCGTGCTTTTTGTTAACAAAGGTCGGTTAGCCCAGTTAACCAACTCAGGAGCAAGTATGAAAGTAACCCCTTCCAGCGCAGAGCGCAGGGCGTTTCTCAAGGCCATGGCCATGGGCAGCGTTGCCGGTGTGGCGGTGGCAGCCACGGGCACAGCAGTCGCCAAGCCCATAGAGCATGCTGAAACAGCCGATCAGGGCTATCACGAGACTGATCATATCCGCCGTTATTACGCCAGCTTACGCGGCGAGTAAAAGGAGACAGTGATGAAACTGACCCGAAAATCTGACGTGGCCGTGAAGGCCGAGGCCAAACCGCTGGGTATGAGCCGCCGTCACTTTATGAAAACGGCAGGTATTGCCACTGGTGGTATCGCTGCTGCGTCTATGCTGGGTACCGGCATGATCCGCCGCGCTGAAGCTAAAATTGCTGCTGTACCCCACGATGCTCCGGTAGAAATCAAGCGTACCATTTGTTCACACTGTGCTGTTGGCTGCGGTATTTACGCTGAAGTGCAAAATGGTGTCTGGACCGGCCAGGAGCCTGCATTCGACCACCCATTCAATGCCGGTGGCCACTGTGCCAAGGGTGCGGCGCTGCGCTATCACACCCATTCTGACAAGCGGGTGAAATACCCGATGAAGCTTGAAGGCGGTAAGTGGAAGAAGCTTAGCTGGGAGCAAGTGGTAACTGAAATCGGCGATAAGATGCAACAGGTGCGCAAAGAGTCCGGTCCGGATTCGGTGTACTTCATGGGCTCTGCCAAGTTCTCCAACGAAGCGGCTTACATGTACCGCAAACTGGCGGCCATGTGGGGAACCAATAACGTCGACCACTCTGCCCGTATTTGTCACTCTACCACTGTAGCCGGTGTGGCCAACACCTGGGGCTATGGTGCGCAAACCAACTCTTTCAACGATATTCGCAACGCCAAAAATATCTTCGTGATTGGTGCCAACCCTGCCGAGGCACACCCGGTGGCGATGCAGCATATCCTCACAGCAAAGGAACGCGGCGCTACCATTACCGTGGCTGACCCACGTTTCTCGCGCACTGCGGCCCACGCCCACGTGCACCTGCCACTGCGCCCCGGTACCGACATTCCGCTGGTTTACGGTCTGATGTGGCACATCTTTGAAAACGGCTGGGAAGATAAAGAGTTTATCCGCCAGCGCGTGTTCGGTATCGACAAGATCCGTGAAGAAGTGAAGCGTTGGACCCCGGATGAAGTGGAAAACGTCACCGGCGTATCCAAAGAAGCCGTTTACAAGGCTGCCAAGCACATGGCCGAGCACAAGCCCGGCACTGTTATCTGGTGTATGGGTGGTACCCAGCACACAGTGGGTAACGCCAACACCCGCATTTACTCTATTTTGCAGCTGGTGCTTGGCAACATGGGCGTTAAGGGCGGCGGCACTAATATCTTCCGTGGCCACGACAACGTGCAGGGCGCCACCGACATGGGCCTGCTGTTCGACAACCTGCCCGGTTACTACGGCGTAACCACAGGTGCCTGGCAGCATTGGTCCCGCGTATGGGATCTGCCTTTTGATGAGGTGAAAGCTCGCTTCGATGCCAACCAGTATCTGGGCCGCGACCCAATGACCACCCCGGGTATTCCTTGTTCTCGCTGGCACGATGGCGTGCTGGAAGACAAAGCCAAGCTGGCTCAGAAAGACAACCTGCGTCTCGCTTTCTTCTGGGGGCAGTCGGTGAACACCGAAACCCGTCAGATGGAAGTGCGTGACGCACTGGACAAGCTGGAAACCGTGGTTGTGGTTGACCCTTACCCAACCATCGCCGGTGTCATGCACCGCCGAAAAGATGGCGTGTACCTGCTGCCTGCTGCCACAGTGTTTGAGGGTGAAGGTTCGGTCAATAACTCAGGTCGCAGCGCCCAGTGGCGTCAGCAGGTGGTTGAGCCTATGTTCGAGTCCAAGCGCGACATGGAAATCATGTACCTGCTGGCCAAACACGTTGGCATTGCCGATGTCTGGACCAAAAACATCGAGGTGAAGAACAACCGCCCCGTGCCCGAAAGCGTGATGCGCGAGTATGCCCGCGGTATGCGCTCCATCGGTTACACAGGTTGGTCACCAGAGCGTATCAAGGCCCACACCATGAACTGGGGCGACTTCTCCAATGAAACCCTCGAAGCTGCCGGTGGCGTCAACAAGGGTGAAACCTATGGTCTGCCATGGCCATGTTGGGGTCTGCCGGAGCAGAAGCACCCCGGCACCCAAATTCTCTACCGCACCGGCATGAACGTGAATCAGGGTGGTGGTAACTTCCGTGCCCGTTTCGGCGTGGAATATCAGGGCGAAAGCCTGCTGGCCGATGGCTCCTTCTCCAAGGATGCCGACATTCAGGACGGCTACCCGGAGTTTTCCGCCGACATGCTCAAGCAGCTCGGCTGGTGGGATGAACTGACCGAAGATGAGAAGAAACTCGCCGAAGGCCGTACCTGGTCGACCGACCTTGGCGGCGGTATTGTACGTGTGGCCCTGGCTCACAACATGGTGCCTTACGGTAACGCCAAGGCCCGCTGCCGAGTGTGGACCTTCCCTGATGAGATCCCGACTCACCGTGAGCCACTGTACACCCCACGTCGCGATCTGATTGCCAAGTACCCAACCCACGACGACATGCAGGTGCACCGTCTGCCAACCCTGTTCAAGACCATTCAGGACAAGGTAGTGGCTGACAACCTCGACAAGAAGTATCCGCTGATCATGTCCTCCGGTCGTTTGGTGGAATATGAAGGTGGTGGTGAAGAGTCCCGTTCCAACCCATGGCTGGCTGAGCTGCAACAAGAGATGTTTGTTGAAATGAATCCGGCCGATGCCGCCGACCGTGGTATCCGCAACGGCGATACCGTGTGGCTGGAAGGCGCCGAGGGCGGCCGCATCCGCATCAAGGCCATGGTGACCCCAAGGGTGGTTCCGGGCCAGACCTGGATGCCTTACCACTTTGCCGGTGTGATGCATGGCGAAGACCTGCAATACCCCGAATCCGGTGGCATCAGCACCAGGCCCTATGTGGTGGGTGAGTCTGCCAACACCGCGCTGACCTATGGTTACGACCCTGTGACCCAGATGCAGGAGACCAAGGTGTCCCTGTGTCAGATAGCGAAGGCCTGAGCGCGGTAATCGAGGAGATAAGTCATTATGGCTACAATGAAATTTTTGTGTGACACCAAGCGCTGCATCGAGTGCAACGGCTGCGTCACCGCCTGTAAAAACGAAAACGACTCCGCCCTTGAGTGGGGTATCCAGCGTCGCCGCGTGGTCACCATCAAAGACGGAGAACCCGGTGAAACCTCCATTTCGGTGGCGTGTATGCACTGCTCCGATGCGCCCTGTATGGCGGTGTGTCCGGCTAACTGCTTCTACAAAACTGAAGAAGGTATAGTGCTGCACGATAAGGATTCCTGTATCGGCTGCGGCTACTGCCTGTATGCCTGTCCGTTCGGTGCGCCCCAGTTCCCGAAAAAGGGAGCCTTTGGCAGCCGTGGCAAAATGGACAAGTGCACCTTCTGTGCCGGTGGTCCTGAGGAGAACTTCTCTGACGCCGAGCGCCAGAAGTACGGTGCAAACCGTATGGCCGAAGGCAAGCTGCCCATGTGTGCTGAACTGTGTGCCACCAAGGCGCTGCTGGCTGGTGACGCGGAAATTGTTTCCAACATCTACCGTGAGCGCGTTGCCTATCGTGGTGCCGAAAACGGTGCCTGGAAGTAAACACAGCCAGGGGGGCGGCATGGCTGCCCCCGAGCGAGGTTATAAATGAACAATTGGTTCAAAATCCTGGCCGCGGCAGTGGTGCTCATGATGGGCATAAGCCTTGGTCATGCCGCCGATACTGCGGTTCAGGCGGGCGATCCACAGATTTGGGCCCAGCTCAAAGAGGGTGCAACCGGCACTACCACCTCCACCAGTGAGTTCCACAACCAGCCAATCAACACCTACGACTTGCGGGTGCTGGAGCTGCGCAGCGACCTGCTGGCACCGGGGCTGATGGCGGCACTGTTTGGCATGATCCTGGTTTTTGCCCTGTTTATCATGGTTAACGGCATCTCCAGGCTGCACCATGGGTTTTCGGGCAAGCTGGTGTATCGCTGGTCAAAGCTCGATGTGAGCATTCACTGGCTGGGTGCCATACCGTGCCTGCTTTTGATCATCACCGGGCTTATCCTGCTGGCGGGGCGCTTCTTCGTTCAGCCGTTTGTAGGCGAAGGCGTGTGGGCCGCCATGGTGTACGGTGCCAAGCAGGTGCACGACGTGGTGGCCATTCCCTTCATGATTGGTTGGGCGCTGATGACCCTGATGTGGGCCAAAAACCAGCTGCCGAAAATGTATGATGTGAAGTGGTTTATGGTGATGGGCGGCTATATCAACTTTGGCCCCTTCAAGAACCAGCACCCCGACGCAGGCTTTGCCAACGCCGGTGAAAAAATGTGGTTCTGGA
>NZ_JBFKLW010000087.1:0-13003 GCF_041630135.1 Shewanella sp.
GATGTCCCCTCCCCCTTCCCGGCGCTGATTTTTATGGCACTTTGCATCTATGTCATCAAGACGCGGCGTAAAGAAGCCCTCTGGTATCCCCTCTGATCCATCAACATCGAAACCGCGCTTTTCATAATTTTTCATAAGGGGGCCTCACATGGCCTCTTTTTATCTGCGATACAAAATCCCCCCCCTGTATCGCCCTTACAAGCTTTCAATTCCACCTCTTTGACCGCTTTCTTTGGTCTTTACCGCCAAACAGGGTAAAGTGGCCTTTTCCGGCGGCTGACTCCCCCGGAACCCGCCATGCCCCTGCTGCCATGGCGGGATAAAAACCAATAATAAAAGACAAAGAGAAGGACACGTCATGAGTCAATCAAGCAATTTGTCGGGCAACGACCTCAGCGAAGTCAAACAGCTCGGAATGTGGGCCTCCATCATGAGCCTGAGTTACATTTTCTGGCTGGTTGGCGGCATGGAATTGGTGGAGCGCATTGCCTATTATGGCGTCAAAGCCAGTGCGGGCCTTTATGCCAAGGCACCTGTTTCCGAGGGTGGCCTGGGTATTTCCCTGTCAGATTACGGCGTGATTATTTCCACCTGGGCGATTCTGCAAACCTTTATCCCGGTGTTTACCGGCGGTATCTCCGACCGGGTGGGCTACAAAGAAACCATCTTCGCCTCCACCATCATTAAAATCTCCGGCTACCTGTGTATGGCCTTCTTCCCCAGCTTCTGGGGCTTTTTGGCAGGGGCCATGCTGCTGGCCGCCGGTACGGGTATCTTCAAGCCCGGTATTCAGGGCACCCTGGTATTGGCTACCCGCCGTGATAACAGCTCTATGGCCTGGGGGATTTTCTATCAGGTGGTGAATATCGGCGGTTTCCTCGGCCCCTTGGTTGCGGTACATATGCGCCAGCTCTCCTGGGACAATGTGTTCTACGCCTGCGCCGCGATTATCTCACTTAACTTTTTGTTTTTGCTTACCTATAAAGAGCCAGGTAAAGAAGCACGCCTGGAACGTCAGCGCAAAATCAAGGCGGGCGAGCTGAAGCAGGACTTCCTGTGGAAGGACGCCTGGAACGAGCTGAAAAAGCCGGTGGTGATTTACTACATGCTGGTATTTGCCGGTTTCTGGTTTTTGTTCAACTCACTGTTCGATGTACTGCCCATTCACATTGCCGAATGGGTGGATACCAGCGTGATTGTTTCCACCCTGTTTGGTGAAGAAGGCACCCGCAGTGGCATTTTGCAGTTCTGGCTGGGCCTGAATAATGAAGGCACCAAGGTTATGCCGGAAGGCATGCTGAACCTGAACGCCGGCCTGATTATGACCAGCTGCTTTTTAGTCGCCGCACTGACCGCCAAGTACCGAATCACCACCGCCATGCTGTGGGGCTGCCTGTTGTCCATCGGTGCCTTTGTGATGATTGGTGCAACCCATGCCGCTTGGTACATAGTGCTGGCCATTGCCATGTTCTCTGTGGGCGAAATGATGATCAGCCCGAAAAAGAACGAGTTTATGGGCAATATCGCCCCTGAGGGTAAAAAAGCCATGTATCTGGGCTTTGTTATGCTGCCACAGGGCATTGGTTGGGGTCTTGAGGGCTATTTTGGTCCCAAGCTGTACGAGATGTACGCGTCGAAAGAAAAGTTTGCCCGTCAAATGCTGGGCGAAGAAGGCATGAGCAGCGCCGATGTGGCGGCAATTCCGCAGGGTGAAGCCTTTACCCGCCTGGTGGAATTTACCGGCCGTGGCAGTCGTGAGCTGACTGAAGTGCTGTACAGCACCCATAACATCGGCATGGCCTGGTACATCATTGCCGCCATTGGCACCATTTCCGCGGTAGGGATTTTTATCTACGGCAAATGGCTGTTGAAGATGCAGCAGCAAAACGCCTGAAACAGCGCTAAATGCTGATATAAAACGCCGATTGGCAACCGTTAAAAAAGCAGCCCCTGGGCTGCTTTTTTACATTCACGGCGGCTTGCAGGCCCGCAACAATGTTTACTTCACTACCAATACCGGGCACCTGGCGCCATTGGCTACCGCCTCTGCCACATTGGTGTGCAAGAAATGTTGAATACCTGAATAGCCATGGCTGGCGATTACCACCATCCCCACATCAAACTCGTTAGCCTCGTTGATGATTTCCTCGGCGGCCTCACCGATACGGATTTTGGTCTCCACCTGCAAATCGGTATTGAGTTTGGCGAGAAGAGACTTCATTTTCTCGGCGGCGGCGTCCTCCATACTTTTCGCCAACTCCTCGGGAGTAATGGCCAAAATCATAAAGTTCTCATCCCCCATGGGCCTTGGCACCACGTGCAAAATCTTCAGCCCCACCTGATACAGGTTGGCCATTTCCACTGCGTATCTCAAGGCATGGGACGCGGTCTCGGAAAAGTCCGTCGGCCACAAAATTGCGTTGCTGACCATAGTCACCTCCAACTTATTGGCAGGAATTCTCTCCTTTAAGTGTGGCACACAGGGCAGATTTCAGTCGCCAAGCCAGTCCAGGGCATCCTGCCTGTCCACAAAAAACTTTGCATCGGCCGGAGTAAACCAATCGGCAAACATCGTCAACCACTCCTGCCAACCGGTTCTGCCCACCACAGCGATTTTTTCAAAATGTCGTCCATGTTTTATACCAAGCTTCAGGTCGTCCCACATGGCTCTTGCTTCCCAGCCATCCAGTTCGGTGGTGTCCACCAGCATATAAATGTCCGGGTCCTTAACACCTTTAATGGCGCCCTCCAGCACTGGCACCATGCGCTCATAGTCTTCATGGGTCAGGGTGCCCACCACCTTTAGCACCACAAAAAAATCATCCTGGCCGTGGCGCTCAACCCCAATGGTCAAGCCGTGTTTTAAGGTTGTCATATTCACCTCCCTAACCACTCCCTTTAGTTAATTGTAGGCAGGCTAACCCCCTCCACTGGTGATCCTGATCACGTTTTATCTGAATGCATTGCCAAAATCCTTCCATCGCACTACCATAGACCGACTAATCAGTCGGCTTTTTATTCTGCAAGGATAACAACATGAATGCAGCTCCCCAGATGCAAGCAGCCCCATCAGACGAAATCACTGCCATGCAGCAAATCTTTGAGCGCCAGCAGCAAAAGTTTGCCCGCTGCAGCTACCCCAGCCTGAGTGAGCGTAAAAATGCGTTGAGCCTGTTGAAACTCACCTTGCTGGAACAACAGGATGCGCTGATAAACGCCCTGAGTCGCGACTATGGCCATCGCAGTGAAGATGACAGCCGTATCTCCGATATCATGCCGGTGGTTAACCACATCAATTACACCCTGTCCAACCTCAAGCGCTGGAGTAAACCCAGCCGCCGCCATGCAGGCATACTGCTGGCACCGGCCAGCGTGAAGGTGGAGTATCAGCCCAAAGGGGTGATTGGCATTATCGTGCCCTGGAACTTCCCGGTCATGCTGAGCCTTGGACCGCTGGTTACCGCCATTGCCGCCGGCAACAGTGCCATGTTGAAAATGTCAGAGTTCACCCCCGAGACCAACAAGGTGCTCAAATCCTTACTGGCCAAAACCTTTGCCGAAGACAAGGTAGCCATTGTCGAAGGCGAAGCCGATGTGGCAGCGGCCTTCTCGGCGTTGCCGTTCGACCATATTTTGTTTACCGGCTCTACCGCTGTGGGCAAACATGTGATGCGTGCTGCCAGCGCCAACCTGACACCTGTGACCTTGGAGCTTGGTGGTAAGTCGCCGGTGATAGTGGCGCCTGACATGGATATGGATACCGCCGTTGAGCGGATGATTTACGGTAAGTGCCTGAACGCCGGTCAGATTTGCGTAGCCCCTGACTATGTATTGGTGCCACAGGGCAGGGAAGAGTCCTTTATCAACGCCTATCAGGCCAAGTTTGCCGCCCTGTATGGCAAGGTTGAGGCCAACAGGGACTATGGTGCCATCATCAACGAGCGCCAGTGGCAGCGGCTGATGACGGTACTGGACGATGCCAAAGCCAAAGGCGCCGCAGTGCACAGCGCCAGCGGCGAAGCGCCGCTTGATACTATCCGCAAACTGCCGACGCAGCTGCTGACGAATGTGAATGATGAGATGCTGGTGTTGCAGGAAGAAATCTTCGGTCCGCTGCTGCCCATCATTCCCTATGCCAGCCTCGACGATGCCATTGGCTATATCAACGCCAGACCAAGACCGCTGGCACTATACCTGATGAGTTTTGATGGCCAGACCCAGGACAAGGTGCTCAAGGCCACCCACTCAGGAGGCGTCTGCCTCAATGAAACCGTCTTCCACGTGGCCGCCGACGATGCTCCCTTTGGTGGCATTGGCCCTTCAGGTATGGGGCATTACCACGGCGAAGAAGGGTTTCGCACCTTCAGCCACGCCAAGACAGTGCTTAAGCGTGGCCGTCTGAATACCGGCAAACTGGTGCACCCGCCCTACGGCAATGCCATTCAGCAACTGCTGATGAAAGTGTTTTTGCGCTGAGGATTAATGGCATGAACAAAATAAACGGCGGCGCGGATAAGCGCAGCCAAATTCTGAATGCGGCTCTTAAACTGTTTAATTCACAGGGCTTTCATGGCACCTCCACCGCCAGCATTGCCAAGGCGGCAGGGGTGGCAACCGGCACCCTGTTTCACCATTTCGCCACCAAAGAGGCATTGCTGGAAACCCTGTTCCTGACGGTAAAAACAGAGTTTGCCGACGCCCTTGGGGCGTTAAAACTGCCGGATGGAGAACTGCAGCGGCAGGCCAAAATCCTCTGGTTCGCAGCCCTCGACTGGGCCATAGCGAACCCAGATAAGCAGCAGTTTTTCCAGCAATTTTCTCTGTCGGTGGAAATCCCGCTTACGCTGCGGGAAGAGGCCATGCAAGGCATTCTGGGGTTTATCGGCACCATGATAAACCAGGGGCAACAGCAAGGAGTAATCGCCCGGTTGCCGCTGCCTTTGATGCTGGAAAACTGCCATGGTCAGTACCTGTCTGCCACCCGGTTCTTCCTAGACCGTCCTGAACTGGCCAGCGACTCAACACACCGCGAAGCCAGCTTTCAGCTGTTTTGGACCGCCATGCGCCCATAAACAGTTAGTGTCCCGCTGATCATACAGGCAGGAATAATTGCACTGACAATCCGGTGCCGCTGCGGTTTTGCAGACTGATGCGGCCATCGTGTGCCTCAATGATTTCGCGGCAAAGAGCAAGGCCAAGCCCAGTGCCTTGTTGCTTGGTCGAGTAAAACGGCAGCAGCGCCTGAGACAGCACCTCTGCCGACATCCCGGGTCCACGATCCGATACCTCTATCACATAGCCTGCCACGCCAGCTACCGATGCATCCTGGCGGCGAACTGACAAAGCCACATCCTGTGGCGCTGAGCCACTCTCATGGGCATTTTTCAACAGATTCAGTAAAACCTGTTCAAGCTGCACCTCATCGGCCTGCAATGGCTCCACCGGCAGCTCACCAACCACAGTAAAAGGAGTTTGCAGCCCAAGCCCATGACAGAGCCGCGCCATATCCACAGGAGCCTTGTTGGGTCTTGGCAAGCGGGCAAAACGGGCATAGCCCTCAATAAACTCGCCCAAATGTGAGGTGCGTTTGTCTATGGTATCGAAAATCAGATTGAGCCTCGGCTCATCCAGCCTTGCGGCCAGCACGCGTCCGGAGCTGACCATAGAGCGCATCGGCGCCAGCGAATTATTCAGCTCATGGCTTATTACCCGAATCACTTTTTTCCACACCGCCACTTCTGCACGGCTGAGCTCACGGGTCATCTGCTTAAGCAGTATCAGCTGATGTTCAAGCCCATTGAGAGTAAAGCGTCCCCGGCTCAGGTGCCAGGTCTCGCTTTCATCATCACGCTCAACGGTAAACAAACCATCGGAAACAGCACAGAGCAGTGATGCCATTGGCTCGCCTATCGTGGCCGCGAGGGTGTTTATTGTCATGCCGGTAATGGCTTTGCCACCGTGTAGTTCATGACGGGCAGCGTCATTGGCGTAAATAATGTGGCCGTTGTTATCGAGCAACAACATCAGATTCGGGGAGTTTTGAATGACTTTATCGAGCAGTAATTCACGTTGATAGAGATGCTGCCGTTCACGGCGCAGTGTGTCACTGGCGCGGTTAAACAACCCCGCCAGCTTGCGAAGTACAGGGTCATCACTGGCGGGTAAGGAAGTGCTGAAATCATTGTCGATAAGATTAAGCAGCCCTAGTTCTATCGCATCAAGGCCACTGGCAAGTCGGCGGGTAAGCCAGGCACTGAGCCCCAGCGCAACCGTCGCCCCCAATAACAATGACGGCCACAGCCAATCCACGCCAAAGCGACTTACCAACAGCCACACTGAAATGCCTGCAAGACCCCAACCTAACAGCTGCACCAACAATAACCGCCCCCTGAGCCCCAACTCAGGCAAAGGCATACGCTTACCATGGCTTTGGGACATCACTGCCCCTCTTTGGAGGCTTTACCCTCAATACCAAACTTTTCCATACGCCGGTACAGAGCCTGACGGCTGAGTCCAAAAGACTTGGCCACCCGCGCAATAACGCCGCGGTGCTCTGCGAGCGCCGCTTCTATCTCACTGCGATCGGGTTCGCTGTTAATAGACTCAGCAGTCGATGCCATTTTGGGAGTCACCACTGGCGCAGATGTCCGGGCTGATGCAGCAAGCGTTGCTGCAAAAGATGTTGCACTGGTCGCTGAATTGACGGACGACAGAGCTGTCAGGCCGAAATCGGCCGCACTCAGAGCCTCCGTCCGAGCCAGAATCGATGCGCGTTTACAGGCGTTCTCAAGTTCTCGCACGTTACCCGGCCAGTGATGTGCCAGCAGCGCCGCCCCGGCCTCTTCATCCAGTTCGCGACCACCGGTAAAGTGTGCCACCAGCGGCAGTACGTCGTCTTTGCGCTCAGCCAATGGTGGCAGCGCCAATTCGACCACATTAAGGCGGTAAAAAAGATCTTCACGAAAGCGGCCATCAATGATGTCCTGCCTGAGATCGGCATTGGTGGCGCTCAGCACCCGCACCTTGCATTTGCGGGTTTGATGGCTGCCAAGCCGTTCAAACTCACCGGTCTGCAATACCCGCAGCAGCTTGATTTGGCCGGACAATGGCAGATTGCCAATTTCATCCAGAAACAAAGTGCCGCCATCGGCCGCCTCGAAACGGCCAATTCGCGCCTTGGTGGCACCGGTAAAGGCACCTGCCTCAGCGCCAAACAGCTCGGCTTCCATCAGTTCAATCGGCAGGGCTCCCACATTGACCTTGATAAAGGGCTTATGTTTAAGCGGCGAATTGGCATGCAAGATATCCGCAAGACGGTCTTTTCCCGCACCATTGGGGCCGGTGATAAGCACAGAGACATCAGATTTGGCCAGCTGAAGCGCCAAATCGACACAGCGTTCCATGGCAGGGCTGCCAAATACCAGCCCGCAAAGTTCGGCCTTATCAAACACGGCAGTACGCTCGGCCTTCTGGCGCTTGAGTTCACCATTTTCGCGGGACAGCTTATGCAGTGAAATCAGGTTACCAATGCTGGTCAAAAGCTTGGCATCATCCCAGGGCTTACCCAGATAATCGGCTGCCCCTGCCTTCATCAGTTCAACGGCCATTTCAAGCTCGGTCCAGGCGGTCAGCAGAATAATGGGGATCCCCTGACAACGCTCACGCAGGGCATGAAACAGCTCACGCCCTTCTTCACCACTGGTGGTATCACGGGTGAAATTCATATCCTGGATCACCAGTGAAAACTCGTGCTGCCCGATAGCGTCAAGGGCCATCTGCGGGCTTTGTACACAATGGCTTTTGTAACCATTGAGCTCAAGCATCAGTGAAAGCGCTTGGCAAACGTCCAGGTTGTCATCGACGATTAAGATCTTATCCATTTGATTCATCTTGGTTAATTTAGCCACTACACCATAACGTAAGGGCTCGCTATTTGCGAGCCCCTATGGGGTCAGGGATTACACACTGCGGGTGGCAATGGATGGAGATATTGCCGCCGCCTTTCTGGCCGGAATAATCACCGCGACTGTGGTCACCAGGAACAGCAGTACCGCGGTCATCAGCGGATAGGGCCAGGCCAGCGCCTCGAGACTGAAAAATTGCATCAGCTGACGACTGAGCTCAAAGGCCAGCAGTGAGCCTATCAGAGCGCCAGCCGCCAGCAGCAGATAGTTTTCGGTAAGGAACCACCCCAGAATATTGCCACGGGTGGCCCCCAGCGCTCTGCGGGTGCCAATTTGCTTGGTGCGGCGCTCAATATTGAACATCACCATACCCGACAAGCCCAAAGCGGTAATCGCCAGCAACAGCACTATCATGGCCCCGAGCACAAAGGCCATCATGGCATGCTGGGAATAAGCCGATTCACGGTACTGAGCTATGCTGTTAAACCCGAACAAAACTCTGCGGGGCTCGTCTCTATGCAACGCCTCTTTAATGGCATCTTTCAAACGGGCATGATCTGCTGCCTCGGCCCTCACTACGATAGTGTTGAACTGGCCGTTACCATTCATGTTCACATTCACAAGGACACTGTTTTCCACATCCTCATCATTCACCCAGGCACTTTGGAGCTTATCGACAACACCCACTATGGTAAAAACCGTGTCGCCACCTTCATACACCCGCTTACCAATGGCACTGTCATCACCAAAGGCGGCTTTGGCATAGGCTTTGGTAACTATCACTTCACGGGGTACCCCTGAGTCATCGAGTCCCTGGGCGATGCGGCCCGGTAAAAAGTTGCGCCCTTCGATGAGCTTAAGGCCGAAGGCGTCCAGCAGCTGCTCGTCCCCCATGTAAACAGCCATACTGGGCAGGCTTTTAGCGGTTTCAGGATCCGGGCCATCCATATATCCGGAGCGCCATCCGCTGCTGCCCAGCGGCAGCATATTCACAGGTGCTGCGTTTTTTACACCGGGTAAGGCACGCAGGATCTCCAGATCGCGGCGACTTCGCAGCGCTAAATCCATGCCCTCACCGAAGTTATAAAGCTTAAAGCTCAGCACCTCGGTCTCGGCAACCCCGGAAGCTCGCTCCATCAACCCAAGGCGCTGATGGATGATAAAGGCCGCATTGGCCACAATGGCCACAGAGAGAATAATTTGCAGCAACAGGAGTATTGGCGCACTGCGGCTTCGCAGCATGGCGCTCAAAATCGGTTTAATCGCAGTCATGGCCGCTCCTTATTGGCTCTTGAGATAAACGCTGGGTTTGGTTTTACAAATTACCCACGCCGGATACATACCCGCCAGCATGGCCGAACCTATGGCAATGGTGGGAGCAATAAACCAGATGCTGGGGTCAAGATTATCCATGCCAACAAGCAAAAACCTGTTGCTCAGGTATTGCAGTGCCATCCAGGCCCATAAGAGCCCCAGCACGCCACCCATGGCACCTATCATGCCTACTTCCACCATATGCTGAGCAAAGATATGCCCCTTACTGGCACCAATGGCACGACGCACCCCAACCTCGGGCGCCCGCCTGAGGAACTTGCTCAACATCAGGCCAAGGATATTCACCAGACACACCAGCAAGAACAACAGGCTAAGTCCAATCAGAATTTTGTTGTCTTCGGGAACAACCTTGTTGTCGATAAGGTGCGACGCAACGTCATTGAGTCTTACCCAACTGGTACGGCTTTTATCGGTAAAGCGTCCCAGTTGCTGCTGGCTGTCAACATAACCATCAAGGAAGTTACGGTAGTTTTCACGCTCAGCAGGGGTATTGAGTTCGGCCCAAAACTGGATCCACACTTTTTCAGTGGTAAACAGACCACTGTCTTCGTACTTCCAGCCACTGACGTTCCCCCAGGGGTCATACTTTTGCTGCTCCATTAAAGAAAATGGAATAAACAGTTTTTCGGTGCCGTCGGTTGGGCCGTTATGCAGATCGTAGAACTTGGGCAATACCTGCCAGTCGTCAATCACCCCAACAATGCGAAAGGGTTTGTCGTTGAGGAACACCGTCTCTCCGACGCTGTTACTGCCGTTAAACAGCCGATCGTTGACTTCCTTGGCTATCACCACCATGTTGGCAGGTTCAGTGTCGACACTGACATCCCAGGCACCGCCAAACAGGAAAGGCACAGAGAACATGGCAAAGAAGTCACGGTCGGTCACCCGCACGTCTTCGAGCTTAGGCTCTATATCCGGGTTTGACGATGTCAGCGCCAGCCCGGTGCGGATCATGGCCGCTTTGCGCGGTGCAACATCGGACTTGCGCAGGTTCATCACATCCTGAAAGGTAAGATTCACCACAAACTCGTTCCAGGTATCCGGCCCCTGACTCCAAAGGTTGACCGAATACAGCTTATCGCTGCGATCCCCGGCGGGATTATTTGCCATCAGTTGGTGCACATTAAGGGTCATGATGGTGATGCCTATGCCCACTGAAATAGCCATCACCATCAGCAGCGACATCATGGGTGTCTTGCGAATAGAGCGCCAGGCGAGATCCAAATAGTGACTTAACATGTCGCCCCCTTAGCCATTAACCACGGCGCGGCCGCTAAGGAAATCACACACCTGACCATCCACTATCTGGATGTTACGCTCGGCGCGGCGTGCCAGTTCACCATCGTGGGTCACCATAATAATGGTAGTGCCCTGACGGTTAATATTTTCAAGCAGCTCCATTACCTGACGGGCCATCAGCGAATCGAGATTCCCGGTAGGTTCGTCCGCCAGCAAAAAACGCGGTTTACCGGCAAGAGCCCTGGCAATGGCTACCCGCTGCTGCTGACCACCGGACAGCTGTGACGGCAAATGGCTTCTGCGGGCACCAAGACCCACCTGGGTCAGCGCCTCGTCGACACGCTGACGACGTTCACTGCCATTAAGGCCTCGATAACGCAGTGGCAGCTCAACATTCTCGGCCAAATTAAGGTCAGGAATAAGATTAAAACCCTGGAAAATAAACCCAATTTTATGATTCCTGACTTTGGCTGCACCACTGTCACTGAGGTTGGCCACGTTTTCACCATCGAGCCAATACTCACCGCCAGAGGCGTTTTCCAACAAGCCGGCAATATTTAAAAAAGTGGTTTTGCCCGAGCCGGAGGGGCCAGTAACCGCCACAAACTCACCTTCGTTCACCTGCAAATTGAAGTCCCGCAGCGCATGGGTTTCCACCAGGTCGGTGCGATAGAGCTTGCTGATGTTTTTCATGGTTAACATAGTTTTCATCCTTTATCTGTTTGGCCCGCTCAGCGCAGCAGCCAGAGTCCTAATTCGTTGTATTGCCAAAGCCCCTGAAACAGCAGCGACACACCAAGCACCAGGCCGCTTAACGCAAATTCAGGACATAACCGTATCAATCTGTGTTTCATACTTTTTCCGGATTTCAGTAAAGGCTTACCCGGTCGACCTTTTTCAGGTTTTCAGCCCCTGAAATCACCCACACGTCGCCTTCATTGGCGCCATCGAGCACCTGCACATGACTGACACTGCGGGCACCCAACTTCACCTCGGTGCGACTGGCGCTGTCGCCTTCAACCCGGTACACCTCTCCGGACGGATCGGTAACAAAGCTGCCTCGACGCACCATCAACACATCATCCAGGTTTTCCAGCAGAATACGGGCTGACAGGCGTTGGTTCTGACGCAGCTTAAGCTGCTGTCCATCCCTGAAGCGCACCCGGGTCAGAACCTGTCCGGCCTGCACTTCAGGCGAAATCGACGAGAGCATTCCAGCGGCCTTTTCACCGCCCAGATCCAGCTCCACTTCCATCCCCAATCCCAGCTCATCGGCGTAGGATTCAGACACCGCCAGCTCAGCCTCGAAAGCAGTTAAGTCCACCACGGTGAGAATGGCCTGACCGCGACCGAGACGGGCTTTTTGTTCTGTCAGCCAGTTACCGATAATGCCGTCCACCGGTGCCTTTATTTCCAGAGCGGCCACCTGACGGCGCAAATCATCCACCAACAGCTGTTGGCGCTTATGCTCCAGCTGTTTGTTTTTAAGCTCGAACGCCAAGGTATCGCGCATCAGGGCAACTTCCTGCTCTGCATGGGCAAAGTTGAGTTTGGCCTTTTTGAAATCATCCTTGGTTTTTTCAAAGTCGATGCGGCTGATAAGCTCTTTCTGGATCAGCAGGTCGCCACGGCGACTTTCACGCTCGGCGGCATCAAGCTCTACCCGGGCGGTGTCCAGCACCTGCTGGGCACTCAGCTGCTGACGGCGGGCATCCAGGGTGGTTCGCTCCACATCACCGCTTAAGGCATCGAGTCTGGCTTGTTCCTGCGCCAGATTGCTGGCCAGCAAAGGACTGTCTATCACAGCTAGCCTTTGCCCTTTCACCACAGCATCGCCGGGGCGGGCTTCCAGGGTCACCATGCCTTCTTCGGGGGAGTAGAGAATGGGCGCGTTGGCAGCGACAATTTTTCCGCTGGCGATGATATCCCGCACCAGGGTGCCGCGGGTCACGGTGGCCGTGACCAGGTCACTTCGCTTGGCGGAGTGGGCAGCACCATCGCCGCTGCCCATGGCCCACACAGCTACCGCTGCAACCAGGGCGACACCGCCCGCCATCCACGCAAAGCGTTTATATCCTTTTGGTGCCAGCACCTTGTCCTGTCCACTGGTATCCCTGATCATCCCATCCTTCCCCAACCGGAGTGTCCGGTCATGCTATTTGCTGCTTTGATACACCAATCAATTCAAGTGGCATGCCAACTTTAAAAATTGAATATATTCAATTAATTAAGTTAAATTCACTGGCAATTATCTTGTCCGCGGACAATCAAAAGTGTCCGCTACATAGCAAAGTGTCCGCCTGCAATGCTTGCCCGGACAATGACCGTACAACTTGGGCAAAAGCATTGCCCCCCGAATGGCGCTCGCAGATCCCTCAGGACAGGTAAATAATCCACCTTCTGAAGAAGGTGGCTTTGCGTTAACCCCCTAAAAGGGGGCCTTCTATTCCAGAGCAAGCTGAGCTTGCTCTTGCCTTTCCGCTTTCTCTTGATGTCTCACATATCGGCGAATTATCTCTTCGTTA
>NZ_JBFKLW010000088.1:0-12697 GCF_041630135.1 Shewanella sp.
GTAATTCTGATGTGTCAGTTACAGCTGCTGCTGAACAGGGTGTTCGCCCAATCCGGATTATCGATAAAGGGGTTGCGGTTGTGCTGCCACTCGTACACCCGGTTATTGCGGCGACGTTCCCAGTCGCTGACCGGATCCTGATTGTGCCAGGCAAGCAGGGTGCACAGATCGCCAAGTTTTGGCTCGCTGCCTGTAATACCTGACACCAGCACCAAATCCGGCGTGGCGCTGGCTGCATCACCTTCGTAGCGAACGTCCATATACATCAGCATGCGTGCAACATCGCCTTTTACCGCATCGGCAGGCTCAAAACTGTCGCTGTCGGTACTGTTGGCCGGGGCTTCGTCCAGTGGCGTGCCGCCCATGGCAAAGTCTTTGTTGCTGCGGCTGCTGTTTACCGTTACGTCGGCAGGACGCAGATGGTGCAGGTCGGTATAGGCATGGCTGCTGCTGTCGGGGAAACCATGGCTCTTGGCCCAAACGTGCTCGCGGTTCCAGGCATCCAGAGAGCTGCTCATTCCAGCCCGGTTGGTTTTCGGCTCTGAGCGACCGGTGTAGAGCAGAATTACATTATCGGGGTTGGCGGGATCTTCGTCGGAATAGTTCAAACCATCCCACACCTGAGCATAGCTGTAGCGGGTGTGGCCACGGATAATGAGATTGAGCGCGGATTTAAGCTCAGTGCCGCTTTTGCCTATGGCTTGGGCGTAGTAGGTATTAAAGCTATAACCGGCCGGATCCGGTTCGCTGCCGCCACCGGTTTCTCCACCGCCTGTCTCTCCTCCACTGCCGCCTGTGCTGTCTTGCTGGTAGTCCAGCGATAAAGAGGCGCCGCTGAAGCTGCTGTAAGCCTGCACATCTATATACCAGCGTCCCGCGGTTGGAGTGGCGAAATCACACTGTTCATTGTTGCCGCCAAGGTAAGGCGCACAATCATATTGAGTGAGGGTGGGCTTGGCACCCTGACGCACATACAGATCCGCATCGCCACTGCCGCCGGAGAGCTTGATAACAAGGTTAGTGGCCGACTGAGGAATATCGGCGATAAAGGCCAGAGCCTGGCCCTTGGCAGCGCTTAAGCTGGTGCGTACATCACCTTTGGTTAACATGTTGTCAGGTACTGGCGTGGTGTTACAGGCCGCGAGCTCCCCGGTGCCCGGAGTGCCGGCTGAGCTGGCTGCGCTCCAATCGGCTTGGGACTGGGTATTCTGTACTGTAGTGCGCTCAAGGGAAATGTCTCTGACATTGAGGGTCCAGCCGCTCAGGCCTCCTTCCCATGCCACAACATCCGCCTGCTCGGTGCCGCGGGTGAGCTTAACAAAGTCGCCGGAGTTCCCAAGGCTGAAGGGCAGTGGTGCGTAGTTTGGCGCACTGCCAAACAGATTATTGAATCCGTCAGCATTGATGGCGAGGGTGTAGTATTTGCCGGGGGCGAGGGTGCCGCTTAGGCTTAGGCTGGTGTTGTTGTCACTCAGTTGGTATTGGCTCAGGTCTATGGATTCGCAACCTGAGTTATAAAGCTCAATGAACTCCTCAACGCTGTCATTATTGGGGGCATCGTACAGTACTTCACTTATCAGCAGCGCAGACTGGGCCTGAGCGCTGAGACCGGCCAGCAGGAGCGCGGTCATGGTAGTTTTCATTTTCATCCTAGTTGGTCTCGCAATTATTGTTATCGGCTTCCGGCCCTATGGCTTGCAAGTCCCTTTGAGGTGCTTTCGCGGCGCGAGTATGCCACAGGAATAATGAATGTTAATGCTATGTTTATATGAAACTTTTGTGTGAATTTAATGATAAAAACCGGTGTTTTCCCAGTTTTGGCAGTCCATTTTCATGGGGATTTCTCTGTTATAAGCTGGGTTTGTGCCGCCTTGTGATAACAGCAGACTTTTCGCTTGCATAAACAGGATGGCAGTAGAATAAATAGTTACTTAACTATTGATGTTTAGGCACTTTCGTTGGTGTGTGGTTGACTTTATATGTTGAACATTTGAATTTTTATTTATTGATATATTGAGCTGTTTGTAAAAATGCACCTTTGCCCGCTGCAGTGGGCATTGCACTGTGAAATAGTGTGCTTACTCTAGAGGCGGAAGATTTCAAGTGGCTATTTTTTGGTCTTCCTGCGCTGCCAATAATGCTGGTGGCTTTGGTTGCAGCAATAAAAAAGGCTGCAATTATTGCAGCCTTAATGAGGATGTTGAGCAGGTTATTCCGCCTTGGTAGGGATAACTTCAGCGTCACCATGTGGATTACGGGTGTTGTTACCGCTTGGCAGGTTGCGCAGCAGTACGCCCATCTTTACGTCCACTTCAGCAGGTACCGGCAGGTATACCATGTGCCCTGAACCCAGACCCGCTTCCACGGCTTCACCCTTACGGTTGTATAGGGTGTCTACTGTCAGGTTGATGTTGCCCTGCGGGGTCATCAGCTCAACGCTGTCGCCCACAATGAATTTGTTCTTCACATCGATTTCGGCAAGGCCCGCTTCGTTGCGCTTACCGGTAAACTCGCCCACAAATTGCTGGCTGTCGCTGATGGAGTAGCCATAGTCGTAGTTCTGGTACTCGTCATGCACGTGGCGGCGCAGGAAGCCCTCGGTGTAACCGCGGTGAGCCAAACCTTCGAGACGGGTCATCAGGTGCGGATCGAAACCACGGCCAGCCACGGCATCTTCAATGGCCTGACGGTACAGCTGAGCGGTACGGGCCACGTAGTAGAACGACTTGGTACGGCCTTCAATTTTCAATGAATCCACGCCAATTTTGGCCAGACGCTCCACGTGCTGGATGGCACGCAGATCTTTGGAGTTCATGATGTAGGTGCCGTGTTCGTCTTCGAACGCTGGCATATATTCGCCGGGGCGGTTTTCTTCCTGCAGCAGGAAGATTTTGTCTGTGGCAGGGCCATTGCCCAGGGTTGGGGTTTCCAGCTGCACAGCGCTTTCAGGGGTGTGGATGGCAACCACGTCACCGGCTTCGTTTTCGGTGGCTTCGTGGGCGTCGTACTTCCAGCGGCAGGCGTTGGTGCAGGTGCCCTGGTTCGGGTCACGCTTATTGATATAGCCAGACAGCAGGCAACGGCCGGAGTAAGCCATGCACAGGGCACCGTGTACGAACACTTCAAGTTCGATGTCCGGGCAGCGCTGACGGATTTCTTCGATTTCATCCAGCGACAGTTCGCGGGAAAGAATGACTCGCTTGATACCCACAGACTGCCAGAATTTTACCGAGGCCCAGTTAATGGCGTTGGCCTGTACCGACAGGTGTACTACCTGATCAGGAAAAGCTTCGCGCACCATCATGATAAGACCCGGGTCGGACATGATCAGGGCATCCGGGTTCATGGCGACCACAGGAGCCATGTCATCAAGATAGGTTTTAAGCTTGGCGTTGTGGGGAGCAATGTTGCTCACAACATACAACTTTTTGCCAAGGCTGTGAGCCTCTTCGATACCGGTCTTCAGGTTTTCCAGTTTAAAGTCGTTGTTGCGTACCCTCAGGCTGTATCTTGGCTGGCCTGCGTAAACGGCGTCTGCACCGTAGGCAAAGGCGTAGCGCATGTTTTTCAGTGTGCCTGCCGGCGACAGAAGCTCAGGTTTGAACATAGTAATTCCCGAAGAAAATGGTTAACGAGTCGCGAAATGCGGGGGCGCATTTTACTCAATGATAACCCCTCAGTGCAAATCTGAGTACTTCAGTAGGGCATTCGCTGATGAATAAGCTAAAATGTTGCGCTTATGTCATCATGTGGTGATATTTTGAACTTCGTCAGCGTCTTCAGAATGATATACTGCAATGATAATCAGAATTACCTTTTCGAATGGGAGCCAAAATGTCGAACGAGCACCAGTTATTGGTCGGATTGCTTAAAAAGCTGAAGGATGACGCTCTGGTATTGCCGACATTGCCTGAAGTGGCTATGCGGGTTCAGGAAGTGGTGGGTCGCCCTGATTCAAGCCTTAAGCAAGTAGCTGAAATTATTGGGCAGGATGCCGCGATCTCTGCCCGTATTATTAAGGTTGCCAACAGTGCGTTGTACAGCCGCGGCGTACCTGCTGAAAACATTAATTCGGCCGTTACCCGTATTGGTCTGACACAAATTAAGTCCATTGCCACCTCGGTTGCCATGGAGCAGCTGTTTATTTCCACCAACGAAATGGTGTGGGAAGTGATGGATGAAGTGTGGCGCACTTCTATTGATGTAACAGCTTCTGCCTGCGCCATGCTGCAGATTTATAATAAAAAACATCCTGGTAGTGGCCTTAATTACGACACCCTGACGCTGGCGGGACTGGTGCATAACATTGGCGCCTTGCCGGTATTGACCGAGGCTGAGGCTCATCCCGAGCTATTTACGACCATTGAGCATTTGCGTTCCTTGGTGCGCAAAATGCAGGGCCCCATTGGCCGCGCGGTACTCAAGAGCTGGGACTTTGCACCGGAAGTGATGGAAGTAGTAGAGCGTTGGGCGGATTTGCCCTACCTGCCAGAGAAAGTGACCTACCTTGATTTCATTCGTGCAGCTGCATTCTACAGTGGCGAATTGCGTGCAGGCAGTGAGCTTGAGCAGCGATTGGAAGTCTTTGCCGAGCGTGGGTTACCTGTGACTCCCGATGATTTGGCGGGTGATGCGTTCCTTGACAGCTATCATTCAATCAAGGCAAGTTACGAGTAATCCACAGCAATGGCAGGGTTTTAACTGCCATTGAAAAAGAGTCATCTGACAATAATAAAAGTGGGGGATACTCATTGGTAAGGTTTAATTCATGATTTATATAGCGGCATTTTTTGGCGTCTGTTCCCTGCTGCTTGGGTGGCTTTGGTATCGTCAGTCCCGCAGTCATGAACTGTTTTTGCATCATTTACAACGTGAACTTGCCAGTAAAACGGAACAACGACAGCCGCTTAATATCTCCCATATACCAGAAGCGTTTTTTCCTCTTTATCAATCCATTCAGCATTTGTTACTGCATGCGCCAAGCAGCAGCGGCAAGGACAAACTGACCGGATTACCCAATCGGGTTGGCTTTAAACGGGCCATGACCCACGCCATGCCGGTGACGACCGGCACCCTGGTGTTGGTTGACCTGTATCGATTTCGCTATGTGAACGATCTCTTTGGGTTTGTATTTGGCGATAAGCTGCTGCACGCCTTTGCCGATCGTCTCCGGTTAATGCCAAAAAAGCCCCGTCAATTGGCGCGGATGAATGGTGATGAGTTTTTATTGTTTTTTGATCACACCCTGAGTGAACAGGCGCTGCTGGACATAAAGCATCTGCTGCAACAACCATTCAATATCCACGACACACCGGTTTCAGTGCGGGTTCAAATGGGCTTTGTGCAGCTGGATGAACATCATGCCGATGTCAGTCAGATGCTCAGACGGGCCGATTTGGCCTTGAAACGCGCCCGCAGTCAAAAGGATATGGTAGCTGGATACGAGCAGGGTGACGACGTCAGTCAGCGCCGGGAGTTATCAATCATCAATAGTCTGCCCAAGGCGTTGGCACAGAATCACCTGTATCTGGTGTATCAGCCCAAGGAGTCATTGCACCGTGGTGGTTGTGAACAGGTTGAAGCCTTGATCCGCTGGGAACATCCGGAGCTGGGATTGATTTCTCCTGGTGAATTTATTCCCCTGGCGGAATACGCCGGCATGATTGATTTGGTCAGTGCCTGGGCGCTGGAAAAGGTACTGATGCAGCAGGTGCGCTGGCGAGCTGAAGGCATTTTTATTCGGGTTGCCGTTAACTTATCTGTGGAAGATTTGCAGGAAAGCAGTCTGCCATCCCTGGTTGCCAATGCGCTGGCTCGTTATCAGTTGTCCGGCGAGGTGCTGGCGTTGGAAATTACCGAAAGTACGTTGATGTCAAACCCGGCTAAAGCCACAGATAATATCAATCAGCTCAGGTCACTGGGGGTTAAGGTCGCGATAGACGATTTTGGCACTGGCCATTCTTCTTTGGCTTACCTGAAGGACTTACCGGCTGACGAAGTGAAAATTGACCGGGCCTTCCTCGATGGGGCGCTAACCCACGCCCGCAGCCATAACGTGATGGCAACCAGTATTCAGCTGGCTAAAGGTCTCGGATTTGAAGTCACAGTAGAAGGGGTTGAAACAGCCGCCATGCGCAGTCTGGTCAAGCAGTTGGGGGCTGATACTATTCAAGGTGAGTTTTTTGCCAAACCCATGCGGGCACTGGAGCTGGAAATGGATCTGGACAGACTGGGTATAACAAAACGGAGCGGTCCCCTGAATTCTTAGGTATTCAGGCTCCGAGATTATCCATCAGTACGGTGGGCATGGGCGTTAGCTGGCGAGCCTGATTCAGGCAGACCATTTCGATGTATCCGCTCACAGCAGGGCGAGTTCCGCCATCACGCCAAATCTCCTGTTGCCACAAGGTGCGATACTTGCTTTCAATGACCACTTTGCTGCGCACACTAACCAGGTCAGCAAATTCGACGCCCTCGTTACAGACCATGTCACATCGGTATACCGCAAAGCCAATTCCCTGATTTTGCCATAATTGTTTAAGAAAACCGGCGCCTATAACCTGCTCGCGGGCCCGCTCAAAGTATTTGATAAAGTTGGCATGGTAAACAACGCCAGAAAAGTCAGTGTCTTCGTAATAAATCTGCACTGTAAAACTATGCTCGATGGCATGCTCAAATCCGGGGTGTGGCATCTGTTTCTCTTCAGGTTGTGGTTGGCAAAGTGAGTTCAGCCAGCAATGATTTATTGCGTTTTTGTGGCGTGACCTATTTGTGCCAATAGTTTCTGATATTCGCCATTCTGTTTCAAACGTCTAAGTCCTCTGTCGAGCGCTGCTGCCAGTGGGATGGAACTGGCGGAATTCTTGTCGAACGCCAGATACAGTTCACTGGTGTGATTGTTGAAAACCGGATAAACCTCACTGGCGACTCCGGTGGAGGCTAAAAATTCAGCGGCGACTTTGTCGTACATCACCACAGCATCCAGTTTGTGGGTCAGCAACAGGTTAAGCAGTTGGTACTGATTGTCGGCAACCCAGAGCACAATATTGGGTAGTGCATCGAATTCATCACCATATTCATATCCGCGCATAATACCTACACGGATGCCAGGGGGCAGAGACCACTTATCGGCAGCAATCGGCTCACGTTTTGTCAGTTGATAGAAGGAGGCTGAAGCGATAAACAAGGGCTCATTTCCAAAAAGAAACCGGCCTTCGGTGCTCTGCTGCTTGGCCACATTAAAGACGGCATTAACCTTACTCTGTTCGGTGAGGTGCAGGCCCCTATTATAAGGTACAACCACAGATTCAACTTCAATGGACTCTGTGGCATACGCTAACTTTACCAATCTGTGAGACAGACCATGGCCGCTCGAGTCGGCAAAGGGAGGCCAGCTATCTTCCGCGGCAAGACGGATCTTGGAAGGTTCGGTAGCAAGCAGTGGTTGCAGTACAAAAGCTGTGCTGCAAAGGAGCAGTGTTAAAATCCGCTTTCGAATCATCGAATGTCCTTTTTGTTTCAAACTCCCTGTTTTATCCCACATTGTACTTTAACCATCTTCTCTGCAACAGGGGCAGATTAAATGGATTTACTGTTGGCGTTGTATAGGGGCAAAGCGAGTGAACCATATAGGAAACTTAGCGGACGCCATTCTGAAAGTATGTATTATTGGGTTGATTTATTTAATTTGGATGATGTTCAGTAAAATGCTGTGTAATCAATATTAAGTATATGTAAGTAATATATTATTTTTTGCTGCATTGAAATTTCTTGCATTTTAACGCGTTCGTGTACCACACTGATTTTTTAATTATTGATTCGTTTTAAATATCGCAATTTCGCAATAGATTAGCGATGGATGCTGAATAGTGATTTTTTACAGATGATTATCACTGATGTCAGACCACATGGAGTGTAGGTTGCCTTGCTTGTTCTTGTGGTCTTTTGTTGGGGTTTTCATGGTTATTTGGCTGTTCCGGCGATTCTTGTTGGCTGTTGCTGTATCGGGCAAGTCTGCCATTGCGGGTGTTCAACGCAGTTTGCTACCACTGAGTTACAGGGGAATGGTCCTGTCAGTTGTGCTGGTATCAGGTTTGCTGCGTGCCGATGATACTTCCTTGTACGTATACGAATCGTCTGGGCGTTCCGATGAGCGTCCTCAGGTGCTGGTGATTTTTGATAACTCCGGCAGCATGGACACCACTGTGTATGGCGTGAATCCATCATTTGTCAGCGATAACGATGAGGTGGTGGCAACTGAGCGGATTTATTACACGCTGAATGCTTCAGACGTTCCTCCCAATCCTGCTAATGCGTTTGAAAAGCGCTACTTCACTTTTAATTTGAATGCCTGTGCCAGCTCCTATTACTTTTTGGCAAAGTATGGCGTGTTTACCGGATTCATGCGCCAGTATGTCTACAGCGGTCAAACAGGCAGTTGGGAGGAATTCCCCCGCGGTGATGGCTCCGGTATCCGGATGGTGGAGTGTTTCGAGGACATACAGGACCAAAACTACGAAAACGGCAGTGTGTATAAAGATGGTTTGCCTGTAGACGGTGAGGGGCGACGCGGTAACCCAGCGCCTTTTTACCGTGTATCTTCACGTAGTAAAAATTCAGACAAGGCCACTGCACTGGAAAAGGCCATGAATACCGGTTTTGGCAGTGGCAGGGTGGTAACACTGTATACCCGGGAATACCTGAATTGGTTTCACGGGAAAAAACAACAGGTGAACCGCACCCGTATTGATATTGCCAAAGAGGCCATAACCAACGTCCTTCTGACGACGCCGGGGGTAGATTTTGGTTTGGCTGTGTTTAATGGCAATGCTTATGAGGGGTACGATGACGGAGGTCGAATTGTTTCCGCTATTAAACCCTCTACAGCGGCTTACAAAAAGGATTTGCTGACGACTATCCCCGTTTCCGGTACAACCTGGACACCACTTTGCGAAACGCTCTATGAGGCGTATCGCTATTTTGCGGGTGCCGAAGTGTGGTTTGGTGATGACGATCCGTATCAGAAGCCCTATCGGGACACAGATGCCATCGATGGCAGTAACTACAAATCGCCTTTTAAAGATTGCCAAAATCGCGCATACGTTGTGTATGTCACCGATGGAGAGCCCACCCGCGATACCAACGCCAACAACCTGGTGCTGCGGCTGACCGGTGGCGTCGATGCGTACACAGACGCGCCGGCCAGTTACTTAAGCTCGCTTGCCTCCTGGATGAATACCCATGATGTTAATCCAAACAGAACAGGGACTCAGAGCGTATCGACCTATACCATCGGATTCAGTCAGGGAGCTGCGTCGGCAGCGGGGCTATTGCGTTACACCGCCGAAAAAGGGGGCGGGAAGTATTACGATGCCACTGAGGTTGATGATTTACAGAAATCATTGATGCAGGTTTTTAAAAATATTCTCGAAAAAAGTGCCAGTTTCACTTCTCCTTCGGTGGCCAGTAATAACTTTAACCGTATTCAAACCTTTGACTCTGTTTACTATTCAATGTTTTTGCCCAATCGGGGGCCCCGTTGGAGTGGTAATTTGAAGAAATTCAAAGTCACAGGCAGTGGAGACATAGTTGATGCCAATAAGGCGGTTGTGATTGATAGTGACGGTAATATCGCTAAAACCGCATGTTCTCATTGGAGTAACAGTACTGATTGCACCAGCGGCGATGGCAATGATGTGCGTCGTGGCGGTGTGGCTGGTATGTTGCAACGCATGCAGGTCAAAGATCGCAAGCTACTGTCAGATATCAATGGACTTCAAGTCCTTACATTGAATGCCGCAAGCACCAAGGCTGGCGGTGATGACGCGCTGGCGGCATTGCTGGGGGTAGACACCACAGAATCAGCCAAGGTAATCAACTGGGCCCTGGGCATGGATGTTGATGATGACAACGATAACGGTAACCGTACCGAGATGCGTGCCGATGTGATGGGCGATCCCCTCCATTCCAAACCCCTTGCAATTAATTTTGGCAGTGAAGAGTCGCCTGATATCCGTGTGATTGTGGGTACTAATCACGGCGTGCTGCACATGTTTAAAGATGAAGGTAACAGCGTGTCGGAAACCTGGGCATATATGCCCTGGGAAATGCTGCCAAAGCAGGCGACGCTGAGGGATAACCTGCCATCGGGGCGTCACTCTGTGTACGGTATTGATGGTTCACCGGTAGCCTGGGTGAAGACTTCAGCAGCAGGCATTCAGAAGGCGTGGTTGTTTTTTGGGCTGCGCCGTGGTGGTAACGCCTACTATGGTCTGGATATTACCGACCCGGATTCTCCCTCTTTTATGTGGCGTATCGACGGTAATAGCCCGGGGATGGACTTGCTTGGTCAAAGCTGGTCCAAGCCGGTGGTCACCTTTATTCCCGGTCGGGCCTCCGCTCCTGTGCTGATTTTCGGTGGCGGTTACAGTCCGTCAAATAAGGATATCACTGGGGTGGGCACCCCTGATGATTTTGGCACGGCAGTGTTTATCGTTGATGCAGCCACCGGTAGTTTGGTGCACAGTTTTGGCCCCAACAATGGGGCGAGTATGACGGTTATGCCCGGCATCAAAGACAGTATTCCCAATGAGGTGGCGATTCTCGATGCAAACGGTGATGGGCTCACGGATCGTATTTATGCCACCGATACAGGTGGCAATGTGTGGCGCATGGATTTACCGGGGGCAGATCCCAAAGATGCAAACCAGCGCTGGTCAGCCTTTAAATTTGCAGCGCTTGGCGGCGTGGCCACGGCTTCAGACCGACGCTTCTTCGCCGGCCCGGTCGTGGCGCAAACGGTATTAAATAACTTATCTGAATACACCCGTCATGAAAATGGTCGCACCCGCACCGAGCTTGTCAGCAAAAGCATCCCCTACGATGCTGTGGTAGTAGGCAGTGGAATGCGGCCAGCTCCTCAGGATCTCCAGCGTGAAGACATGTTTTTTACTCTGCAGGATCGCAATGTCGGGATCCGTTCATTTGATGGCAGTAATAAAGGCAGGGAGCCGCCATCATCGCTGAAGCTGGCAGATCTCTACGATGTTACCGACTCACCTCCGCTGACCACAGAGGAGCAAGTGCGCTTCGGTAAGCATCGCGGCTGGTATTACGACTTCAGCAGAAAGGGCGAAAAGAGCTTGTCGTCAGGAACCATTATTCGTGGGCGGGTATTTTTTACCTCATATGTTCCGGGAAGCAGTGGTGGCGATGCCGGCAATCAATGCCTGGTGGCCGGCAAGGGATATCTTTATGGATTTGATTTGCACCGTGGCATTCGTTCTTACGATAAAACCTATTTGGAAATGGGTGAAAGTGTGCCGGATACCCCGCAATTGGTGGTACCGGGAAGTAAAGCCATGTACCTGATTGGGGTGGGGAAAGCACCTGAGTTGATGGTGAAGACCCGCTGCGAGAACAATAACGAACATTGCGATGGCTGTCCGCCCGGTGATAAGAAATGCATTGGTGGCGGTATGAGTACTGAGAAGATTTATTATTATGCGAATTAACACTCTGTTATTGATATTGCTTGCCAACGTTAGCCTGGTGGCGAGTGCCCAGAGCATGAGCGACAGTCGGGATGACGTACATCGGTTGACAACGTTCAAGTGCTTTATCGACACTAATGTCGGGGCGGGAATATACAGTTACACCTGGCCGGCAGCCAATACCAGGCAATCGATGCGCAATCTTGCCGGTACGCGTGTGGTAAACAGCGCTATGGCCGCCGTGGGTGTTCGGGTGTATGCCAAAAAGGTGTTTGAGTGTGTTCCTGAGGAAGGCACCTTCATGTCTGCCGATGCCCGAAAGCTGGATGAGGAGCGGCCGCGCTGATCATCGTTTTCGGCGGTTTCTTAGTTCAGTTCCGTGGATAATTTGGAGAGGATGGCAGCCATGGAGCCATCCTTTTGCATTTCTGTAATGGCCTGATTAAAGTCCTTTATCAGCAGATCCTGTGCATCGCGATTTCTGGCTACCCCCAAATGAAACACTTCGGTGGCGAGCACGTCGCCCACAAACTCAAACTGGCCCCGATATTCGGCGGAGCCATGCTCAATCAGATAGGTCGCCACATGGCGGCTGATGACAATCAAATCCACCCGCCCCAGCAGCAATTTGCGCAGATTGGTTTCATCCGAGTCCGCCTCTTCGGTGCGAAGGCCATTGGTCGCTATGGCAGGTGGGTTGGCGTAGCCCCGGCTTATTCCAATCAGCCTTCCTTTAAGCTCACCGAGATCAGAAAACGCCACTTGGGCATCTTTTCTGGCCAGAAAGCCAATTTCGACCGCTTGCAAAGGCGCTGAGTATTCCGCCCATGCCTCCCGCTCGCGCCGATACCAGAGGCCAATAATGGCATCGGCCTTGCCCGCTTTGATGAGTGCAGTGGCACGGATAAAGGGGTAGAACTTCAGCTCCACCCTGTAGCCGCGCCGTGCCAGCGCCTGCATAACCAAATGGGCCACCGGACCTTTGTCGGCAAGCGTATCGGAATAGAAGGGGGGCAGTTCGGTGGCGACCAGCGTCAGGTGCTTGCCATACTCTCCCTGCCCGCTGTGGGGCAGGAAAAGCAGCGCAAACAATAGCACTATTCTCAATGGCATAACTCAGATTGGCTTGGTCAGTTTCTCTGAATTATAGACGTGGTTTTAAAAAGCTATCAGTCGCTGACAAGCTCGCTGCGGCTGCCATCAAA
>NZ_JBFKLW010000089.1:0-12666 GCF_041630135.1 Shewanella sp.
GCGTAAAATTCACAAAGGCCTGGGGCTGGATAAGTGCCGTTTGCTGGGTTCAGGTTCGGCGCCAATTCCACCGTCCCTTATCCGCTGGTACAACAGCATTGGCCTCAACATCTGTGAAGCCTGGGGCATGACCGAAAACTGTGCCTACTCCATCATCAATTACCCATTCGATGAGCGTAAAATCGGCACCGTGGGCAAACCGGTGGAAGGCTGCCAAATCCGCCGCAGTGAAGAGGGTGAGCTCATGGTGAAAAGCCCCGGCCTGATGAGTGGTTACTATTTGCAGCAGGAAGCCACCGAAGCCGCCTTTGATGCAGATGGTTTCTTCCACACCGGCGACCTGTGCGCCATCGATGAAGATGGCTGCGTCAGCATCACCGGCCGGGTGAAAGACAACTTCAAAACCGCCAAGGGCAAGTACGTTGCACCAGTGCCTATTGAGCGCAAACTGGCGCAAGACCCACACGTGGAGCTGATTTGTGTAATTGGTTCCGGCCTGCCCCACCCCATAGCACTGGTACAGTTATCAGATGGCGCAACACTGCAGGCGCGCGAAGAAGTGCGTGTTTCCATCAAGGCCACCCTGGATGCCATCAACCCTAACCTTGAGTCCCACGAAACAGTGGATGCCGTGGTGGTGGTTACCGAGCCCTGGACTATCGAAAACGATGTGCTGACCCCAACCCTGAAAATCAAGCGCCATGTGCTGGAAAGCCGCTTCAGCGCCAAGGTCGACGGACAGCGTGGTGCCAAAGTGGTGTGGGAAGACGAAATTTAGTCCGCTCTTTAAATAAAAAGCTCGCCGGTTGGCGAGCTTTTTTTATGCCCTGAATACAGATATCAGTACTGCTGTTTTTTAGCAGCCAGTGCGGCGGTAACCTGATTGATGGCCGTGCCACCCAGCACATTGCGCTTGGCCAGACACTCATCCAGGCTCAGGTGCGGATACACATCCTCGCCAATCACGGCGGCAAAGCGTTGCAACTCGGCGATGGGCAGGTCTTCAAGCGCCACGCCCTGTGCGATGGCATGCAGCACCACTTCGCCCACCACGTGGTGCGCCTCGCGAAACGGCATGCCCTTGGCCACCAGATAGTCGGCAAGCTCGGTGGCATTGGCATAACCTGCCTGCGCCGCCTGCTTGGTGTTGTCACGGTTTACCTTAACTCCTTCCAGCACCAGCGCCGCCATGTCGAGACAAATACCCCAGCTGTCGATGGTATCGAACAGACCTTCTTTGTCTTCCTGCATGTCTTTGTTGTAGGCCAGCGGCAACGCCTTCATGGTGGTGAGAATGCCCACGAGGTTGCCGTAAACCCGGCCGGTTTTACCGCGGATAAGCTCGAGGGCATCAGGGTTTTTCTTCTGTGGCATCAGAGATGAACCCGAAGTCACATTGTCAGCCAGCTCCACAAAAGCCGCTTCGCCTGTGTTGAAGAAAATAAGATCTTCCGCCAGCCGCGACAGGTGCATCATCGACAGTGACGCCGCAGCGCACAGTTCCACCACATGGTCGCGATCCGATACCGAATCCAGACTGTTGAGGGTCGGACCGCCAAAGCCCAGCGCTGCGGCCAGCGCATGGCGGTCGATTGCATAGGCGGTGCCCGCCAGTGCCCCCGAGCCCAGCGGGCAGGTGTTGAGGCGCTTCAGGGCATCGGCCAAACGGGATAAGTCCCGCTCCAGCATTTCCACATAGGCCAGACACCAGTGACCAAAGGTCACCGGCTGCGCCCGCTGCAGGTGAGTGTAGCCTGGCATCACTGCGTCCAACTCACGGCTCGCCAACGCCAGCAGCGCCTGAATAACGGCGGTCAGCTTGGTTTCAAGCAAACTGCCCGAGGCCTTGCACCACAGCTTAAGATCGGTCGCCACCTGATCGTTACGGGAACGGCCGGTGTGCAGTTTCTTACCGAGATCGCCAACTTTTTCAATCAGTTTGGTTTCGACAAAGCTGTGAATATCTTCGGCGCCGCTGCCAATAATGGCTGTCTCGTCCTCGCCCACTTCTTCAAGCAGCTCGGTCAGCGCGGCCTTAAGACGACTGCATTCATTACCGTCGAGCACACCCACGCTGGCGATGGCATCAGCCCAGGCGATGGAGCCTTCCACGTCCTGCACAAACAGTCGGTAATCGACCGGCAAAGAGTCGTTAAAGAGTTGGAACAGGGCACTGGCCTGCCCCTGAAATCTGCCGCCCCACAAGGCCATAGCGATTCTCCTTCTGCCCGGGCCTGCCCGGAAATCAAAATGAATGGGGGCCAATAAAGGCCCCCTGACTGACAAGGTGGCTTACTTGGTGTTGTAAGCGCGGATACGGCTTGCCAGCGAGTACAGGCGGATAAAGCCCTCGGCGTGCTTCTGGTCGTATACGCTGTCCTGACCGAAGGTGGCAAAGGCTTCCGAGTAGAGGCTGTTGGGTGAGCGCTTTTGCACTGCAGTGGCCTGGCCCTTGTAGAGCTTAACTACCACTTCGCCATTCACCTGGGTCGCCAGGGATTCGGAGGCGGCCAGCAGTGAGTCACACAGTGGGGTGAACCAACGGCCGTCATACACCAGATGCGCCATCTTAGCGGCGATCTGCTCGCGCCACTCACGGCAGCTCTTGTCCAGCACCAGCTCTTCGATGGCCCGCAGCGCAGCAAACATCACGGTGCCACCGGGGGTTTCGTAGCAGCCACGGGACTTCATGCCCACCAGCCGGTTTTCGGTGATATCGATACGGCCAACACCATGTGGCGCAGCAATGGCGTTGAGGGTCATCAGCGCCTGATAAGGGCTCAGCGCCTCACCGTTCACTTCAGTGATACGGGCATTTTCCACCTTGAGGGTAACAAAGGCTGGCTGGTTTGGCGCATCTTCCGGGTCAACCGTCATGGTCCATACCTGCTTGGAAGGCTGATTCCATGGGTCTTCCAGCTCGCCACCTTCATGGGAGATGTGCCAGGCGTTGGCATCGCGGCTGTAGATCTTGGTGGCTGAAGCCGAGGTTTTGATATTGCGTTCGGCCAGATAGGCCAGCAGATCTTCACGGCTTTCCATGTCCCATTCACGCCATGGGGCAATCACTTTCAGCTCCGGCGCCAGCGCGGCGAAGCAGCCTTCGAAACGCACCTGATCATTACCCTTACCGGTGCAGCCGTGGCACAGGGCATCGGCGCCCACTTTACGGGCCACTTCCACCTGCGCCTTGGCAATGATGGGACGGGCCATAGAAGTACCCAGCAGGTAAGTGCCTTCGTAGATGGCACCGGTGGCGATGGTTGGGTAGATGTAGTCTTTTACAAAAGCTTCTTTGAGGTCGACGATATGGCACTCGCTTGCACCCGAGGCCAGCGCCTTTTCAGTCAGGCCAACCAGCTCTTCTTCGCCCTGACCTACGTCGGCACAGAAGGCGACAATTTCGCAGTTGTCGTAGTTTTCCTTAAGCCAGGGGATAATTGCCGAGGTATCCAAACCGCCCGAGTAGGCCAGGACAACTTTTTTTACACCGCTTTTGTTTTGTTCAATTGCCATAACTGTTTCCCAGAAGGCGCCCCGGGCGCCGATTTCTTACCAGATAAAATTAACCGAGCAGTGTTACCAACACTGCATTTTGTGCATGCATGCGGTTTTCCGCCTGCGTCAGAATAAGTGAGCCTTCACCGTCCATGACTTCGTCTGTCACTTCCACGCCACGGTGGGCAGGCAGACAGTGCATAAAATGGCTGGCACCGGCCTTTTTCATCAGCGCCTTGTTCACCTGATAAGGGGCAAACTTGGACTTGATATCCACAAGGGATGTGCTGTCACCCATGGAAATCCAGGTATCGGTGTAGATGGCATCGTGGCCTTCAATGGCATTAATGTCCGAGGTCAACACTAGCTCACCGCCGTGCTCTTTGGCAATTTCCTGCGCCTGCTGCACTTCATAGCCATCAGGAAAGTGACCTGGAGGGCAGATCACTGTCATGCGGGCCCCGAGCAGCGCCGCGCCATACATCAGCGAGTGGCAGACGTTGTTGCCATCACCAACAAAAGCAAGTCGCACCTTGGACAGGTCATCAAAATGCTCGGCCAGACTCTGAAAATCCGCCAGCCCCTGACAGGGATGGTAGAGATCCGACAGCGCATTAATTACAGGCACTGAACCATGCTCGGCCAGCCCCTGTACAGTTTCGTGGGCAAAGGTGCGCGCCACAATGGCGTCGGCCCAGCAGGAGAGGTTTGAAGCAAAGTCCTTAACCGACTCCCGCTTACCCAGGGCACCATTTTGTTGATCCAGATACAGGCAGTGACCACCGAGCTTATTGATACCGATATCAAAGCTGACGCGGGTACGAAGCGAAGGCTTCTCGAATAGCATCACAACGCTCTTGCCAGCGAGTGCGCGGGAATATTTAGCTGGATCGGCTTTTACGTCTGCGGCAAGCTTAAGCAGATCCAGCAATTGCGTTTGCGTCAGGTCTTTTATCGATATCAAATGTTTCATGGTCTTTGCCCCTAAGGTTGTATCTGTGTGCCCACTGCCTCACCCTTGATAAGGGCTGCCAACTGTTCACTGTCACGCCAGGAGGCAACCTGTACCGGCTGACCGAGCCACTCGGCGACCTCCAGAGCAGCTTCCACTTTTACCTTCATGCCCTTTTCAATTACGCCGAGCTTTACCAACTCGTCGATTTGAGTGCGGCTGAGACTGTCAATAAGCTTACCTTTACCATCCAGTACGCCGGAGACATCAGACAGCAGTACCAGCTTGCCGCCGAGCAACTTAGCCAGCACCGAAGCAGCCTGGTCGGCATTCACATTCAAAAGCTCACCCGTATTTGTCATCGCGATGGAGCTGATAATTGGCAGCCAGCCCTGACCCAGAATAAATTCCAGTGCACTGGCATCTTTAGGGCTGACTTCACCCACCATGCCAAGACGCTCATCTTTCACCACGGCACTGACCATGTTGGCATCGCACAGGCTCATGCCCATGCTCACCACGCCCGCTTTGGCCGCAGCGCCCTGCAATAACTTGTTGGAGGTGCCCGCCAGCGCGCCGGCAATAATCGGCATCTGCTCGGCAGGAGTGACCCGCAGACCATCGAGCTTGACGGTTTCCATGCCGTTGGCCTTGAGCTGCTCATCCACCAGACAGCCGCCGCCATGCACCAGTACCACTTGCTGGCCTGACTCAAACAGCTTGGCAATGGTGTCCATCAGCCGGGTCATACCCATCTCGCACTGCAACAACGCGCCACCCACTTTTAATACCAATACCTTGTTCACAGACATCCCGAAGCTCTCCAACTCAAACGCCAAAATGAATCTTTATGCACTGATGTGCCTGACTGGCAGCGCCTTTCATCAGGTTGTCGATGGCACTGGCCACCACCAGATAGCCGCTGTCTTCATCGAACTTCCAACCCAGATGACAATTGGGGGTATGCACCACATCATCCACCTTGGGGAATTGCCCTTCTTTTACCGTCACGATTGAGCTCTGGTCGTATACGCTGTAAGCCTGTGCCACTTCTGCACGGCTGGTGCCTGACTTGAGCTGCACCGTGATGGTAGCCAGAATGCCACGCTTAAAATTACCCAGATGCGGCGTGAAAATAACCTCCTGCCCCAATTGGGTGGCGATTTCTGGCTGGTGTCTGTGACCAAGTACACCATAAGGAGTCAGGCTTACTTCACAAAAACTGGTATGCAGCTGCGCCTTGCGACCTGCACCGGTGACACCGCTGACGGCATTGATCACCGGACGCGACTCAGTGAGTAACGCTTTCAATGGCTTAAGAGCTGTCAGTGATGCTGTTGGATAACAGCCAGGCACGGCAATCATGCGGGTGCTGGCAATGGCCTCGGCATTCCACTCGGCCAGGCCGTAAACTGCTTGGGCCAACACTTCAGGATGACTGTGCTCAAAACCGTACCACTTGGGATACTGAGCGGTATCGGCAAAACGGAATGCACCGCTCAAATCAAATACTGCCAGCCCCTGCTGGTAGAAATACGCCGCCAGCTCCAGTGATACCGAGTGCTCGGTAGCCAGCGCCACAGCATCGGCCTCGGCCACAATGGCGGCCTTGGCGTCATCACTCAAGGGCGACAGTGTCAGGGAAATATGACTGTAGACAGGATACAAATCGGCAAGGGCCTTGCCTTTGTCAGCACTGCCTTCAGACACATAGAGTCCCTGGATCGCAAAAGCTGGATCGGCCACAAGCAGAGCGGTTAACTGTGCCCCCGTGTAACCACTGGCACCTATGATGGCAATTTTTTTCATGAGTATTAGATTCTTAATAATTAACAGATAGATGGAATAAATTTCCGTTAATGGGGAGACGAGCCCCTGCGTAAACACCTTGTGCCGCGACTATCGTCGCAGCGTATGGAGGGGGGCAGGCAATATGTAGGAATTGATGTATAAATAAACCATATTCTCTCTCTGTTTGAGGCCTTCGCTATGGTGCTCGTTCCAGCTGTTTGCTAGACTAACACAACTCTTTAATTATGCAATATGCATGAATAACTATTTTCAGGACTTATCCAGTGAATCGCATTCCAGATCTCAAAACCCTTTTTTCTTCGCTCATTAACGCGCCATCTATCAGCGCATCCGAGCCAGAGCTGGATATGAGTAATCATTCAGTTATAGCCCTTCTAAACGACTGGTTTTCCACCCTAGGGTTCCAGTGCGAAATATCCAAGGTATCAGTAACAGGTGACAAACAAAATTTAGTCGCAAAAATCGGGTTTGGCGAAGGCGGCATTTTACTGGCCGGTCACACAGATACAGTACCATTCGATGAAGGCCGCTGGAGCCAGGATCCATTCACCCTGACCGAGAAAGACAATCGCTGGTATGGCCTTGGCAGCTGCGATATGAAAGGCTTTTTCGCGCTGGTACTGGAAGCGGTAAAAGACCTGCCACTGGATAAATTGAAGAAGCCGGTTTACGTCTTTGCCAGCGCAGATGAGGAAACCACCATGGAAGGCGCCAAGGTGTTTGCTGCCAGCACTGAGATTCGTCCCGACTACGCCATCATAGGAGAGCCCACCGGCCTCAGGCCCGTGTATATGCATAAAGGCCATTTGGCACAGGGCATCCGAATTACCGGCCGCAGCGGTCATTCATCGGATCCGGCCCGCGGACTCAATGCCATTGAAATCATGCATAAAGTCATAGGACAGCTGCTGAAACTCAAACAGCACCTTGCCGACAACTACCGCGAAGATGCCTTCAGCGTGCCCTATCCCACCATGAACTTTGGCCACATCCATGGCGGTGACGCCGCCAACCGTATTTGCGGCTGTTGCGATCTGCATCTGGACATCAGACCATTGCCGGGCATGTCGCTTGATGACCTTGAACTGATGCTACTGAACTATCTTGGCGATATCAGCCGTGAACATCCGGGCTCGGTGGAGATCCGTACCCTCTACCCCGGCAGTGAAGCCTTTGCCGGCATCAAAGACAGTGCCTGGACGGCGCTTGTCGAGAGCCTCAGTGGCCAACAGGCCGAGGTGGTGAACTACGCCACCGAAGCGCCCTATATCAACAGCTTGGGTTGTCAAACCCTGGTACTTGGCCCCGGTAGCATCAATCAGGCCCATCAACCAGATGAATATTTGGCAATGGATCAACTAAAACCCACGGTGGAATTATTAAAACAGTTGATTTACAAGGCCTGTATTCAATAAATCACAAACAGCCCTATGAAATACCACAATTGGACTGACCAATTGACCTTGGTCGGTTGACCCCGAACGCAGGGCTGTTTATTGTGCTCGAACGGCTTTGGCTTAGATCTGTAACCCCGTGAATGGAGATACCATGACAGACGTAAAGGGTACCGAGAAAGTAACAGACATGTATGCCCAGCTAAGGGCCAACGTGGGCATGATGGGGCAAATCCTGGGTGACACCATGAAGGATCACCTGGGCGAGGCGTTTCTGGAGAAGGTTGAGCAAATCCGACTGCTCGCCAAAGACAGCCGCAGCGGCGATGACCAGGCAAGGGCAAAAATGCTGGCCCTGCTCAGTGAGTTGCCCGATGAGGAGCTGGTGCCTTTCGTTAAAGCCTTTAACCAGTTTCTGAACCTGGCCAATATTGCCGAGCAATTCCACACCATCAGCCGCAATTGCGACGAACTGGTGTGTGTTCCCGATCCGGTTGAGCAGCTGCTTGGCCGCATGTTGGGTGGCAAGGTAGATGAAAAGCAGATGCTGGCCACCCTCAAGACGCTGGACATAGATCTGGTGCTCACAGCGCACCCGACCGAGATTTCCCGTCGCACCCTTATTCAAAAGTATTCCGCCATTGTGGATTGTCTGCAGGATTTGGAAAACCCGCAGCTTACCGAACGCGAGCACAAAAACGGCACCCTGAGACTACGTCAGTTGATTGCCCAAATCTGGCACACCAATGAAATTCGCCGTGAGCGCCCAACCCCAGTTGACGAAGCCCGCTGGGGATTGTCCACTATCGAAAGCTCACTCTGGCATGCGGTGCCTGACTTTCTGCGCCAACTGAATGATCAGGTTGAACAGGTCACGGGCTCTCAAATTCCCACCGACATGGCACCTGTGCGCTTCTCCAGCTGGATGGGGGGCGATCGCGATGGCAACCCATTCGTTACCGCCAAGGTAACCGCCGAGGTGCTGGACAGAAACCGCCACACCGCCGCCCGCCTGTATCTTAAGGACGTGGTCGAGCTGGTCGGTGAGCTGTCCATGGAAGAGGCCAATGACGAGCTTAAAGCTTACAGCAACAATTCCTGCGAGCCCTACCGTGACGTTCTGCGCAGCCTGCGCAGCAAACTGCGTAATACCATCGACTATCTCAATGCCCGCCTCGAAGGGCATCATCCGGAAGTCACCCGCGAAGATATCATCTGGGAGCAAAAGGATCTCGAGCAGCCGCTGAAACTCCTGTATCAAAGCTTGTGTGACTGCGGAATGCGCCTTATCGCCAACGGCCGCCTGCTGGATATGCTTCGCCGTCTGGCCTGTTTTGGTATTCATATGCTGCGCCTTGACATTCGTCAGGACGCCGGCCGCCACGAAGCAGCCATTGCCGAACTGACCCGATACCTTGGCCTGGGTGACTATGCCCACTGGAGCGAGGCCGAGAAGCAGGCATTCCTGCTGAAAGAACTCAGCGGCCGCCGTCCACTGATTCCAGGCAACTGGCAACCATCGGACGAAGTAGCTGAAGTCCTTGCCACCTGCCGTCTGGTCGGCACCCAGCCGCAGCAGGCGCTGGGCTCTTACGTGATATCCATGGCCAGCCTGCCATCGGATGTACTGGCAGTGCTGCTGCTTTTGAAAGAGTCCGGCTGCCGTTATCCCATCAGGGTAGTGCCCCTGTTCGAGACCCTCGACGATTTGAACAATGCCGCCGACTGTATCACCGCACTTTTGGATATCGACTGGTACCGCGGTTACACCAAGGGCATGCAGGAAGTGATGATTGGTTACTCCGATTCCGCCAAGGATGCAGGGGTAATGGCCGCAGCCTGGGCTCAGTATCGTGCCCAGGAGCAACTGGTGAAGGTGTGTAAGAACGCTGGCGTAAAGCTCACCTTGTTCCACGGCCGCGGCGGCACGATTGGACGTGGCGGCGGCCCTGCCCATAAGGCGATTTTGTCGCAACCACCGGGCAGCGTCGATGGCCGCATTCGGGTAACCGAGCAAGGCGAGATGATCCGCTTTAAGTTCGGTCTGCCCAAGCTGGCGGTGCAATCACTGGCGCTCTACACCTCGGCGGTACTGGAAGCGACCCTGCTGCCACCGCCAGAGCCAAAACCAGCATGGCGCAGCGCCATGCAGCGCATCGCCGATGAATCGGTTGAAGCCTATCGTGGTATAGTGCGCCAGGAACCTGACTTCGTGCCTTACTTCCGCGCCGCTACCCCCGAGGTGGAGCTCGGCAAGCTGCCCCTTGGCAGTCGTCCGGCAAAGCGCCGGGTGGATGGCGGTATCGAGAGCCTGCGTGCTATCCCTTGGATTTTCGCCTGGTCGCAAAACCGGCTGATGTTACCCGCCTGGCTCGGTGCCGGCGAAGCTCTGAAAGCCGCTGCAGACCGCGGCGAACTGGGCTTGCTGCGGGAAATGGAGCAAGACTGGCCCTTCTTCAACACCCGCATCTCCATGCTGGAGATGGTGTACAGCAAGGCTGAGCCTAATCTGGCCCGTTATTACGAGCAATGTCTGGTGCCTGAGCCGCTGCATCATTTAGGGGTAACCCTGCGTGAGCGTTTGGCTCTCGGTATTGATGCCGTACTGGCGCTCACCGGTGAAGACAGCCTGATGGCTCACACGCCGTGGAACCGTGAGTCAGTAAGGCTCAGAAATCCTTATATCGACCCGCTGAACTTCCTGCAGGCAGAACTTCTTGGCCGTACCCGCCGTGAACAAACACCGTCGGAATCTGTACAGCTGGCGTTGATGCTCACCATTGCCGGGGTGGCAGCGGGCATGAGGAACACCGGATGATCCGGCTGCTGGCGGTGTCGGCGCTGCTGTTGCTGCCTGGCTGCATTAGCCAGTACAGCATCACTGAGCGGGAAATGGCATCCTATCTCAATAAAGAGATTGGCCTTGAGGTAAAAGACAACTCGGGGCCGCTGGGCGCTCGGGTGTCTGTCAATCAGATAGAGGTAAAGCTTGGCCACAAGGCGGATACCATGGCTGTCACGGCAACCAGCCTTGCGGAAGTAAAGACGCCGTTTATTCCGCTGCGTGCCACCCTCACCACCACGTTCGAGGCCAAGCCCTGGTACGACAAACAGGCTCATGGGGTGTACCTGAGGGACTTGCAACTGGTGGATGTGAGTGCCAATCCGGCGGAGCTTAAGCGCTTATTGCAGGATTTGGCTCCTGAGCTGATGCGGGTGGTGAGAAGCTTCCTAGAAAGCCAACCTGTTTATGTGCTGGATACCGAAGATGCGGCTCAGGCGAAACTGGCCGAAATGACCCAGCGGATCACGGTGAAACCCGGCAAGCTGGTGCTGGAATTCACCCCCTGAGTCCAGAACTCAGTACAAATAAAAACGCGGCCTTTGAGCCGCGTTTTTTATTCAGGATAAGTATTACTTGGGATAACGGCTGATAGAGCTGTAGTCCACAATCACCGCCTCACCATTGAGTTCACGGCGCAGCATGTCATAGGCCACTGCTGCGCTCACTTTACGCACCATGTCTCGGGAGCGGCGAGGCAATTTCACCATCTGACTGTACACGCCGCCCTTGGTCGCAAGAGCAATCGCCACAGTACCCACCGGTTTTTCCTCTGTGCCGCCATCGGGGCCGGCAATGCCACTGGTAGCCAGCGCGAAGTCGCTATCCAAAATAGCACGAGCCCCCTTAGCCATCTCCTCAACAGTTTGAATAGACACGGCGCCGTAGTCATCCAGTGTCTGCGGCGAAACACCAAGAACCCTCACCTTGGACTCATTGCTGTAGGTCACCAGTCCCTGATGCAAATAAGAAGAGCTGCCGGGGAAGCCAACCAACTGACTGGAGATGAGGCCACCGGTACAGGACTCGGCCACACTGAGGCTTATACCTGAGTTGTTCAATCTGGCGTGGATTTCTTCTTCGAGCGAGGTACGGTTCTCAGCCACCACCACATTGCCAAGTCGCGCAGCGATTTCATCAGTTACCACCTCAAGCACCTCAATGGCTTCTGCGCCACGGGCAAACACCTTGATTTCGATATACGGCATAAAGGAGCGATAACCAAGCGTAATACCCTCTGGCAGAGGCATAGCTTCAAGCTCATCGGCCAGCGATGACTCACCTCGCCCCAAAGTCAGCAGCTTACGCAACGCTACCTGACTGCCGGCATTGAAGGTGCCTTTAACGAATGGCAAAAACTGCTCTTCCACCATTTGCTTGAATTCAAACGGCACCCCGGGTGTGAAGAAAAGCCAGGCGCGATTGAGTTTTACCCTGAAACCACAGGCAGTGCCAACTGGGTTATCCACCATCACGGCTGATTCGGGCAACCAGGCCTGTTTGATATTACTCTTTGGCATTTCACGCCCATGTCGGGTAAACCAGTCGTGCAGACGCACAACCCACTCTGCATTCTCCACCAGGGATTCTCCCTTGGCTTTGGCCATGGCTTCAGCAGACATATCATCAGAAGTCGGGCCCAGGCCACCATTTACCAAGATTACATCTGCATGGAAACTGCGCTCCTGAAACACTGCCACAAGGTCCTCAAGCCTGTCACCCACGGTGACCCGCCGCTGCACTTCTATACCGTTTTCCATCATCAGGTTGGCAAACCAGGCGGCATTGGTATCCACTATCTGTCCTGCAAGCACCTCTTCACCGGTGCAAATCATCTCAAGCTTCATGCCTGCTCCTTCGATATAAGTTGGCTATAAGGTAGGGAAGCCCTTAAGTCATAGCAATAGCCTGCCGTGCATCTTAAGTATTAAATGGCCGTTAACGGTAATGCCGATGGTAAAACGAATAAGAAAGAGGAAAATTTGAAGACACAAAAACGCAAAAAGGCCACCCTGTTGGGTGGCCTCTTCACTTATTAGGCGCTTGGCAATGACCTACTCTCACATGGGGAGACCCCACACTACCATCGGCGCTGCTCCGTTTCACTACTGAGTTCGGAATGGGATCAGGTGGGACCAGAGCGCTATTGTCACCAAGCAAATTCATTA
>NZ_JBFKLW010000090.1:0-12356 GCF_041630135.1 Shewanella sp.
GGTCAGCGACTGGGAACGTCGCCGCAATAACCGGGTGTACGAGTGGCAGCACAACCGCAACCCCTTTATCGATAATCCGGATTGGGCGAACACCCTGTTCAGCAGCAGCTGTAACTGACACATCAGAATTACCTGAAACACATAAAAAAGCCCCGTTAACGGGGCTTTTTCATTACTGGTTTAACTCTTGAACCTTAACGTGAACCATGGCCAAGTCTTTACATCAAGGCCCATATTGTGAACGGTTACAAAACCGATGCAGCGAGTGTCAAAGTCATTTCCCAATCCGCCTATCCCAGCTTACTCTACAACCTTACTCATACCACTGCTTCAGCTTGAGCTCGCATCAACTGAATCGAGGTCTTTCGTTGGATAAGTCAGCAAATAAAGCAGCACCAGAATGCCTGCCACCGGAACCAAGCTGATAAGCTGCCACCAGGGGCTGAGTCCGGCATCACGCAAACGGCGAGTGCAGGCCGCCAGCCACGGCAGTAACACTGCCAGTGAAGCAATCTGCAACGGCAGCGTTCCAAGAACTTCGCTGAGCAGCTTTGCGAAAGCCAAAAATATGACCACACCGAGCGCAAACCACCAGAAGTCGGCTCGCGGCGTAATGCCAGTAAATTCCAGGCCAGCAATAACACCTTCACGCATCGCCTTGAGGGCCGTTTGCCCGGGCTTAGTCTCAGAGCTGCCAACCAACAAACTCTCGGCTGGCACCTCAAGACTGGCTGCCAGTGCCCGCAATGACTCATTTGATATCTTAGCCCCGGATTCAAGGCGTTGGATGGTGCGCAAATTCAGCCCGCTGACGGTGGCCAATTGCTCCTGCGACCACTGACGGGCAAGGCGCAGCTCTCGAAGTCGGGTACTGTTTACATGCATGATTAAGGCGTCTCCCTGAGGTCTTTGTTAGCCACTATTATGCGACCAAACAGCACTATACAGTGACGACAGCACCACGACATGAATACGGCGTCAATCCGACTTCTTGCTTTCTGGCTGATTAGGTCGTGGTGATTGGCTATCTAACTAACTGTTCAGATGTGAAAACTTCTCAGGCAAACCAAACCACTATCCAGTTCAGCTTTTCATCAGTTCAGCTTTTCAACGACTCTGCATTTGGGGTACGAGGAACATCCCCAGAACTGTTCGGCGTTGTCGTCAACGATAGCGGTGGTATGCCAGTCCTGATTTGTGTTCACTGACGGGGCAGTTTATCACCCCCTGATGTGAAGTCGCTTTGCAAGCGACATAACCTCGTGGAGCTTCGCCCCACACCCGACCAAGAGGGGATCTACAGCAATCCCTCTTGGATCTCCCCTGCCGCCCGCGACGAAGCGGACAACCCCTTGTGCATTGCCGCTCTTATGCTGGCGCGTCAGACGCTCATCCCTGATTCGACAGACGTTGCCACGGCATCCATGCCGAGGCCACGCAACGATCGCCAATGCCCAGCGGCCGCTTCAAGCGGAATTGGTGCAACCCTCAGCCAAAGTGTTTTGGGTGTCCTGACTCTTTTTACTTGGGCAATAAAATTCATTGCCCACACGTGCCAACGCAGCCCACAATCAAAGTCTAATAAAGACAATAGCTTGGATGGAATACTTCGGCATCTAAATGCTTAAGGTCCTGACTATGTGGCTGTCCTGTCTTTTCGCCAAAGTCACTTGTTAGCTGTAAATTATACACGGATCTCGACTATTCTATTCTCACCAGTCTCGAGTGTTTCTGATTTGATGTAACCTTTTTTCTCCATGTCTTTTATAAGTTTCATGAAGGTTTTGTATTCCGTATTAGTTACGCGAAAACTTGGGTCAATAGCCTTCATCTTGTCATTAGCAACGGATACATTATTTGGCAGCTTACTTTGATTCATATTTCGTACAGCTTGAACAAATAGCCTTTCGATCTTACTAGCAATCTTGGGTGTTGTTTCTGGACAAAAGTCTTCCAGGAAAAGAAGGTTATCGAATGATTTTGTGAGGATTGCACGATCTTTATCGGATTTTTTGCAGACTAGCCATACTTCTTTGCCGAATTTCCTGAGTTTATCAGCAACAACCGTAAAATCAGCGTCGCTAGTCATAAAACAATAGCGATCAATTCTCGGATTATCTAAATATAAAGTTTCAAATGCATCTAGGCTTAGAAGCAAGTCTGCTCGGTTTTTCTCATTTCCGATTTTAGGCGTATCAATGATATTAAAGTTATGTTCTAGGATCTGACTTTTGAGAGTTTTCTTTGCAGCATTTTGGTTGCCATACGCTGACTTTATCGCAAATATACAATTGTAATCCTCATCTGTACTTAAGAATGAATTCATTACATCCTCTAGCACGAATTCAGATGAGGCGACATTCTCCATGTCAATGTAGACAGCGATGTTTAAATTTTGTTTTCGCATGTTTCTCCATTCTATGTGTTTGCAGCTAACATTTTAATAGTGCGACCTTTCAAGAGTCTCCAAGCTTACAAGCTTGCCTGCTTTGCAAGATAGCCTTTTTTCCAAGTCTCTAACCAGCTTGGTAACAAGTTACAGAACTATTAGCTGTACTAAAAGCCGCCTCAGTGCTGTGCTTCCACCAAAATCCCCAAGCTGTGCTCGTTTTGCAGCAGTGGCTGAAGCTGTTCTGGCGTAGAACAGAACCAGAAATCGATGTTGTCTGGGTCGATAAACAGCGGCATGCGGTTGTGGTACGGGGCGCAGCTGAGTATCGGGGCAGTGGTAAGGGTCACCAACTTAGCTCCGGTGGGTTCGTTGAATACCAGCCCGGCCATCAGCAGCGGCTTGTTGTTAGCGGCGCTGAAGAGGTACTTAACCTTTCTACCTTTTTCTCTACCGTCAGTGCCTTGCTCCTGACGCCACTCGTACCAGCCTGAGCAGGGCACCAGGCATCTGTGTTCGGCAAAGGCGCGTTTGAAGGTCGGCTTTTGCATCACCGTTTCAGCCTGTGCATTGATAAGGATCTGCTTCGCCCAGGCTGGCTTAATGCCCCAAGCCGTATCCAGCTGCTTAAGCGAGCCTTGTTCATGCACCAGAGTCGCAACTGTCTGTGTCGGGCGTAAATCGCTATTGTCGCTGGCGTGAAAGTCCAGCCCAAGGGTCTCACTCAACCACTGGCATAAAGGATCGGCTATTACATTCATCCTGCCACACATAGGTCACGCCCCCCATGTTGTCTTTCAAATGAAGCATACGCCTACTTTCGAGCCCGCATATACAGGAACTCGACAGGGCGACAAGTCCCTTGACTTGGTGTAATAAATTTTAACGGAATGCCACAGTCACTTGTTATAAGAATTTATTCGAGCCACTCAACCAACTGGTGCACACCAATAAAGTCAGCACAAGCCTGCTCTAGACCAACTTCAGGATTCTCAGCATTAGCCTTAAACCTAGCCCATTCATGCTCATTTTTTGCTCTCAAGCCAAGGTGAGCTTCAATAGTCCCTAACTTCCAAAGCCAGATATTCCTCGCTTGCAGTTTATTGTGCAGAGAATTTATCGCATCATGACTTCGCATATCTTGAGCCATCACTGCACAATGTTTTGCATTGGGCAAGTCACCGCGCATCTCAATAACATTGTCATCATGTAAGCTTCGCAACAGATCCCTCAAAACAACTAAGTCCTCATCATCTTGCTCAATGTAGTTGTTATGTATTGCGCCTTTGAAAACATAATCTAAGTCAACAATAGCTTTCGAAGGAAGATCCATTTCATGCAATATGCTCATCGTTTTGCCGATATTATCTACAGAGCCAGTTTCGATTAGTGCTGCGTTATTTTGACCGAGAGTTTTCCCTTTGAGCTGTTTGTACAAGAATGGGAGCAATCTTAGCTCTGTCTTTCCCTCGGTGAGAACAACTTCATTTGCAAATAAGATCTGTGTTGATTGACTTAAAGCGAACAAGTGGCCTGCTTGTGCTTCTGCATTTGGAACAGCTCTTTCCAAGGCATCTCTCAAAGGTGTTCTGATATGTGTTCCTTGAGCATGAGTTTTGCGAACGAATAAAGTATGCTGGGCGCGTTCAGCAGTAATCATTTGAGCCGAGTGAGTGCTAAAAAGTACTTGATATCCATTTTGCGACAACACATGTAGAGCTTCACGGACTTGTTCTATAGCAAAAGGGTGTAAATACAATTCTGGTTCATCTATCAACAACAGCGTTGTTGTTGGTGATTCAGCATTCTTCTTGATTTCAGCAAGGTGTTGTATGAGTGCCATCTGCACCGAACGTTGAGCACCATGACCATAAGAAGTAACGTCTCTTCCTTCAGCATCGTTTTCATACACCTTCACTGTACCTGCATTGAAAATTTCATTAAAGTCGGGAACATCAAAGTGAAGTTTTAAACTAATACCAGGAAATAGACTCTCTACCTTTTCGTTTATTGAATCATCAATTTCCGTCAATTCATCCAAGCGCCGATTTCCGTCTGCACCCATTCTGCGGCTAACTGCATTTAAGTGCCTGTTAACAACAGAAGCATGGTTTTCTGCTAATGAGGTACTAAGTTCTTTTAATAACTTCCCAATAGTAGAAGTACTTTTGGCCTTTCCCGCATCTTCAGCGGCATTCTCCATAGCTCCAACCTTAATAGGCTCCGGAAACAATGATTTGATAGCATTCCAAATACCTCTTGGGTTTCGAGCATATTGCCCTCTTTCGAAATTGAAAATTTCGAGATTAATTTCTGTTTTTTTGGTTGCATGAGCCAGCTGAGTTCTTTTTATTCTAACCACACCATTTTCGATATATGGTCTAAGTGGTTCTCGATGCTCCTCATTTAGACGTTGCAGTACGTCTTCGGTGACGCCAACAACTTCACCTTCAATAATAATAGGTAGATTGACATCATTGTAATCACTTTCAGCTAACAGCTTATCTTTTACCAGCCACTCCAGAGCACCAAGAATGTTCGATTTACCAACATTGTTGTAACCGACTAAAGGAGTGTATGGCGTCAAAACTACTGTCAATTCTTTACAAGATTTGTAATTCTGAATTTCTATTTTTTTTATATAGTGAGACATATTATTACCTTACCAACTGAATTCTTATAACGCCAAATTAAGGTGTGAGGCACGCAATACGATGCTCCCGTATACCACCTTAATCACTAAAACCAACGCATAGTAAAAATGCCACGCGTGCCGAATCACTCTCAAATTGTTTGCTAGGTATTTAATTGGTTGATTTTTAGAGCAATGTAGTACGACTTCACTTTAAGTTTTATAGTATTTCTCAGTCAACTCTTGTAAATTCCTACAAATTGCTAAGAGCTCAACGAACTTATCGTTGTAGTAACTTAACTTTGGTTTAGAACCGACTACTCCCGCAATTGTTACAACTGAACCTTTGCTTCTGTGTAAACTAACTTCGATTAAGCTGCACCGCTTGAGCTTATAAATGCATTCAAGATATTCGGCTTCCACTCCAGAGCTAAAAAAAGACATACTGTCTATTTCTTTAATCAGGTTTACGACAAGCCATTCTCTCACTGCGTCATCGTAAGTCCAAGCTCCCGCCATAACTAGCTCCGCAGGACCCGGGCAGCCTTTCGAATATAACCCTGTCCGTTCAGCCCAAGCTATGACAGCCTCATCAGTTGGGATTTCTCCATATTTTCGTCCCTCCATTGCAGGTTGAAAAAACATAGAGATCAAGCGAGACAGGTGGTCTGTTGTCTTGTTAACCAATGCTGACACACGCTTTCTTCTGCGCACCTCAGGAATATGGATAGTTAGTAAGTAAAATATAAAGGCTGAAATATACGAAAGAGATAGGTTAACTACAACATCGGTTAACTTTTGGCCATAAGGTGCAATGTAATCAGGTGTTTTAGCAAACACTATTTCCAAGAAGAAAATTAGAAGTGCTGATGTTATAGCCAAACATGATAAAACAATCTTCATCCTGATATTTGTACTCCAGATTATTGATAAATACCTAACGCCTTACTAATGGGCGCATAAATGCTTGGCTAAAATTAGCGACGAAGGAGCGCAAGCCAAGCGTTTTGCGTCCTTTTGAGTAACTTGTTATATGGCCCTTGCTACATTTGTGAATTTTGTATTATTTAGTACTTCCTCAAACTCAGCTTTTGATATTTCTTTTTCTTCACCAACTAGTTCGAATTTACCTTCAGACAAAAAGCCGTACTCATCTTCGATATGCGTTTCGCTATAGAACAACGCATTTCCCGAGGCGAAAACTTGAATTACTTTTGAAACGTATTCATCTTCACCGACTTCAAAATACCAATCAGAAGTTCCCCAGTGATCTAACTTGTCACCTGTTGATTCATCCCAATGGTAAAAATAATACTTGTGCATTTCCCTAGCCATATAACATTTCTATAGTGTGCCAACTCGCTTATCACCTCGGACCAGTGAAAAGCGTGCCGGAGATTTCCCGACTATTCTTCGGGTTAGCGGATTTTGTCCATATCAATTAACAAGCAAAGTGTGCTGGCACACTTTGCGCCATTTAACGGCCTGTTATCTAAACCCAGTCCTCACGTAATACTTTGATTTAGATAAATTCAGGGCTTTTCATCTGAGCAAATCGTGCCAATAAACGGAGTAAACCGTGCTTGGCTTTTGACCATTCTCAATAACACTTCAGTTAAAACAGGTCAGTACAGGCACTACATTCAATTTGAAGCTCCACCTGTAAGTCCACCTTTGAAGCCGCTTTGGCCTTCAGACCAAGTGCCACTTGAGGCACCGCCATAACATCTACGGGGTAAGCTACCGCCACTGGCACTGGCTACCAGACAGCACTTGATACCTGATTTTGTCCGTTCTAACTCATAGAAATCCAAGCACTAACAATGCATTAGCAGCTAAGCCATATGCAAAGCTATCGCAGGAGGGGATGTGGGTCTGTGATGGGGGTCGAAAGACGGGCGCATCCCTGCTGCAATTGCTGCCAGTGGCTAATGGTCGAATGCCTATAGCTAATCACCAAAGAATTCGACATTGAGCCAACCATCAACGCTACCAATGCGCCTGCTTGAGCGCATTGTATGCAATCCATTGTTTGTTATTGCCTGAGCCAATTTATCCCAATACCACTGGTAAGACAAGCGTACTGGCTTGTCAAAAGTCAAAACAAAACAACACGCTAATTCAATGACATAAATAGCGAAAAACGCTATCGGGACACCACAAAATCTGAACTTAACCTTCACGGCAATGGGATACAGCCAAACAGCTGCAATGGCACTCCGCAATAGCCCTTCATAAGCCATGCGCACAGTGGGCAACTAAGCCCCCATATCAGCCGTAGCATGCACTGATGGGAGCATGTCTTCTGTGACTGGCAACCTTGAGCTAGCGCGTGCCACTTAATTTATTCAATTCAGCCTGAGTCATCTCCCTGACAAATTCACAGCTGCCATCATCAAGGTATTTCCCACACTTGAAAAACTTGTTGTTCCACAGGATTTTTTCCGGATTCCATACCCGTTTATTGTTAAACACCAATGGGGATGGCAACTCATCGGTTTTAGCACCAATTTTCCGGCTGGTCGGTTTTTTGGACTCTGTTAATTTATCCAGTTCTGCCTTGGCAGCCATATACCTGGCCCTGGCCTCCAAATATTCCTCCTCTGCCCGCTGAGTCTTTAACTCCAGCTCATAAACTTTGACCTTAAGCCTATCCACTTCTTCAGGGGAATCTGCGGTTACGGCCCAGGACAGGCTGACAAGAATCGCCAAGAACATGCCAATCAAGAGTTTCATCTATCACCTCACTAAGCCCACGCAGGCATCAGGATTAAAGACAAGCTAAGGCAATCACACCGACGCACAGCCAGCTGTCATTCGCTAATGTTCCCATGGCTTTATTGTGCCCCAGCTGCAGTTCACCTTTACTTAACCAAGTTAACAGTTTGGACATTTGCAGGCTGATATTCATTGCAACAGTAAGTACATCAGGCATCCGTTTTAATGTGCACAATGTCGGCTGTGACAGCAGACAGGCCCCAGCATTCGATGGGCAGGCTCAATCAATCAGTGATATACTCCCCGCCCTGGGGCTAAGCTCTGATTTATTCATGTCATGGCAGCATGGCGCTATACGTTAAGGTCACGGCGCTATACGTTAAGCCCAACTGACAGCAAGCCCAGCGGTTTTATCAGGTTACCCACCGCCAGCGGCGGTAATATTTTTGAGGTTTTTCAAGGCTATGGCCTTAATCATTGACGACAGCTGCATTAACTGCGACATGTGCGAACCCGAGTGCCCGAATCAGGCGATTGCCATGGGTGCCGAGATTTATGAAATCGATCCGGATCGCTGCACCGAATGCGTAGGCCATTACGACAAGCCTACCTGTGTGTCAGTGTGCCCGATTAACTGCATCGACCCGGATCCGGCGCACCCTGAAAGCCAGGACGAACTGCTGATAAAATACGCCCGTCTCACCGGTAAGCTGTAACTCGCTTAAGCGGCATCAGAATACGAAAAAGGCGCTGACTATCAGCGCCTTTTTCTTTTAAGCCTTCAGTGATTATGCCCAGGTGGGCTCGGCATGACGCTCCAGCGCCTGCAGGGCGCGGGCGAGCTGCGACAATGTCGTCGTCACAGGTGATGGCAAACGCTCCAAATCGATAGCCAGCAGCAGGTTTTTCACCAGCAAACCAAGCTCGGTGTCGCCTTCAATGGTGAGTTTGCGCTGGAAAAACAGGGTGTCGGGATCTTCCTTACCGGCTGCAATCAACAGTAGCTCGCGGGAATCGGCACTGAAGCGCACCCCAGTTGGCTGGTCGCCCGCCTCACGCACACACAGGCGGCCGGTATCAAAGCTGACATCAAACGCCAGCCCCAGATCCCGCACGTCGATGCCAACCCAGCGGCCCTCAAGAAAGTCCAGTTCACCGTCTTCGGCTTCCCGGGCAAGCAACATATTCAGTCCGGGGCGGATCAGTGCAGCTTTGGCAGTAAAAGGCACCTTGGATAAGGGCAGGCGCACCATTTTTGGGGCATATTCCAGCACATCTTTGGCAATCTGTGGCACCAGCCGGGCGGCTAAGGGGAAAGGCATCGGGTTTCCTCTGGGAAGCGAATAAACATCCGAGCAGTCTAGCCTGCTTTTAATTCCCGGCTCTTGTTTTACATCAATTCCCCGCAAGGCAAACATGGGTACACTTCCGGCGATTTTTATTCTTTGAAGAGAGTCACACTATGGAACTCCTGTGTCCGGCCGGAAACCTTGCTTCACTGAAGGTTGCGTTAAACGCCGGGGCCGATGCCATTTACCTTGGATTAAAAGACGACACCAATGCCCGCTCCTTTGCCGGGCTGAATTTCACTCCGGAACGTCTGAAAGAAGCCCGCGCCCTGACCCGCGCCGCCGGTAAAAAGCTGTATCTCACCCTCAATACCTTTCCCAAACCGGGTGAAGAACAGCGCTGGTATTCTGCCGTGGACCTGGCCGCAGAGCTGGGTGCCGATGCTCTTATCGTTGCCGATATTTCGCTTTTGGATTACGCCAACAGCCGTTATCCCGGACTGCCACTGCACCTGTCGGTACAGGCCAGCGCCACCAACCTCGGAGCGCTCAGTCTGTATAAAGACGCCTTTAACGTCGAGCGGGTGGTACTGCCGCGGGTATTGTCGATGAAACAGGTGCGTGACCTTGCGCAAACCACACCGGTAGATTTGGAAGTATTTGCCTTTGGCAGCCTGTGCATCATGGCCGAGGGGCGCTGTCATCTGTCGTCTTATGTCACCGGTCAGTCGCCCAATACCGGTGGCTCCTGCTCACCGGCGCAGCATGTGCGCTGGCAGGAATCTGGCTCCGACCGCCTGACCCGCCTCAATGAAGTGCTTATCGACAAGTCAGCCGCCAATGAGCAGATGGGCTATCCGGTGGTGTGCAAGGGCCGCTTTATCGCTGAGGATAGCGATACCCCTGAATACCTGCTGGAGTCTCCCACCAGTCTCAATACCTTAAGCCTGCTGCCTGAGCTGGCCCGCGCTGACATAGTGTCGCTGAAAATCGAAGGCCGCCAGCGCAGCCCGGCTTACGTCGAGCAGGTAACCCGGGTATGGCGCGCCGCCATAGACACCTATATGCGCAACCCGGATGCCTATCATGTCCAGGCCGATTGGGACAGGGCGCTGGGTAAGGTATCAGAAGGTCAGGTCACCACCCTGGGCGCCTACGAGCGCCGCTGGCAGTAAGTAATAACAGCAGGAAAACAGCATATGAAAACGAGTTTAGGCCCCCTGCTCTACTGCTGGGAAAAGGCAAAAGTGCAGGATTTTTATGCCAATGTTGCCAAAAGTGACATTGAGCTGGTGTATCTGGGTGAAGCGGTATGCAGCCGCAGACGCGAACTGAAAAATGCCGATTACCTTGAGATTGCCGCCAACCTTAAAGCCAACGGCAAACAGGTGGTACTGACCAGCCTGGCGCTGATTGAAGCCGCCGGTGAACTCAGTGAGCTTAAAAAACTGGTCAACAATGGCGAATTTATGATTGAAGCCAATGATATGGCTGCGGTGGGCTTTGCCCGTGAGGCGGGAGTGCCCTTTGTCTGTGGCCCACATATCAACCTCTATAATGCCGCCACCATCCAGAAATTGGCTGACTGGGGCATGCAGCGGTTCGTGATGCCGATAGAGCTTTCAAAAGACTGGCTTGGCAAGGTGCTTAGCCAGCTTGATGGCAAACCAAACCGCCCCCAGGTGGAAGTGCTGGGCTATGGCCATCTGCCACTGGCCCACTCGGCCCGCTGCTTTACCGCCCGCCACAAGGGGCTTGCCAAAGATGGCTGCCAAACCATTTGCCGCGAAAACAGCAAGGGGCTTCTGGTGCAAACTCAGGAATCGCAGCCACTGCTGCGGCTTAACGGCATTCAGACCCAGTCGGCGGCCTGTGTCAATCTGGCCGGACAATGGCACGAAATGGAAAACATGGGTGTGGATTGGTTCAGGATTTCGCCACTATCAACCAGCTTACCCCAGCTGGATACCAGTGCCGCAGTCAAGCAGGATGAGTGCGACGGCTATTGGTTCGGTGAAGCCGGTTTTAACCGCACATCAGCCAGCCGCTGAGACCCTGGAAACTCAATCGGGGCAGCGCAGCAACTCAGCTTGCCACAGTAACATACTGATTAAGCTGCCCCACTCCAATACCGCTGGCCACCAAAGCCCGGGTCTGGGAAAGGGGGGATAAATTTCTTCATAAAATGCCCGGTTAAACGGCAATGTTTCCAGGGCAAGATGGGGCAACACCAAAAAGGCGCTGACAAAAAGCACCGTAATGGAACAAAAGGCTAAAGCAGACTTGCTTTGAGGTTTAGTGGGACGCAAAGCCAACCACAACCAGTAGCCCATAGAACTGGCCAGAGCAAAGTAAAAATACCACTGTAATGCGGCCGTATGCAGATGATACACATTGGAGGGAAACAGCCCTACAATGGCCAGCAACAACCAGGCTGCGGCCAGCAACAACCAGATAGCCACACCAAAACCGGGCACACTTCTGAGCCCCTGCAGGCAAGAAAGGCTCAGCAGCAAACCACCGAAAAACAATCCACCGTTGGCGACAACGGCCAGCGATGAGCTGCCATATGTCCCCAATTCAGACAGGCTGTGATTGACAGGGCTGAACAACTCGCCCAAATATGCTTGATAAGCCAGTACCGCGCCAAGCAAGCTGCCGCAAATCAACAGGGTGCCAACAGCAAACATCTGCCTGGCGAGCCTGAACGTATTCCCATTGGCATTATTCAGCCGCATCTCCCTTCGCCATGCCGGGTGAGAGCCTTCATATGCGCCTGTGTCGTCAGGTTCATAAGGCTCTTACGAAAAATTCTTTCTTACCATACAGATAAACTGTGATTTTTACAGTACGCTGATTGCAATTTTCCAGTCGATACCAATACCACCGCCCCTTGCATTTCATGTCACCAACGTCATACCCCAGATCACCTGCGCCAGTCACGGGACAAACCCAATCCTTAAATTTTCTATGGGACTGTTGATTGGCCGGAGCAACACTGAAATCCGCTGTCGTGCTCATCAGGCAGGTTTGGTGAAAAGTGCTTTCGGCCAGAAAATTCGCCACCGGCCGATGCCAACTTCTTCACCCCACAGCGCACAACCAATCGGCAACCATCCCGCCACAGCCCAACACCAAAGAATTAACATTATATTAATCAGTAATTTATTTAGTGCCGTTTTGAAAAGTTGGCGTTAAGCTATATCCAGTCAATTCCGGTCAATAACTATGCTTTGGGTCAAACTTGAGCAATCTGGTCCGTGAATCGTTTTACAGCGCCGCCCGTTGGGAGTAATCTTGCCCCTCGTCGATTTTCGACCTGCATGGA
>NZ_JBFKLW010000091.1:0-11486 GCF_041630135.1 Shewanella sp.
GGCACAATCAAAAGATCATCCGGTTCCAGCAAGCTGGTCACCAGCGTAATGGCCGCCATGCCGGTGCAGGTCACTACGCCGGTTGCACCTTGCTCAAGTTCAGCCAGGGCTTCACCCAGAATGCAGCGGGTAGGATTTCCCGAGCGGCTATAGTCAAACTTGCGCGGATTTTTGTGGCCGTCGAAGGAATAATTGGTCGACAGATAAATGGGAGGAACCACGGCGCCATGCTGGGTGTCACTCTCGATGCCCTGACGCACCGCGATGGTGGCTGCTTTGCGCTGTGTCATGTTGTGTTCCTCCGATTCGGCGACGATAGCAATAAAGATGTCTGGACGTCTAAATTAACTCAGACAGATACTCAGCGTCAATAGGCATAAAGACGTTTAGACGTCCAAAATCCACATAAACAACCGAAGTTTGGTGCGTTTTAGCAGCAATAATTTGACTGTAGTTTGTAAGGGTTTAAAATCTGCTGCGAAATTTGGATTTAACAGGTGAGTCAATGACTGAATGGAATGGCGAATACATCAGCCCGTACGCTGAGCACGGCAAAAAGAATGAGCAGGTGAAAAAAATCACCGTATCCATTCCTTTGAAAGTGTTGAAAATCCTGACAGACGAGCGCACCCGCCGCCAGGTTAACAACCTTCGTCATGCCACCAACAGTGAACTCCTGTGTGAGGCATTTCTGCATGCCTATACCGGCCAGCCACTGCCTGATGACGACGATCTGTCCAAGGATAAGCCTGACTCAATTCCATCCGAAGCCAAAAAGTTGATGGACGAGATGGGCATTGAGTGGGAAGACATGGAGTAAATCTCCGGTCACACCAGCACAAGGACCTCTCAGGGTCCTTGTGTCGTTTCAGGAGCAGGTAAATGTTGTCCGATCCCCTCACTCTGGCGCTGGCGCTGTTCATTATTTTCAGTGGTGCACTAATCCAAAGTCTGATTGGTTTTGGTCTTGCCGTAGTGGCAAGCCCGCTGTTGTATCTGGTTGAACCTGAATTGGTGCCTGTGCCTGTAATTCTGATGGGCTTTTCCATCGCCCTGCTCACCTTACTCAGAGAGCGCAGTTCTCTAGAGTTTTCCGGACTGCAATATGCGCTGCTGGGGCGGGTTCCCGGCGGTATCTTGGGTGCCGCACTCTTACTGGCAGCACCGGCCCCAGTGCTTGGACTTGCCATTGCCGCCATCGTATTCCTTGCAGTTGCCTTGAGCCTGGCACGCATAAACGCCCCCATAAACCGCTTCACCCTGTTTATTGCCGGTACAGTGTCCGGCATCTTTGGCACCATAGCCGCCATTGGCGGGCCACCGATGGCGATACTGCTGGCAGGTAAAGACCCCGGTAAGTTCCGCGCCGCCCTGTCTGCCTTTTTCATTTTCAGCTCGCTGATTGCTCTGAGCATTCTGGCCTTTGCCGGCCTGGTGACTAAGGCTCAGCTGTGGTGGTCCGTTACCCTGCTGCCTGCTGTGCTCGCAGGCTATTGGGTCGCAGGCAAACTGCTTGGCAGAGTCGATAAACAAAAAACCAGAGTCGCAACCCTGGTTTTATGTAGCCTCAGCGCATTGCTGTTGACGTTGAAGTCGATTGCTCAGCTCTAAGCCTGAATGCGCGGCTGAGAGTACTAGTGTTAAAAATGATATGAACTCTGCAGCACAGCGCCCAGGGTGTCATCGTCGCCCCACATACCAGTGAGGTCGAGTTTGAAGCCATCACCAATCCGGAAACCTGTGCCCACAGAGTAGAGATCAGCTGTCATATCATTCAGATCCTGACGATAGCCAAGCCTCAGCGACAACCAGTCCAGCGCCTGCCATTCGCCACCCAAACGCCAGTATTTGGTGCCTTCGAGGCCGACAAACTTTTCATTGTCAGTTAAATCCAAATCGGTACTCAGTTGCCAACTGGCGGTGGCATAAGCGGCACCCACTGTCACCATAGGACCGGCGCGGTATTTAAGCTGCACACCTTCCGACTCCACGGTTTCCAGCTCACGCTCAATTAAATTGCGCCCCACCAAACCCAAAGTCAGACCCTGTATCGGCATGATGGCGAGCCCGGCATCCAGATTAAAACCCGTGTCATCGTTGCTGTAATCGTCGCTGTCAAAATCACCCGCATCGAAGTTGTTGGCGCTTACAGCATAATTGAAGCTGTCGAGCCGCTGCAGCTTGGGGGTCAAACCGATAGTCACCGGCATGTTAACGATGGATAAAGGCATGCTGACCGAGAGCGCCAGCTCAGAAGATGCCCCGGCAATAACCCGCCCCTGAGAAGTCAGGTCATCGAGTTCAGGGGGATTCATTGGGTCGAGGGTTTCCAGCATCAGCAAGTCTGCATCACTTATATCGGCTACAGCTACACCATCAAGATAACTGCGATAATACACGCCCCAGCTAACGCCCTTGGAAGGCATGGCAAAGCTGAAACCTAAACCGGCAGAGCCGTAAGCAGTATTACCATCAAGCCCCTTAAGATCTGCAAGCAAGGCGGCACGGTACATGTCAATAGCGTCAACATCCCCGCTGGTGATGGCCGCGTCGAGACCATCGTAGTTATCTTCAAGGGTATCGAACTTATCGGCCATATTGTCTTTGTCCGACACTTCGGCCCCCAGCACAGGAATAAGCAGACCAAAGTCCCCTTCGGTATAACCGGGCAACGACAACAGCGCCGGATTCATCCAAGGGGCTGCCTCCAGGCTGGCTGATGCCACGCCAGTGCCGCCCATTGCATCACTGCGGGCCTCAAACACATCCTGCGCACACAATCCATACTGGCTGAACATCAGCCCCAACGTGGCTGCCACGAGCTTTATTTTCATCACTTTCTCCCCCCGGCATCGTTCTTTTACCGCATACAGCAAGCCTCCTGAAAGCGTAGCTCAGCCATAGGGGATTGGCTGAAAATTTACGCAAAAAAAGCCCGCGAAATGCGGGCTTTTGGCTGAATCGATTCAAGCGGTCAGGACAGGTAAGATTGTCCGGCGTAAAGGATAAAGTGCCGAAGCGCGAGCACCCCAATCAGACTGGCGCAGGCCGCGGTGACCATGGCGCTGCGGCCGTGTTTACCAGTAAAACGCAACAGCAATGGCACCCCAAAGCCGATGGCCACTACCCCAATCCAGAACACGGCTGCCCACACCCCACCGGTGAGAGAGGCCAGCGCCGCTGCCGCCGCGCCACCTTTGAAATACAGCGCGGTAAACAGCATAAACAGGAACAGCATTTCCATGCCCATCACCGGCAGCTCGAAGGCGTGTTGCCGCTCAAGGTCACCAGAGGAGCCACCAGAGTGGTCGCCCGAAGCCTGACTGCCATACTTATCGCCACCAAACATCAGCACCGCCAGCAGGCTGTTGGCCGCCGCACCCGCCGATAAACCCGACCCCAAAAACAGCGCAGGCAGCACCGCGGTATTGAGCATGGGATAGGCGTTCATGGCGGAAATCAGGAAACCGGTATAGGCCCCCACCACCAGAGACAGCACAAAGAGCGCTCCCTCCAGCATGCCGCGAAGCTTGCCAAGGCCATCGGCAAGGCCGCCGAGGAAACCCAGCCCCCACTTTGGCAGCTCGTCTTTGAGCACCACCAGCGCATAGGCGAAAGTCAGCGGAATGTATGCCAGGAGCGCTATCACCCCAATCGACATCACCGAGCTTAAGTTGTAGTTAATCAAAATCAGCCAGAAGTGGAACGGCTTGGTCAGGTCGAACACCAGACACAGCATTCCCAGGCAAATAGCGATGGGCGCAATCAAGGCGGCGGCCTTGAGCACGGCGCTTTCCCCTAGACTCTGGCCAGCGCCCTGGGTTTGGCCACGAAACCAGCGCAGACCAATCCCCATCAGCAAACTGCCCGCCGACAAACCGGCCATAAAGAGGTACACCGCAATCACCCAATGCCAGGTAATGCCGTCGTACTGACTCATATCACCCCAGATATTGTTCATAATCAGATACCTCCACGCTTGGCTGGAATACGGTACAGCCTGGGTTTGGTGCCAAGATGTGTCTTGTCCTGATAGCTCACCTTGGTGGCAAGCAGTTTGGACACCTCGCTGGCAGGGTCTGCCGCATCACCGAAACAGAGCGCATCTGTTGGGCATACAGTGACACAGGCGGGTTGTTCACCCCGGGCAAGGCGGGTTTCCTTACAGAAGTTGCACTTGTCCGCCACCCTGGTTTCGGGGTTCATAAAGCGCACCTTGTAGGGGCAGGCGGCCACGCAGTACATGCAACCCACGCACTTCTCGGCCTTGATAGACACAATGCCATCGTCACCAACGTAAGCGGCGCCGGTTGGGCACACCTTGACGCAGGGCGCATCCTCACACTGCTGGCACGACACCCGGTTGTACTTGAAGTGCAAATGGGGTGCCTCACCGAAGGGGCCTTCGATGCGTACCTGCAAGCGGCTTACGCCATCGGGTACCTGATTGATGCTGCGGCAAGCCACGCTACAGGCCTGACAGCCGATGCACTTGTTCTCGTCGTGCACCATTACGTATCTTTTGCTCATAGTCCGGGCCCCCTTATGCCTTTTCCAGGATCACACCCGTGGTGTGCACGTTCATGCCGCAGACAGGCGCCGTCATATTGGGCAGCAGGTTTCCACAGTGGATCCCCTTGCCGCTGGCACGCACCAGCTCACGGTTTTTCGAGCCAAAGCCCATGTAAGCAAACAGGGTATCCGGGCGAATGCCCTTAGTGACGAGCGCCTTGCCTTCTTCCACGCCCACGCTGGATTTAAGCCGGATAGCATCGCCATCCTTGATACCAAGCGCCTCGGCAGTACTGGGGTGCACCCACACGGCGTTGTCCGACATCAGGTTGGCCAGCATAGGGATATTGTGGGTGGCACCATTGGTGTGCACCGCCACCTTACCCTGAATGAAGTAGAGCTCATCAGGCTGCTTTAAGGTCACGGGCCGGTACTTGATGCCGCCGCGGCCCGGGGCCATGGCTTCCACCTTGGGGCTCACCAGTTCTATCTTGCCGCTGGGGGTTTTGAACTTGAGCAGGCTGGCGTAACTGCCGTCCTCATCCGCGACATGGGCGCCGGGATAGGCAGTCACAAACTCCTGCACCATGGATTTTTCACGCAGCATCAGCGGCTTGCCATAGCTGACAAAGCCCTTCTCCTTGATGTGATTCAAAAGCGCCACATCCTTGTTGGCCTGCAACAGTTGCAGGGTTTCCATGGTCTCCCAGGGGTAGTACTTGTCCATGCCCATCTCAAGACCCAGCTCGCGGAAGATCTGCCAGGACGGCTTGGTATCGCCAATCACGTCCACCACCCGCTGACGCACGTAGTAGCCGGGACTCTTGCCGGACTTGTCGCTGATCTCTTCATCACGCTCAAGGTAGGTAGACTCGGGCAAAATCAAATCAGCCCAGGCGGCGGTTTCGCTGATATACACGTCCACCACGGCCACAAAATCGAGCTTTTTCAGCGACTCAACCACCTTAGCGCGGTCAGTCATGGTTTGCATCGGGTTGGTACGGCACATTACCCAGCCGCGCAGCTGGTAGGGTTTGGCCTCCAGGGTGGCATCGATAACCGACTGATAAATACCGCCCTCACTCCACATCATGGCGTACTGCTCATCCACCTGGTCGATACGCTTGGCCGTTGGCTTGGGCATATCCGCCACGCCGGGCTTACCCAGCACAGGCGCAACGGCTTCACCGGCAAGCTTGTTGTAACCGGCCGCCTTCTGGCCAAAGTAGATACCGCCCTTGCGCTCAAAGTTGCCAATCAGCACGTTGGCCGCGTACAGCGCCCGGCGCATATCAAACTCTTCCGGGGTAAAGGTGGCGCGGTGACCAAAGTCCACCACCGCATGGGGCGCGGCCTTGGCAAACTCGCGGGCAATGCGGCGGATGTCTTGGGCGGGCACATCGGAAATGGTTTCTGCCCACTCGGGGGTATAGGCGCTGACTTCGGCGGCAAAGACCTCGAAGCCTTCAACGTAGCGCTCGATAAAGGCCTTGTCGTAGAGGTTTTCGCTAATCAGTACATGGCACAGCGCCAGCGCCACCGCCACATCAGAGCCGGGACGAATGGCGTACCATTCATCGGCCTTGTCGGCCACGATGGAGAAGCGTGGCTCAAACACCACCAGCTTGGCGCGCTTGTCGGTTTGCGCCTTCATCATGGCGCGGGTTTCGGACATATTGATGCCTTCGTAAAGGTTATGGCCGAAGTTGATGATGTATTTGGAATTGCCCAGATCCCGCTTCACCTTGCCACCGAACATGGCCTTGGCAGCTACCACATAGGCACCGGGGCAGGTAGATGCGTGGGTAAAGGTATTGGGGCTGCCAAAAGCCTTGGCAAAGTGGAACAGATGGCCCGACAGCGAGCCCGACTTGGATGAAAAGGCCACGGCCTCGGCGCCGTGTTCGCGGCGAATTTGTTCAAGCCGCTGGGCGAGGATGCCATAGGCTTCGCTCCATTCGATTTCCTGCCACTTGCCTTCACCGCGCTCGCCGACACGTTTCAGGGGTTTTACCAACCGCTGTGGGTCGTACAGTAAGCTGTGGCCGGCACCGCCCCGGGCACACACCTTGCCACCAAAGGACTTGGCTGCCGCGTTACCTTCGATATACACGGCCTTGCCATCCAAAACCCTTGCCGAAATCGGGCAACGGGTGGAGCACATTTCACAAATACTCGGAATGGCTTTTTCACTTCCACTGAGGGGCTGCGCCCCCATGGCCGCCAGCGTCCCCGGCAGCGCCGTGGCCAGAGCACACCCCGCCCCGGCCGCACCGGCACCTTTGAGAAAGTCGCGCCTGCAGAGCTCTATCATGGTTTCCTCCAAATGCCCAAAGGGCAGAATGGGATTAGCGTTATCGTTCTTCTGTGGCGAATGACGGGCATTCACCGGCTAATGCCATTGTCTGCAGGGCGTGTTGGCGGGGGTATTGTGGAAAACCACATAGCGCGCCCCTTTGTGATACAGGCAACACTAAAAGTCCGGGCCGCTGTAAACAGCCCCCCTGGAGAAAGCGGGTTTGACACGACACAGGATAGATTGACTCTCGTTAGCGGCGAATCCGACAGCCCAATCAGAAGTCATTAACAGGACCGACAAAGCAGTGAATCCAACGCCAACACACCCCTAAAGAGGTAGTTAAGTGGGGCGTGATATTCAAAAACGTCACATAGATCACACACTGTTAACCAGTGTTTTCGACCATGAATTAGTGATCACCAGCATTTAAAATCACTATTTTTCATAACATTACCAACTATCCATTAGATTTTTTTCAATGAATTTTTTATCAATTAGATAAATTTCATAGATCTGATCGACTTCAAATTTCCTTATCGCACCTTTTGTTAAATTTTAGGCAACAGGAAAACCAGGGAGCCAGGCTCCCCACTCAGGGAAGAAAACCAGCCAACCCGCGAAAGGAAGAATATGATGAAAACCACTTACTCAATTGGCCTTGGACTGCTCCTTGGCCTGGTGCTGGGCAGCAGCGCCCTGGCAGCCGACGGCGGTAACCCCAAGAAAGGTAAACACCTCTACAAAAAAGAGTGCAAGGTTTGCCACAGCAAGGGCGACGCAGCCGGTGAACTCACCCCCATGACCAAGACCATGGCTCAATGGGACAGATTCTTTGAGAAGGATCTGCACAAGGGCAAACCCGAAGTCTTCCAAAAGCTGTCTGAAAAAGATCTGAAGGATATTCAGCAGTTTCTCTATGACCACGCAGCTGATTCCGACCAGCCACAGACCTGCGGCTAAGCGGCATCAGCCCAGGCGGCTAAGCCTCGCCCGGCATTAACGGGCAGACACCAGCAATAACTTCCCGGGTTGCGGGATATATGGGGTAAACCCCAGGGCCTAGTGCAACCCAAATTCGACCGGTAAGACCGGTCAGGAGCGTGAGTATGCGTACCCTTATCTCTCTGGCAGTGGCAAGTGCACTGGGATTCACTCCCTTACTGTTTACCCCTCAGTCGTTGGCCGCTGATAACACCGCAAATAACGACCAGGCCAAAATCGAGCGGCTGCAGCAAAAAATTGATGAACTGTCCGAAGAGCTGGCAGACCTTGACAGCCGGGTTAATAAAACCGAGCGCCACACGGCGCTGGACCGGATTAATTTAACAGGTGATTTTCGCACCAAGGTGCACTCGCTGCACTACCGCAATGTCACCTGGAACCCCGGCATCAAGATGAACTTTGATGACTTCGGCCGCCGTGCCATGGCCGGTGAATACGGCGACCCCATGGATCCGACCTCACCCCTTGGCAAGATGATGGCCGCCAACCCGGATATGGCCGCCGCCTTTATGGGTGGGCAACTCTCCGGTGTGATGCCCTGGGCTCTCGGCAGCGCAAACACCTACGATATCGACAACGACCTCTTTTACACCACCCGCCTGCGCCTCGATATCAAGGCCAATGTGTGGGACAACGTCAACTTTGCCGGTCGTTTGTCCATGTACAAAAACTGGGGCGACTCCACCGGGGTTCAGGTCTTTGATTCCTGGCGTTCCTTCTCCATGGATGGCACCAATTCCGGCAACACCAGTGGCGACTGGCTGAGGGTAGAGCGGGCCTATTTCGACTGGAAAAACATCGGTGGCAGCGAGTTCTATCTGTCTATCGGCCGCCGCCCATCCACCTATGGCCCTCCTTCACATATCCGCGAAAATGAACAGCGGGGCGGCACGCCTTCCGGTCACCTGGTGCACTTTAACTTCGACGGTGCCACCCTGGGTTATAACCTAGGTGAAATCACCGGCATCGAAGGCCAGGTGGTGCGCTTCTGCTACGGCCAGGGCTTTGAATCCCAGTGGGGCAATGGCGAGCTGTTTGGCAATCTGGTCACAGAAGACACCCACCTCGGCGGCTTAAACATTGACGTCATCAACGATGGCAACCACTTCGTGCAGCTGACCCTGTTTGGCGCTATGGACATCAACGATGGCTTCAAGGGTTCCATGGCCTTCCCCAACGAACTGGCGGCCATTTTCGCCCCCACCATGTATCAGGACATGCAAAAGTTCGACAGTTTCAACTTCGTCACCCGGGTACAACCCAGCGGCGTAATTGGCGACATGTTCCTGGGTGGCCTCGGCTACGTGTATGAATCTGATGAAGATTTTAAAGCATTCGCCTCCCTTGGCTGGACCCGTGCCGAGTCAAACGGCAATGCAGGCATGTTTGGCGGCCTGCTCACAGACGCTACCTTCACCGGCAAACTCAGCGCCGATGGCAGCGAGCTGATGATGGTGCCGTTGGCCGCCGAGAGTGATGCCTCCCATGACGGCTACGGCGTCTATATCGGAATGCAAATGCCCGCGCCATACGGCAAGTTCGGCCTCGAGTACAACTACGGCTCCAAATACTGGAGCCCCTTCACCCAGGCTCAGGACGACCCTATTGGCAGCAAGCTCGCCACCCGTGGTCATGTGGTCGAAGCCTACTACCTGTTCGACGTGAACCCACGGATGTTTATCAAGCTCGCCGGACTTTACTACGACTATGAGTACACAGGCTCAGGTACCCCGGTGGGCGCCCCAGTGAAGGTGGATGACGTAATGGCAGGCAGCGCCGTATCCCTGCTGCCGGTGGTGGACACCGCCATGGACATCAATGCCTCACTCACAGTGAAGTTCTAACCTCTCAAGGCCCCGGCACTGCCGGGGCAGGAGTTTGACCATGAGAACAATTTTCTCCCAATGGGCACTCGCCCCCCTGTCCGGCCTGATGCTGCTGGGCAGTGGCATGGCAGTGGCCGATAATCCCCACAATGAAGCCATCGAAGGCCCCTTCGCCTCAGGCACCGAGGTCACCCAGCAGTGTCTGGCGTGCCACGAAGATGAAGCCCACGATGTTATGAAAACCTCCCACTGGAGCTGGAGCCTGACCCAGGAACTGCCCGGCCGCACAGTGGAGCGGGGCAAAAAGAACGCCATCAATAATTTCTGTACTTCGATTGCCGGTAACGAGCCGCGCTGCACCAGCTGCCACGCGGGTTATGGCTGGAAGGACAGCAGCTTTGATTTCACCGATGCCTCCAAAGTAGACTGTCTGGTGTGTCACGACACCACGGGCACCTACATCAAAGATCCGGCAGGCGCCGGTGAGCCGCTGGCCAAGGTGGACTTGGAAAGGGTAGCCAAAAATGTCGGTAAGCCGGTGCGCGACAACTGCGGCAGTTGCCACTTCTACGGTGGCGGCGGTGATGCGGTGAAACACGGGGATCTGGACTCTTCCATGGCCTACCCCGACAAGGCCACCGATGTGCACATGGATTCAGATGGCAACGACTTCCAATGTCAGGCATGCCATACCACTGAGTCCCACGCCATCAGCGGTAATGCCATGGGTGTGTCTCCCGGTGGTATCGACCATATTGGCTGTGAAAACTGCCACGAAGGCGCGCCGCACAAAAACAAGAAAATCAACCAGCACACAGCCACTGTGGCCTGCCAGACCTGCCACATTCCCTTCTTCGCCCGTAACGAAGCGACCAAGATGAGCTGGGACTGGTCAACCGCAGGCCAGGACAGGGAAGAAACCCTGGACGAGTACGGCCGCAAGACATTCCAGAAGAAAAAAGGCAGCTTTACCTGGGGCAAAATGGTTAAGCCCGCCTACGCCTGGTACAACGGCAAAGCCGGTGCCTACATGGCTGGCGACCCCATCAAGGCCGATGAAGTGACCCGTCTTTCCTATCCTCTCGGGGATATTCAGGATGCAGGCGCAAAAATCTACCCCTTCAAGGTGCACACAGGCAAGCAAATCTATGACAAGAAACACAATATTCTTGCCACGGCCAAAACCTACGGCGAAGGCGGTTACTGGAATGATTTTGACTGGGATAAAGCGGCCAAACTGGGGATGGAAGCCAACCCGACGCTGAAGGCCAAAGGTATCAGCTATAGCGGTGAATATGGCTTTGCACCAACTGAAATGTGGTGGCGTATCAACCACATGGTGTCACCCAAGGAAGAAGCGCTCAAGTGTAATGACTGCCACAACGGCGGTGACCGCCTCGACTGGAAAGCACTGGGTTATGACGGCGATCCAATGAAAAACAAGCAAGGCCCAAGACACAACTCAAGCAATTGATAACAGAAGGAAACCGACACACGATCATCGCCCGCACGGCGGGCATCTCCACCAGCGTGTTGGCCTTCCCCGCTGGGCACCACAACTTGATATCTCCTGCATACACTCCAGGCACTCGCTCCCGCCTGAGCCGGCAGCCTAAGCGTTTGAGGCTGCCGGTCTCTTTAACACTTCCAGGTAAAAAAGGCTTTGGCATCCAGCGGCTTGGAATCGACATAACCCTGAATTAAGCTCACGCCCTGCGAGCGCAGATACTCAAGCTGCACGCCATTCTCAACCCCTTCGGCAATCATCTTCAGTTCGGATTCCTTGGCAAAGGAAATTGTCGATAACCACCTTGTCGGTTTTCAGGGGATTCATCATTAATCGAATA
>NZ_JBFKLW010000092.1:0-11160 GCF_041630135.1 Shewanella sp.
AACGAAGAGATAATTCGCCGATATGTGAGACATCAAGAGAAAGCGGAAAGGCAAGAGCAAGCTCAGCTTGCTCTGGAATAGAAGGCCCCCTTTTAGGGGGTTAACGCAAAGCCACCTTCTTCAGAAGGTGGATTATTTACTAAAAATCGGCGTTTTCCAATATCCACTGCAGCGGTGCCTGATATTGCTCCGGCATCCAGCTTTTAAGCTGATTGATGCTGTGTTCGAGCATGGCAGCATTGTGCACCGACAGGTTCAGGTGACCTACCTTGCGGCCCGGGCGCACCTCTTTGGCATACCAGAACAGCTCGGCATTGGGCAGGCTCAGCCAGCGGTCATCTTTGTCGATACCGATAAGGTTAACCATCACACAGGGAAAGTTCACCTGTGGCGGCTGAATGGGCAGGCTGCACAGGGCGCGCAGGTGCAGCTGGAACTGATCCATATGGGTGCCGGCCTGAGTCCAGTGCCCCGAGTTATGTACCCGTGGTGCCAGCTCGTTGACCAGCAGGTGGTCGCCAACCCGGAAGCATTCCATGGCCATCACACCCACATAGTTAAGGCCGTTCATGATGGTGCCCAGCATGGCCTCGGCCTCTGCCTGCAGCGGCGCAAGGCGTGGCAGCGGCGAAATGGACGCCATCAGAATGCCATCCTGATGCAGGTTCAGCGTCAGTGGGTAAAAGAAGCACTCACCACTGTGAGTACGAACGCCCACAACAGATACTTCTTCATCGAAATTAATGGCTTGCTCGGCAATAGCTTCACCGCGCCAGTCGGCGGGGATCTGGCCATTTTCGGCTTGCTTGAGCCAATGCTGACCCTTGCCATCGTAGCCGCCGGTGCGACGCTTCATCAGCACCCGCTCGCCATACTTGCCATAAAGGGCATTGACGTCAGTGTCGTTATCCACCAGCTCCCAGGGGGCGGTGGCTACCTTGAGTTCATCCAGCAAGGATTTTTGGGTATAGCGATCGGCCAGACGACCAAACACAGGGCCGTTGATGAAGTTTTTGTGGGTGGAGAGCTGCAGGCTCAGGCTGGACTCGGGCCACTGCTCACGCTCGGCGGTGATGATGTCATCATCCGCCAGCGGCAGTTTTTCGTCACTGGGGGCCATGATATCCACCGGCAGCACTTCGATTGCCAGTGGCTGACCGGCGTGGGACAGCATGGCACCGAGCTGACCATTGCCCAGTACCCAAACGCGTTTTGTGTTTGCCATGATTACGCGTCCCTCGGATCCGGATTATCCAGTACGCTCTGGGTTTGCTCGGCGCGGAAGGCTTCCAGACGCTCGGCGAGGGCTGCATCGTTGTTGGCAAGGATCTGACAGGCCAGCAGACCTGCGTTAAAGGCACCGGCTGTGCCAATGGCGAGGGTGCCCACGGCAATGCCCTTTGGCATTTGCACGATAGACAGCAAGGAGTCCATGCCGTTCAGTGCCTTACTTTGAACAGGTACACCGAGAACGGGCAGACGGGTTTTGGAGGCCAGCATGCCCGGCAGGTGGGCTGCACCGCCAGCTCCGCCGATGATCACCTGAAAGCCCTTGTCTGCAGCTGTAGCTGCAAAGTCCATTAACTTGTCCGGGGTCCGGTGGGCGGAGACCACTTCAACATGGTAGGGCACCTGCAGTTTATCCATGATCTCTGCGGCGGCTTCCATGGTGGGCCAATCACTCTTGGATCCCATTACGACAGCAACGAGGGCTTGCATGATAACTCCTTAACGACTGATTTTAATTATATTTGCCTGTATTCAGGCTAGGGTACTGGTAGCCCTGGCGGCGGGGGAGTCCCCTCGGTAGTCGTAGCCAGGGCGAGATGGGGCGCAATGATAGCATGAAGGGCGTGGTTTCGCTGCCTTTTCAGTTGCCTTTCTGTGTGCCTGAATGGCCACTGTAGAAGATGCGATAGAGGCGGTCGCGGCCATCGTCACTCACCAGTAAACTGCCGTCAGGTGCCACCAGCACATCGGCGGGGCGACCATGGACTGCATCGCCCTGCAGCCAGCCTTCTGCAAAGGTTTCCAGGCTTTCTACCTCACCGTCTTTTAGCTTGGCAAAGCGGATCCGGTAACCGACTTTTTCGCTGCGATTCCAGGAGCCATGTTCGGCGATAAAGATGCCGCCCTGGTATTTTTGCGGAAACTGTTTTTGGGTATAGAAGGTCATGCCGAGGCTTGCCACGTGGGCGCCGAGCGTGGCCTTGGGCGCTTCATAATCCTGAATGTGTTTACCGGTGCCAAATTCCGGGTCTAACGTATCGCCCTGATGTACATAGGGGTAACCGAAGTGCTGGCCACGGCGACTTAGCTGATTCAGCTCATCGGAAGGCATATCATCCCCCATCATGTCGCGGCCATTGTCGGTAAACCAAAGCTCGCCGGTGGTCGGCGCAAAGTCGAAGCCCACGCTGTTACGTACGCCAAGGGCTTCGTCCCGTGTTGTGAGGGTGTCCAAATCCAGGCTGATGATTTTGCTGTAATTCGGCCCGGCATCACAGATGTTGCAGGGGGCGCCAATGGGAATATAGAGACGGCTATCGGGGCCAAATTTCAGGTATTTCCAGCCGTGGTGCAGGTCTTGCGGCAACTTATCGTAAATGATTTCCGGTGCACTTTTGCCGGGGGATTCTGCATCGCTCACCCGATAGAGTGTGCTGATATCGGCGATGTAGAGGTTGTCGTCTTTGATGGCGATGCCCGATGGCATGGTGAATTTCATGGCAAGCTGCCCGGCACGCACTCCGGCCTTTTGTGCAGCCGAACCCGGCAGGGGTAAATAATGCACCTTGCCTTCTTTGCGGGAGCCGACGTAGAGAATTCCGGAGCTGGTCAGCGCCATCTGGCGGTAGTTTTTAAAGCCATCATGGAGCACTTCAATCTCAAAGCCCGGCGGCAGTTTTATCAAATCCAGCACGGCCTGATTTTCTTCTTTGCTGTAGGCGGTCGCCAGCGAGGGTGCAAATGCCAGCGCAAGCAGGGTGCGGCTGAGTTTGCCTGATGTCATGGTTTTCTCCTGCAATCATCGCCATGGGCATGTTGGTAAATGCTATCAAGCATGCCAAAGGTGCAGTTAAAAAAACAGCGCCCATTGGCGCTGTTTCACTTTTAAGTTACGGCCAAACGGCGGGTTTTATTGCTTGCTTTGTTGGCTCAGCTCTTTGCTTTTTTCCATCAGCCCAAGGGCGGAAAAGCCGGTGATCACATCCAGATTGGAAGTCATGCCACCATTGCCTCCAATATAGTTTTGCGGCATTTCCACCTTAAAGTTAGGCAGGTTCTGGTACAGCACCTTGGCTACATCACGGTTCATCTCGGCGGTGTAGATTTTCTCGTAGGTACCCAGTGCCTTGTATTTGGCCGCCAGAACCTCCGCTTCGGCAATACCGGTTTCGCGGATGGCCTTGGCCTCGAAGGCGGCCGCAGCGGCATTGGCTTTTTGAATTTCCAGGTTAGCCTGGGCCATTTCCAGCTCTTTGGCCTTGGAAAGGGCGGCAATTTCTTTCTTCTTGCGCTCTTCCACGAGCTCCCGCTCGGCAATCTGACGGGCGATTTCCACTTCTTTTTGCTGGGAAATTACCGCCAGCTCCTTGGCGCGCTGGGCATCCTGTACCTCGCGGGTACGCTGAATTTCTTTGCGCAGTTGCTCGGTCTTGGCCTGGGCTTTGGAGGTCTCCTGCTCCTGGATGGTACGGATGCGCTCGGCAACCAGTTTCTTTTTGTCTGTCAGCAGTTTATCAAGCTGATCTTCCGGCTGTGGATCGCCAATGGTTACCTGAGTAACGGTAATGCCGTACTGGCTTAAGGGGTTGTCCTGACGCACCGGTTGACCAGTTGAATCGGTAACGGGAATGGTCTTCCACACCAGCTGTTTGGTGGCCTGCAGCTTGTTGGAGTCGTCCTGGTCGAAGCCAACGGGCACCAAATCCACCTGTTCAACTTCCACCTGACGGCGCTCGGTGGTGTAAATACCATTGCTGAGCTGATCCGCCAGCTGGGCCTTGAACTGATTCAGCCCGCCCTGGAAGAATTCTTCTCCCGTGTACTGGGTGGCGGTGATTACGGTTACGTTGCGGGCGTTTTTGATCAGCATGGTTTCAATCAGATTGTCGTTGGAGCGAAACTCCCGGTGCATCTGAATAATTTGCTCTGGCGAGTGTGACAACTTGAAGCGGAACGTGGCTGGCACCTGACCTGTGTAGGTATCTGCAAAACGTACCTGCAGCGATGGCAGACGCTGGTAAAAAGCTTCGCCCTGATTGTTGCCAAATGATACGGTAACCACCTGATCGTAGCGGGTTATTTTGGATAAAAACGGCATGCGGACATGAATGCCCGGCTCGGTAAATACATCCAATGCCCCGGTGATATTGTTCTGATGCACATAGGTGTAACCGGCATCAGTCATCAGAATCGAGCTTTTGAGTACTGCCAGGGCACCGATGGCGCCGAGGGTGAACAAAATGGCTTTAGGGGATACGGCCTTTCTGGCCCGTGAAATACTGCTCTCGTCCATGAATTTTCCTTGCTTTTAAGCTGAACTGAGTTATGAAAATCGGTCACATCTTACAGCGAATCTTTCCGCTGGTCATGGTTTTTAAATTCAACAATTATTATATATTACAACACGATATGCTGTTTGCGTTATTGGACGCTGCGGGCTGCACTTTAGTCTGGAACTGGGTTGTACCTTATCGCATAAACCCTTTTGCTGTCTGATGCCGTTTATAGAGTCAGGTACACAAAATTCGGGTGAATATGGACTTTGTAAGGGCGCCTGTGCACACTGAAACTAATCTTGGCTATTGTAGAAGGTTGGACTGCCACAACCGTGGAGCCCACCTCTTTAATGACAGTATTTATGGTTTCCGGGCAATTATGACAGCAATCCAGTCCATATCTCCTTTGGGCAAAGAGGAAGATGAGCACCTGATGTTGCGCTACGCAAAGGGGGATATCGATGCCTTTGACACTCTGTATCAGCGTCATCGCGGCGGTCTGTACCGATATTTTGTGCGCCAAATAGGTGACAGGCATCTGGCAGAAGATCTGTATCAGGAAACCTGGAGTCGGGTGATTAAGGCCGCTTCAGCCTATGAGGCCAGTGCCAGGTTTACGACCTGGCTCTACCGCATTGCCCATAATTTGTTGATTGACCATGTGCGGGCGGTGAAACCCCTCGATGATGCCGATACCTTTGAAGAGGAGCTGCAGGAATTGCCCGATGGCATGACGCCGGCCACTGCCCTGGAGCAGGAGCAGCGGGTGCGGGCACTGCGTCACTGCGTGACCTTATTACCACAAGTACAGAAAGAAGCCTTTCTGCTCTCAAGTGAGATGGGTTTTTCTGCACCAGTGATCAGTGAAATTGCTGCCGTTTCGCTGGAGGCGACCAAGAGTCGGATCCGCTATGCTTATCAGAGTCTTCGCAACTGCGTGGCTAAGCGTTTGGGGGAAAGCCCTGATGAAAGATAACCTCTATCAAGTGGTGGAAGGCGAGTTACAACAGGAAATTGATAACCTTTACCGTGAGGGGGCAAGAGAAACACCTCCCGACCGGATTGATAATGAAATTCGATTTATTGCACAGAGTCAACACAGCCTTAAGGAGCTTCCCGTAAACAGAAAGCCGGGGCTGAGACGTTTCCATTATGCGGTTTCGACGGCTGCCTCTTTGATGTTGCTGGTAAGTTTGGTGATTTTTGAACCTTGGTTGATGGTTGGCAATGACAGCCAGCCCAGTGACCTTGAAATGGTACCTATGCAGTTGGACAGTGCTTCTATTCCTTTGTCTGATGAGGTGGCTCCGGTATCACAGAGTGCCCCGGTTTTGATGAAGTCTGCGCCTCAGGCATTGAAGCTGGAAACCAATGAGCTTGAAGCCGGTGTTGCTGTGTTGTCAGTGGATGAACGCCTGGATGCAATTGCTGAAGCTATTGACGCCGGCAAAATCGAGCAGGCCAGAGAGCTGATGGATGCATTGCTGGCAGAGGGCGCTACACTGACCGAGTCGCAAAAATTGCGTATTGAAAGTTATAGAACTGCGGGTGGTAATCAGGATTAACTCTTTCGCTGAGGTGTGGATGAATTCTGTTGTGAAATGGATAGAAGTCGCCTTGTTTGCCTCGCTGCTGTTGATGGCGGAGAGTTCCCCGGCTGTCGCTGGCTGTAGTCATGCTTTACAGGTGGGGTATAACAATTGGCCTCCCTATTCGTGGGAGGATGAAGACGGCAATGCCAGAGGCCTCGATGTTGACCTGCTGAATTTATTTGCCAAGCAAGCTGGTTGTGAACTTGTCTTCAGACAGATGCCTCCCCGGCGCTCTCATCAGCTTATGCGAGCCGGCAAAATTGATATCATGATGGGCGCAAGCAAAACCGAACAAAGGCTGGATTACGCTTTTTTTTCGGAACCCTACCGATTAGAGGTGGTTAACCTTTTCAGTGTGGAAGGGGTTAATGTTACAGATATATCTGCCTGGCCAGAGTTACTTAGCCGTCAGTATAAACTGCTGGTACCACAGGTTGGTTGGTATGGAGAGGAGTTTGAGCGCAGCAAGTCGAATCTAAAACGCCAGGAGTTATTGGTGGAAAGTCCGGACTTATTGCGCAGTGTACAGATGCTGTCTCGCGGTCGGGCTAATATTGCGATAGGTGATTCACTGGCATTCCCCTTCATAGCGGGGCAAAGTGAGCAAATTCATTTGTACCGCCATTCAGTGACGCTGAACGAGAATGACATTCACCTTATGTTCAGCCGTGAATCCATGTCCATAGAAGAGGTCGACGCTTTTAACCGGGCAATAGATCAGTCAGGAAAAGATGGCGAAATTGCCAGGTTGCAACTTAAGTGGGAGCAGATTTCCCTCAGTAAAAACAGGTTATTACCTTCTCAGTCCGGAAGCCGCAATAAACACGAGGGCAGCGTGTTGGCCGAATAATCAGGTCAACGTCCAACAGCGTGAGCTGTGTCAGACATTTCCCAAATTGACTTCATGCCGGGCTCTGCCTGGAAGGTGTCTACCAACAGTGGATCCAGTGCCGTACCTTTGAGACCTTTCAGGTGTACCTGAGCTTGTGCATAGGGCATCCTGAGTCGTTCGTCAGGATGCAGCATTAAATCATCGAAGATATCAACCAAACTTACAATACGGGCAGCCAGGGGAATGGCTTTGCCTTTGAGTTTTCCCGGAAATCCTTCTCCATCCCAGCGCTCGTGGTGATAGGCTGCAATGTCTCTTGCCAGTGAAAGCAGCATGCAGTCCGGCGCTTCTTTTTGCAGATCAGAAAGCAAGCTGTCTCCAATTTGTGTATGCCGATATCTTTCCTTCTCCATTGTCGGGCTGAGCTCCACCATCTTGCTTTGCAATGAATCTGGCAGACCTATCATACCAATATCGTGCAAGGTAGCGCTCAGACCTATATGGTCGACAAAGTCCTGGGTCAATTCATCAGGTTTATGGGGAGATTGTAACAGCGCCATTGCCAGGCGTTCACTGGCCAGCCCGATACGATCGAGATGCCGTGCCTTATCCATTTCCCTGTAACCTGACACCCGTGCAAGCCCCAGCACGGTGGCTCTGCGTGAGGCATTGGTTCGATCAAGTGCCTCGGAAAGCTTATCGGTAAGGAAGCCGGTGCCAAAGCACAGCATGGCGTTGATAGCCAGAAAGTTCAGCACCACAACCAGATAAATCTCCAGACTGTAGTCGGGGAGTGATGGCCAGGGGAACCAGGCATTTTTATAGCCAATACCTGTGATAACCAGTGTCAGGGCGGTAAGGAGCTGCGCTGCCTTTCCTGAGCGGCTGCCAAGCAGTAAAGTGGTGATAAGCGGAAACATAAACAGCCAGAAAAAACCGGCGCCGGTAGGGCCTATTGACCAGATAAAGGCGACACCAATTCCAAAGCAAAGCAGGCTACCCAGAACATATCTTTGTTTATCTTCCAGTTCCGGGAACAACAGCAAAGCCAGCAGCATCAGGTAGGCCAGGGTGTCTACCACCACCATGGACCAGAAACCCTGTTTCATGCACAGGTAAACACTGGTGAAATAAACGGGAATACAAAGGATTGCCATGACGCCAAAAAGGCGGCGAAAGATAATTTGGCGCCAGTGGGCAAGATCCGTCGGGTGTTCGTCCCTGGACAGTATGGACATGCAGCGTCAGCCTATGGATGCAGTAACGTTGTAAAACAGAGTAATACCCTTGTTTTAGTCATAGTAGCAAGGGATTTCAACTCTTAAACCAGTCCCATATCCCCAGAGATGTCTCAGAAAAGAGATCAATGCCAAGCATGGACTTGAGTAAATACAGCCCCAGAAGTCCAAGCAGCAGGGACATGAGTAAAAACACCAGCACGCAGATAACAAAAAGCGCCAGCGACAGCTGCTTCTCAGTACGGGTATAGGCGCGGCGGTTTTTGCCAAGCAACAATACCCAGTAGTAGCGCCAGCGCACGAATGGCAGCGAAAAGGTACCACGACTGTCTATACTGTGGCGACCCCAGGTACGATCACCAAGCAGAATTCGGATCCCTTCGACCTGCTCATCGCTGTAGCTGTCGGCAAGCTTTGCAGGCAACTTGCCCAGTAATTTGGACCTTAACTCATCCGCCTTGGGCAACTCTTGTTGGTCGTTAGTGTTGCCTTTACCTGCAGCCATTGAATTTCCACACAAAAGTGGTAAACCATTTTCAGAGTGTAGGTCAGGGGACCAAAAAAAACAGGGCGCCGCAGCGCCCTGTTTCAAAGAACCTGAGGTTACTCGTCCTTGGGAAGACCGCCCAGGGCTTCCACCAGAGCGTGCATCAGCGCCACCAACTCACTACCCATCAGGGCAAAGTCGGCATCGAGGCGTGCCATGGGGTCATCGTTACCCAAATCATCGTTACCGGCACGGAACTCTTCGGAGAATTTAAGGCGCTTCAAACTTGCGTCCGACTGCAACACCAGAGCAATGGATTGACCGAAATGCAGTGCCAGCTTGTGTACTTCTTTTCCGGTTTCCAGATGCGCCAATACTTCTTCTTCAGTCAGTACCTGCTGTTTAAAGCGAACGATACCACCTTCATCGGCAGCAGACTTGAGTTCGGCTTCATCTTGCATGATGAAAGGCGCCGCAGCTTCACCGGCTTTGAGCCATTCGGTCAGGGTGTGCTCAACCGGCACGTTGAATGTCACAGGGATCACCGGCAGCGAGCCCATGGCCTTACGCAGCAGTGCCAGTAGCTCTTCAGCCTTGGTAGCGCTGGAACTGTCCACCAGGATCATCTCAATTTCCGGCAGGATCAGTGCATGGATTTGGCTTCTGCGGGAAAAGGCGCGCGGCAGCAGTGTGGTGGTGATCTCTTCTTTAAGCGCGTCTTTCTCTTTTTTGGTGAGCTTGCGGTTTTCTTCGGCTTCGATCTGGCCGGCCTTTTCTTCCATTGCCTCTTTAATTACCTGGCCAGGCAGAATTTTTTCTTCCTTGGTGGCGCAGATAAGGTGGCGGTTATTGGCACTGTGTACCAGGGCGCTGCCGTGTTTACCCAGCGCTTTGGAGAAACCGAACTTACTGATGTCCTGGCTGGAGCAAGGGCTGAAAGTAAAGTCAGCCAGGGCCTTTTCCAGCGACTCGGCGTCGATGTTGATTGGCTTGTTAAAGCGATACAGGGTGAGATTTTTAAACCACATAATTGCACTCGGCCACGAAATGAAAGCCCGAGTTTAAGCCATCCCCCGTGGCGGGTAAACCGGAAATCGAGATGACCGGATAAGGCTGCAACGCAAATTCACAAAAGTGTCATTAAAAGGTGTGTCAACGTTAAGCTGTTGAAATATATGAATTGTTAGTTATGGGTGCAACGCGAATGCTGAAGATGTAACCACTTGAGCAAAAGCTGAAATAAAACTGCAACACTAGCCTTGCAAACTTGCGCTCGTTCCAAACCAATAACCAGACGCACTGAACGTCGCAAGGATTAAATGATGAACGCTTTTAACAAAACTCTGCTTGTTTCCGCGCTGACCCTGGCCTCACTGACTTGTGCTCAAGCCGCTGAACCCATCACTGTATATGGCAAAGTGAATGCATCTGTACAGAGCAATGACGAAGCAGGTGAATCAGAAACTGTAGTACAGAGCAATGCTTCTCGTCTGGGTGTTAAGGGAGCTTTTGAACTCAGCTCTTCTCTGGAAGCTTTTTATACAGTTGAGTATGAAGTGAACATTGGCGATGACGCCAAGGAAAACTTTTTGGCCCGTAACCAGTTTGTCGGCTTGCAAGGCAACTTCGGTGCCGTCTCTGTTGGTCGTAACGACACTATGCTGAAAATCTCTCAGGGGAAAGTTGACCAGTTCAACGACCTGTCAGGTGACCTGAAGAGCCTGTTCAAGGGCGAAAACCGTATTGAACAGACAGTCACCTATGTGACTCCTGATTTCAACGGTTTCAAAGTAGGTGCCACTTATGCTGCCGAGGGTGCTAAGTCTCAGGCGGGTGAAGATGGTTTCTCTCTGGCTGCCATGTACGGTGACGCCAGTCTGAAGAAAACCAGTTTCTACGCTGCATTGGCTTATGACAGTGAAGTAAAAGGTTATGATATTCTGCGTGCCACTGTCTCTGCCAAGCTGGCAGGTCTGGTATTGGGTGGTATGTACCAGCAGGAAGAAAAGTCAGTGGATGGCGACAGCAAGACCGGTTATTTGTTGAGCGCTGCTTACGCCATCTCTGATGTGACCCTGAAAGGTCAGTATCAGGATATGGAAGACAAAGGTGATTCCTGGTCTATCGGTGCTGACTACAAGCTGGGCAAGCCTACCAAGCTGTTTGCTTTCTACACCAGCCGCGACATGGAATCTGCTGAAGACACTGACAACTACATAGGTGTTGGTATCGAGCACAAGTTCTAATCAGAACTTCATGCGTAAAAGAAGGAGGCTGAGGCCTCCTTTTTCATTTTTATAAACAGATAGTTAATTCGTCTGAATATGACAATTCTTACGGATATATGGCACTATAATGGGGCCGCTTCATATTTTTGTCACAAAACTGACCAATAATGTTCAGCGTGGACATTCACTGACAGAAAACCGCTTATGACTGCAAGGATTTTGATTGTTGAAGATGAGTTGGCCATCCGCGAGATGCTGACTTTTGTGATGGAACAGCA
>NZ_JBFKLW010000093.1:0-10874 GCF_041630135.1 Shewanella sp.
ATGTTCAATGGCAGACGCGAGGGTCGGGTCTTTAAACAGCACCATACCAGCGCCCATGGGCACGTACATTTGTTTGTGCGCGTCAATGGTTACCGAATCAGCAAGCTCTATCCCTTTGAGCAGATGACGGTATTTTTCACTGAGCAGGGTCGCGCCGCCCCAGGCAGCATCCACATGGAAGTGGCAATTAAGCTCGGCGGCGAGCGTTGCAAGCTCGGTCAGTGGGTCGACGTTACCGGTTTCTGTGGTGCCCGCCACGCCAACAATTGCCATTACCCGTATGTTACGGGCGTTAAGCGCCTCGGCGGCTGCACGCATGGCGCCCACATCCACCTTATTGTGCTCATCCACGGCCATGCTGATGATGTTGTCACGGCCAATGCCGAGCAGGTCGGCGGCCTTGCCGAGGGAGTAGTGGCCGCGCTCTGACACCAGAATCGCCAAATCGTCCCAGCCATAGTGTTTAAGCGCCTTGTGGAGCCCCTCGCGTGTTACGCCGCGAAATGCGCCATCGGCTTTGAGCAGCTGGTTTCTGGCTATCCACAGAGCCGTGATATTGGCGACTGTGCCGCCTGAGCAAAAGGCGCCCAGGGAGTGGCTGGCACTGTGCAGATGTTGGCTGTAGAAGTCATGACTTTCGCCGAAGGTGAGGTGATGCATCATCCCCAGTACCTGACGCTCCATCGGCGTAAAGGCCTTGGAAGTCTCGATTTTTACCAGATTCTGATTGAGCCCAACCATGAGCTTTGACAGTGGCAGCAAAAAGTACGGCAGCGCCGAGGTCATGTGGCCAATAAAGGAGGGCGCTGCGGTATGCACTGACTGGGCCACCAGATGCGCCATGATATCGTCGACATAATCAGACACAAAGCGTGGTTGGCGTGGAATTTCTACCGCATCGAAATGTTGTTCTATTTCTGCCAGCGGTTGCTCCAGTGCGGCAATACTGCCCTGAAGGAAACCGGCCAAGTCTGCTGATAACTGTTGCTCGATGCGACCCAGGGTAGATTCTGCTGCTTCGGGCACGGTAAAAATGCGCATCAGATTGTCTTCTGATGCTGTGGCACGGCGGCTGTGTTTATCTGACATGGCGTTGATCTTATCTTCGGATCTGGCTGACTCGGCCACAGACTTGAAATGGGTGCTCACTTTACTTCAAGGCCGGGGCTTCATCAAGGCCGGAGCTTATAACTGCTAAGGCAAAAATAAGGGGCAACTCCGGTCATTTTGGTGTGCATTGGCTCTGTCTGGGTGGCCAGGGTTTTAAATAAAAGCTCGATTGAATGTCAGAATGGATTTGAAAAATTCACTTATATATCAATAGTTACCGTCGCTCATTCCGTAACTGGTGTCGGATGCTTTTCTAAAAAACCAATAAAATCCTTGAGATGTATCATTTTGTAACATGAGTGTTACATTTGTGGCTGTATTGTTTTACAAAAAAATTACAAAGCCTATTGAGATAGTGTTTTGCTTGTGACAGTTTGTTGCAAACGAAACGCAGGTTTCGTACACAAAAAACTATAAAAGGATCAGGACATGAAAGCATATACCTTAATTCCAGCGACTCTTGCGTTGTGTGTTTCTGGTGCACTCCATGCAGGGGAAGCCAATCTGGCTCAGTCTATGGGACTGGCCAAGGGCCATAGTTTTGCAGCCGGGAAGTCGTTCCAGACTGCAGCTGGCCATCAGAAAGTAAAACAGCAGCAAATGTTCAATGGGGTGAAGGTTTACGGTCACCACCTGGTTGTGTCTTCAAACGGCGACATCTTCGGCAATACCGCCGCGATTGAAGAAGGTTTCAATGTTGAGCCAGCATTGACCCGCGGTCAGGCCATTGCTGCACTGAATAAGGTATATGCAGGTTCTGCTGCGTCAGGCCATAAGGACGTTGAGCTGGTTGTTCTGGCCGAAGGCGATGCCCCACGTCTGGCTTATCGCGTGTCTTACCTGAGTGAGGGCAACAACAGTATCTCCCGTCCAGCCGGTCTGGTTGATGCCATGAGCGGTGAAGTAATCCGTCACTGGGATGAGCTGATGACCGCCAAGAACGGTGCCGGCAAGCCAGGTAACGGCGGTGGCACCACCCCGGGTACTGCCTTTGATGCCACAGGTCCCGGTGGTAACGCCAAGATTGGTCAGTATTACTACGGCAGTGACTTCGGTCCGCTGAAGGTTCAGGAAGCCAATGGTGTGTGCACCATGAACAACCCTGACGTGAAGACTGTTGATATGGCCAACAGCACCCGCCGCGGCACTGTTTACTCGTTTACTTGCCCTGAAAACACTTACCGCGCTATCAACGGTTCTTACTCACCACTGAACGATGCACACTATTTCGGTGGCGTGATCTTCAACATGTATAAAGACTGGTATAACACTGCGCCGCTGACCTTCCAGCTGGAAATGCGTGTTCACTACGGTCGCAACTACGAAAATGCCTTCTGGGATGGCCGCGCCATGTCCTTCGGTGACGGTGCCAGCTACTTCTATCCGCTGGTGAGCCTGGACGTATCTGCCCACGAAGTGAGCCACGGCTTCACCGAGCAGAACTCTGGTCTGGAATACTCCGCCCAGTCTGGCGGTATGAACGAAGCCTTCTCTGATATGGCCGGTGAAGCTGCTGAGTACTACATGCGTGGCAGCAACGACTGGATGGTGGGTTACGACATCTTCAAGGGTAACGGTGCCCTGCGTTACATGGATGACCCAACCAAGGATGGCCGTTCTATCGGTCACGCCTCTGACTACACCAGCGGCATGGATGTACACTACTCTTCAGGCGTGTACAACAAGGCCTTCTACCTGCTGGCCAAGAAGAATGGCTGGAACACCCAGAAAGCCTTTGACGTATTCGTACTGGCTAACCAGGCTTACTGGTCTGCTACCAGCACTTACAACCAGGGTGCCTGTGGCGTGGAAGCGGCTGCCTCTGACTATGGCTACTCAGTGGCCGACGTCACTGCAGCATTTTCTTCTGTGGGTGTGAGCTGTAAGTAACAGTTGTTTGGATATCTGAAAAGCCCGGCGTTGCCGGGCTTTTTTTCAGCGTTTTGAGCGCTTGTGATGGTACATACGGGCATCCACCTGCGGCAGGTAGGATGTCAGTTCTCCTTCCTGTTCGCTGTCTACTTTAAGAATACCTACGGAATACTCAATACAAGGCAGGCTGCTGTTTGCATGCAGTGCATGATCCAGCCGTTGTAACAGTGAGTCGACCAATTGGGTAGTTTCCGAATGTGCCAACACCAAAAACTCGTCACCGCCCCACCGTGCGACCAGATCGCAGTTGCGACAACTGGTTTTCAGGCACCCGGCGAAAAACGTAAGCACTTCATCCCCTACTTTATGGCCCCATTCGTCGTTTATGGGTTTGAAGTTGTCCAAATCAAAACTGAGCAGTACCACCTGACGGCCAAGCCTTCTGGCAAGGTTTCGATTTTGAATGAACATCTCTTCAAAGCCGCGACGGTTATAAATGCCTGTCATCGGATCCACATAAGATTCAGTTAAGAGCTGGCTTTCTCTGTAAATGTGCGCGAGGTCAGCGTTAATCACATCTCTGATTACATTTAATACCTTAAGGTAGGTATCCGGGTAATGGGTGATGATGTTTGACAGCACGCACAGGGTGCCGAAGGTGTTGCCATCAGGCCAATTGATGGGCATGCCCAGGTAGGATATATAGTTGTCTTCAACATATTCGGGATTGTTGACCCAGCGTTTGTCACTGCTGGCATCGGGTACATACAAAGGCTCATTGCGTTGCACCACCTGGTGGCAATACACGTTGGAGTCTATGGAGGAAACTTCTCCCGGGGCGTACAGAGTAGTGGGGAGTTCCGATGCGATAAGGACTTCAATTCCTTTGGTATTTGCCTGGTTGATAAAGGCTGCGGGTGCATCAAACATTTCTGCTACCGTATTCACCAGCCGCTGCCAACGTTGCCAGTCAATTTCTTTGACTTCAATTTCCCGAAATGAATGATAGCCGTAAGCTTCCATAGCGACTCCAGAAAGTCTGGTTCCAGAACTTTCAGTTTAGTCGAACCGAAATCGAACGCCGTTACCCCTCACAGACTTTTTCCGGTTTTCTGGAAGGAAATACCGAGAGAAATTAAATTGGCTACATAGACGGCTGTTCGATACAGGTTTTCACCACCATGGCGCAATGCTTCTTCCCGGCTCATTAAAGAAGGCAATATAGGAACTATCGCTTGCATGCCAAGCGACTTAATGCCGTCGGCGCCGGGTCCGAGCGTGCCGGCGAGTGCGATACAGGGGACCTGATGATAATTGGCGCACTCAAGCACACCCATAGGTGTTTTGCCTGACAGCGTTTGATTATCAATACAACCTTCTGCCGTTATCACCAAATCAGCGCCTTCAACCCGGCTTGCCAGTTGCACAGCCTTGCTGACCAGCTGGATTCCCGGAGTCAGTCTGGCACCCAGAAGGGCTGTCAGGGCGTAGCCCATTCCACCTGCAGCACCGGCTCCTGACATTGATTCGATACCCGCTTTGTCAGGATACTGATTGCTTACTACCTGAACAAAGTGACTGAGCGCATCGTCCAGAACTTGCACCATCTGAGGTGTGGCGCCTTTTTGCGGACCAAAAACCTGGGATGCGCCTCTTTGTCCGAGCAGTGGATTATCCACATCACAGGCGACTTCAATACGGGTTTCTTTAAGCGCGGGGTGTAAGCCAGTCAAATCGATTCGATGAAGCCGTTTCAGTGCCAGAGCATCCAATGGCAGCGGGGCGCCTTGCGTGTCCAGGAGTTTGGCTCCAAGGGCCTCTAACATGCCTGCTCCGGCATCATTGGTAGCACTGCCCCCAAGGCCAAGGATGATTGTGCGGAAGCCTGAGTCCAACGCATGACGAATTAACTCGCCGGTGCCCTTTGTGGACGTCAGGCATGGATTTCGTTTGTCCGCAGGCACCAGATGCAACCCTGATGCAGAAGCCATTTCAATCACTGCGGTATTACTGTTATCCCCCAATACACCATAGCTGGCCATGAGTGGCTGCCCCAGTGGCCCGGTTACCTCAAGGTCGAGAGTATGTCCGTTGGTGGCTTTAACCATGGCGTCCACTGTACCTTCGCCGCCATCGGCCATAGGCAGTAAATGATATTCAGCGTCGGGGAAGACTTCTTTAAACCCTCTTGCAATCGCATCGGCGGCTTCGGGTGCTGTCATACATTCTTTGAATGAATCGGGCGCAATGACAATTTTCATTCTGAGTAGCGCTCCTTTGAGATAGGTGCAATCGTACCCGTTATTCGATAGCCAGTATTTCACGGACTCTTCGCTGTAACGCCGGCACTTGGCGTTGCTCAAATTCACAGTGCTTGGTCAGCAACAGATTATTTCGTGGACTGGGATGTGGCAATACCATTGCTGCTGGCCAGCGCAGTTGCCAGTCATCAAGCATATTGGTGAGCCCTGTGTTTGCAGGCAGATGCCAGTCGAGAGCATAACGGCCTATGATCAAGGTAAGTTCAATCCGGGGAAGGCTGGCAAGAAGCTGTGCCCGCCATGCAGTGGCACACTCACGACGTGGTGGCAAATCGCCCTGACGACGGCCATTGTTTATTTTGGTTCCGGGGTAGCAAAAACCCATGGGGATGATGGCAAAGTGGTTGGCATCATAGAAGGTGTCTTTGTCTACGCCCAGCCACCGCCTGAGCCGGTCACCGCTCGCGTCATCAAAGGGGCGGCCTCTTTCATGGGTTCTGGCGCCGGGAGCCTGTCCGGCTATGAGGATTCTGGATTTGCTGCCAGCCTGCAAAATGGGCTTGGGACCAAGGGGCAAACCGCTGCAAAGCGTACAGCGGCGGATATTGTTAAGGAGTGGCTCGAGGGTATTCATCCCTCATCCCTCGTCTGTCATCAAAGCTTGCCCAATAATTGATAAAGGTAGTAACCGAGCAGTGGATAGCCCAGGCATAACACCAGCATGCATAAGTATTTGCCAAGGGTGTCCTGTTTAAACCAGGCCACATGGGCAAGGATAATCGCAAAGGTGGTTATTGGGCCGATAAAGCAACCCAGCCCCAAATACAGCAGGGCCGTGATGACACTTATCCAGGGGCGGCTTGTTACCACTTTTTCGGCAAAAAGATACGGTAGCAGGGCAAATGCAAGGGCAATCAGCAGCAGGCCCACGTTCATCAGCAGATCAGCGGTGCCCTGATGATCCATTACCACGGCCGCGCCACCAAGCAGAACAGGCGGCAAAGATGTCAACACGTGGCGACGGACAAAGCGTCTGGAGCGGTAAAATCCCGAGGCAAAGAAGCTAAGTTGGGCGATAAGATTCAGTAAGGTAAATCCACCCAGTCCGAGTAAAAGTGCCATTGTGGCCATGGAGCCTGAAGGGGCAAAAGCCAATGCGGGCAGGGGAGTCAGCAGCAGTAACAACGTGACAACGGGCGATGACTTCATAACAAAAGGTAACCAGGAGGATTTGGATTACCTTCTCCTAAAGTGCCAGGTGTTGCAATGGGAAAAGCTGGATTTATAACAGCTTTTAGGTGTTTCTCACGCTTCGATGGCAAAAAGATAAAAAAAGGGGCAGATCCTCTGCCCAAAATTCACAAGGTAAATGTGAAACCATATGAAAAGACGCCGGCATTGAGCCGGCGTATTGGTTAGTTCTGGAAAGGCGTGTTTTCCGCAAAGTATTCGTGGCTGTCAGCGTTCTGGATAGCCTGATCCGGGTTGGTTTGCGCCAGATTCTTGGCACCGCTGTGACCGTAAACAACGTCATCGGTACCGGCAACCACATCGAAATGGCTCATCTCGTGAACGATTGTGCCACCCTTGGAGTCAGTGCCGGTAACCGGCGCACTCCAGAAGGCATTGCACAGATAAATCTTATAAGGCTGTGTTGGATATACGTAGGCGTAGTAGCTCTTCTTACAAGAGCAATCGAAGGTCAGAGGCTGAGTATTCAGCGCTGAATCGATGGCGTTGAAGTGGTTACTTACCGTGTTCCAGCGACTGCTGCTGTATGCACCAAACCAGGTGTTATAGCGCAAAGAGCTGGCTGGGTTAGAGGCCGAATTCAGATAGCCCTTTGCATCGCCTGCCATAGACTTGGCTGCGGCCAGGCCTGCCAGAGTATCACTCATCTGGCTGTTGGAGCAGCGACCGGAAAAGCTCACACCGTCGGTAGAACCGCCACCGCCACCGTCGCCTGTGCCAGGCTTACCTTTGTTGCTGCCGGCTTTGGTCTCAATACCTTCGTGGAAGAAGCTCACAGACTCTGACTGGATACCGTCAATGCCGAGGCGAGCCAGCTTATTTTGCTGACCTGCATTGGGGGCAAACAGCTGCATTGAGCTGACATCGTAGGCGATTTCATAGTTGCCTTGTTCGGTCAAATCGTACAGAGAAGACAGCTCAACTTCATAGCTGACGCTTTCACCGGCCTTGAGCTTGATATAATCCTTGGTTTGCGGAGCAGGACGTTTATAGTGAGCGCCCAGATAATGCTTGGCCTCACCATTTACTGATACCTTGAACAGGGCTTCTTCCACGCCATCGGCAGCCGTGTACCATTTGAGGATCTTGACCGGGACTTTCTCATCGTTGGTCAGAGTCACACGAACAGTTACGTCTTCGTTGGCATTGTAATTTTGCTTACTCATTTCGAGACTGGCACGAATGCCGTCAGCCAGCGCAGAAGTGGAGAACAGAAGACCACCCAGCAGGGCGGATGTCAGCAGAGTTGAGTGTTTCATGCTTGCTTGTCCTTAAATTGCTCGTTATCAGGAATTGTATTTGTGTTTGTAATTATTGTTATCAAAATGTAACGAGTCGGAGTGTAAGTCTTTTGTTTGCTTGCTGGCAATAGCAATTTTTGTGTTTTTTACAATAACAGGCGATTTTCTCACTGAAACGTCTGTTTTTATGGGGAATCATTCTGTAAAAGGGCTGATTCCTGTTGTATGGCAGTTGGAATGACTAAAAAAAAGCCCGCACAGAGCGGGCTTTTTTCAGGACTGAAGTCAGAGTCGGTAACTCATGGAAAGCATGACCAAATGTGCATTGTAGTCGTGATTCAGGGAGCCGAAGCTAACCAGATTCCAAATGCCGTCAACTTCGATGTCGTTTGCAACATCATTGTCCCGGTAGTTCTCCATCCGGTAATCGAGACGCAGTGCCATGCGTTCAGAAGCCTGATACCGCGCATACAGATTCAGGTTATGTACCTTGGCGTAGTAGTCGCCATAGTCGCCGGTAATGCCCTGACGAACCTGAGTACTGCTGGATGAGTCTGAGTAGCTGTAGTCCAAGCCGAGTTTCAGGCGGCTGTCCATCAGTTCGTTCCAGGCCAGACCTATGCCGTACACATCCACCTTGTCTTCGATATCCGAGAACCAGTTGGCATTGCCAAAGTTGCTGCTGCCAGCCTGGGCCGAGTCAATGGTCTGATGATTGTAGAAGCCGGAGAGCAGCAACTTGTCAGTCAGTTGCCAGCTGAGGCTTGCATCGTAGCCCAGATCTTTGGACTCGGTCAGGCCTACTTGGGTGGCATCGTAATCATCCAGCGCGTAGCGCACACCAAAGTCGAGACTCAGGCTATCGAGCGGCATATGGCTGACGCGGATCTCGGCCTGGGTACGGTTACGGTCGGCCAGATAGTACTTGCGCAGCAAGGGGTTGTTCTCTGAAGAGGTCCACTCGCTGGCCTGATACTCGCTGCCGCCACGCTTGCCGTAGCTGCCTTTAAGCGCAATGTCCCAGTGCTCAAAGTTGCTTAGGCGCAGTCGTGCCCAGCCGGTAGTTTCATCGGTGGATTCGCGGTCCTGATAGCTGCGCTCATCGACACGGTAGTCCAGACCACCATCGAGCTTGATGCCGCGGCTGATGCGGTAATCGGCACTGGCCTTGAATCTGTGGCTGGTGTGGTCATACGGGGTGTTGTACGCCACTTTACCGGACACATTACTGATGCTGATTTGGGTCCACTCTTCGACCTGGGTCTTGTTGTCGCGGTCACTATAGTCGTAACTGCCGGACAGACGCAGATCCTTGCCAACGCGGCTGGAAGCCTTGAGGTTCATGCCGATGATGTCCACCTTGGCATCCACCGCTTCCACTGGCAGGGCATAGCCGTAACCCGTTGTAACCAATGGCTCATCCTGGCTCATCTGGCCTGCCATCAGGCGGCCGGTCAGCTGGCTGGTGCCGTCATTGAACAGCCCCTGCAGTGAGACGGTATGCGCCTGATTATCAGGATCCAGCGCAATAGCACCGCTTCTTGCCGCCCCAAAGGTGGGGTGGAAGGGGTTATCAAAGCTCAGTTCGCTGTAACCATTGGAGAAACGGCTGCCGTTGTACACCAGTGCCAGGAAGCCATTGTCGCCCTTCACCTTCACGCCGGCTTCCAGGGTGTCTGTGGTGTAATCCACAGGCTCTGGCAGCATGATTGACTGGTTAAAGAAGCTGCCGGAGGCAGTCTTAATCCCGGTTTTCTCTTCACGCTGATAATTCACGTAGGTGGCGAAGGCTGATTCGCTTTGATATTCAAAACCAAGGCCTGCGCGTTCACGCTTGAGTGACAGCTCAAAGGGACTGGCAGAGGCTAAGCCGCTCATGCCATCACTGGAGCCGGAATACACCCAGTCGCCGGGCAGTGTCAGTTTGCCTGAGCCTACACCCAGGAAGGGACTGACTACTGTGTCCGACTCATAGGTCTTGATGCTGCGATAATCCAGGCTGATGTTGTAGTTGCCGGGGCGACCGGTTTTCACGCTGGCGCGGCCATTGTCCATGCCGAGGTTTTCGGCGCTGAATTCGGTGCGATAGCCTGACTCAGTGACGTTGCGTACATCGGCGTCGAGCTTGTAAGGCACTTGTTCATCGCTGCCAAAGCTGTTGGCCGAGCGGATATCGTCACTGTCCTGATAGCCAACACCTACACCAAGGGTGCCATTGGTGCCGGTTTCCAGGGCGCAGCCCTTACAAACCCATGCGTCGTACTTCACCTTGTCGGTATTGGCGTTTTGCAGGCTGTAGCCGCCCGCCAGTACGGGGGCTGAGGCTGCCAGCAGCGCCAGGGTGATCATATTGAGTTGAAATCTCATGATGGCGCCTCCTTAACGTTGCAGCAACTTGCCGGATGGATGGTTGGATCCATGCACCTGACTGTGACAGTTCAGACAGCTTCTGCCGCCGGTGAAGGCATTGTCGCCCATTTCGCTGCCCATGCCGGTGTTGCCCAGATAGGCGCGACTTGCGTGGCCATCGGCGGCGTGACATTGCTGGCACAGAGCCGGAGCGCGGGTCTTGAGCATGCCGTCGTTCGCTGAGCCGTGAGGATTGTGGCAAGAGGCGCAATTCTCAGTTACGGGCGCATGCTCCCACAGTTTTGGGCCGCGTTTCTCTGCGTGACAGGCGTAGCAGGTCTCGTTGATGCTGGGTTTAACAAGACCCGCATCACCCATGCTGCCATGGGGGTTGTGACAGTCGCTGCACACCATCTGTGCCCACTTTAGCGGATGGCTTGAGCGCTTGTTCAGCTCAGTCTTCTGCTTGGTGTGACAACTGGTGCACACTTCCATTTCGGTGTTTTTTGACAGCACTGGATCCTTGGCGGTGTGCACGTTGTGGCAGCTGGCGCAGGACACATCGGCGTTGTCGTGGTGGCCGCCATTCCAGGCCATGCGCTTGTCGTCCTGGTGGCACGACAGACATACACTGTTTTGCTTCTCAGCGCTTAAGGTGGAGTCCTTGCCGAAGGTGATCATCGGCTCGTTACCGCCCTTGTTGTGGTTGCCCATAGGACCGTGGCAGGATTCGCACTGCAGCCCGGCCATAGGACTCTTGCTTGAGTCGATGGCACCGTGGACACCCTTG
>NZ_JBFKLW010000094.1:0-10777 GCF_041630135.1 Shewanella sp.
AAAAGGTACAGACGCCGCCATTGAACTGGCCAAGGTAGAAGAAGCCAAGGCACTGTATCCACGCTTTGACAGCGCCGCCATGAGTATTGGCGCTCTGAGTCCGGAAGCCCACGAGGCGCTGGCCATTGCCATGAACCGCCTGGGCGGCCGCTCCAACTCAGGTGAAGGCGGTGAAGATCCACGCCGCTTCGGCACCGAGAAAAACTCTGCCATCAAGCAGATTGCTTCTGGTCGCTTTGGTGTCACCGCCCACTATCTGGTTAACGCCGAAGTGCTGCAAATCAAGGTGGCTCAAGGCGCCAAGCCCGGCGAAGGCGGCCAGTTGCCCGGCCATAAGGTGAGTGTTGAGATTGCCGGCCTGCGGTATGCACGCCCCGGTGTGACCCTGATTTCGCCGCCGCCACACCACGACATTTATTCGATTGAAGATCTGGCGCAGCTGATTTTCGATTTGAAGCAAATCAATCCCAAGGCGCTGGTGAGCGTGAAGCTGGTGTCTGAACCCGGCATCGGCACCATTGCCACCGGTGTCGCCAAGGCGTACGCCGATATGATCACCGTATCCGGCTATGACGGCGGCACGGGCGCCAGCCCCATCACCTCGGTGAAATATGCCGGCTCCCCCTGGGAACTGGGTCTGGCAGAAGTACATCAATCTCTGGTGGAAAACGGCCTGAGACACAAAATTCGCCTGCAGGTGGATGGTGGTCTCAAGACAGGAACAGACGTTATCAAGGCGGCGCTGCTGGGCGCCGAGAGCTTCGGTTTCGGCACTGTGCCCATGATCGCCCTTGGCTGTAAGTACCTGCGAATTTGCCACCTGAACAACTGTGCCACCGGCGTGGCGACTCAGGACAAGAACCTGCGGGACAACCACTACCACGGCCTGCCCGAGCGGGTAATGACCTACTTCGAGTTCGTGGCCGAGGAAGTGCGTGAGTGGATGGCCAGGCTGGGCGTAAGCCGCTTTGAAGATCTGGTGGGCCGCAGCGAATGGCTGCAGGCGCTTCAGGGCGAGACCGAGAAGCAACATGGTCTGGACCTGTCTCCTATCCTGTATCAGCCCGATGTGCGCGAAGGCTCGGCCCGCACCTGGCTGGAAACCAACCCGCCCGCCGACAATGGCGAGCTGAACCAGCGTCTGGTGAAAGATGCCGAAGCGGCAGTGGCCGCTGGCGAGAGCTTCAGCGCAGCCTATAGCATCAACAACACCGACCGTTCTGTGGGCGCAACCCTGTCGGGCGTTATCGCCAGCCAGTGGGGCCTCGGTGGTGCCAAGGCACCCATCAGCCTGTCCTTTAACGGCACTGCCGGTCAGAGCTTCGGGGTGTGGAACGCCCCCGGCCTTGAAATGAGTCTGTGCGGCGATGCCAACGACTACGTGGGCAAAGGCATGTCAGGCGGAAAGCTGTCTATCTATCCGCCTATTGGCAGCGCCTTCCAGAGCGAACGCACCGCCATTGTGGGTAACACCTGCCTCTATGGCGCAACCGGCGGCAAGTTCTTCGCAGCAGGTCAGGCGGGCGAGCGTTTCGGCGTGCGAAACTCAGGCGCTGTCGCCGTGGTTGAAGGACTCGGAGACAACGGCTGCGAATACATGACCGGCGGCATAGTGGTTGTGCTTGGCAAGACGGGGGTGAACTTCGGTGCGGGTATGACCGGTGGTTTTGCCTACGTATTCGACCAGTTTGGCCGCTTCAACCGTCGGGTAAATACCGAGATGGTGGACACTCAGAAGGTGGAGTCGGTTATCCATCAGAAGCACCTGCGGGGCCTTATTGAAGAGCACGTAAAAGAAACCGGCAGTGAGCACGCCAGAGCCATCCTCAGCGACTTTAACAACTGGCTTGATTGCTTCGTGCTGGTGAAACCCAAGAACGTGGCGGTGGCCGACTTGCTCAAGCTGGAAAAGCCAAACCCTGAACTGGCAGTAAAAGCGGGATAATGCACTATGAGTAACGATTTTCAGTTCATTGAAGTGGGCCGCAAGGATCCATCCAAGCAACCAATCAAGTTGCGCTCTACACAGTTTATTGAAATTTATCAGCCTTTTACTCAAGGCCAGGTAAATGAACAGGCGGACCGTTGCCTCGATTGCGGCAACCCTTACTGTGAATGGAAGTGCCCGCTGCACAACTACATTCCCAACTGGCTGAAGCTCGCCAAGCAGGGACGCATTATGGAAGCGGCGGATCTGGTGCATGAAACCAACACACTGCCCGAAATTTGCGGCCGGGTCTGCCCTCAGGACAGACTCTGTGAAGGCGCCTGTACCCTGAACGATGACTTCGGCGCCGTGACCATCGGCAATGTGGAAAAGTACATCACCGACACCGCCATCGCTCAGGGCTGGCGCCCGGATATGAGCAAGGTCACTCCTCGCCCTGAGAAGGTCGCCATTGTCGGTGCCGGTCCTGCCGGTCTTGGCTGCGCCGATATTCTCGCCCGCAACGGCATCAAGGCGGTGGTGTTCGACAAGTATCCGCAGATCGGTGGCCTGCTGACCTACGGCATCCCCTCGTTCAAGCTGGATAAATCGGTGATGCAAACCCGCCGTCAGGTACTCGAAGGCATGGGGATCGAGTTTCGTTTGGGGGTCACAGTTGGCAAAGACATCGCCTTCAGTGACTTGCTGAAAGACTTTGACGCCGTATTCCTTGGCATGGGCACCTACAGCGCCATGAAGGCTGGTCTGCCCGGTGAAGACGCCGACGGCGTGCTGCAGGCACTGCCCTACCTTATCGGTAACACCATGGAACTGCTGGGCCAGCAAAGCGAGCATAACCCCTACATCAACCTCGCCGGTAAAAAAGTGGTGGTGCTTGGTGGCGGCGACACGGCCATGGACTGCGTGCGCACCGCTGTGCGCCAGGGCGCAAGCCAGGTAATCTGCGCCTATCGTCGCGACGAACAAAACATGCCCGGCTCCCGCCGCGAGGTGCAAAATGCCCGCGAAGAAGGGGTAAACTTCCTGTTTAACCGCCAGCCAGTGGCCATCAAGACCGAGAACGGCAAGGTGGTGGGCATCGAATGCGTGGAAACCCAAATGGGCGAAGCCGATGCCAATGGCCGCCGCAGCGCCGAGCCCATCCCCGGCAGCGAGCAGCTGCTTGAGGCCGATGCCATCATCATCGCTTTTGGCTTCCAGCCAAGCCCTGCGCCCTGGTTTGCCGACTTTGGCATCCAGCTCGATGATAAAGGCCGGGTCAAAGCGCCCAAGTTGGCCGATACCCCATTCCAAACCAGTAACCCCAAGGTGTTTGCCGGCGGCGATATGGTGCGCGGCTCTGATCTGGTGGTAACCGCCATCGCCGAAGGCCGCGAGGCGGCGCTGGGGATCCTCAACTTCCTGGAGACGGCAACTGCCTGAACCGGCACCCTTTGCTTGTGTCCTGCGCATCCGAAAGGTCTTCCTTAGGATGCGCTTTTTTTGAGCCTGTAAACCGGTCATACCTGTGTGGTATATTGGCAGCCATTCTCTATACACGCTCAAAGGCAAGTTATGAAAATCGGTATTATCGGCGCCATGGAGCCGGAAGTTGCCCACCTGATCGCGGCACTCAATTCCCCCAAGTCCAGCACCCTGGCCGGCATCGAGTTCACCGAGGGTGAACTGCACGGCAAACAGGTTATTGTGACCCGCTCCGGCATCGGCAAAGTTGCTGCGGCGCTCGCCACCACCCTGCTTATCGACAAGTTTGCACCTGATTTTGTTATCAATACCGGCTCTGCCGGTGGCTTTGTTGACAGCCTGACCATTGGTGATGTGGTGATTGCCAGCGAAGTGCGCTACCACGATGTGGACGTCACCGCCTTCGGTTATGAAATCGGTCAAATGGCCCAGCAGCCAGCCGCATTCGTCAGTGACGCCCGCCTGGTCAATGCCGCCAAGGCCGCCGTTGCCAGCCTCGGTGAAGTGAAAACCATTGAAGGCCTTATCTGCACCGGCGACAGTTTTATCTGCGACCCAGTGCGTACCGCTAAAATGCGCGCAGACTTTCCCACCATGGCCGCCTGTGAAATGGAAGGTGCCGCCATCGGCCAGATTTGTCATCAATTCGGCACCCCTTTTGTGGTGATCCGCTCGCTGTCTGACAATGCCAACAATGACAGTCCGGTGGATTTCGACTCATACCTGGTAAAAGCAGGACATCATTCCGCCCTGATGGTCATGGCGCTTATCGAGGGTCTTTAATGACCAACGGCCAGTTTGTAAACCAGCTTATTGCACTGGATGGAGCCTTGTTTGAGGGCTTTCTTATCCTGTTGTGCGCCCTGCCGCTGGCCAGACTGGCTCCCCTGCCCCGGGAAATGCAGCCGCTGGCCTGGTTTGGCTTTTTAGCCAAAGAGCTGGCCAAAAAGGTCAATCACCCTGAACGTGGTTCGAGACAACAGATAATTGCCGGGATGATGGCCGCTCTTCTGTTAGTATTGCCATTCTGGCTGATTGTGGTTTTTTTGCTGGATATGGCTGCGTTTCCGTGGTTTTTTGAATTCCTTATCCTCTATTTATGTTTATCTGACGCCAGTTTTGCCCAGGTTGCCGAGGAAGTGCAGCGCGCACTGGTTCATGGCAATAAAGAACAAGCCAAAAAACTCTTGGGGCAATACCTTTCAAGGGATACGGTTGAGCTGTCAGAAACGGGTATCGCCAAGGCCACCATTGAAAAACTGGTCACGGCTCCGATATATGGCACTGCTTCAACAGTGTTTTTCTTTGCCCTCGCCGGCGCTCCCATGGTGCTTTTGGTGAGAATGCTTAAACAGTTAGAATTGGCCTGGCCACCAATTGCACCAAAGTATCGATATTTTTGCTTACCCATCAATATATTGGTTTCCATATTCTTATATGTTCCATCCTGGCTTTGGAGTCTGACCCTTGCGATTCAGGGTGGCCCTGCCGGTATGGCAGCGCTGTTCAGACACAGGCGGTGGCAGCCTCTCTCTAATGCAATTCGAAGTGCCTATGTCGCTGCAACTGTACTGAAGATTGAACTGGGCGGCCCCCAAAAACATCAAGGTAGTCGCATTGAAATAGAACGAGTAGGCACAGGCCAATTACCCACAGCCAAAAACATCGGTGCCGCCATTCGGCTTTCCAACCGTGCATGTTTTACCTGGTTTTTATTTCTCCTTCTTATGCCCGTCATCTGGGCTGTGCTCAGGTATTTGCAAACACTGTAAAATGATTTATCAGGCATTATAATGATGAGCCTGCGGCCACTGCCGATTTCTACGCAATAACGGACATTTACCTTGTTAGAAAATCTTCATATATCGTTAACGACGCCCGCCCTGTTGTTCCCGGCTATCTCGCTGCTGCTGCTGGCATACACCAATCGATTCTTTTCTCTGGCAGCACTTATCCGCAGCCTCTCCAGCGGTGACAAACCAGTACACAAAAGCCAAATTGAAAACCTGAAGAAACGCATCGTAATCATTCGGCGAATGCAGGAAGCAGGAGTATCCAGCTTTGCGCTGTGCGTGCTGTGCATGATTTTCATTTATGTCGGCATGAATAAAACCGGTTCATTGATCTTTGGGGCCAGCCTGCTGTTGCTGCTTTATTCGCTGATCCTGTCGGTAATTGAAATACGCATCTCTGTGGATGCTCTGAACATCCATCTGAAAGACATGAGCAAATGAGCTGGATTTACTTTTTCGACCTCTGTGGAACCGCCGTATTTGCCCTTACCGGTGCACTGGCCGCCGGACGCCATCGCATGGATCCTTTTGGTGTCACTGTGCTTGCCGCAGTGACCGCCGTAGGAGGAGGCACCATCCGCGACGCTATTATCGGCGCTACACCCGTGTTTTGGCTTCGGGATCCCAACTACGTCATAGTGATCCTCGCCACTGTACTCTTCACCCTTATTTTTATCCGCCGTCCCCGTAAGGTACCCCAATATACCCTGCCCATCGCCGATGCACTCGGACTGGCACTTTTTACCGTGATTGGTGCTCAAAAGGCGCTCAGCCTGGGCCTAAACGGCATGTCGGCCGTTATCATGGGCTTGATTACCGGCGTAGGTGGCGGCATTATCCGAGATGTGCTTTGTCGCCAAATTCCTATGGTGCTGCGCACAGAAATCTACGCGACAGCGTCTATTTTAGGCGGTATAGCCTATACCCTGTGCCTGCAACTTGGCATGAACGCCAAAACAGCCATGCTGTTATCCATGTTCAGCGCACTGGTGCTGCGATTGGCAGCAATACGATGGCACCTGTCATTACCTGCATTTGACCTGAAAACCAAGAGAGACTGACGTTTGCGAAAAATTGGGTTATTGCTGTGGATGTTTTGCTTCGGAGCCAGTGCCAACACTGGCGAAATGCCTCGGGAGCAACAAATGGCAGTAAACTACATTCAGGCACTTACCGAGCACGATTACAATAAGCTTGCCAGCTTTTACAACCGTGACAGTGTGTTTCAAGACCGTACCGCCGGACGCAAGTACAAAGGTGGCCGTTTTATTATTGAATTTTTCGAACGTGCCCATGCTGGCGTATTGGAGTACAGCTTCAATATTGAACACATGTACAACTCGGGCTCATTGGTAGTGATGATTGGCAACTATCGTTTTAAAGGCCCCGGTGAACAATTTGGCAAACCGGGAAAAATCATTGATGTTGCTGTACCAGCCGTCACTTCTCTTAGGCTGGATATGCGCAACCACCGAGTAACCGAACACACAGATCTTGTCGATTATCAAACCATGGCAGACCAATTGTCGGGGCAATAATCCCTGTGCTGTCATAAAAACGGGCGCATAGTGCGCCCGTTTTTTTATCAGTGTTTGCTTTATTGATGCAGTGCTCAGCTCAGGGTAACTTTGGCAAACTTGCGCTTACCCACCTGAAAGATGGCGCTGTGGCCCTGCTCGAACACCTGTTTGGTGTCGTCAAGCTTTTCGCCATCCATCTTCACCGCACCCTGCTTAATCATACGCATGGCATCAGAGGTTGACCCCACCAGCCCGGCTTCTTTGAGCAAATTGGCAATGGCCATACCTTCACCGGCTTCCAGCGTCACCTCTTCGATATCCTCTGGCATGGCGCCTTTCTGGAAACGATCGATAAAGTTCTGATGCGCCTTGTCGGCAGCATCCTGGTCGTGGAAACGGGCAATGATTTCCTTGGCAAGTTCAATCTTAACGTCGCGCGGGTTGGCACCGTTTTCCACGTTGGCCTTGAACTGCTGAATTTCACCCAGCGGGCGGAACGACAACAGCTCGAAGTAGCGCCACATCAGCTCATCGGAGATAGACATGATTTTACCGAACATTTCGTCCGGTGCTTCGCTTACGCCAATGTAGTTGTGGGCCGACTTGGACATCTTCTTCACGCCGTCCAGGCCTTCCAGCAACGGCATCATGATAACAGTCTGGGGCTTCTGGCCTTCGGCCTTTTGCAACTCACGGCCCATCAGCAGGTTGAACTTCTGGTCGGTACCACCAAGCTCTACATCGGCCTGCAGTGCAACCGAGTCCCAACCCTGCAGCAGCGGATACATAAACTCATGAATAGCAATCGGCTGGCCGCTGCCGTAACGCTTTTTAAAGTCGTCACGCTCAAGCATACGGGCAACAGTCTGGTGCGAGGCCAGACGGATCATCCCGGCAGCGCCCAGTTTTTCCAGCCAGCTGGAGTTAAACTCGATGCGGGTCTTGGCCGGATCCAAAATCTTATATACCTGTTCTTTGTAGGTCTCGGCGTTGGCCAGAACCTGCTCACGGGTCAGCGGCGGACGGGTACTGTTTTTACCACTTGGATCGCCAACCATGCCGGTAAAGTCACCAATCAGGAAGATCACCTCATGGCCCAGCTCCTGGAACAGGCGCAGCTTGTTGAGAATGACCGTATGGCCCAGATGGATATCGGGAGCGGTTGGGTCGGCACCCAGCTTCACCCGAAGCGGACGGCCTTCCTTCAGTTTTTCCAGCAGATCCGCCTCAAGCAGGATCTCATCTGTGCCCCGTTTAATTTCTGCTAATACCTGGTCCAAATCAGCCATGTTGGCAGCTACCTCTGTCAGTATCCGAATTCAATCAAAGAGACTTATGTTACTTGTTAGCCTGAGCAAATGAAAGTGTGTACACTAGGCTCAGTTTACAGAGTCAGGGAATTGGTACCCGGGTCAAATGACAAAGGTTATTACGCTTTTAAAGCTGCTCCCCAAAAAGCATCAAATCATACTCAGCATTCTTGTACTGTTTACTACAGTAACGCTTTTTTTTCCTTCGGAAGAAGCCGAAGCCTCACGCCAAACCCTTGATGTTCAATCCAATGAACTGAAATTTACCCAACCATTATCTCAGCGGGTTCCCACGCCACCCGCCGGAGAAGCTTCTGAACTGGATATAGGCGCCCCCAATGGCGAAAGCCAGCCGGAAGCAAGTAACCAACCTGAGTCTGCTTTAAAAAACCTCGGAGCCGCTCTCGAAGTAGAACACTTTGAAGTGGCCAGGGGCGATACCCTGGCCGCACTGTTTCAACGAGCAGGACTCAGCAGTCGGGATGTATATGAAATTACCCGCCTGCCAGAGGCCGAAAAGAATTTGCTAAAAATCATGCCCGGTGAAGAAATCGTGATAGCTAAGGACGAACTGGGGCAACTGGTAAAACTCAGTTACCGTATTGACGCTATCACCACCCTGATGATTGCCAAAAACGACGCCGGTTACAGCGAAACTCTGGAAGTCAAGCAGCTGACCAGTCGCACCGATTTTGCCCAGGGCAATATTCGCAGCAACTTCTGGAATGCCGCCGTAGATGCCGGACTGAACGCCGGACAAATTATGGATTTGGCCACCGTCTTTGGCTGGGATATCGACTTCGCCCAGGATCTGCAAAAGGGCGACAGTTTTGCCCTGCTGTATGAAAAGCATTATGCCGACGGTGAGTTTGTAAGAAATGGTGCCATTCTGGCCGCTGAGTTTGTTAATGATGGACGCCGCTATACCGCCATACGCTACGATGATGGCAACTACTATTCCGAATCAGGCCAGAGTATGCGCAAGGCGTTTTTGCGCTCGCCGGTGGATTTCAAATACGTCAGTTCCAACTTCAATCCCAAGCGTCTGCACCCGGTTACCGGTCAGGTCAAAGCGCACCGGGGTGTTGATTATGTAGCGGCCATAGGCACGCCAATCAAATCTGCCGGTTCGGGGAAAGTGGTTGAAGCGGGCTACAATCAATATAACGGTAACTATGTATTTGTGCGCCACAATGGCACCTACACCACCAAATACCTGCATCTGAACAAACGCAAGGTGAAAAAAGGTGATTCGGTGAAACAAGGGCAGATCATCGGTACGCTGGGCAAAACCGGCCGGGTAACAGGCGCGCACCTGCATTATGAATTTATCGTCAATGGTGTACATCGCAATCCCCGAACGGTGGATTTGCCCAAGGCCGAATCAATCGGTCAAAAGGAACTCGGCAAATTTTCCCGCATCAGCAAGGACTTGATGGCACAAATTGCTTTTAACAAGCAGCAGCAACTGGCCATGGCACCCGAGGTAACTGAACTACAATGACCCAATCCCTGTTTATCGGACTCATGTCCGGCACCAGTATGGACGGTGTTGACGCTGTTCTGGTAGATTTTGCCAGCCCTCAACCACAGCTTGTTGCTACTCACACTGAACCTTATCCGGTTCATTTACTCAAGGGGTTACAGCGGCTGTGCCAGCCTGGACAGGATGAAATCAACCGGCTTGGCCGGCTCGATCGCAGTGTAGGCAGCCTGTTTGCCACTGCGGTGAATAACCTACTGGCAAAGGCGGGGGTGGATAAAAGCCAGGTTGTCGCCGTCGGCAGTCACGGGCAAACAGTCCGTCACATGCCCAACCTCGAAGTGGGCTTTACCCTGCAAATTGGCGATCCCAATACCATAGCTGCCGAAACAGGTATTGATGTGATTGCCGATTTTCGCCGCAAAGACATCGCTCTTGGTGGCCAGGGGGCACCCTTGGTACCGGCATTCCATCAACAGGTGTTTGCCAAAGAAGGCGAGTGTCGTGTCATACTCAACATTGGTGGCATAGCCAATATCACCTGGTTACCGGGCAATGCCGACGCGGTGCTGGGATTCGATACCGGCCCGGGCAATACACTGATTGATGCTTGGATCCAACAGGTGAAAGAACTCCCCTTCGATGCCGATGGCGAATTTGCCCAAAGCGGTACAACCAACGAAAAGCTGCTTAAACAACTGCTGTCGCACCCTTATTTTGCGCTGTCTCACCCCAAGAGTACCGGCCGTGAATTATTTAACGGCGCCTGGCTTGAGCAACAATTGGAAGATTTTGCCAATCTGGATGAGGCCGATATCCAATCAACGCTGCTGGATTTAACCTGTCGCAGTATCGCTCAGGACATTTACAAGCTGTCTTGGGAAGGTGAGCTCTTTGTCTGTGGTGGTGGCGCCCTCAATGGAGCCCTCATGCGCCGGCTTGCAGCCCTGCTGCCTGGCTACAGCATAGCAACCACATCAGCATTAGGAGTAGATCCCAAGTGGGTTGAGGGAATAGCTTTTGCCTGGCTTGCCGCACGGCATCATTTGGGGTTACCGGCAAACCTGCCAGCCGTAACAGGTGCCAGTCGAGAAGCGGTACTGGGAGCCCGTTTCCCGGCCGCATGAGGGGCGCGCTCCTGCCAGGATTAAGCTTCATAAAAGATCTGATGGCGGATGTAATTGTTGGGATGCCTTATTACAAGGCATTCCTCCCCCCACTGCCAATACGCAATACTGTCTGTTCCTGTCCCTGTTCCC
>NZ_JBFKLW010000095.1:0-9748 GCF_041630135.1 Shewanella sp.
ACATCGGAGCCGAGTGAATGCTGGATTTGCATCGACTTTTCGGCATCCATAAAAATCTTTTCGCCGTTGATGGGCGAGCGGAAATGCACCCCTTCTTCGGTGATCTTACGGATATCGCCGAGGCTGAATACCTGAAAACCGCCCGAGTCGGTGAGAATAGGACGCTGCCAGTTCATAAAGTCATGCAGATCGCCGTGCTTGCGCATGATCTCTTCACCGGGGCGCAGCCACAGGTGGAAGGTATTACCCAGCAGGATATCGGCGCCGGTGGCACGCACTTCTTCTGGGGTCATGCCTTTAACAGTGCCGTAGGTACCCACAGGCATAAAGGCCGGGGTTTCCACTGTGCCACGTTCGAAAACCAGTCTGCCGCGACGGGCGCGCCCCTGGGTAGTAATCAATTCAAATTTCATAATGACCTCGTCAGAGAAACAGTCTGACTGCATTTGGGCCCAAATGGCCGATTCAACTCACATGGGGGTGACAGCAAGCCGCTTCAAGGCACCACCACCAAAAAAAAGCCCAACCAAAAAGGTTGGGCAGGCATTTTAAAGCAAAAAATGCCTTTAGGGGGCTTTTTTAGTCACAAACATGGCATCGCCGTAACTGAAAAAGCGGTATTTTTGTTCAACTGCGTGGCGATAGGCACCAATCACCTCATCGAAGCCTGCAAAGGCGCTCACCAGCATGATAAGTGTCGACTCCGGCAGGTGGAAATTGGTCACCATGGCATCGACCACTTTGAACTCGAACCCGGGGAAGATAAAGATATCGGTATCACCGCAAAATGGCTGCAATTCAGCTTCGCTGGCTTTGGCCGCACTTTCAAGGGATCGCACCGAGGTAGTACCCACGGCAATAACCCGCTTTCCCGCCGCCTTGGTGGCACGGATTTTCTCTACCACCTCGGCTGGAACTTCGGCCCACTCGGAGTGCATCTTGTGCTCAAGCACATTGTCGACCCGCACTGGCTGGAAGGTACCTGCACCCACGTGCAGGGTCACAAACGCCATGTCCACGCCTTTGGCTTTCAGGGCGTCAAGAATGGTTTCATCAAAATGCAGACCGGCTGTGGGAGCCGCTACGGCACCGGGGCGCTCATTATAAACGGTTTGATAACGTTCTTTATCGGCATCTTCATCGGGGCGGTCAATATAAGGCGGCAGCGGCATGTGCCCCACGGCCTCCAGCACTTCAAGGATGCTTTTATCATCCTGCAGCGACAGCTCAAACAAGGCGTCATGACGGGCGTCCATGGTCATCTTGAAGCCACCATCGAGGATAATCTCGGCGCCGGGCTTGGGGGACTTGGATGAGCGAACATGGGCCAGAATGCGTTTGTCATCCAGCATGCGCTCGACCAGGATTTCCAGCTTACCACCACTGGCCTTCTGGCCGAACAGACGCGCCGGAATAACCCGGGTGTTATTGAAAATCATCAGATCGCCAGGCTCAATCAACCCCAGGATATCGGTAAACTGGCGATCGGCCAGGGCACCGCTATTGCCTTCCAGATGCAGCAAACGGGAGGCAGTGCGTTCCGCCATGGGATAGCGCGCAATTAATTCATCTGGAAGTTCAAAGGTAAAATCAGCAACTCGCATTTACTACTCTCACGCCGTGGCCAAAAAAGACGCGCGTAGTCTAGGGGCTGAGCCAGGTAAGATCAAGGATCCTTGGGTGCTGGCTTATTACCCTTGGTTTGCTGTTCGACAGATTTTGCGCTGGGTTGATTATCTAATTGCTCGAATGGGATATCGAACTGAACCTTTCTGCGCTGGGGGGGCTTTTTAATGCCAAAGACTTTCGTGAACCAATTCCACATCGTCCGTGATTCCTCAAGGTGCTCAATTACTCAGGGTGCTGATGTCACATCCTTAAGGGTTGCCGTTGGCTCTTTGGCCATGGTTGCATTTTATGGGTTCCCTAGACATCGGCGCGCATGATACCTTGAACCCCTGAGTCAATCCAAGAACAAATTATGAACTTTCTTGCACACTTGCACCTGGCAGACATCAGCGGCACCAGCCTGGCAGCCAACCTGGCTGGCGACTTTGCCAAGGGGCCGGTTGAGCGCTTTCCCAAGGCGTTGCAACAGGGGCTGTGGCTCCACCGCCAAATCGATAAAATCACCGACGAGCATGAGATTTTTAAAGAAACACTTGGCAAATTTCCCAAACACTTAAGCCGTGCAGCCCCTATCCTGATTGATCTTGGCTTTGACCATCGCCTCGCCCGCGACTGGGAAGAATACCATCATCAGCCACTGGCAGAGTTTTGCCGCCTGGCGTATTCCCGACTGCTGGAATGTCAGGAACTGCCGGAGAAACTCGCCGCCATAGCCCCCAAAATGCAGGCCGAAGATTGGTTTGGCAGCTACGTGCACCGTCAGGGCATCAACGCCGCCATCAATGGTGTGCGCAGCCGCTTGTCGCACCCAGAGATCTTTAATGGTGCCGAAGAAGCCATTGAGAAACTGGATGTTGAGCTGGAAATTGCCTTTCGCACTCTGTATCCACAACTGATGGCCTACGCAAGACGCCTGGCCCGCACTACACCTGAACAATACCTGTAAATGAACGATACGCCCAATCCCCGCAGCAAAGCCAGACGACTGCTGGCTGAAGCCCTGATAGCCATTGCACTGTTTTATGGTGTATCTGCCTATTATCAAAAAGATATGCTGAAAGATGTGGCACCGGTGATAGCCGCCAAAGGTGTCAATGGCAGCAGCCTTAGCTTGCCATCAACTTCGGGCAAGGCCACTCTGGTATATTTCTTCGCCGAGTGGTGCAGCGCATGCAAGCTCACCTCCCCAGCCGTCGATAATATTGCAACCGATTATCCAGTGCTGGCCATTGCTGCCGACTCAGGCAGCGACAGCGACCTAAAAGCATTTCTTAAGGCAAAAGGTTACGGCTTTGATGCGCTGAATGACAATGGCAGCCTGATGCACCACTTTGGTGTGAGCGGGTTTCCCTCCATTTACGTTGTCGATGCCAGTGGACAGATCCGTTTTGTTACCCGAGGCGTCAGTACCGAACCTGCGCTCAGAGCCCGACTTTTGCTGACCGAACTGCTGCAATAATCATAGAAAATTCGTAGAATGCGCCCACTTGATTCCTGTGTGCCAATTAAGGAAGCCTGATGGAAGTGTTTGACTATCGCCCACCGGCAGTGCCCTGGCTCGATATTCGCTATATCGACCGCGACATTATTATCATCAATAAACCATCGGGGCTGCTGTCCAACCCCGGCATGGCGGCGCACACCCATGACAGTGCCATCACCCGCCTGTGCCAACTGTATCCGGAAACGATACTGGTACACAGGCTTGACTGCGCCACCTCTGGCATCATGGTGTTTGCCCGCAGTAAAAAAGCCGAATCTAACCTGAAGACCCAATTCCAGAACCGTGAAACCGGCAAGCGGTACCTTGCCGAGGTGGCTGGCCACATTGCCAAGGATGAAGGCACCATCGACCTGCCCATTGGCAAGGACAGAGGTAACCCGCCATGGCAAAAAGTCGACAGCACGGAAGGCCGTCCCGCAGTGACCCACTTCAAAGTGGTGGAACGGAAGGAGAGTTCAACTTTGGTGGCACTCATGCCCGAAACCGGTCGCACTCATCAGTTGCGGGTGCATATGCTGGCTTTAGGTCACCCCATTCTGGGCGATGAGTTTTACGGCAGAAACGTAGCGTTTGGAGACGGCACGGTGGAAAGTGCCAGAGAAAGACTGTGCCTGCATGCCCAGAGGCTTGAATTCAATCACCCCTGGACAAACAAGCCAATGCAGTTTGACAGCGCAGCGCCTTTTTAACGAGGCGCTGCCCTATTTATGCCACCAGCATCTCATCACGGGCAGGTGCTGTGTAAAAGCTGCCGCGATAATTACAGAACTCAAGCCCTGCCTCGGTCACCATAAAATACTCACCAAAAAAATTACCACCGAGATCTTCAAGCTTAAGGCCGGAATCGGTTTCGGTCAGACGCATCTCATCACGGCTGTGGCAGCCGTCACTGAACCAGGTTTCCAAAAAAATCCGGCCATCCTCTTTATACAGAGTCAGGCTGTCACCTTGATCGGGTCTTTCATCAACCCAACGTCCCATCAGCTCACGTACACTCATTTCTGCCTCCCGCCCGGACAGGCGCCGACGCTTTTCAAATGCAGACACGGTTGAATCCCTATGCATAATTTGCGCAGCAGCAAACATTCCAAAAACCTCTGCTGCATTCAGCATAGTTGCCATTGACTCTTTTCTCCGTTAAACCAGCGTAAATCGTTAAAATTCGGTGAAGATACGGATAAAAACCTGTGATAAACAACCACTTTTATTTCCGTTCTCTGTTTGCGGGAAGTGTAACTCAGCTGGAAAATAAAAACGCGAGCAATATCACTATTTATGCGTAAATTTTCGACGCTGCCGCGTAAAGCAAAAACGCCAGTTCGCCTAGGTCACGGGAAAGTCGCAGTCGTGTGCTTTTTGATAGATGAGATTGTTTTTGGCAGAAAGTGTGCCTGGCAAAACAAAACGACCAATCGGCAGCGCCACACGCTCTGCCCCTCGCAAAAAGCAGGCCCTACGCTGCGGTGCCTGCCTGACACGATTTGGTTAATGCTTGTAAAAGGAGATGCTTCTGATGGCGAGACTGAACTCCCCTTCCACACCATCGCCGGCCACCAGACCAAAACCACAAACCTGAAAACGGTCGAGCGGCGGCGCCATGGCCGTCAAGCCGCGGCGCATGGCCACAAAGTGATTGAATGGGATCCGATAGCGACACCAGTGACGCTGCTTACTGTGCACTTCTCCCAATCTTGCCTGGTAAACATGCCGCTCTTTCGATACCACATCCTTTAGATTGATCTTAAACAGTCTCTCAGGCGCCGAAATTTCAAGCTCTACCCCCAAATAAGCGCTGACATCTTTGGGCTCAAAATCCAGATAAACCGAGGCAAATCCGCCGCCATTTGCGAGAGAAACAAGACCGGAAAATAATCCATATCCCTCGGGCAATGTCAGTAATTGTGCACCTGACTCTCCTCCCATCAAAGAGTCAGTCACGCAGTACCAATCTCTTGCACTGTCCAGCACGGTAAAATCGACGAGCTTCATTTTCACCTCCCGGAGCCCCGTAATCTGTACCCCAAAAAAAAGCGGCTGTCTTTTAAGACTGCCGCTTTCTCAGCGATATGCAAAACAGACGCTATCACACTGCCTGTTCACGCTCAGCAGCCTCACAGGCGGCAGCGGTAAAGAGCACGTCTGTGGAACTGTTCAGTGCGGTCTCAGCGCTGTCCTGGATGACACCAATGGTAAAGCCCACGGCCACGACCTGCATGGCAATATCGTTGGAGATACCAAACAGCGAACAGGCAAGTGGAATGAGCAGTAAAGAGCCACCCGCTACACCGGAAGCGCCGCAGGCTGACACGGCTGCAATAACACTCAGCAGCAATGCGGTGGCCATATCCACCTCAATACCAAGCGTGTGCACAGCCGCCAGCGTCAGCACTGTGATGGTGATAGCGGCACCAGCCATATTAATAGTGGCTCCAAGGGGAATAGACACCGAGTAGGTATCTTCATGCAGCTTCAAACGCTCACACAGCGCCATGTTTACCGGAATGTTGGCCGCACTTGAGCGGGTGAAGAAGGCCGTCACACCACTTTCACGCAGGCATTGGAACACCAGCGGATACGGGTTGCGCTGGATTTTTAAATACACAATGAGTGGATTTACCACAAAGGCTATCAACGCCATGGCTCCCAGCAGTACTCCCAGCAAATGGGCATAAGCCGCCAGCGCTTCAAAACCGGTTTGAGCAAAGGTTGCCGCCACCAAACCGAAAATGCCGATGGGTGCCAGACGAATAACAAAACGTACCAGTTGTGACACGCCATGGCTCACATCATGCAACACAGTTTTGGTGGTACTGCTTGCATGACGCAATACCACTCCAAGACCCACACCCCAGGCAAGCAAGCCAATATAATTGGCATTGATAAGCGCATTGACGGGGTTATCCACCAATTTAAACAATAAGGTGTTAAGTACTTCACTAATGCCCTGAGGCGGATTAGCACCAGCGGCTGCATCAATCAGTATCAGGTTGGCTGGAAAAGCAAAGCTCAGCAGCACGGCAGTCATGGCTGCGGCAAAAGTACCTATCAGATACAGCACCACAATAGGGCGCATATTGGTCTGAGAGCCTGTTTGCTGATTGGCAATGGCCGATGCCACCAATACAAACACCAACACAGGCGCAATCGCTTTAAGCGCTCCAACAAAAAGATCACCAAGAAACGCAACCTTGTTGGCACTGGCAGGGCTTACACCCGCAAGCAATGCCCCTAAAATAATCCCTACAAGAATTTGCAGTACCAGACTGCCACCGACGATACGTGCCGGCAAAGATTTTTCAGTACTCATGACTAGACCTGTCGTTGTTATCGTTATGTGCCTGTCGGCAATGGTTTGGTCTGAACGCGACGAAGGGATCGAGACCGAGCTTTGGGTTTTAACGAAACTGAGCAGCTTTGTCCAGTAAAGCCACTCAAAGCTCCGGCTTTAATCTCGGTTGGCACTCTTGCGCTGCAAATTGGTTTCATTGGCGCAACACCCGCCAGACCGCATTTACCTCAAGCCCCCTCATCCAGATACAGATTTACTTTTTCGCTCCACTCCGCGAAGCATGGCTGCAATCAGTTCCTGTGCATCAAACTTAGTCAGCGCCTCATCGGCACCTACCTGACGTGCCTGACTGACGCTTATCTCACTGGACAGCGAGGTATGCAAAATAATATAAGCGCCAGCAAGGCGGGGATCATTTTTAACTTCAAATGCCAACTCATAACCATCGAGGCCTGGCATTTCGATATCACTCACCAGAATATCCACCGGATGTCTGGCGTCAGCATTCTGGCTCATGATGTCAAGCGCATCATTGCCATGGGAGGAAACCTGATAGTTAATATTAATGGCATCCAATGCATCAGAAAGCTGCTTACGGGCCACTTTGGAGTCGTCCACCAGCAGGATGTTCATGGGCTTTAGCTGCTCACGCTGCACATCGGTCAAAACCCCTATACGCCGATCTTCCTTAATCGGAAAAATCTTAGACAACAACAGCTCTACATCCAGTAACTGAACCAGCGCATCCTGATAGCGAGTCACGCCGGTCAGGAAAGCATTACGACCAAGGTTGTCCGGAGGCGGCAAAATATCGCGCCAGTTACACTCAATTATCTTGTCGATACCGCGTACCAGAAAGCCTATCACCATCCGCTGACAGTCTGTGATAATAATGAAACATTTGGATTTTTCTTCTTCGGTAACAGGGGGATAACCAACAGCCGCAGCCATATCGATAACAGAAATTGTATGGCCACGAACCGTGGCTGTGCCCAGCACTGACGGGTGAGATTGGGGCAAAGCATTTAGATGGGTGTAAGGCACCAGCTCGCGGATTTTAAGCGTACCCATGGCAAACAATTGCTGGCGACTGAGATGAAACAACAATAAGCCTTGCGATTGATTGGCTTTACTTTTCATAATTCCTCTTTACTTATTTTCCATCTGCCCCGACAAAACATCTGACATTACCCGAAACATTACAACTGAGACTCTAAAGGGATGATGGATAAAAAATCAGCCATTAAACGACGCCAAAAACCAGCCTGAGGCTCTGCATACAGTAGCTCACCTGAGCGCAAATCCTTCCAATACAGACCTTCATCTCCCAACATCAGCTTAAAAGTATTATTAGTCAAAAAACTTGGCAACCAGGCCTGCATCTGCTGATTCAGTGCCCCCTGCTCAACCCACACCCCCATCTCAGTATTCAGCCAGGCCGAGCGGGGATCGAAATTAAACGAACCCACAAACATCGCCTCATTATCGAGCAGGAAGCTCTTTGCATGCAGGCTTGAGCGGGAACTTCCCTTCCAGGAGTGACTCGGCTTTCGGCCGGTAGCTTTCACCTCATATAAGCTTACACCACCGCGAAGCAGTGCCTCGCGATATCCCTGATAACCCGAATGCACCGCCACCACATCCGTTGCTGCCAGGCTGTTGGTAACAACTATTACCTCGACACCCCTTGCAGCCATGTCAGTGAGTAGCGTTACACCGCTGTCAGTGGGCACAAAATATGGGGAGAAAATCACCAGTCGCTGTTTTACGTCGGCAAAGGCCTCAAGCAGCGGTTTTATCATCCATTCATCAGCCTGGCCCTGATGCTTTTCCGGTGGATCGGCAAGCACAGTCGCCTCACCCCAAAACCAGCCAATACGATTGTCTGCCAATTGTCTCAGCAGCGGTGACTTGATTAGCCGCTGGACATAAGGGTGCGCTTCCAAGCTGGCTTTTTGCAAATCAATAGTGTGATAGATGGCCGCCAGTTCCTCTTTGGCACTTTCCAGACGCGAAAACGTCTCTACCGGATAACTGCTGGCGGCATTCCAGTAATTATCAAACTGATCCGAGACCTCATCCACTACCGGACCCGCCATCAGTAAATCCAAGTCGCCAAACTCCACCGCTTCATCGTTGGCGAAGTACTCATTGCCAATATTGCGCCCCCCCACCACACTCAGGCGATTATCCACAGTTAGTGACTTATTGTGCATCCGATGATTCATGCGGGCAAAGTCACTCAAAAACGACAGGGCTCTCAGGCTGCGGTGAGCTGATGGGTTATACAGGCGAATGCCAATATTGGGATGACTGGCCATCACAGCCAGTTGATGGTCGATAGTGGCGCTGGCGGTATCATCAAGCAGCAATCGCACCCTTACGCCGCGATCTGCCGCCTCGAGCAACTGCCAGGCGAGCAGCCGTCCGGTATCATCGTTACGGAAAATATAATATTGCAGGTCGATACTGCTGTGAGCCGACTGGATCAGTGCCAGTCTGGCTACCATGGCGTCCAGACCATCGAACAGTGGCAATACTGCGCTCTGACCCGGATTTTCCGACAGTGGCTCGGCCAGATAACCGGCGATTAAGCTGTCCTCGGGCGAAGTCAGCTTGACAGATTTTTCCATATCCTTGAGTTCAGGCAGGCTGGCACAGCCACCAAGGGTCATGCAGCCAAAAAGCATCAGCCAGAAAGAGCGACGGGCAGCAGGCCGGGGCATGAATTAGAATTCCTTGCAATATCAATTGGATTAGTCTTGCAATGAATATAACACATCGTACACTAATTGATCCCAACCATCCGCTGAAAACGCCTCTTCCCTTAGTGCGCGCACCTGACTGACTGCGTGCACCGGTGCCGCGCCGCGGCGCATCATATAAGCGGCCATCAACAACCCGGTTCTGTCGTTACCCAGAGCGCAGTGCACCAAAACAGGTACCGACTTCGCTTCCCAGGTTTCAATCCAGTCCAGGCTTTCCTGTATCACCTTGGTGTACAGTGGCAAATCCTCTTCCCTCGGCGGCACATTACGCGGCAAGGGTCGGTGCAGGTGCGCAATACCAGCAACCGGCAAGGCTTGTGGATCGCCAATGTCATCAGAAAATGACACCAAAGCACCAATACCGGCCTGTTTCAGTTCACCCAAATCCCAAGGCTCACAGCAAGGGCCGCAGCGTCCTGCCAGTACCCCATCAACCATCCAATACAGGTGTTTCATATCAATCCCCGTCAGGTGTAATGGCGCCATTATGCCAGATTGCCCACCGCAGGGGATTTGACAGAGCTCAGTATTTTTCCGATCCCGTACGTTAAAACGTCA
>NZ_JBFKLW010000096.1:0-9672 GCF_041630135.1 Shewanella sp.
AAACCCGGTCTTGAAAAGGAGGCGCGAATATACCACATCATATTAGCGCCTGCTATAGCCTTTACCGCCCAGTCTCGGAGGCTTGATTGTCAAGGAAGTTTTTCACCAGGCGATTAAATATCGCTGGCTTCTGGGCGTGTAGCCAATGGCCGGCACCACCAATTGACTTGAGTTGAACGTTGGGAAATTGCGCTAAAATGGATTCTCTGTGTTGCTCGGTGACATAGTCCGATTCATCTCCGCGAATAAACAAGGTCTCACCGTTAAAATGTTTTCCCTCATAGGGCCAACCGATGATGGCGTCATATGCGTTGATGATGCCTGCTAAATTCATGCGCCAGTAAAAGCCTTCATCGCCACGTCTTAAGCTTTTTAATAAAAATTGTGCTGTACCTTCATCAACGCCGTAACCAAGGATGTGGTCAAGTGCTGCTTTTCGGTCAACGCTGCCATCCAGTGGCAACGAGGTCAGGGCTTTGAAAACGGTTTGATGGCGGGGCTGGTAGGCTGCAGGGGCTATATCGGCAGCAACGACGGAACTTACCCGGTCCGGGTGGCTCAGGGCGGTTGCCATAACAATTTTGCCCCCCATCGAGTGGCCAATCAGATGCGCTTTGTCAATATCAAGCTCGTTCATCAGTGATATCAGTGCAGACGTAAAGGAGGGATAATCCATATGATCCCAATGTGGGCTTTGGCCGTGGTTGGGCACATCGATACGTATGATCTGATAATGCTCTTCAAGTGTTTGGGCTAATCCCTTGAGATTGTCCAAATCCCCAAAGAGACCATGAACCAGAATGACTTTTTCACCCTGACCCTGGGTGGCGTAGTTGAGTAGATGTTTGGTTGTCATTGCAGTGCTACCCATTAGCGGTTTAAGGCTGAAGGAATGGTGGGCAATTTTGCCTGCTGATGTCAGTGGGTGCAAGGTGAGGGCGTTATCTCTTTTGAAATCGATTTTCTCCCTCAATTAGAGGCTAATTTTTGTCCGTTCAAACCAAAGTGCAACCCTGTTTGTATTTGATAGGCGCTCTTTTCATTTTGGAGTGCTTTATCAATCTGTTGGACTGGCTTACACTGAGCTTTCTTCGGCGAGTCGGCTTCATATAAAAGCCGCCAGAGAAAACAAAAGGACAGTATTGGTGATGAAATATATTGAAGTGGATGAAGAACTCTATCGCTACATAGCCGGCAAAACCGAACGTATTGGTGAGAGTGCCTCCGACATTTTAAGGCGTCTGTTGGGATTGTCGGTCGCCGAAATCACCGATACAGCACCTGTTGCCATCAGTGAACCGAGCATGGAAACGCCATCGGCGGAGTCTGCAGCAGAGAGTGAAACTGAAGCTTACTCTGTTGACATCGGAACCGTTTCTTCTGTTGCCCTTAGCGATGCCGAAATTGTTGCTGCAGACGAGATTGACTTTACCAACCTGCTCAGTGAATCCAATCTGGATGCCCAAAAAGGTGCCGTTGGCCGCTTCCTCTACGCGCTCGAGTGTTTGCATGCCGCTGCGCCGAACCGTTTTAAGCAAGTGTTACAAATCCAGGGCCGGGATAGACTCTATTTTGCTACCTCAAAAGAAGCGCTGCTCAAAGCCAGTAAATCGGCCAACCCGAAGGAAATTGGTTGTAGTGGTTTTTGGGTAACTACCAACAACAACACAGCGAAAAAGCGCACCATTCTTGAAGAAGCGTTGACGCAACTGGGGTGTGACCCCGTGCGAGCCAAATCACTTGGCGCACTGGCACTGACCTGAAGCACAGCGGCCTTTTATAATCAAATCTGAATAAAGGATTTCACGTCTTGGCTATCCATGACCGTGCGGGTCTGCCCGCCCAGCAAGGGGATCTGGTCAACATTCCCAAACTGATGAGCCGTTACTATCGTTTGGTGCCGGATGCAAACAGTCCGGCCGAAAAGGTCAGTTTCGGTACTTCAGGGCATAGAGGGTGCGCATTTCACAAGAGCTTCAATGAACAGCATATTCTGGCAATTGCCCAGGCTGTGGTGGACTGGCGCAATCAGGCCGGTATTACCGGTGCCATGTATTTGGGTAAGGATACTCATGCATTGTCAGAGGCGGCCTATCTATCAGTTATTGAAGTACTGGTTGCCAACCACATTTGTGTTATTGCTCATGAAAAAGATGGCTACACACCTACACCTGTGGTCAGCCACGCTATTGTCAGCAGTAATCGCAGCCATAACGGGCGTACAACAGACTTATATGACGGCATCATTATTACACCGTCCCATAATCCACCTCAGGATGGCGGAATTAAATACAATCCACCCCATGGTGGCCCGGCAGAAGGTGAGATCACCGGCTGGATAGAAAAGCGCGCCAATCATTATCTGCTTCACGGCCTCGATGGGGTAAAACGGGTCAATTATGGCATTGCCCAAACCTTGCCATTTTTAAAGCACAAAGATTTGATATCACCTTACGTAAATGATCTTTCCCTCGTGGTGGATATGGCAGCGATTGCCAAGGCCGGAGTGCGTATAGGAGTCGACCCACTTGGTGGCAGTGGTATCCATTACTGGCAGCCGATTGCCAAGCAGTACGGTTTGGATATTACCCTGGTCAATAACAGTGTGGATCCCGGTTTTGGTTTTATGACGCTGGACAAAGACGGCAAGATCCGCATGGATTGTTCATCGCCCCATGCAATGGCCGGTCTTTTGGTTCACAAAGATAAATTCGATATTTGTGTAGGTAACGATCCTGATTACGACCGCCATGGCATTGTGTGCCCCGGCACAGGGCTGATGGATCCCAACCACTATCTGGCGGTAGCCATAGACTACCTCCTTGGTCACCGGCCGCAGTGGGCTAAAACTCTGGCAGTGGGTAAGACGCTTGTTTCAAGTTCACTGATAGACAAGGTGTGCGTTGCCCATCAGGTGCCCTTGATGGAAGTGCCTGTTGGCTTTAAGTGGTTTGTCGACGGGCTTGCCGATGGCAGTGTTTGCTTTGGTGGTGAAGAAAGTGCCGGCGCAGCCTTCCTGAAAATGGATGGCAGTACCTGGTGTACAGATAAAGACGGTTTTATTCTGGCGCTGCTGGCGGCAGAAATCCTCGCAGTAACCGGTAAAACGCCTGCCCAGCGCTACGAAGAGCTTGTTGCCGAACACGGCCGTTGTTTCTACAAGCGTATCGACAGCCCGCTGAACCCCAAAATGAAAGCCAAGTTCGGTGCGCTGAATGCGCAAACCCTTGATGCGACCTCCGTCGCAGGCGATGCCATTACCTCAGTCCTGACCAAGGCGCCTGGTAACGGCGCTGCTATTGGCGGCATCAAAGTATCTACCGACAAAGGTTGGTTTGCCGCGCGCCCATCGGGCACAGAGCCCTTGTTTAAGCTTTACGCAGAAAGCTTTGTCAGCGACGCCCATCTGGGTGAACTTATCGCCGATGCACAAGCTATTCTCGGGGCTGCACTTAAGGCCATTAAAGTCTGAATGGCTTAGTTCATAATAGAAAAACGCGCCCCATGGCGCGTTTTTTATTTTTGGATGCACATTGGGTCTGCATCGGCTCAGTATTCGATATGGCAGCTGGGCAAGTTGTTCTTCTCAAGATAATTCTGGTGATATTCCTCGGCCGCATGGAAGCTTTGCAGTGGCACGATTTCGGTCACTATGTGGCGGGTGCCCCAACGGCCGGAGCGGGCTAGGGCGAGTTTTGAAACTTCTGCCTGTTCTTTTTGGGTTTTGTCGTGGAAGAAGATGGTGCTGCGGTATTGGCTACCTATGTCGCCGCCCTGTTGATTAAGACTGGTAGGGTTGTGGTTCTTCCAAAACACCTGCAGTAAATCGTTAAAGCTCACCTGGTTTGGGTCAAACTCAACCTGTACCACTTCGGCATGACCTGTGATGCCTTTCTTTACATCTTCATAGCGGGAGTATTTGTCGTTACCGCCCATGTAACCACAGGTGGCGTTGATCACGCCCGGGATCTGCCTGAAAAAATACTCTACACCCCAAAAACAGCCGGCACCGAAGGTGGCAAATGATGAACTGGATTGTGACATGGAAACCTCTGTGGATGTCTGGACGGCTAAATTGTGATGAAACTTTATTGTAAATGCAAGAGGGTAAGACAGCTTTGTTATCGGGTCCTGGGTCGGTATGGCTAAATGATTGAGAACAGCCTTACATAGCTGTGGTAGAATTGCCGCAAAAAAATGCATGGCCAGCAGGATTGCCTACAGCGAGACGATTTCGACCAATCGGCAGTTCTCAGCGAGTAAAGCCTCAGAGAAAGGAGACCCCAAGTGCTTAACCTATTGCAAGGCAGCAAAGATTTTTTGCATCTCACCCTGTCCAACCCTGAACATTTAGATCCCATTGCCCCACAGTTAATTCATGGCCACACTCATGTGAGTTTGTGGGATACGGGTGCGCTGGTATTTGAACCAGCCTCAGGCGGTAGCCACAAAGACATAGTGCTTTCAAGCGGAGTACACGGTAACGAAACAGCGCCTATCGAGCTTTGTAACAGCCTTATTCAGGATTTGCTGGAAGGGCGTTTGCAGGTAAAAGAGCGGGTATTGTTCCTCATTGGCAACCCCGCGGCCATTAACAATGGTACCCGCATTGTTGATGAAAATATGAACCGGCTGTTCAGCGGTGAACACAGCCGCGGACCCGGGCTTAATAACCCTGAGCGCGTTCGTGCCAAGAAGCTTGAGGCCTATGTCACCCGTTTCTTTAATGAAGGTGCGGCAATTGGCGCTGGCAGGCAGCGTATTCATTACGATTTGCATACAGCCATACGTGGTTCAAAGCACGAAAAGTTTGCTATTTACCCTTACCGCCCCGGCCGTGCGTTCAGTGGTGAGCAGATTATGTTCCTTGCCGCCAGCGGTGTTGATACCGTGCTTTTCCACCATGAACCCACCACCACCTTCAGTTATTTCTCATCCGAGTTGTTCCGCGCCGATGCTTTCACAATTGAGCTTGGCAAGGTGTACCCCATGGGGCAGAACGACATGAGCAAGTTCGCCAGCACCCGCGAGATGTTCAAGCGTCTTATTTGTGGTGAATCTCTCGGTCTTGGACCATTCGATGCAACTCAGGTGAACCTTTATCAGGTATGTCGTGTCATTAATAAGGCCGCGGAAGATTTTGAATTCACGTTCAGCACAGATGTGGAGAACTTTACGTCATTTCCCAGTGGCCATGTGATAGCCCGCGAGGGGGGGAAGGATATTCTGATTGAACAGGAAACTGAGGCGGTCGTATTCCCCAATGCCAAAGTACCTGTTGGCCAGCGTACTGTCATCATGCTTGTCCCGGCAGAAAATCCGCACGTGGAGTAAGGCTGTAAAGCAATTAGTACATGCAAACGGGGGAAACTTATCCGCTGTCATGGTGTAATGATTGTAAGGTAGTTTACGTTAACGTAATGTTCATCCCGCGTTTTACATACAGGCCTGCCGTGGGTGGGCCTCAATGATAACAAGAGCAGAATATGAGCAACGCATCAACAAACCAAGAGACAGTGCACAAGGTCTCCTTCCTTGACAGGGAGTCACTGCACATCCCCATTCTCAAGATCCTTCAGGCCGACGGTACACCTTACGAGGAAGCCGTTCTGCCACAAATCGATGAATCCCTTGCCAGGCGTATCTATGACGCGTGTGTGTTTACCCGGGTGCTGGATGAGCGCATGTTGGGCGCCCAGCGTCAGGGTCGAATCAGTTTTTACATGACCTGTACCGGTGAAGAGGCCGCTATCCTCGGCAGTGCTGCTGCTTTGGATGATAAAGACGTTATCCTAGCGCAATATCGCGAGCACGCGGCCCTGCGTTATCGCGGTTTCACCACCGAACAGTTTATGAACCAGATGTTCAGTAACGAAAAAGATCTCGGTAAAGGCCGCCAGATGCCGATCCACTACGGCGCGGCTGCACTGCATTATCAAACCATTTCATCGCCACTGGGCACGCAAATTCCTCAGGCCACCGGTGTAGGTTACAGCCTGAAGATGAAAGGTGAGCGCAACGTCGCTATTTGCTACTTTGGTGAAGGTGCTGCCTCTGAAGGGGATTTCCACGCAGGTATGAACATGGCTGCTGTGCTTAAGTCTCCGGTTATTTTCTTTTGCCGTAACAACGGCTACGCCATTTCCACCCCTACAGAAGAGCAATTTGCCGGCAATGGCATTGCCAGCCGCGGTGTAGGCTACGGCATGCACACCATTCGCGTAGATGGTAACGACATGCTGGCGGTTCTGGCTGCCACTCAGCAGGCCCGTGCTTATGCGCTGGAGCATAATGCACCAGTGCTGATTGAGGCCATGACATATCGCCTTGGTGCCCATTCCTCATCGGACGATCCATCTGGCTATCGCTCCAAGGAAGAAGAGGCCAAGTGGCGTGAGCACGACCCGGTGAAACGCTTCAAGCTGTGGCTGATCAATAAGGGCTGGCTTGCTGAAGCGGACGATGAAGTTCTGTACGAGCGTTACCGTGAAGAAGTACTGGCCGCAGTGAAAGTGGCTGAGAAGGTTCCGGCACCCCGCATCGAGGAAATCATTGAGGATGTTTACGATGAGCCAACGCCACAGCTGAAAAAACAGCTGGAGTCACTTAAGGCCCACGTGAAGAAATATCCGCAAGCTTATCCAAAAACCGCAGGGAGACTCTAAGCCGTGGCTGAAATGAATATGTTGCAAGCCATCAACAGTGCTCTGCGCATTGCGATGGAAAAAGATCCCACCATGTTGGTGTTTGGTGAGGACGTGGGCCACTTTGGCGGTGTGTTTCGTGCCACCTCCGGCCTGCAGGACACCTTTGGTAAGGGGCGCTGCTTTAATACCCCGCTGACCGAGCAGGGCATTGCCGGTTTTGCCAACGGTCTGGCCTCCAACGGCACCACAGCTGTTGCCGAAATCCAGTTTGCCGATTATATCTTCCCGGCGTTCGACCAGATTGTGAACGAGAGCGCCAAATTCCGTTATCGCTCAGGTAACGAGTTTAATGTTGGCGGTTTGGTGTATCGCACCCCTTATGGTGGCGGCATTGCCGGTGGCCATTATCACTCACAGTCGCCTGAAGCTTACTTCACCCAAACGCCGGGTCTGAAGGTGGTTGTGCCACGTAATGCCCATCAGGCAAAAGGCCTGCTGCTGGCGTCAATTCGTGATAAGAATCCTGTGGTGTTCTTTGAGCCCAAGCGTCTGTACCGTGCCAGCGTAGGTGAAGTGCCGGAAGGTGACTACGAGCTGCCACTGGGTAAAGCTGAGGTGGTGAAAGAGGGTAAAGACATCACATTGCTCGCCTGGGGCGCGCAGATGGAAATCGTCGAAAAAGCTGCTGAAATGGCTGAAAAAGAGGGTATTTCCTGTGAAATAATCGACCTTCGTACTTTGGCGCCATGGGATGTAGACACAGTGGCTGAGTCAGTCAGAAAGACAGGTCGTTTACTGATTAACCACGAAGCACCGCTCACCGGTGGCTTTGCCGGTGAAATTGCCGCGACCATTCAGGAAGAGTGCTTTCTGTATCTGGAGTCGCCGATTGCCCGTGTTTGTGGTTTGGATACCCCGTATCCGCTTATCCACGAAAAAGAATACATGCCGGATGCGCTCAAGACCTTTGAAGCCATCAAGGCCAGCGTCAATTTCTAGGAGCCCGGTATGATTAAAGATTTTATTTTGCCGGACATCGGTGAAGGCGTGGTTGAATGTGAGCTGGTTGAATGGCTGGTGAAAGAAGGCGACCATATCGCAGAAGATCAGCCCATTTGTGACGTAATGACCGATAAAGCCCTGGTGCAGATCCCAGCCCCTTTTGCCGGTGTTGTAAGCAAGCTCTATTACGCCAAGGGCGAAATCGCCAAGGTGCATGCGCCTTTGTATGCCGTTGAGATTGAAGGCGAGGGCGATGCCGCTGCTCCAGCGGCGCCTGTCGCTCCTGTTCCTGTGGAGGCTGTAAGCGTTGCATCGGTACCAGCCAGCCTTGGCAAGCATATTGAAGACTTCCTGCTGCCGGATATTGGTGAAGGTATTGTGGAGTGCGAGCTGGTCGAGTGGCTGGTGAACGAAGGCGATATGGTTGAGGAAGATCAACCCATCGCCGATGTTATGACTGACAAGGCGCTGGTACAAATCCCCGCCCTGAAGGCGGGCAAAATTGTTACTTTGCACTACCGTAAAGGACAACTCGCCAAGGTACATGCGCCGCTCTACGCCATTGAAGTGGACGCTGAGCACCCTGTTGCCCTTCAAGCTGCGCCTGCCCCCACCGTAGGTGGTGCAGCCTGCGTAAGCGCCAGTCAGGCTGACAAGCCAATGGCAGTCAGCGGTAACGGTAAGGCACTGGCAAGTCCGGCGGTTCGTCGTATGGCCCGAAGTCTGGATGTGGATTTGTCGCAGGTACCCGGCAGCGGTAAGCATGGCCGTGTGTATAAGGAAGATATCGAGCGTTATCTGAAAGGTGGTGCTGTTTCGGCTGCTCAAGCGGCTGCTCCTCAGACACAGGTAGTGCAAGCAGCCCCTGTACAACCTTCAGCAGGTGACAGAGTAGAGCCAATCCGCGGCGTAAAAGCAGCAATGGCGCGGCAGATGATGGACTCAGTGTCCAGCATTCCACACTTTACCTATTGTGAAGAAATTGATTTGACTGCGCTGGTTGCCCTGCGCGAACGCATGAAGGCCAAGTACAGCAGTGATGACCTAAAGCTGACCATGATGCCGTTCTTTATGAAGTCGCTGTCACTGGCATTAACCGAGTTCCCGGTGGTCAACAGCCAGGTGAATGCCGATTGCACTGAGCTGACCTACAAGGCAAGCCATAACATAGGTATGGCGGTGGACTCCAAAGTGGGCCTGCTGGTGCCAAACGTGAAAGATGTGCAGAGCAAGTCGATTCTGGATGTGGCTCGTGAAATCACCCGCCTGACCGACGCGGCACGCAGTGGCCGTGTTACTCCTGCGGATCTTAAAGGTGGCACTATTTCTATCTCCAACATCGGCGCCCTTGGCGGTACTGTGGCAACCCCAATCATCAATAAGCCGGAAGTGGCGATTGTGGCATTGGGTAAGTTGCAGACACTGCCACGCTTTGCTGAAGACGGCAGCGTGCAGGCCCGTAAGATTATGCAGGTAAGCTGGAGTGGCGATCACCGGGTTATCGATGGCGGCACCATTGCCCGTTTCTGTAACCTGTGGAAGCAGTACCTGGAGCAGCCGGAAGACATGTTGTTGGCCATGCGCTAATCGGAAATCTTTAAAAGAGCGCCTGCGGGCGCTTTTTTTGTATTCGTGGTTCTCAGCGAAGCATTCACAATTTGCGCCAGCCTATTGGCCAAAACACCTTAATCTTTTGTCTGGCTTTACGTATAATGCGCCCAAAGTGTTATGTTGTCGGAATTACCATGAGTCAGCAAGCCCCCATTCTGGAACCTATTCAGTATCCGTTTCCCGCCAAACCCATCCCGCTTTCGGATGCGCAAAAGGTGGAATACAAAGAAAAAATCAAGGCGCTTTTGAAAGCTCGTGATGCTGTGCTGGTAGCGCACTACTACACAGATCCCGAAATCCAGGCGCTGGCGGAACAAACCGGCGGCTGCGTGTCTGACTCGCTTGAAATGGCCCGCTTTGGCCGTGACCACCCCGCGCAAACCCTTATCGTTGCCGGTGTGAAGTTCATGGG
>NZ_JBFKLW010000097.1:0-9643 GCF_041630135.1 Shewanella sp.
ATACATCAAAAGCCCGCCCTGATAGCCGCCAACATGGGGAAACACGCTCGCCTTATCGTAACCCTCGCCGTTGCGGTCCGGATGACCCATATAGCGCTCGGTGTAATGGGTATCGTATAGCTTCCAATCGGTCACAGGGGCCCCCGAAATGGCCGCTTTAAAGTGGCTTGGCGCCTTAAAGAGACTCATCAGCGCCATGTACCCGCCATAGCTGTGACCGTAAATCGCCACCTTATCCCCTGCCACAAAAGGCAGCGTGCGCAGGTAATCCACCCCGGCCATCTGATCGCGCACCTCGGCATCACCAAGGCTTTGGTAAATCACGTACTCAAATTGGGTGCCGCGGTGCGCCGAGCCGCGGTTATCCAGTTGAAACACCAGATAATCCTGTTGCAGCAGATACTGGGTAAAGTAATCCTGCTCGCTCCAGCTGTTGGTTACCAGCTGAGCGTGGGGGCCGCCGTAAACCCGCACCACCACGGGATACTGCTTGCTGGCATCGAAATTCACCGGCTTGAACAGGCGGTAATACAGTGCCTGACCATCATCGGCCTTCAGAGTGCCAAACTCGGGCAGCTGCCACAAACCGGCAAAGGGATGCAGTGGGTGGCCAGCTTTGACGGCGTTCTCTTCCACCCAAGCGAGATGCTTACCGGCCGAGTCGTGCAAACTCACCTGCGGCGGTTGAGAGAGGCTGTTGAAGTAATCCAGATACACAGGGCTGTTTTCAGCAAACACTGTGCCGTGCATACCGGCTTCGGTTGAGAGCCGTTCAATCTCGCCGCCCTTGAGGCTCACCCGGTACAGATGCCGTTCGGTGACTTTATCTTTGCGACCACTGAAGTAAACAACCGATTCCTTTTCATCCACATAGGCTATTTCATCCACGGTCCAGTCGCCCTTGGTCAGCTGACGCTTCACCTTGCCTTTGGCCTCGAACAGGTAAATATGGCTGTAACCATCACGCTCTGAAGTCCAAAGGAAATCGCCGCTATCCTTTAAAAAGCGCAGGTCGTTATTGAGGTTCACCCAGGCCTTGCTGGTTTCTTTTACCAGCAGCTCTGTCTTGCCGGGGGTTGCAACCGCCACTTTACGCAGCTCAAGGGTCTGCTGGTCTCGACTCTGCCATTGGAAGCTGAGCTCAGTGCTGTTTGGCAGCCACTTAACCCGCGGCAGGTAAATATCTGTCTCTTTGCCCAGCTCCACCCAGTCGGTCTTAATGCCATCGAGGCTGACAATACCGAGCGCGATTTCCACGTTGGCCTTGCCGGCATAGGGATAGCGCTGCTCGGTAAGCTTAATGCCGTCGGCATAAATTTCATTGCGGGTTACCAGCTCCACCGGTGACTCATCGATACGGGTAAAGGCAATGCGCGCTTCGTCAGGAGACCACCAGTAGCCGGTCATGCGATCCATTTCTTCCTGAGCCACAAATTCAGCCATGCCGTTTTTAATGGCGCCGCCACCGTCTTTGGTCAGCTGCGTCAGAGTATTGTTTGCCAACTCATACACATAGAGGTTTTGATCCTTAATAAAGGAGACATATTTACCCTTGGGCGACAGCTTGGCGTCGGTGGCAAAACCTTCACCGGTGGCGAGCAGACGCACATCGCCGCTCTTGGGGGTAAAGTAATACAGCTGGCCGGCGGCCGGGATCAGCAAGGCGTCACCATCTTTGGCCCAGAAGTATTCCATAATGCCCTGACCGTAGATGCGCTGACGCTCACGGCGAGCCTTCTCTTCATCGGAAAGCTCGCCCCCCGCCAGTTTGTCGGCATCCAGCAGCAGGCTTACCTTGCCGCTCGCCACGTCCATCTGCCACAGATCGTAAAAGTGTTGATTGTCGTCGCGGCCTTTCAAAAAAGTGATCTTGCTGCCATCGGGGGACAGCGCCAGACCACGGGGGCTGCTGCCCGCCAATGCAGGAGAGGCATACATGCGCTCGATTGCCAAAGATTCAGTCCCAGCGCCCGGAAATGCCGGCGCCGCCTGGATGGTGGCCGCAACGCCCGCCAACATCAATGAAGCCACGATTTTTTTAATCATTGTTTTTTCCATGTGTGGTTCGTGAGGTGTATGTCATAGCAGTTATCAACTGTGAGCCGACCATTCTGCCCGAAAACTTTGCCACTGCCAAAGCAATAGCCAATAGTAAAGCCACTGAAAATATCACCAATCTCGGTTATCATTAGCGCCAGAATTATTCCAAAGACCTCCCCAAATTTGTCTAACCAGAAGGACACAAGATGCAGACCCTGTCCCAATCCCTCAAACAAAGCGCGATCAGCGAGGAGCTTGCCAGCCTGTTAACCGTGCTGGCCAACAGCTCCAAAGACATCAGCCAGGCAGTCCGTCGTGGCGCTCTCGCCGGTGTACTCGGCGTAGCCGGCACCGAAAACGTGCAGGGTGAAGATCAGAAAAAACTCGACGTTATCACCAACGACATGCTGAAAGACGCATTGGCTGCCCAGGGCTCGGTGAAGGCGCTGGCCTCCGAAGAAGAAGATGAGATAGTGCCACTGGCGCAGGATGGCCAGTTTCTGGTGTGCTTCGACCCACTGGATGGTTCATCCAATATCGACATCAACTCACTGGTGGGCACCATTTTCTCGGTGTTGCCGGCCCCAGGCGGTAATGTAAGCGAGCAAAGCTTCCTGCAATCCGGCCGCAAGCAGCTGGCCGCAGGTTATGTGCTCTACGGCCCATCTACCATGCTGGCACTGACCACGGGCCAGGGCGTGCAGCTCTTTACCCTCGACCCGGTCAGCGGCGACTATCTGCTGACGGTAGATGGGGTGCAAATAAGCAAAGACACCGGCGAGTTCGCCATCAATATGTCCAACCAGCGCTTCTGGGAGCCCGGCATGCAGGCCTATATTGCCGACCTGATTCAGGGCAAAGAAGGCCCGCGCGGCAAGAACTTCAACATGCGCTGGATTGCAGCCATGGTGGGCGATGTGCACAGGGTGCTGTGCCGCGGCGGCCTGTTCACCTACCCCACGGACACCAAGGACCCGAAAAAGCCGTTCAAACTGCGCCTGATGTACGAAGCCAACCCCATGGCATTCTTGGTTGAGCAGGCGGGCGGCAAAGCCAGCACAGGCTATGAGACCATTCTGGATATAGCGCCAAGCGAAATTCACCAGCGCGTGGCGGTAATTTTGGGCTCGGCCAACGAGGTTGATGCCTGTCTGGGTTACCACAAATAAGGCGCAAGTTAGTCTTTAGTGCAATGGCGGCGGCCTTTGATTGGCAAGCCGCCAAATCGCGCTATAATACGCGCCAACCGATTTTCTGAAATCTGATTTCAAATACCGTTAAAGGATATGCAAATGAGCTTGAATGCAGTGCCAGCGGGCAAATCCCTGCCAGATGATATCTATGTAATCATCGAGATCCCACAGAACCACGATCCTATCAAGTACGAAGTGGACAAGGACAGCGGCGCCCTGTTTGTTGACCGCATCATGACTGCTCCTATGTTCTATCCTTGCAACTACGGTTATGTGAACCAGACTTTGAGCCTGGATGGCGACCCGGTTGACGTGCTGGTACCTACCCAGTACCCACTGCAGCCTGGCAGCGTGATCCGTTGTCGCCCTGTTGGCGTGCTGAAAATGACCGACGAGTCAGGTGAAGACGCCAAAGTGGTTGCTGTTCCGCACGAGAAGGTGTCCAAAGAATACGGCCACATTCAGGACGTGAACGACCTGCCAGCCCTGCTGAAGGCTCAGATCAAGCAGTTCTTCGAGCACTACAAGGATCTGGAAGTTGGCAAGTGGGTGAAGGTTGAAAGCTGGGAAGACGCCGCTGCTGCCCGTGCAGAAATCCTTACCAGCGCCGAGCGCTATAACAAGCAAGCCTAATCGGCCTGTTTGCGATAAATTGCGTAAGAGCCGACCTCAGGGTCGGCTTTTTTATCATCCACAGCTTATTGCCAGTGCACAACGCCTGCAGCTTTCAATGTCGCCGACTCAGATTAAAATATTTCAAAACAATAAATTAACATCGATAGCTACAACCTCTGCAGCACATTGAACAATATTTTGACGACTGTCAAAAACCCCAATAATCCTCATATTCAACATGCATACTCTGCTCTAGAATCGGCTAACTATTTCTTTATAGGTATACAGGATGTACACAGTACTGCGGAGCTTCGGTGCCCTGTTAATTTTTAGCCTTCCTCTGAACCAGATACAAGCGGCACCACTGACAATGCTCATCAAACAAAACGATGTGCAACTCGAGCTCTTGTGCGAATCACCCGGGATATTGTCTGTTACCGTCAGTATGCCCAAAGTATTTGCACTGAATAAGGACAAAAGCTGTCTGCTGCTAAAAAGCCCAAACGGGTTAATCACCAAACTTGAGGGCGAATCAAGCATCCGTAAATTTATCACTACATCCAATTCAAAATGGCTTTCCAAGCTGCTTCAAAGTGATCAAAGCGACATCGCGCTTGAAACCATCTCTTTTCGAAGTGGAAACAGTGTTGAAGCACCGTTCAGGCTGACTCCGGTACGCAAAGAACTAACCGCGTTTGCAACCAGTTGTGAACTCCTGAAGTAAAAAAGCCGCCCTTGGGCGGCTTTTTACTCATGCAATATTTGCCTTATCCAGCCTTAGTCATCATCACTGGCAACCTGATGTGGGCGCTCGGTCTGATCGACAATCGTCAGTACAGCGGTATCGCCAACAACATTACAGGAAGTCAGTACCATATCGATAAGCCTATCCAGCGCGGCCACCAGCGCAAAGGCTTCCACCGGCAAGCCCATCTGGTGGATAAGCACGCCAATCATCACCATGCCGCCGCCGGGTACGCCACCGGCTCCTACCGACAGCAAAAAGATACTGAAAATTAACGCAGGCAATTGCTCCATGGTAATAGGCATACCAAAGGCGTTGGCGATGAAGAAAATGGCCACTGTGATATAAATGGACACGCCGCCCATGTTCATGGTCGCGCCCAGCGGTACCCCAAAACCGGCCACGGCGCGGTTTACCTTGAGCTTCTCGGTAAGGGTTCGCATGGTCACCGGAATGGTGGCATTGGAGCTGGCGGTAGAGAGGGAAAACAGGATTTGCTCCTGGGTCTTCTCGCGAAACACGCTGGCCTTCACCGGGGTGAACAGCTGCACCGCATAGGGGTAAACCACGAAAATCCACAGCAGCAGCAAGCCAAGGATCAGCACCAGATATTCCATCACGCTGAGGAACACCCCGGCTTCCAGGGTAGCGCCCAATTTGAACATCAGCGCACCAACACCGATAGGGGCCAGATACATCACCACCGAAATCAGCTTCATCATGATTTTATTGGCGGTCTGGAACGCCGATACGGCGCCGGTCACATGCTCACCCAGCGACTTGATAACGCCTCCAAGCAGCAGTGCCATAAAGATAACCTGCAGCATATTGCCAGACATAAATGCCGCTACCGGATTGCGGGGCACTATGTCTACCAAAAGTGCCATCAGGCTCGGCAATTCGGTGGCAGTGATGGCAAGCTCTCCCCCACCGGTCATGTCTACACCCTTGCCGGGTTCCAGCAGCAGCGCCACTGTCAGTGCCGCAACAATCGCCACCAGAGTGTTGATGATGTAAAAGCCGAAGGTCTTGCCTCCGAGGCGGCCAAAGCTGGAGAGATCTTTAAGCTCACACACGCCACAAACGATGCTGACAAACACCAGAGGTACCACCAGCATCATGATCATGTTGACGAACATGGTGCCAAGGCCGGAGGCGATTTCAACCAGGGTGCCAGAGAAGAAATTGATATCGTGCAGCACATACTGCACCAGAGTGCCGGACAGGAGTCCGATAGCTAGGCCAATGAAAATCCTGGCCGACAGAGATTTGAACATAGATTGCGTGCCTGTGTTGTTATTGTGTCTGGAGTCTCAGCCCCGTTCGCTTCCGGATAGTGAAACATGCCAGCCGCAATTTCAACGAAAATGTATGAACACAATCCTGCAACCGCCCCCAAATTAACGAGTAAAGCAATGATTTATTTAGACTAATTCACCAACCCAAAAATATCCCTTTTTACACAGGCGCAGCCAATTTAACCGCAGGTAAACACTTTCAAAACAAGCACTTAAAAATACTCAGCACATAAAACCAAACGCAGCAAATATATCAGTCAATAAAACCAATATTTATCAACCAATCTATTGAAATCGCTGACTCAATCCCCATCACCAGCCCAGCACGCCATGTTACAGCCAATAAAAAGGCCACCCTGAGGTGGCCTTGGCTGAACAAGGGGATTAACTGAGCCACAGCTCCACGTCGCGGATAATGAAGTTGCCGGTATACACAGGATGAGGCTCACCCAAAGGCTCCAGTTCGAAGAAGGATTTATGCTCTTCGCTCAGGCCCTCAAAGCCGCCAATCACCTGATAAATCCAGCTTTCTGAATCCCATGGCAAGGCTTTTTCCTGCAGGTATTCCAGCGCCGACTGGCGCTTGCCCGAATCTATTACCGCCACAAAGTAGTCTTCCACATCCTGCTTGAGCGGGTTTTCCGGAATATCGAAGTCTTCCGCCGCACTCAGCACCACGCTGGTTTCTGCCGCCTTGGTTACAGGCTTTAGATCGAGGCGACTGATGGACTTGATGCGCGCCACCATTTCCATCAGTTCCTGCTCCAGGCTCTGGTTATGCACATCCACATGGGCATCGGCCAGCATGGCCTCGGCGCGGTTAAACAGCATGGGCACCTTGCGGTGAGCCACATGATCCATCGGCTCGTAGTCAGGGTGCATATCTGTGTACAGAAGCCAGCCCCTGAGCAGCCTGGTACGGCCCTGAATTTGGCGGAAGCGACCAAGCAGTTCAAGGAGCCTCGCCTGCACCACACTGAGCTCCTGAGTACAGTCACTCAGGGTCTCCTGCAGGGTGGTTACCAGCAGTTTTCGAAGCTCACGGATATCAGAGGCGATTTCCCCAAGTTCGCTGAACTGAAACAGCTCCAGGCCATTCAACAGCTCAGACACCTGGCTCTGGGCCAGTTCGTTCTCACGGATTTTGGCGCTGATGGTACCGACATAACCGAATTCGTTGTTAATCCGCCCCCACAGTACGCGGATGGAATAACGAAGGTTTTCGGTAAAGGCGTACACATGCTCACTGAGGTCGGCCAGATACGCCTCGGCAGCGCTGTAGTCAGAGTGGCTGCGCGCCTCCTTGTAGTGGTCGGCCAGGGTCTTGATGGTGGCAAGCGCCGAACCTACGTTGGCATTAATCTGACGATTGCGCTCATCTTTAAGCCCCTCTTCGAGCAGCGCCCGCACGCTGCGGGTCAGCCTTAGGCCCTCGTCTTCCTCTGGGCGCCACAAAATGCCCGCCTCGGTGAGCTTTTTCAGCACACCGGTATCGGCGTTGGCCTCGTCCACGGCGCCGCTCAGGTACACATCCATCACAGTCTCGGCGTGGCGGCCAAGCATCCTCAGCAGCCGCACCCCGGACTGGTGCAGGTTGCTGCTCATATCAGCTCCCTCTGGGTGGCGGTTTCGGCCTGCGCCTCCAGGTTCAGGCCTTCAGTTTCATCGATAAAGCGAATCACTTCATAGAGATAATCAAGCTTACCCGTGGCGATGTAGATTTGTTTTTCCACATTGGGGCGAGTAAGGAAGCCAAGCTCCACCAGACGTTTGAACACCAGCTTAAGCTGGGCATCCACATTAGTTGAAGTGGATCCAAAAAGCCGGTACTGGCTGAGTTTGCCAAGCTGCTCGCGAAACGCCGGGGTCTCTTCGATACGGCCCTGGAGTTCAGTCAAACGCACAGGTGCGCCTTCGGTAAGAGGCGCATCCTGGCCAGAGGCCTCCTGCACCAACACCAGCCACTCCACCAGCGGAATGAGCGCCTGGCAGATATCCTTGAACTGGCTGGAAATCACTTTACGCTCTGCCTCACCCAACTGGGCATAGCCGCAGAAAAACACCTCGCCTTCGCCGGCGCTGGCAACAGTGCGGTTGATTTGGTTGAGGTAGGTTTCGATACGCTCGCGCACGGCAGGCGACTTGAGCGCACGCCAGCCGTCTTCGTCAGTCACGCGGCAAATAAACTCGCCCCGCAGCAGCCGTTCGATGAGGGCGCCATGACCCACAAGACCTGCACCAGTTCCTGAAAAGTTTGCCTCAGACATTACACCGCCTCCCTGGAAATACGGCTGGCCAGCTTATCGGCGATGGGGTTGCTCTTGGGCTTCACCACCTGCAGCTTGCGGGTTTGCTTGTTGATGATATAGCGGTTTTTAAACAGGCTCAGCACCTCAGACTCGGGGTTCGGGAAGGCCCCCAGCACCGAGATATTGTTGTTCTCGCAGGCATCGAAAATCTTCTTCACGTTGTTGTGGTGCAAGGTACCCAGCTCGTCGATGGGCCAGTGCACTGTCACCTGGGCCGAGCCCCGCAGCAGGCGGGTAAAGGCCAGCAGGAACTTACACAAAATCAGGTATGCCATACCGTGGCTTGAGGATTCATTCAGCTGACGGTCGGTGCGAATAATCAGATCCGAGTTGCCTTCACGCAGACGCAGCTCGATTTCCAGCAGCTTGGCGATACCGCCACTGAGCGCCGCCTTGCCGATGATATCCAGCGCCCGGCGCATACTGTTGGTGTAATGCTCGTCCGGCAAACCGGCAAAGCCATCGCTCTTCCAGCGGCGGAACGCGGCCACAAACACTTCCAGCTCAGGCCAGAACTCAAGCTCACTGATGCGCGAGCGAATACGTACCGCAGATTCAGACACCCCGTCGAGGAACAGTTCCTCGCCCACTTCACGGGTGATGCGGGCACTTTGGGATGCGATACGGCGGTCAATATCCGCCAACACGTCGTAGAAGGCGGTGAGATCCACCCCGAAGATCCGGCCCTGCTCCCGCAGCGCCATAATCGACTGGGGCACCATCACGTTCAAAAGCTGCTCCAGACTTGGCACCAGCTTGCGGTAATCCAGAATACGTATGCCCTTGTCGTTAATGGAGGTGGCCTCTTCCCGGGCACGCTCCCAGGTTTCGGCAAGGCCAGAGCCCGACTTGGCGGCAATCACGGTATCGAAGTGCTCGACATACTGCTTCACCGAGCCCACCAGATAGTCGCGTTTGAGCAGCAACTCTTCACCCTGACGCAAACGCTCGCCAATACTGCCCTGGGCCTCATCGTCGGTGGGCGAAAGCTTAAGGTCGGCCAGTTTACGCAGTAATGAGCGCAGCTTGGTGAGGTTTTCCGAGGCTTCCACCTGGGCGGCATCGGAGGCCTTACGGCCCGACTCCAGTTCGCTGCGCTGGGTTTTCACCTCAGCAGACAGTCGGGCGAGCTGCTGCTCCAGCTCCGATTGAGCGCGGCGCACCTTGGCCAGCTCCTCGGCAAGCCGTGGCTTGCGGCTAAGCCAGGTATGCTGATACCAGTCTTCGTAGCGCAGCACGTCGGCGCGGCGGCCTTCGGCATCGGCAATCTTGCGCTCGAGGGTGCGGATATCGGCCTTCAGACCCACAATCTTGTCTTCGTCCACACCGCGGGACTTAAGCTCGTTTTTGTACCACTGCTCACAGGCCTTGGTTTCGGCCTTGGCGTTGGCACGGCGGCTCTCGATACCTGTCTTGACCGAAGCAATCTGGGCATCCAGCGCA
>NZ_JBFKLW010000098.1:0-8493 GCF_041630135.1 Shewanella sp.
AACCAACGTCAGAGCACCAATCATTAGACCAAAGCCAACAATATTGATGAGCAGGGGGTACAACATGTCGGATGACATGGTGGACTTCTCAGTGATCCTGATGGTGGATGGCTGGTGCAGTGAGCTCCACCATTCCACAGAGTATTTAATGATAGGGATGTTAATCACACCCACAATCGCCAGGATGCCGGCAGCACGAGCAGCCAGTACCTTGTCTTCAAAAGAGGCATAAAGGGCAATCACCCCCAGATACAGGAACAGCAGCACCAGCTCAGAGGTCAGGCGCGCATCCCACACCCACCAAGTACCCCACATAGGTTTGCCCCAGGTCGCACCGGTGAACAGGGCGATAAAGGTTACGACGGCACCAATGGGCGCAATGGCGGCAGCAGTCCAGTCGGCCGCCTTAATTTGCCACACAAGGCCGATAAAGGCGGATGTTGCCATGCCCATATAGGCCGCCATTGACATTGATGCGGCCGGTACATGAATGAAGATGATACGGTAGCTGTCGCCTTGTTGGTAATCAGTCGGTGCGAACAGTAACCCCCAAATGGTGCCGGTGCCGATAAAGGCTATTGCCAGCATGGTAAACCAAGGCAAGAGTTTGTCGGATAACCTGTAGGCACGTTCCGGATCGGCGTAAGGATGTAACCACTTCCACATTTTAGTTAGTACTCACTCTTAGTGATGCGCCTATTGCAAACGGCGCCAGTGTTAAAGACCCAACCAGCATGGCTGCTATTATAGCGAGCTGGCCATCATAGGGTAAATTCATTCCCGCAGCATCAATGGCACTGGTTGCAAAAATCAGTACCGGAATATAAAGCGGCAGGATAAGTAAACTAAGCAGTACACCGCCTTTACGCAAACCCACCGTCAGTGCAACTCCGATTGCACCAAGCAGGCTCAGTACCGGGGTACCCAGTGCGAGGGTGCTCATCAGAGCGCCGTAGCTATTTTCCTCCAGGTGCAGTAACACAGCCAACAGCGGCGATACCAAAATCAGCGGTACCCCGGTTAACAGCCAGTGAGCCAGCACTTTGGCCAGTACCGTAAGGTAAAGTGGCTGCGGGCTTAATAACATCTGTTCGAGAGAACCATCGCTATAATCAGCCTTAAAGAGCCGCTCCAGCGACAGCATTGATGCGAGTAACGCCGCCACCCAAATTATCCCGGGGGCTATACGGGTCAATACTTGTGGCTCAGGGCCAATACCCAGAGGGAACAGTGTCACCACCATTACAAAAAACAGCAGCGGGTTAAAAATGTCTCCCCGGTGGCGCACCGCGATCTTGAGATCGCGCTTAAGTACTGTAAAGAACGCTTGTCTGTAGCTAATGCCTCGTTTCATGGGAGCCAACCTTATATAAAGCGGTATTCGAGCTTAAGCTTGCGAAGCCGCTCGTCGGTGATGAGTCCCATATCCTGGTGAGTTGTCAGGATAACGCAGCCGCCATTATCAGCATGGCGCAGGAATAATTGTTCCAGTTCCGCTACACCGCGTTTATCAATTGCGGTGAAGGGTTCATCCAGGATCCAGACTTTGCAGTTGCTGTGCCACAGTCGTGCAAGGGCCGTACGTCTGTGCTGTCCGGCAGACAGGTGGCCTGCCAGCGCTTCTTCGAATCCTTTCAGGTTGACTTTGGCGAGGATTTCGCCGCTGTTGAAGCCATCATAGCCGCTTAACCTTAAATTGAAGTTAAGGTTTTCTTGTGCTGTGAGTTCGCTCTTAACGCCTGCTAAGTGACCGAGATATAAGAGATCTTCGTTAAACTCGTCTCGGCAGCGTGTGATGTCTTCGGTTTGGTAAAATACTTGCCCGGCATAGGGGCGGGAGAGTCCGGCAAGGATCCGCAGCAGGCTTGTTTTACCAGCACCATTGGGACCTTCAATCTGAATGATATCGCCTTCGTTAACGCTGAAACTCAGCTCGTCAAAAAGGATCCTTTCTTCGCGGATACAAGTTAGCTTATGTGCGGATACCAATGTTTTGGTTGTTGTTGTCAATTGTGTCACCAAGACCTCTAATCCTGCAGTGGAACTGTGCCGATACTAACACACTTAAAGGGTTGGGTTTACTTAGAAAGATAGCTAAGTATCAGCAATTTGATGCACTTCCAATATGTACAATGATGCCGGAACTTTTTTAAGATTTGCTAATATATTGCCGAAATTGTGGCCTAAATCTCATCTCCCAAAACAAGCTGCGAGAGATCTCACAAAAAGATGAGATCTTTTGAAGTTTGTAGTACCCTAAGCTCGCTAAAACTAGTCTGCCTTCGAGGGCAGCGTTGAGCACATAAGAATTTGCATTAGGAACATTGAACATGAAAAAACTGTTAGCAATGACTGCAGTAGCTGCTCTGACTATGGCTGCCAGCGTATCTGCTCAAGAAGGTGAAGCTGTTTATAATAAGGCTTGTCAGGTTTGCCACAGCATGGGTGTAGCCGGTGCCCCGAAGGCCCACGACGCTGCCCAGTGGGAACCTCGTCTGGCTAAAGGTGTCGACGCTCTGGTTGCCAGTGTAAAAGGCGGTCTGAACGCTATGCCTCCAGGCGGTATGTGCACCGACTGTACCGATGAAGACTACAAGAACGCTATCGAGTTCATGTCCAAGTAATTGGATGTAACTTTAAGAACCGGCCAGATGGCCGGTTTTTTATTGCCTTGAGTTCACCGTAGATTGGCGACTGAATTTGCGCTTAGCTCAATCCGAATGAGGACTTGTAGCTAATCTAAGGTAACCCTTGCGGGTTGGCATTGTGACTGTAAAAAAGCCGGCTCGTTTAGCCGGCTTTAATAACCTGATAAGTGGTTACTGTACCAGAGTATCCAGTACCAGGTTGACAGACTCGCCGCCCACGTCAACCGAGGCAAGGCTGCCCTTGATGTCTCCGCTCTGTGGTTTCACGCTGCCGTGCTTGGACAATACAGCAATCACTTCAACCTGCTTGGCGCTGCTGAGCTTCACTTCGCCGCCCATGTTGGTGCTGTCATCCAGGGTAATGGTTGCCGGCAGAGCCTTGGCGCTCAGTTTGGTCGCAGCCAATGGAACTTTAGGCCCTTCGGTGGCACGGGCAAAGATAAACAGCATATCAGTTTCTTTCACCTGTGCTGCCAGTTCAGGGGAGATGGATACCTGTACTGTCACTGTGGGAGAAGCAGTCGCCATGCCTTGATGGACGCTGTCCGTTGGCATCATGCCGGTTTCAGACATCATCTTCATCTTGGCGGTTTCAACGGCGTTAATCAGTGCCGTCCGGTCGATATCGTTGCGATCTGTGGCCAGAATGGTTTGCCACGCATCAATGGCCTTTTGATATTCGGCGGTGAAGAAGGCATCCATACCAACCAGCAACAGAGTAGAAGGGTCTTTGGGATCCAGCGCCAGAGACTGGTCGATCAGCGCCTGGATTTCAGGCGACATCTGTTGGTTATTCTTGTAGTAAAGTGCGGTGGCCTTGGGGCCAAGGAGCTCTGCGTGAGTGCCAACCAGCGCCATTACCTTATCAAAGGCATTGACTGCTTCGTCGAAACGATTGGCAGTAATGTAGGCATGCCCAAGGTTAAACCAGGCCTGGCTGTTATCAGGCTCAGCCTGAACGGCCATTTCCATCATCTGCACCCGTTGAGACATAATTTGTTCAGCTGTCATGCCTTCATGGGGATTAGCGGCGCGAGGTGGATTGGACACATTTTCATACTGACCCAGCTGCTGATACATGTAACCGGAGATAGCCAGCAGCGTGACAGACATCAGCACCGGCCAGAGCAGGCCTTTGGGCTTGACAGTATTGACCAGAGACTCGTCACTGCCCTGTTTTATGTCTTGCAATAAGCTAATTTCCAGCTCTTTTTTGAGGCCTTCAAATTCCTGTTCGTCCAACAGGCTTTCTGCTAACTCTTTTTCAAGAATTGCGATACGTTCGTTAAAGAGTTCGAGGTTAGTTTGCTTACGTACACCTGCTTCTTCGGCCGTTAGCAGACGCTGCTGACGGAAGTGGGGTACCCAGATCAGCATAAGGCCGATCAGCACAACAGATGCAATCAGAATCCAGAATGTTGTCATTATCTATTTTTCACCTTGGTTGCCTTGAGTGGCGATACCGCCGGGTTTGCGGGTCAGATTATACGAAAAGCATATTCATTGAACAGTAATATAACCTTAACCGCTGGCGAGAAACTCAATAGTTGGGCACTGGTTCACAGAAAGCTGAATTAAGTGCAACCAATTCAGGAGAAAGACGTCAGACTGTGTGGCAAGCGAAGGAGTTGCAACAGTATTGCCCGTGAATTCAAGAATGAGACTGGCCACCCATATTTGCTCGAAAGTGGCAGACAGGAACTATAGCAAATACTAAAATGGCGCAAATTCGCAAAAACTAATGTGTGATTCATGTTGTGCGTCGATAGTAGCTGTCTTGCTGTCGGTTAAAACTATATAAGACTGAGGAGTACCCATGATCCCGGAACTTGGACACTTTGCGCTGATTATAGGGTTGGCATTTGCCGTCCTGCTCAGCATCGTGCCGCTAGTCGGGGTAGCCCGCAAGGATCAATACCTTGTGCGCTATGCCTGGCCGTTAGCTTACGGCATGTTCCTTTTTATCAGTTTGTCGGTTATCACCCTTGGCTACAGCTTTGCGGTTGATGATTTTTCCGTGGCCTATGTGGCGCACCATTCCAATTCTCAACTTCCGAGTTTCTTCAAGATAGCCGCCGTATGGGGTGGTCATGAAGGTTCATTGCTGTTCTGGGTGTTTTCCCTGTCGGTGTGGGCTGCCGCAGTGGCAAAATTCAGTAAAGGTCTGGAAGAAGTGTTTACAGCAAGAGTGCTGGCTGTATTAGGCATGATCACTGTGGGTTTCACCTTGTTTATGCTGATCACCTCAAGTCCCTTTGAGCGCTTGTTTCCAACGCCGATGGAAGGCCGCGATCTTAACCCCATGCTGCAGGATGTGGGCTTGATCTTTCACCCTCCTATGTTGTATCTCGGTTATGTGGGTTTCTCAGTGAGCTTTGCGTTTGCGATTGCCGCGCTGCTGAGTGGTCGTCTTGATTCTGCCTGGGCCCGTTGGAGTCGGCCATGGACTCTGGCAGCCTGGATTTTCCTGACCGGTGGTATCGCGCTGGGTTCCTGGTGGGCTTATTATGAGCTCGGCTGGGGTGGCTGGTGGTTCTGGGATCCGGTCGAAAACGCCTCCTTTATGCCATGGCTGATTGGTACTGCGCTGGTGCACTCGCTGATTGTGACTGAAAAGCGTGGCACCTTCCGTAACTGGACCGTTCTGCTCTCTATCTTCGCCTTCTCGCTGAGTTTGCTGGGTACCTTTATCGTACGTTCCGGGGTACTGACATCGGTGCACTCATTTGCCGCCGATCCTAGCCGCGGTATGTTCATTCTGTTGCTGCTTGGCCTTGCCATCGGCGGCTCGCTTACGTTGTTCGCATTCCGCGCCAGTGAAATGACCAGTCCGGCCAAGTTTGAGCTTTGGTCAAAGGAAATCATGCTGTTGGTGTGTAACCTGTTGCTGACCGTGGCGTGCGGCACTGTACTGCTGGGCACCCTGTATCCGCTGTTGATTGACGCTTTGGGCATGGGCAAGATTTCTGTTGGCCCACCTTACTTCAATGCCGTGTTTGTACCTATCATCCTGGTGATGTTTGTTTTCATGGGTATTGGCCCCATCATCCGCTGGAAGAAGGCCAAAGCCGGTGAAGTGAAGCGTCAGCTGATGATACCTGCCATTGTGTCTGCTGTGGTGGGTATTGCCGCACCTTTCATCGCCGGTGGTGAGTTCAATATCTGGGTTGCCCTGGGTATCGGCACCGCGATGTGGATAACCCTTGCCAGCCTGCGTGCCGGATACAACATCATCAAGACCAGCGAAGGCTTGAGCCTGGCACGTCTTGGTCGCAGCCAGCTGGGGATGATTATTGCTCACTTGGGTATCGCAGTTTCGGTAGTGGGTGGCACCATGGTGTCCAACTACTCAATCGAGAAGAGCGTGCGCATGGGCCCTGGTGTCAGCCACGAACTGGCTGGTTACACTTTCAATTTCCTTGAAACCAAAAACGTGGTGGGTCCAAACTACACCGCGCAACAAGGACAGATTGAAGTGTACAAAGGTGATAGCTTTGTCACCCTGCTCAAACCTGATCGTCGTCAGTACAACGTGCGCACCATGGACATGACCGAAGCCGGTATCGACTGGGGTCTGTTCCGTGACCTATACGTCACCATGGGGGACCCTATCAGTGCCACCGAGTACGCGGTGCGTCTGAACTACAAGCCATTTGTGCGTTGGTTGTGGTTCGGAGGTATCTTCATGATGGTGGGCGGTTTCTTTGCTGCCTCAGACAAACGCTATCGTGTTAAGGTTGCTGCCAAGGACAAAGCGCAGCAAGACGCCAAAGGTAAATTGGCAACCGCCTGAGATTTGGAGAGAAAATGAAGAAGCTGGTCTTATTCATTCCATTGGTATTGTTTCTGGGGATGGGCGTATTCCTCTATAAGGGCCTGTTCCTCAATCCTCAGAAGCTGGATTCAGCACTGGAGGGCAAGCCGGTGCCTGCCTTCCAATTGGAAAAACTGGAAACCCCGGGTGAAATGCTCACCCAGGAAAACCTTAAAGGTCAGGTGGCACTGCTGAACGTATGGGCAACCTGGTGCCCCTCCTGTAAATATGAGCATCCGTTCCTGATGTCACTGGCACGGCAAAAGTTGGTACCTATTTACGGTATCAATTATCGCGATGAGCGTGCGGAAGCTATTCGTGAACTTCGCCATCAGGGTGACCCCTATGCTCTGAACATCTTCGATAAAGATGGTCGTCTAGGGTTGGACCTGGGGGTGTATGGTGCGCCGGAAACTTTCCTGGTTGACCATAAGGGCATTATTCGCTTCCGCTTTGCCGGTCCGGTTGATCAGCGTGTGTGGAATGAAACCCTGTATCCTATGGTGAAGCAGCTGCAACAGGAGGCCGCCACTGAGGCGGCAGCCAACAATCCAGTCGCAACAGGAGCCGCATCATGAAACAGTTGAACGCATTACTGGCCATGGTGCTGCTGTGCTTCAGTTCATTGGCTTTGGCCACGCCGGTAGACACCTATGAGTTCAAGTCGGCAGATAATCAGAAGCGTGCCCTGTCACTTGCCCATGAGCTGCGCTGTCCTCAGTGTCAGAATCAGAACCTGATTGACTCCAATTCGCCTGTTGCCCGCGATCTGCGTTTAGAAGTTTACAAGATGGTGGATGAAGGCAAGTCAGACGATCAGATCATCGAGTTCATGACTACCCGCTACGGCGATTTTGTCCTCTATAAGCCAAGGATGGAAGGACGTACTTTTATTCTATGGCTTGGTCCTGTCGTTTTATTGCTGATTGGACTGGGGGCAGGGCTATTGTTTATTCGTAAACAAAAGGGGCAGGCTGCTGACATAGCTGACCTTACACCTGAGCAGCAGGCTGAGTTAAATGCACTGCTGAAAAGTAGCTCAGATAAGGGTAAGAAATAATGAAGCGCATAATATGCGCACTGATGTTGGCGGCCTCCGGGGCCGCCATCGCTTATCCGGGGATGCAACAGCCGGCTGCGCAACCGGCATCCAGTGTCGATCTTATCCGTCAATTGCCGCATCCATTCCCAATAGAAGCCGTGCCATTTGAGGATGCCAGTGGCAAAGCGGTCGACTTCAGCCAGTATCAGGGTAAGGTCGTGATGGTTAACATGTGGGCCACCTGGTGCCCGCCCTGTGTCAGGGAGATCCCGGCTCTGGAGCGTCTTAAAGCCAAGTTGGATCCCAAGACATTCGCCTTTCTGCCGATCTCTATTGATGCTGGTGGTAAGGCAGAAGTCGATGCCTTCTTAAAAGCACAGGGGATGGAAGACTTTGGTTCTTTTTTCGATGCGCCGCAAAACTTAAGGCAGGTGTTCCCCCTCGATACCATTCCAGCCACCTTTATCCTTAACAGAGAAGGGCAGCTGGTGGCCTTTGTCAGAAGCTACGTTGATTGGGACGACCCCAAAGCCGAAGCATTGCTGAAAGGCATTATCGAGGCGCCAGCCGCTGCGCCTGCAGTCAAAGCCGCCAAATAACTAGCCAATCAAACGTCTGGATCCTGGAAAGATCGCATTTTGCCTAAAAGATCGGCATGCGATCTTTTTCTTTTAAAAAGGGCTTGCACTTCGAGTCAGGCTCCCTATAATGCGCATCCGTTGTCACGGCAAAACTGCTCAGGCAGAGCTGAGATAACAACGCGAAAAGTAAACGAAAAGGTGAGTGTGGTGACAAAATCGCCAAACAGAAAAACCTTGAAGTAAATCACTTGACGCGAAAACAGGAAAGCGTAGAATACGCAGCCCTGACCCGGTGAGCCAAGCGCGACCGGATGTTCTTTAAAAATCAGATAAGACAAGCAAATCTGTGTGGATACTCGCAGGTTGATGAAGTCGACAAAACGATTTTATCAATGAAGGAGTTTTCAT
>NZ_JBFKLW010000099.1:0-7882 GCF_041630135.1 Shewanella sp.
ACCGTAGCTGCGGATAGAGTAATCACTGATATCGTAGTAGAGGGCGTTAACAGTAAAGTCACGGCGCTCGGCATCTTCATCAATGCTGCCATAGACGTTGTCACGCAGCAGACGTCCTTCGGCATTGGCCTTGGAAATTTTCTCGCCTGCTTCGTCGGAATGGTGTCCACGGAAGGTGGCCACTTCAATCACGTCGCGTCCAAATACAATATGGGCCAGACGGAAACGACGGCCCACCAGACGGCAGTTACGAAACAGCTTTTTGATATCTTCCGGTGTGGCGTTGGTCACCACGTCAAAATCTTTGGGTTCCATGCCCAGCAGCAGGTCGCGGACACCTCCGCCAACCAAAAAAGCCTCATAACCGGCTTTGTTAAGGCGATAGAGCACCTTAAGCGCATTTTCACTGATGTTCTTGCGCGAGATGGTGTGGTCGTTGCGGGTGAAGATACCGAGACTCAGCCCCTGTTCGGTTTGAGCGGTTCCCTGAGTCGATTCTGTGGCGTGTGGCTGTTCGTTCTCGGCAAACAGTTGCTTACAGAACTGAGTGATACGGCGAAAAATGGTACACCTCGTGACGTCAGTTTAGGGGGTTAAAAATCTGGTGGCTATGATAACCCCAAATGGGGGTAATTGACAGCATGCCGGCGCCTTAGCTGTCGCTGTCAATCAGGATTTCCCGCTGGGTTGGAATACGGCTAAGCGAAAAGTCCATCACTGCCTGACTCAACAGACTTTGGGGACAGGCGGCATCGGGCACCTGTTGGCCTAAAAATGCCAGCGCCGCCCGCAGTGCCGGCATGGGGGAGTCTTTACTTACCGGCGTGGCATGGTTTTGTTTTGACAGCTTAAATCCCACATCGGCGCAGGCCAGCGGCAGGTGAATATAGTCGGGTGTCTTGAAACCAAACTGGCTAAACAGACTCAGCTGACGGCAACTGGCCTCAATCAGGTCGCAGCCACGCACCACTTCAGTAATGCCTGCCTCGGCATCGTCCATCACGACTGCAAGTTGATAGGCATACAGGCCATCGCTGCGTTTGATGATAAAGTCTTCGGCAGCAAAATCATGGCTTACCCGAACCTCGCCCATCAAACCATCCTGAAAATGTGCCACCCGGGCGTGATTTTTGATGCGGATAGCGCCGCTTTGATGCCCCAGATGCTGGCAGCGGCCATCGTAAACGCCGCCCATGGCTTGTATTTGTTTGCGGGTGCATTGGCAAAAATAGGCATCGCCATTGGCAAGTAAGGTATCGATTTTGGCCTGATAGGCACCGGTACGCTGGCTTTGGTATACAAGCTCGCCATCCCAGTTGAGACCGAAAGCCTCTAAAGTGCGCAAGATGTCATCGGCTGCACCGGGCACCTCGCGGGGCGGGTCTATATCTTCAATTCGCACCAGCCACAGTCCCCCCAGGCTACGGGCACGTAAATAACTGCCCAGCGCAGCAATCAGTGAGCCAAAATGCAGTGAGCCGGAAGGAGAGGGGGCAAAACGGCCAATGTAGGGCGGATTGGACATGGCGCTTTTAACAGGTTCCTGAAATACCAAGCGGGGCCTAAGCCCCGCTCAATTGCATGCTGGTTAAGATTAACCGGCCATCTGCTTTTCTTTGATTTCGGCCAGCGTCTTACAGTCGATGCACAGGTCCGCGGTGGGACGTGCTTCGAGACGGCGGATACCGATTTCAACACCACAGGAATCACAGAAGCCGAAGTCATCATCTTCAATCTTCTGCAGGGTCTTCTCAATTTTCTTGATCAGTTTACGTTCTCTGTCGCGGGCACGCAGCTCCAGACTGAACTCCTCTTCCTGAGCGGCTCGGTCGACTGGGTCGGGGAAGTTGGCGGCTTCATCTTGCATGTGTGAAAGGGTACGGTCGACTTCTTCGCGCAGCTGGTTACGCCATGCTTCAAGGATCTTCTTGAAATGACCCAGCTGCTTGTCGTTCATATACTCCTCGCCAGATTGCTCCTGGTAAGGCTCAACACCTGCGATAGCGAGTACGCCAAGTTTTTTAGTGCCTTCAGGCATAACGCATCTCCTGTATTCTTTGCGTTGTTCGGGCGTCACTTAGAACGGCCGCTATCTATATCAAAATAAAACCGGAGTGGCAAACTTTTTGCCAACGCTGCAGTTAATTCTTTGATGATGTCCGCTTATCCCGTTCTTTTCAAATTTTACGGTCGCTTTTTCGGCTTTTTATGCCGTAAATGGCAGGTCGTTCGTAAGCTGCAACGACTCACTGTTCATGGTGCAACCATAGGCCAGCACTTCAACGCCGGCTGCCATCGCCTGCCTTAACAGTTGGCCATATTTGGCATCGATGTGGTCGGCCGGTGCCACCTTGTTGATTCCCTGATGCTGCACTACAAACAGCAATACCGCTCGGTGGCTCAGGGCCTTCATTTCCATCAGTTCCCGCAAATGCTTTTGGCCACGGGTGGATACCGCATCGGGGAAAAAGCCTGTGTCTCCTTCCAGCAAGGTGCAGCTTTTCACCTCAATGTAGCAATCTGGCAAGTCCTTACCGCTAAGTAGTATGTCTATCCGGCTGTTTTCATTTCCGTATTTCACTTCCCGGCGAATAAGGTCATAGCCGCTGAGCTGCGTAATAGCGCCGCTGGCAATGGCTTCTTCGGCAAGTTGGTTGGCGCGGCCGGTGTTGATGCCAATCAGATTGCCGCTATCGTCCTCGGCCAATTCCCAGGTGCTGGCGTATTTGCGCTTGGGATTATCTGAGGTGGAAAACCACACCCGCCTGCCCGGGTAAAGGCAATTTTTCATCGAGCCTGTGTTGGGGCAGTGCAGGGTGATTTGGCTGCCATCACTCAAACTGACATCGGCTAAAAAACGTTTATAGCGGGTGATAAGTATGGCCTGTTGCAGTGGCGCCGGATATTTCATCTACTGTCCTTGGCAGGGAAAAATCAGTGCCCGAGTGTACCCCAAATCTGCCATCAGTGTACGGCCAGTTGGCAGCCTCTTGGGGCAACAGAGCCAATGGGTTACACTGATTGGCAACCTGGCACGCCCCGGCGTAAGCCCATCACGACCATAAAAGAATCACATAAGAAGGAAATAAGATGACTCAAGCAATGCGCGTTTGCCTCACCAATGAGGCCGCTGCTGCCCATTGGGGCAAGGCCGATATCAGCTTCGAAGGGGATGCTGCCCGTATTCATCTGCAAGGTGCTGACCGCCTGCGTCAAATCCAGATGGCAGCCCGCAAGTTACGCTCGCAGGGAATCAATAAGGTGGCGCTGGACGGTGAAGGTTGGGATATAGATGCTCAGTGGCAGTTTGCTCAGGGCTTCGTGACCGCCAAAGCGGGCTGGGATCTCAGTTGGAGCGGTGATGATAGCCTGCGTCAAGCGCTGGAGCAGCGTATGGAAGCTGCCCGCTTTGTGCGTCAGCTGACCAACGAAACCCCTGAAAACCTGCCGCCGGTGAAGCTGGCGACTCTCGCTGCCAATTGGCTGAAACAGCTTGGCGGCGACAAGGTGAGTTTCCGGATTATCGAAGGAGAGCAGCTTCTCGAAGAGCAGTGGATTGGTGTGCATGCGGTTGGCCGCGGCAGCGAGCGTCCACCGGCGATGCTGGAGCTGGACTTCAACCCGCTGGGTGACGATGCCCCTGTGTCTGTGGCACTGGTTGGCAAAGGTATTACCTTCGATTCCGGCGGTTATAGCCTTAAAGCCAGCGAAGGCATGCTTAACATGAAATGTGACATGGGCGGCGCCGCCACTGTTACCGGCGCCCTGGGGCTGGCGATTAAAAACGGCCTTAACAAGCGCGTGAAGCTGTTTTTGTGCTGCGCAGAGAACCTGGTCAGCGGCCGCGCCTATAAGCTTGGTGACATACTTACCTACAAAAACGGCGTCACCGTTGAAGTGGTGAATACCGACGCAGAGGGCCGTCTGGTGCTGGCAGATGGTCTGCAGGCGGCTTCTGCCACCGGCGCGCCTTTCATTATCGATGCAGCAACCCTGACCGGTGCCGCTGTGATGGCCGTGGGCGGCAACTACAACGCTATTTTCTCCCCCGATACTGCCGTGCTTGAGCTGGCCAAAACCAAGGCAAGTGCTGTGGCCGAGCGGGTGTGGCCCCTGCCGCTGGATCCATGGCATAAAGACATGTGCCCATCTGCCTATGCCGACACTGCCAACAGCCGTCCTGTGAAAGGTGGTGGTGCCGGTGGTGCCTCCAACGCGGCGGGCTTCCTGTGGCGCTTTGTGCGTGAAGATGCCAAGTGGCTGCACATCGACCTTGCCGGCTCATTCGAAGACAGTGCAGGGGCGCTGTGGGCCGCCGGTGCCACTACCCATGGGGTGCTGACCATCGCAGAGCTTTTGAAAGACTAAGCATCAGCAATATACTGTCATTGCAGAAAACGAAGGCCGCTCATTGAGCGGCCTTTTTGCTTCGAGGTTATGGGTTTAACAGAGTGAGCTGAGCTTTAGGGCTCGGTTCCCATGTCATCCGGGCAGCGCTCCGCCATTTCCCTTGGTGCTGGGCTGCTGAGGGGGGCTGGCGTTGTCACTGCTCAGTTTGTCCTTTGCAGGGCAATATGCTTTAACCTGATTCCGGCCGCCGTGTTTGGCGCTGTACATGGCCTTATCGGCCTGAGCCAGCAGTATATCCAGCGAATAGCCCGCGAGAGTGGAGTCGGTTACCCCAAAGCTTGCAGTCAGTACGAAATCGTGACCGCAGGCAAGGGTGTCGCAGTTTGCCAGGGCATGACGCAGCTTCTCGGCTATCTCTGTGGCATGGTGCAAATCGCACTCGGGCAACAGCAGGCAAAATTCTTCACCGCCGATGCGACCGAATATCTCAAACTCCCGTACCTGCTGCTTGCACAGGCTTGCCACCTGTTTCAGCGCCCAGTCGCCGGTACTGTGGCCAAAACTGTCGTTGATGCGCTTGAAGTGATCCACATCAAACAGCACACAGCTGACCGGTGCCTTGAGGTTTTGGACATAATTGAGGGCGCTGTGCGCCACCTCAGTAAAGTGGCCTCGGCTAAGGAGGCCTGTCAGGCTGTCGTATTCGGCTAACTGCTTTAAACGCCTTTGATTTTTAAGAGAATGCCAACCCCAGGTAATAAGCCCCAAAATCACACTCAGGAGTGCGCCAATCATCAACCGGCTATTGAATCTCTCGGCGGTGTCGAGTCGCTGTTGCACCTTGAGTAGCTTGTTTTGCTCATCCAGCAGGGCAATTTTGTTTTGCTGCTCCAGGCTCTGGTGCTGGGCCAACTGAAACGCCAGCGTCTTGGTTTTCACCTCGTCCAGATAGGCCTTGTCGGCTTCGGCGTACTTGATATAGGCATCCAGCGCCGCCTCACTGTTACCGCGACTGCTGTGATAATCAAACAGCACCTTGTTGGCACGGATAAGGGCTTCCAGCGCATTGACCGCTGCTGGCGATTGGCTCACGGCCAATGCCTGTTGATAGGCCTTTTCCTGCTGCCCCAGCTCCCAGTTGGCCTTGGCCTGCAGGCTTTGGTAAATGGCAATGACAGGGGCGTATTTGGCGTTTAATACTTGCGGTTCGTTTTCATCAAGAAGAGATTTGGCTGCTTGGGGGTGATTGTGTGTTTCCAGCAAATATTGAGCGTATAGGCGAATTATTATTGAAAAAGCTACGTTTTCTTTGGCTGATAAACACAGAGAACTACCGCTCTCGAACTTGGCGATTAACTCACTATCTTGTGCATGTGATTTAACAAGTGCTTCAAACATTAATTGCTCGGCAACGCACGCATTTCTCGCTGAAGAAGAGATCCGCTTCAATCGTTCACTATAATCTTGTGCCAACTCATACTGGCCAATTTCGTTGTAAAAAATTCCTGACGTTGCAATGGCCTGAATCTTAATTTCAGAATTATTTACCGTAGCAAGAAGTGACTGCACTTGAGCGAGTGTTTCCAGACCTTCATTCCAACGTCGCTGAATTGCATATGCATTCGTAAGAGTCAGAAGGGATCTAACTTTTATCTCGCCACTGGTAGTTGTTTTAGCGAGAGTCTCAAAGGCGGCCATGCCCAGTGCAAATTTACCCTTAAACGTTAACTCATAAGCTTGTAAATACGACAGGTAGTCCCGCTCATAAGGAGACAAGCTACTCAGGTTATCCGAGGTTTCCAGCAATATGCTTTGAAACTTTTCAGGATCACTTGAACGTATTTCATCGGCAGTTTCTAGCTTTTCAAGCCATGACTCTGCATGTGATACGTTGCTGACGACTTGAAATAAACAAGCCGTCAGTAATAGCAGTAAATATTTAAGCAATGGCATAACTCAACCGGTTTGCTTGAGTATCTTTGTCCTCTTCTTGCTCAGTTTCCTGCTGTTCTTCATCTTCAGCGGGGAACAAGAAGCAGACAATGTCAGGTGCCACATCAAGCTCGGCCTTCAGGGCTTCGATGTCTTTGGCCTCGATTATGGCGGCGATGTGAGCAGGCAGGGTATCGAGGGAAACGGCAGTATTGCTGCCAAGTTTTGCCAAAATTTCAACAGCTTGATTCATCTTGTTTTCCTTGTGGTGAGTTCGCTTTTTTGCGTGAAAAGGGCAGTACAGTGGCGCCCTGCGGGGTCCCTTGCGTTTGTACGCCTGCCAGCGCTTGCAGGCGGGCACGCAGCTGGCTGTTGGGCGTGAGCGGCTGACTTGGAGGCAGCACCAGGGTGGTGTGCAGCTCCAGTTTGGCCTGGGGCAGGGCACTTAATGGCAGGCGCTCGATACGGGTACTGTGCAGCGCCGTGGTGGCGGCCTCATAGAGGATGCACTCGTGATTAAGCGGGTAGTCCTGGCTTAAGAGTTCTACCAAGAGTTCGCGCTCGGCGCTGCCGGTGGGGCGAATGCCCAGGGTTAGGTCACCGGCTAATGCCGGTTGCCACAGCACCAGCAGTGCGCTGGGGTCGATTCGGCGCTGATACAGCATCAACTGGGTGGTTTCAAAGTGCTGGCAGCCGGTTTTGCCGGGGTCCAGCCCCAAATCCGCATAGAGGCAATCTTCGGCGGAAATGCCCGGAATCATCCGCGCCTCAAAGCCTTCGGTGCGGGCTGTGGCAATGGCTTCGTGGGGCGCCTTGGCGAAAATACCGGGGTGACCATAAAAGGCGCCCACCACCTTTTTACCCAAACGCACCTCAGTGAGCATGGCATCGACCATCTCGTTGTAGGTGAGGTTACGGGATTTGCCGTCGGCGTAGTGCTGTTGCAGGCTGCGGGTATCCTTGGCTAGCCCTTCAATCCAGAGCTCGGTAAAACCGTCTGACATGCCGCTGAATACCACATCGGCCTGTTCAATCAGGTTTTGGGCGAGGGGGCTTAGGTGTCCGCCCAGCAAGATACCGGTGCCGACACAGACGAGGCTTCCTGACAAAAGACTTTCCTGAAAGTCCAAAACAAATCATGGGGCTAAATTAACAGGCTGAAAGCAAATTGAAAACAGTGAATTCACACTCACGTCGTCCGAAAGCACTCAAGGTATTCAGTCGATGTTTTGCACTGCTTGGGTAAGGTGAAGCCTGTTTTTCTGGTTATTGAATAAGAGGCCTGGTGATCCTGCTGAAATTTTGCGTATATGCCGGTTATTTCACTCAGTTTTAGGCCGAATTCACAGACAGTATTCATGGCCTCGGGAATAAAGCCCTTACCATAAAATGCGGGAAAGCTCAGAGCACCTATCTCCAGCATAGAAGGGTAGTCAGCCTTCATTCGAGTTAACGCTATTATGCCTATGGTTTGGCCACTGACTGACTCGAGAATTTTCCAGCAATACATCTTTGGCGGTGTGGTCGCAGTCTGTTTGAATATGATATCCGCAGTGCGATTAGCCTGTATGTCAGTCATGGGGGCTGAGACAAAGCTCAT
>NZ_JBFKLW010000100.1:0-7652 GCF_041630135.1 Shewanella sp.
ACCCGCTCGCTGGTGCCCGGATGAGCCGGATGGCCTTTGACGATAACGGCGCAACCAGCAGCGAGGGCCGAGGCGGTATCACCGCCGGCGGTGGAAAACGCCAGCGGGAAGTTGGACGCACCAAATACGGCGACCACACCAAGGGGCAAGTGTCCAAGCTTGAGTTCCGGCTTGGGCAGAGGCGCGCGGGTGGGGTTGGCTTCATCCATCAAAAGCGCATCATAGGGCTCAGTAAGCACGGCGGCGAACAGTCTGAGCTGACCTGTGGTGCGGCCAAGCTCGCCGCGAATGCGTGCTTCCGGCAAGCCGGATTCGAGCATGGCCATGGGCACGATAAGCTCAGCATCCTGCTCAAGTTCGTTGGCAATAGCATTAAGCAGCGCTGCACGCTCGGCATCAGATGTTTGCTGATAGGCCCAAAAAGCCTGCTCGGCTACGAGCGCTGCAGCATTTACGTCACTGGCATCTGCCTGGGCAAAACGCTCGGGCAGCTGCTCATTGGTTTGCGGGTTGAAGCGGGCAAAGCCCGCTTCCTTTCCCTGCCATTGATGGCCAAAAAAGTTAAGGCCACAAAGGTCAGTCGTCATAAGAGGTCCTTTTTAAATAAGCCCAGGAGATGCGCGCCGAGGGTTACACCACCTGGAAGCCAAAGGCGTAGGGGTCGGCATCATCCACTGTGATGGCATTCTGGCCGAACACCCGGGCCCAGCCCTGAATACTGGGACGAATCGCATCATAGTCGCCCACCTTGGTGGCGGACTCGATACGGCCGATAAACTGGCTGCCGATGATGCTCTCGTGGGTGTAGCTGTCGCCCACCTTGAGTTTGCCGCGGGCGTACAGCTGCGCCAATCGGGCGCTGGTACCTGTGCCGCAGGGCGAGCGGTCGATGGCTTTATCGCCATAAAACACCGCATTGGCGCCGTCTGAGCCTTCACTGATGGTGTCGCCGGTCCACAGCACGTGGCTAACGCCCTGCACCGTAGGGTCGTTGGGGTGAATACAGGTCAGGGTTTCGTAGGCCACCTGACGCACAATCGGACTCCAACGCAGAATATCCGCCGCACTCCAGTGACGCAGCCCGGGGAAGTTCGCCTGTGGGTCGACAATCACGTAGTAGTTGCCGCCGTAGGACACATCCACCTTGAGGGTGCCAAGACCCGGAATATCGAGAATCGCGTCTTTGTGGGCCAGATAAGCCGGCACATTGTAAATACGAACCCAGTCGACCTTGGCGCCGGTTTGCTGATAGTCAATTTCGATTTGGCCAGCCGGTACGTCAAGCACCAGTTTGCCGGGTGTTTTGGGTTTCAGCAGCCCGGTTTCGATGGCGGCGGTGATGGTGCCTATGGTGCCATGGCCGCACATTGGCAAACAGCCGCTGGTCTCGATAAACAGAATCGAGGCGTCGGCATTATCAGAGCAGGGGGGGTACAGAAATGAGCCTGACATCATGTCATGGCCGCGTGGCTCGAACATCAATGCTTTGCGGATCCAGTCGTGATTGGCGAGGAAATCCTGACGCTTTTCACTCATGGTGCGGCCCGCAAGGTTAGGGTGGCCACTGGTGACCAGCCGCACTGGGTTACCGCAGGTGTGTGCATCGACGCAGAAAAATGTTCCTTTCATCATGGCCGTTGAGCTCCGGTTATCTAGTTATTATGGCTCGTTGAACCAATCCACATGGCGAAGGGCTGCTTGAGTTTGCCATCAACCATGTGGACAGGCATCTTGGGATCAATCCAGATTGTACTTGGTCAGATCCAGGCGCTTGGCCATGGCTTCACCTACCACCTTCTCGACGTAGGCGCGCTCATCACCAATCAGAGTCATACGTGGCATGCGCACATTTTCACTGCCACGGCCGGCAATTTGCTCGGCAAACTTGATGCACTGAACCAGCGTAGGGATGGTATCGAGGCGCAGCAGCGGCATAAACCAGCGATAGATTTCACGGGCTTCCTCGATACGACCGGCGCGGGCGAGCTTATAGAGGGTGACTGACTCGCGGGGAAACACGTTGGTGAGGCCGGAAATCCAACCGGTGGCGCCGAGCAGCAGAGATTCCAGCGCGATATCGTCTACACCACAGAACAGGGTAAAGCGGTCGCCAAAACGGGTTTGCAGTTCGGTCAGGCGGCGGGTATCTGTGGTGGATTCTTTGATGGCCACGATATTGGGCTCGTCGGCCAGAATGGCAGTCATTTCAAGGTCGATATCTACGCCGTAGCTTACCGGGTTGTTGTAAATCATGATTGGCAGCCTGGTTGCACGGGCCACCATCTGATAATGGGTAATGACTTCACGCTTGGTGCCACGATACACCACGGCTGGCAGCAGCATTACACCGTCTACGCCAATGGCTTCCACATCCTGTACATATTGCATGGCAAGCTGGGCTGTGTTTTCGGTACAACCGGCAATCACAGGGATACGGCCTTTCACCACACCCACGGTGTGCTTGAGGAATGCGCGCTTTTCATCGGCACTCAAAGAGGCGTTTTCACCAATGGTACCCAGAGCGATGATACCGTCGATGCCATCCTCAATCAGCTGCTCCAGCATGCGGGTATTGGATTCAAAGTTGATGCTGCCATCTTCATTGAATTGGGTGGAAATTGCTGGATATACACCTTGCCAGTTAACTTTCATGTTCAAACCTCAAATTAGTCTTGTCTTCTTAATTTTTCCCCTTGCCCGGTGGCGAAAGGAGAGGATGCGCTCGGCATTGCGATAAGTTATAGTATATTGTATACAATAAATCAATCCAGAAAAATGCTGATCACAGATTATTTGAATCCTGGCCATGCGTCACTATATATTGCATACATTATTACAAGAGGATGTGGATACGATGGAACCCCTGCAACTGAGCACCGCACAATTGGCGGGCTATCGACAAATCACCAGCCTTGACGCCCACACCGAAGGGGAACCACTCAGAATTATTACCTCAGGGTATCCACCTCTGCCGGGCAACAGCATTCTTGAAAAACGTCAATATTTGCAGGCTCATCTCGATGATTATCGAAAACTGTTGATGTTCGAACCCCGCGGTCATGCCGACATGTATGGTGCGCTGATCACTGAGCCTGTGACACCCGGCGCCGACTTTGGCGTGCTGTTTCTGCACAACGAGGGCTATTCCAGCATGTGTGGCCATGCAGTGTTGGCGTTGGCAACGGTTTACTGCGAAACCGGCGCCATTCCCATGCCGGGAGGCGTGGCAGAAATTGGGATAGACGCGCCCGTGGGCTTTATCCGCGCCCGCGCCGAACGGGACGCAGAGGGTAAAATCCGCGCCAGCTTTATCAATGTGCCTTCCTTCGCTGAGGCGCTGGATTTATCTGTGGAGGTGCCGGGTATTGGAGCCGTCAGCTTCGATATCGGCTTTGGCGGTGCCTATTACGCCTATGTAGATGCCGATGCGTTGGGGCTGGACTGTTCGGCAGACAACGTCAGCCAACTGATAGACTGGGGCAGGCGAATAAAGCAGGCGGTGATGGCCAGCTTTGCTATTGAGCATCCGCTGGAAGCCGATTTAAGCTTTCTCTACGGGACTATTTTTACGTCCACCAAGGTTTCTGTGCCGGGGGCTCATTCACGCCACGTGTGCATTTTTGCCGATGGCGAGGTCGACCGCTCGCCCACAGGTACCGGTGTCGCGGGCCGGATAGCGCTGCTGCATGCCAAGGGTGATGTATCGCTCAATCAGCCGCTGGTGATTGAAAGCATAGTGGGCGGACAAATGACGGTTGAAGCCATCGACAGCTGTGATTTTTATGGCAAAAGCGCCGTCATCCCGCGGGTGTCGGGTCGTGCGTTTATTACCGGTGAACATAGATTCCTGCTCCATCCGGACGATATTTTTCAAACCGGCTTCTTGCTGCGCTGAGGTGACATATGAATATAGAAAAATCTCAGCATATCCAGGCAGGTACCGCAGCCGATGAGGCGCAGCATGTCATTGTCGTCGGTGCCGGAATTGTCGGGCTTGCCAGTGCGGTAGCGCTCGCCCGCCGGGGCCTTAAGGTTACCGTACTTGATAAGGAGGGCGTGGCAGCTGGCGCGTCTTATGGCAATGCCGGACATTTTGCCACTGAACAGGTGTTTCCCCTGGCCGATCCTGCTCTGCTGCCCAAATTGCCTGGGATGCTGCTGGACCCACTGGGGCCTTTTCGTATTCGGCCTGCTTATTTTCATAAAGCACTGCCTTGGTTTATGCGATTTGTGGCCAATATGAGTCGCAAAAACCGTGAGCGTAACGGCGCTGCCATCAAGGCGCTGAATCTTGGGGCAATGGCTGCCACAAGGGAGCTGCTGGCGTTTTGTGGCAGGCCGGAGCTATTGGTTGAAAATGGCTCGCTGCTGGTATTTGAAACTCGGGATAAGCAGGTAATTGACGCTGAGTTTCGCCATTACCGTGATGCAGGCGTGGCGGTAAAGCTACTGACTGGCGATGAGGCCCGCGCACTGGAGCCAAGCTTAACCGAAGCCGTTACCGCGGCGCTCTGGTTTACCGAGGTGGGCCACACCCCAAGCCCTAAAGCCATTTGTGATGCGCTGGCAGACACACTCCTTGGGCTGGGGGGCAGTATTGAGCTTGGCTGTGTTAAGCAGTTGCAGGGCGGCGAAGCTCCGTCTGCTGTGTTGGATGACGGCAGAAAGCTTACGGCAGATAAGCTGCTTCTTTGTGCAGGCGCCTGGTCACGGCCTTTGGCACTGAGTGCGGGTCATAAGGTCCCCCTCGATACCGAGCGTGGTTATCATTTGATGATGCCCCAGCAAAGTGGCCTCAAGCGGCCGGTGGCATCGTTCGACAGAAAATTCATCATTACCCCTATGGACGGTGGCACACGTTTGGCGGGAACGGTGGAATTCGGCGGCCTTGAAGCGCCCATGTCCAATGCCCGCGCTGACTGTCTGTTGCCCCATGGCAAAGCCTTGTTGCCAGCCGTGTTCGCCGCTGCCGCAGTAGAGAATGGTGAGCGCTGGATGGGATTCAGACCCTCAATGCCAGACAGCTTGCCAGTTTTGGGGGAAAGCCAAAGTTCCGGGGTTTATCTTTGCTTTGGTCATCAACATTTGGGATTGACTTGGGCGGCCACCACCGCCGAGCTAATGGGGCAATTAATGGCTGGGGAAACCCCTGCCATTGAGATGAGCCCATACAGTGTGAAGCGCTTTGATTAAGGCAGCTAGAAAGCTGGAAAGTTAAAAGCTAAAGGCGACCAACTGGTCGCCTTTTTAATGTCTGTCAGCAGTTCAGCCTGCCTTAATGCGACCAGCCATAAAGGCTTCAATCTCATCGCAGCTGCGGGGGCAGGCCGCCGAGAGGTTCTCACAGCCGTCTTCTGTTACCAGAATATCGTCTTCAATGCGCACGCCCATGCCGCGATATTCCGGCGGAACATCCATCGCATCGGCCGGAATATAGATGCCGGGCTCTATGGTAAACACCATGCAGGGCTCAAGCTCGCGCCAATTACCGCTGTCATCCTGATAAGGCCCCACATCGTGCACATCCATCCCAAGCCAGTGGCCGGTTTTGTGCACCGTAAAGCGCTTGTAGCTTTCGCTTGTCATTACCTCATCCAGCGAGCCTTGAAGCAGGCCTAGTTCAATCAGGCCCTTGGCCATCATTTCCATGCAGGTTTCATTGAGAACGTTCCAGCGGGTGCCCGGGCGTACCCTGGCGATAGCAGCATCGAGTGCGGCCAATACCAGATTGTGAATGCGCCGCTGCGCTGGGGTGAAGTGGCCTGTGGCGGGAAAGGTGCGGGTTATATCGGCGCTGTAATTGCCGAACTCGGCACCGGCATCAACCAGTATCAGGTCGCCTTCATTTACGGTGCAGCAGTTTTCTTCATAATGCAGACAACAGGCGTTGTTGCCCGCCGCGACAATATTGGGGTAGCCCACATCCACGCAGCCGTGTTTGGCTATTTCGAGCATAAAGGTGGCGGCGAGTACGCCTTCATTCATGCTCGGCGCTGCGGCCAGCATCAGTGCCTTATGGCCAGCAATGGAGGCATTGACGGCATGGCGAATAAGGCCAATTTCGGCCTGAGATTTAATCACCCGCATCGGGTGCAGCACTGAAGCCAGCGCCGAGAGCTGCCGGTAAGCCTTGGGTACATCAAAGGGCGTTTGCAAACGCTCGCGATTAATAAGCTGCCAGATGTTGGGCAAGCGATTTAACTCATCACTGACATAAATCCGGTTTTTGCCTTTGAGTAGTTCAAGTAGTTTGGGCTCGAATTCATCAATAATAAAAGCACTATCTGCGCCATAGACAGTGACAGCACCTTCGGGGCCAGAGCGTTTACCAAAACTCACTTCGGCGTCTTTATCCCTTGGCCTGCAAAACAGAACGAGGGTGTCTTCACCACCTTCACGGTATAGCAGTGCAAAGGCATCCGGTTCGGTGAAGCCTGTGAGGTACAAAAAGTCATTGTCCTGGCGAAAGTGGTATTTAATGTTTTTGCTGCGTACCTTTTGGCTATAGGCTGCCATCACTACCAAGCTGTCTTTCGGCAGTGCATCAAGCAGTGCTCGGCGGCGAGTACGCAGTTCGGTGGCATCAACGGCATCACGCAATTGGTTTGTCATCACATCCTCGTGAACATTTGCCGTGATAAATCGGCATGGTTTGGATGAGTGCATGTTAGTTGTATGCAATATGCAAAACAAGTGAAAAACTTATCTTCGTCTTCCACGTTGGCGGTGCAATTCAGATAAAGGAGTGAAATAATAGCGCCACTTGCAAATCCGGAGTGACTGAAGTGAACCGAGCAGTATTTCTCGACAGAGACGGCGTCATTAACAAAGACCATGGTTATGTGCACAAGGTGGACGACTTTGAATATATTGAAGGTGTATTCGAGGCCTGTCTTGCTTTGAAAAACATGGGATATAAGTTGGTTGTGGTAACCAATCAGTCAGGTATTGCCCGCGGCATGTATTCCGAAGATGAGTTCCACACGCTTACTGAGTGGATGGACTGGAACTTCGCCGATAAGGGTGTGGATTTCGATGGTATCTATTACTGCCCGCACCATCCTGAGAAAGGCATTGGCGAGTATAAGCAGGATTGTGAATGCCGAAAGCCGAAGCCTGGTATGTTGGTCTCTGCTGCCAGGTTCCTCAAAATCGACCTGTCCAAATCCGTGATGGTGGGTGATAAAGCCGATGATATGCGCGCTGCTGAAGCCGCAGGTATCCCAACCAAAATTTTGGTGAGAAGTGGTAAGCAAGTTGACACCAAAGGTGAAGCTCTGGCAACTGTGGTGCTCGACAGCATTGCTGATGTGCCCACGTTTCTTAAGGGTTAACCGAGCCAGGCAACATAAATCGCCAATTGGCCAGCAGACAGCACCATAAAGTGGCAAAAAACACATTGGCGGCTAAAATCTATCCACTCGGTGCATTGATTCGATAAAAGGGCTTGCGCTCACGGTTCAAGTCCCTATAATGCGCCTCCGTTGACCGGCGGTAATGCCGCAGCGGTCCGTTCTTTAAAAATTTATCAAGTAATCTGTGTGGATACTCGCAGGTTGATGAAGTCGACAAAACGATTTTATCAATGAAGGAGTTTTCATGCAGAGCATGACAGCAGAAATTCATTGAGACCAAAACTTTAATTGAAGAGT
>NZ_JBFKLW010000101.1:0-6928 GCF_041630135.1 Shewanella sp.
GGCCAAAGGGATCAGACTGTAAATCTGACGGCTCCGCCTTCGAAGGTTCGAATCCTTCTCCCTCCACCACTTCAGCAACGCAAAAAAGTAAAGCAAGAAACTCGTGGAGGGGTTCCCGAGTGGCCAAAGGGATCAGACTGTAAATCTGACGGCTCCGCCTTCGAAGGTTCGAATCCTTCTCCCTCCACCACTTGTTTCTTTCACTTTACGCCATGATGGAGGGGTTCCCGAGTGGCCAAAGGGATCAGACTGTAAATCTGACGGCTCCGCCTTCGAAGGTTCGAATCCTTCTCCCTCCACCATCTTCTCTGCCCTTTCGGGCAGCACTGACGTAACTCACCGCACTTCCTACAACATCCTGTAAACGCATTAATTTGTATCTACCTGAAACTGCTTTGATCCAGACGCTGTGAAAACAAGCTGATTTTGCATATTATCCAAGCACGTACCGCAAACCTCAGGACTCCCCATGAGCCTTCCCATTTGCACAAATTGGATTGCCAACGCCATTGGAAAAATTGAAGCCGACTTTCAGCGCAGCGCCGACACTCACCTCATCAAGCTGGAATTGTCGACGCTGGATGGCATCGACATCTATTTAAAAGACGAAAGCACCCATCCGACCGGTAGCCTCAAGCATCGTCTGGCCCGCTCATTATTTCTGTATGCCCTCTGTAATGGCTGGATTAAAGAAGGTACGACAGTCATTGAATCCTCCTCCGGCAGCACTGCAGTCTCGGAAGCTTACTTTGCCCGCCTGCTGGGTTTGCCATTTATTGCAGTCATGCCTAAAAGTACTGCCAAGCGCAAAATTGAACAAATTGAGTTCTATGGCGGCCGTTGCCATTTTGTAAGCCACTCCAGCGAAATCTATGCTGAGTCAGAAAGGCTCGCCAAAGAACTGAATGGTCATTACATGGATCAGTTCACCTACGCTGAACGAGCCACTGACTGGCGAGGTAACAACAACATCGCCAATTCAATTTTCAGCCAAATGGAGCGTGAACCCCACCCGATCCCCAGTTGGATTGTGATGAGTCCCGGCACCGGAGGTACTTCGGCAACCATAGGCCGTTACATCCGCTACCAGCGCCTCGCAACCAAGTTGCTGGTGGTCGACCCGCAGCACTCAGTATTTTATGACTACTTCAAAACAGGCAATGCCGCCATTACCTGTGAAAAAGGCAGCTGTATCGAAGGTATTGGCCGACCCAGAGTAGAACCATCATTTATTCCCGGGGTGGTGGATGAGATGGTCAAAGTACCGGACGTGGACTCCATTGCCACCATGTATTGGCTCGAATCGCTAATCGGGCGTAAAACCGGGCCTTCTACCGGCACCAATCTTTTTGGCGCACTGAAACTCGCTTCCCAAATGAAGGCGCGCGGCGAAACCGGCAGCATAGTCACGCTTATCTGCGACCCGGGCGAGCGTTATCTCGATACCTACTACAACAGCAGCTGGGTAAGCACCCATATTGGCGATATCACGCAAGCCAGTGCGGCGCTCACCGCCTTCGCTGAAAGTGGCAGACTGTGATTGCCTGATACCAATAAAAAAGCTCCCCCGGGAGCTTTTTTATTGGTACTAATGAAATGAGTGACTTGGGGAATCAATCAATATTCAAATACTTGTGGGTTTGAATAGACAGGCGCCAGTTGCGTGCAATGCAGGTTTTCATCGCCAATTCGGTGGCACGGGGCTTTTGGCTGATAGGCTGCAAACAAATGGTTTTGCCGCTGGTAGCTATGCCTTCGAGCAGCGCATCGAGTTCTTCAATATGCGCATCAGTGGCCACCGGATGCTTTATTTCGTTGGCTCGCTCAAGGGCTTGCTTCAGCACCGGATAACCACCTTTCATATTGACCTTGGGTGATACAGTCACATAGGTTCGGTCTGAGCAGCGCACCTCAAAGGTTCCGCTGGTTTCAATCTGGCAATGAAACCCAGCCGCTTCAAAGCCTAGGGTCAAATCGGTCAGATCGTGCATACAGGGTTCACCGCCGGTGATCACCACCAGTTTTGCGCTAAATCCCTTTTGCTTGAACGCCTCAATAAGCGATGCTGCCGTATGCATGGCCCAGCGGCCAATGCTGCCGTCCACCTGAATGACATCCGCAGCTGCGACCTTGTTTTGCTCCAGCAACTCCCAGGTTTGGGCGGTATCACACCAGGGGCAGGCAACCGGACAGCCCTGCAGTCGCACAAAGATAGCCGGCAGGCCCGTGTTACAACCTTCACCCTGAATGGTTTCAAATACTTCGTTGATGGGATACTCGCTCATCAGCACTCGCTCAGTTGGCGTCGCAGCCATGGCTGGTTGACGACGGACATTCAATTCGGCCGGCTGTTATAGAAGATTTCAGCCACGGATTCAAGGGAACTTTTCAACCACGACTGCGCGTCACTACGGCTAACTTTGATGCGGCACGGCTGCTGGGATACACTATATCCCCAAAAGTTTAACTCAGTATCGGTTTTTCCATGTCCAAAGCAGTTGTCGTTTTCAGTGGTGGTCAGGATTCCACTACCTGTCTGGTACAGGCTCTGTCGCAGTTTGATGAAGTCCATGCCATCACCTTCGATTATGGTCAGCGTCACAGTGAAGAAATTGAAGTGGCCAAAGCACTGGCAAGTGAGCTTGGCTGTGCGTCCCATAAAATCATGGACGTGTCTTTGCTGGGCGAGCTTGCCATCAGTGCCCTCACCCGCGATGCCATTCCTGTATCTCACGAACTGATGGAAAATGGCCTGCCCAATACCTTTGTGCCCGGTCGCAATATCCTGTTCTTAACCCTGGCTGGGATTTATGCCTATCAGCTTGGTGCTGATACTGTGATCACCGGTGTGTGTGAAACCGATTTTTCCGGTTATCCGGACTGCCGCAACGATTTTATCAAAGCCATGGAGCAGGCGCTCAATCTAGGCATGGACAAGCAGCTCGAAATTCGCACGCCGTTGATGTGGCTTAATAAGGCCGAAACCTGGGCGTTGGCTGACCGCTATGGAAAACTTGAGTTGGTGCGCAATCAAACACTGACCTGCTACAACGGCGTTCGTGGCGATGGTTGTGGCGACTGCCCTGCCTGTCACCTGCGTAAACGCGGCCTGGAGGACTACCTGAGTAATCGCGATGCGGTAAACACTGAGCTAACCAAGAAGACCACCACCAATTGAGTCCAATACCACTCTCAAATCTATTGCCATCGATAGATAAGCAACTGGTGATTGTTGGCGTGCTATTGTCCACGCTGTGCGCTGCGCTCTATTTATTGCCCCTTGACTCACTGCTTAACTGGCAACGAAGCCAGATTGGTGCAGGCGAATATTGGCGTCTTATCAGCGGCAATCTGCTGCACACCAATCACTGGCATTTGCTGATGAATCTGGCGGGTTTTTGGGTGATTTTAAGCCTGCACCATTTTCATTACCGAGCCGGTGGTCTGATATGGCTACTGTTGTTGCTGTGCTTTGGTGAGGGTATCGGCTTATACCTCTTTTACCCAAGCCTTCATGCTTATGTGGGCCTTAGCGGCATCCTGCACGGCCTGTTTGCCTTTGGAGCTGTGTTGGACATCAAGCGCGGGCTAAAGTCCGGCTGGCTACTGCTCATTGGCTTGTGCCTGAAAGTCGGCTACGAGCAAATGTATGGTGCCAGCAGTGATGTAGCAAGTCTCATTGGCGCACGGGTTGCTACCGAGTCACATTTGGTGGGTGCACTGGTTGGCACTGCGCTGGGCTTAGCATGTCTGCAGTTGCTGCAATTGAAACAGGCCAAGATATCTGGGTAAAGCTGCCACTTTTATCGAATACAGAAAACGCGCCTTAAGGCGCGTTTTTCATTATTAGGCATGCTGGCAGCAACTTAACTCTCTCAGAGCAGGCTCTGAGCTGCGCTAAGTGTTAGCCGGGATGAAAGATGACTCAGGCTTCCAGCAGTTGCTGACGAAGCCCATGGATCTCATCCCTGAGGGCTGCAGCCTGCTCAAACTCCAGATCCCGCGCATGTTGATGCATTCGTTTTTCGAGCGCATCTATGGTCACGGCAATCTGATGTGGATCTTGCTTCACCAAAGGCTTGGCACCGCTGGCTCGGGCAGAAGATTTCCCTGCGCCACGGCTTGGCGCAGACTTATCACCCACGTCCATCACGTCGGTAATTTTCTTGACCACACCGCGGGGGATAATGCCGTGCTCTTGGTTAAACTGCATCTGTTTGGTTCTGCGTCTGTCAGTTTCCGCCATTGCGCGGGCCATGGAGTCGGTGATGCGGTCGCCGTAAAGAATAACTTTGCCGTTCACGTTACGGGCGGCGCGGCCTATGGTCTGAATGAGCGAACGCTCAGAGCGCAAAAAGCCTTCTTTATCCGCATCGAGAATACACACCAGTGACACTTCCGGCATGTCGAGACCTTCCCGCAGCAGGTTGATACCAACCAGCACATCGAACACCCCCAGGCGCAAATCGCGAATGATCTCCATCCGCTCCACCGTATCAATGTCTGAGTGCAGGTAACGCACCTTCACACCATGTTCATCGAGGTAGTCAGTCAAATCTTCCGCCATACGTTTGGTAAGGGTAGTTACCAGCACCCGCTCGTTTACCTCCACCCGTTTGGCTACTTCAGACAGCAAGTCGTCAACCTGAATGGCAACAGGCCGAACCTCAAGCTCAGGATCAATAAGGCCAGTAGGACGCACCACCTGCTCGGCGATATCGTCACCACTTTTTTCAAGCTCATATTTGCCGGGTGTGGCCGAGACGAAAATGGTCTGTGGCATCAGCGCCTCAAACTCTTCAAACTTGAGTGGCCGGTTATCCAGCGCTGACGGCAAACGGAAGCCATACTCCACCAGAGTGGTTTTACGGGAACGGTCTCCCTTATACATGGCGCCAATTTGCGGCACCGTATTGTGGGATTCATCGATTATCATCAAACCGTCGGCAGGCAGATAGTCGAGCAGCGTTGGAGGCCCTTCCCCGGCACCTCGGCCGGAAAGGTAACGGGAGTAGTTTTCAATCCCGGAGCAATAACCCAGTTCGGTCATCATTTCCAAATCGTATTGAACCCGCTCAGTGATCCTTTGCTCTTCTATCAGTTTGTGGTTATCCAGAAACTGCTGTTTTCGTTCGCGAAGCTCAACCTTAATTTGATCTATTGCTTCAAGGATTTTTTCCCTCGGCGTCACATAATGAGTTTTTGGGTACACAGTGGCGCGGGCCAAACGCTTGGTCACCTGGCCGGTAAGGGGGTCGAATTCACTGATGCGCTCGATTTCATCATCGAACAGCTCAACCCGTATCGCATCGCGCTCAGAGTCTGCCGGGAAAATATCTATTACCTCGCCACGTACCCTGAAGGTACCACGCTGCAAATCAACATCGTTGCGGCTGTATTGCATCTCACTGAGGCGACGCAGAATATCCCGCTGCCCCATAAAGTCGCCCTGGCGCAAGTGCAGCAACATCTTCATATAGGAGTCAGGGTCACCGAGACCGTATATAGCCGATACAGAGGCAACGATAATTACGTCCCGGCGCTCAAGCAGCGCCTTGGTAGCAGACAGACGCATCTGTTCGATATGGGCGTTTACCGAGGCGTCTTTCTCGATAAAGGTGTTGGATGCTGGCACATAGGCTTCTGGCTGATAGTAGTCGTAGTAAGAAACGAAGTACTCAACGGCGTTATTGGGAAAGAATTCCTTCATCTCGCCATAAAGCTGCGCCGCCAATGTTTTGTTTGGCGCCATGATAATAGTCGGCCGTCCCATAGTGGCTATGACATTGGCTACGGTAAAGGTTTTGCCCGAGCCAGTTACCCCGAGCAAGGTTTGACAGGCAAGCCCTGACTCCAGGCCTTCAAGCAGCTTGGCGATGGCCTTGGGCTGGTCGCCGGCGGGAGCATAGTGGGAAGAAAGTTGAAAAACTTGTTCGGTCACGTGAAAGCCATCCTGTAATTCACCGGCCGATAGTGTAAACCAGCCCGCTGAGGTACACCACAGCGCGGGGCGTAACCAGCAACTGAGAGAGATGTTGATTCAGGTTGCAAACATGATTTCATACTGACGATGCCCCATATGAGTTTGTAATTCACTGTCAGACCGCTGAGATACAGAGGAATCACACTAACTGGCACATATGTACCACCCCCAAAGGTAAAATCATACACAAAGCAGATGATGTTCCGCGCTTACAATTTTGCAACGACTTCCAGGCGGCACTACAAAACAGAAAGAAAACACTTGACATTGATTTTATTGAATATTTTTATTTTCGAGCAATCCCGTACAATTTAACACAAATCCCACAACCATGCGGGTTTGCAGGGCCATTTTTACGATAGCCCACAGGCTTATCCACAGAATTTGTGGAAAAGTCTCGCAAAGCCAGACAGGCTCTGGGTTTGGTTCGAGTGTGCAAATTCGCCCTACTGTTGCAACTGTTTGTAATTAAACTACAGATGAAAGTCGGCTGCGGGATGCTTATCTGCATTCCTGTAGCACTGGATGACAAAAATTACGGCTGATATTTCACTTTACTGCGTTAAAACAGCCACTTGCTGTGTTAAATATGGGAAAAATGTCGAATTTCACATCAGGATGTGCATTAGATGAGCACTTAACAGCATAATCACACTTTTTTTGAAATCCGCCGTTGACTCATTCCGCCACCCGTTTTACTATGCGCTCCGTTCTCAGCGAGCAGTTGTTTTTCAACGATTCCCCTGTAGTTCAGTCGGTAGAACGGCGGACTGTTAATCCGTATGTCACTGGTTCAAGTCCAGTCAGGGGAGCCACTCACTGAAACACGCCTGTAAAGGCATGAAGTTATTCGCAAAATTTGTTCCCCTGTAGTTCAGTCGGTAGAACGGCGGACTGTTAATCCGTATGTCACTGGTTCAAGTCCAGTCAGGGGAGCCAACTTCA
>NZ_JBFKLW010000102.1:0-6487 GCF_041630135.1 Shewanella sp.
CCATTCGGTGAATTCTTCGCGAAAGACACCAATGCCGAGATGGTATTCGTGGGCGGTGGTGCCGGTATGGCGCCAATGCGTTCACACATCTTCGACCAGCTTAAGCGTTTGAAGAGCAAGCGTAAGATGAGCTTCTGGTACGGTGCCCGCTCCAAGCGTGAAATGTTCTATGTAGAAGATTTCGACGGTCTGGCAGCTGAAAACGATAACTTCGTGTGGCACGTGGCTCTGTCCGATCCTCAGCCAGAGGACAACTGGGATGGCTACACCGGCTTCATTCACAACGTTCTGTACGAGAACTACCTGAAAGACCACGAAGCGCCGGAAGATTGTGAGTTCTACATGTGTGGACCTCCAATGATGAACGCGGCAGTGATCGCCATGCTCAAAGATCTCGGCGTTGAAGACGAAAACATCCTGTTGGACGACTTCGGCGGTTAATGGAATTGGCCCCTGCCAATGGTGGGGGCCAAATATCAAGAACTCACGAGAATGCAGGTCCCAATGAAAAAGACCTTTTTAAATTGGCTGGTCCTTGTCGGACTGGCCTTTTTTATTTCAGCTTGTTCTAAAGCACCGGAAGTGGTTAGTCTCTCCGGCAGTACTATGGGTACCACTTACAACATTAAGGTCGTACCTAACGACAAGTTGCCACAAAGCCCGCTGCTGCAGGCTGAAATCGATTTGGCGCTGGAGCGGGTGAACGACCAGATGTCCACTTATCGGCCCGATTCGGAGCTCAGCCGCTTCAATCAGCTGCCCCTTGAGCAGGGAGTGGAAGTTTCTGAAGCCACCATTACAGTTATCCGTGAAGGTATGCGTCTGCATGACCTCACTGGCGGTGCGCTGGATATTACCCTTGGCCCGCTGGTCAATATTTGGGGGTTTGGCCCGGACAAGCGGCCGACCAAGTCTCCCACAGACGCTGAGATTGCCGAGGCAAAAGCCCGTACCGGGATCCAGAATATCAGCATTGAAGGTAAGCGCCTTTATAAACACAATGCCCATCTGTATGTGGACTTGTCTTCTATCGCCAAGGGCTATGGCGTGGATGTGATTGCTGACATACTGGAAAAGTATCAGCCTCAGGGCTATCTGGTAGAGATTGGCGGCGAGCTGCGCATCAAAGGCTCAAAGGCTGATGGCAGCCCATGGCGTATTGCTGTTGAGAAGCCGCAGACCGAGGGCCGGTCTGTATCTCAGGTGATTGAACCCGGTAATATGGGCATGGCCACCTCCGGTGACTATCGCAACTACTTCGAAGAAGATGGTAAGCGGTTCTCCCATATTATTGACCCGCGCACTGCGTTCCCTATTCAGCACACCCTGGCTTCGGTAACGGTTCTTCATCAAAGCTGTATGACCGCCGACGGTCTTGCTACTGCCATGATGGTGCTTGGTACAGAAGCATCATTGGAACTTGCCAAACAGCATGGTCTGGCGATAATGCTGATTGAAAAGCAGGGCGACGAGTTTGTGGTACACTACAGCGATACGTTTTTGCCCTTCGTTAAGTCCACTCAGGAGTGAAGTATGAGTACCTTTATCGCGGCCTTTGCGGTTTTGATGGTGTTCTTTTTGTTGATGTCCATTGGATATATCATCAAGAAGAAGGCTGTCGCCGGTAGTTGTGGTGGGCTGGGTGCCATTGGCATCGAAAAGGCCTGTGACTGCGATGATCCCTGTGACCGACGCAAAGCAAAAATGGCGGAAGAAGAGGCTCGCAAGGAAAAGCTGGCGAAAGACAGGATCATCTGATTTGTCTGTGTGCTGCCGCACTAAAGTGTGAAGCCAGAATAAATACGCAACAGGGCTCCTTCGGGAGCCCTGTTTAGTTTTGTTGATAAGCATGGATGCTGTCTATACTCATGGCTAGGGGGATGGTCCCCAATAAAGAAGGAGAAGCCATGAGTTCAGCACCCGAGCACCTCCTTAATTCGGTCGCTGTAATTACAGAGCAAAGACAGCTTGTTTCTCTGGCTACCAGTTTGATAGACACCATTGAGCAAGTCATGGGGTGCCGTCAGGTGGCCATTATCAATGTCAGCGCACTCCCTCACTTTCCACAGCTTTTGACTTCAGCCGACTATTCACTCCCCTTGGATCCGTTACCCGCTTGTGTAAAGGCATGCGTAGAAAGTGGCGAGCCGGTTCAGTGCTTACCTCCAGGTTGTTGCAAACTGGCACTGCCATTAAAAATGGATGACGTAGTCGTAAAGGTGCTGCTTATCAATGAAATAGAGCCAGATAATACGCAACTGACTATGTTGCGAGCATTTGCACGCATATATGAAAACTTTGCCAGAGTTGTTCACGAGAGCCAAACAGACAGCCTGACAGGCTTGCTAAACCGAAAAGCATATGATGTTCAGCTCTTGCACTTTTTTGCCTGTATTCGCGGTGACAGCAATTCAGCTTTTAGGTTCTGGATGCTGACTTTTGATATTGATTACTTTAAAAAAATTAATGACAACCTTGGACATCTTTATGGAGATGAGGTGCTGCTGCAGATAAGTCAAAAAATGCAGGCCTGTTTTAATCCTCTGGATGCGTTGTTTCGTTTCGGTGGAGATGAGTTTGTTGTGCTGATCTATAACAAGAGCCAAGACGAGGTGAGTGCGTTGTGTAATAAACTGCTTGCTAAAGTGTCGGAGATCCATCATGAAAAAATTGGTTCAGTCACACTTTCTATGGGAATTACCCCACTGTCGCTGGAGGACAATCCGACTTCTGTATTGATGAAAGCAGACAAGGCGCTTTATTTTGCCAAGGAAAATGGTCGTAACCAATGGGCTTTTTATCATCAACTTATCAATCAGGGAGAATTGGCTCCACCCCATATTGATGATGATATTGAGCTTTTCTGAAATATAAACGCAATGATAATGATTAACTTTTATATATTGTTGAAATAAAAGAAAAAGTTGAATATCACATCTCGATGTACTAGGTTTGAATATTGATGCAGATCAATATTTCTTTAACCTGGGACTACTGCTTATGAAAGGCCACGCCAATGTGGTAAGCCATTTGAACAAGGTGCTGACCGCCGAGCTTACCGCTATCAACCAGTATTTTCTCCATGCCCGAATGTTTAAAAACTGGGGTCTGGAAAAGCTCAACAGTAAAGATTACAAAAAATCCATAGAAGACATGAAGCATGCAGACAAACTTATCGAGCGGATTTTGTTCCTCGAAGGTTTGCCCAATCTGCAAGCGCTCGGCAAGCTGCGTATCGGTGAGCACTCAGAGGAGATGCTCGGCTGCGACAAAACCATGCTGGAAGAGCAGCTGCCGCTGCTGCGGGCCGCGATTGCCGATTGTGAAGCCTCACGGGACTATGTCAGCCGCGATATTCTGGAAGATATTCTCGAAGACGAAGAAGAACATTTGGACTGGCTTGAATCTCAGTTTGAGCTTATTCGCCTGACCGGCATTCAGAATTATCTCCAATCGCAGATGGATGACTAAAGGAGGACATCATGAAAGGTAATCAGGACGTCATAAACGTACTTAACAGTTTGCTGACCGGAGAGTTATCTGCGATGGATCAGTACTTTGTTCATGCGCGCATGTACGAAGACTGGGGTCTGAACGAGCTTTACGAGCGTATTGCCCATGAATCAGACGACGAGCGTGAGCATGCGGCCAAGCTGGTGTCCCGCATTTTGTTTCTGGAAGGCACTCCCGATGTGGCCAGTCGGGAAAAGCTGAATATCGGCAGTAATGTCGAAGAGATGCTGAAAAATGATTTGGCCTATGAGTATAAGGTGGCGGGCAATCTGAGAAACGCTATTGCTCTGTGTGAAGAGAAAGGCGATTACGTCAGCCGTGAGCTGTTGGAGCAGTTGCTTGAGGAGACCGAAGACGATCATCTCTATTGGCTGGAGAAGCAAATTGGCTTGATTGGTAAGGTGGGGTTACAAAACTACCTGCAGTCCAAGATGTAAGCGCAATACCTCTGGCTTACACATTGATAACCCAGAGATGGCACATGTTGTTTAAGGTTTACTCATTGCCCGGATAAAGCAGCTCCCCAAAACTTTATCTGACAGCAGAACTGACCAACGGCGGCCCGCGAGGTCGCCGTTGTCACTTATTTTGCTAATTTTATTGATTTTTTGCTGTTAACCCCTGTCGATTGTTGCTAGATTTGACCGCTGTTTCACCCACCAATAAAAAGGGAAGCCGAAGATAAGCCCGCTGCATGGTTCACAGTGAGCGATATTTATCTTCCTCAGTGAAAAGGGTTATTTCATGGAACAAATTAAACGCTCGTTGAGTCTGCAACTGGTGCTGACTTTGGTCGGGGCTTTGGCAGTGTTGCTGGCTCTGGTTGCCACTTTTCTGGTGCGGGATGCCAGTCATGTAACTCGCGCGACCATCGACGGTGATATTAATGCGCTGATGGAACTCAAAAGCCGCGAGATCCGCGGTTATTTTGAGGCCAAAGGTCAGGTTATTCATTCGGTGTTTGCCGAGCCCGGACTTCAGGAGTGGTTCAGCCACTACCGTAACAGGGGAAGTCAAATTGTCGCAGACAAAAACTATCAGGATATTGTCAGTTACTTTCGCTCCTTTTCTGACAGAGACAGCGATATCAAGTCGGTGTTCTTTGGCTCCGCCAATACATTTGAATATTTTGACCTGAATGGCCGTTACGATGGCGACCCGAACTATTTCACCAATAAACGCCCTTGGTGGCAGGAATCGCTGGATAAGGGCGGCCTGTTTGTCGGTGACCCGGCGGTGGATGCCAATGACGGCTCCGTTTCTGCCACAGTAAAGACCCCTGTATACGGCGCCAATGGCCAGCTGATTGGTATTGGCGGCATGGATATTCTTATCGACACCATAGGCGCAGCACTGTTAGCCCCTATTAAATATCAGGGCGCCGGGCAGGCATTTCTGATGACGGACGATGGCAAGCTGGTGTATTTCCCCGGCTTTAATCAGGGCTTTCCTCCTGGCTCGCTTGTTCAGGATGTGGACAAAAATGGCAGCGAGGGCTTTGCTGCGTTGGGCGAGCAGATGCGTCGTCAGGCCAATGGCTTTGCCGAAGTGGAATATCTTGGCGAGGCGCAGCGGGTTGCCTTTGTGGAAGTAGGCGGCGAGTATCCAAGGCAGAAATGGCATCTGGCGTTTATGCTGCCCCATGATGTGATTGAAGCGCCGGTGCGGGATGCGTTCTGGAACGCCTGTTGGATGGCGTTGGGGATTATCCTGATGGTCGGTGTCACCGTGTGGCTGCTGCTGTTGCCGCTTCGAAGACAACTGGGCTCGCTGCTGGGCGCCATGGAAGACATGGCCAAAGGCGAAGGGGATTTGTCGCGCCGTATTGAGCTTGAGCGAGAAGATGAGCTTGGGCAGATGGCCGATGCCTTCAATCGTTTTGCGGCCAAGGTGCAGCAAATGCTGCTGGAAACCCGTGAGCTGACCCGGGATGTGGATGATGGCATTGTCGAGGCTCGTAAGATTTGCGATCTGGCGGTGGGTGCGGTCTCGCGTCAAAAGCAGCAAATCCACTCAGTTGCCGCCGCGGCCACTGAAATGGCTCACACCAGTCAGGAGATGGCGGCAAACTGTCAACGCAGCGCCGATTTTGCCGAGCGAGCCCAGCGCCAGGCCAACGATGGCAAGCTGATTGTGACTGAGGCGACCCAAGGCATAGAAACGCTCTCGAATCGGGTGATAGAAGCCGCAACTGTGATGAAAGAGCTCAGAACCAGTTCTGAAAAAATTGGTGAAGTGCTCAGCGTTATCCGCAGCATTGCAGAGCAAACCAACCTGCTGGCGCTAAATGCCGCAATTGAAGCTGCGCGGGCCGGGGAACAGGGTCGCGGCTTTGCCGTGGTGGCGGATGAGGTGCGCACCCTGGCATCCCGGACCCAGGACTCTACCGCCAATATTCAGGGCATTATTCAAGCCTTGCAGCACAGTGCCCTGAGTGCCGAGTCTGTAATGGAAGCTGGAGTAAGCGATGCCAGGCGCGGTCAGGAGCTGACACATCAGGTGCAAACGTCCTTGATTCACATTAACGAAGCCATCGAGGCGATTATGCAACAGACCACAGAAATCACGGCTGCTGTCGGTCAGCAGGCCTTAGTGGCAGAGGAAGTGGCCCATAACGTGGAAACGGTACGTGGGCTATCCGATGAGTCTCACGATGCCAGTCAGGAGCTGTCACGTAGCCTCAGAGCCTTCGAAGCCATGACCGGTTCTTTGTCCCGCAATATTGGCCAGTTCAGGATTTGAACTGTACTCAATCTTAAAAAAGCGCCGGCGGGCGCTTTTTTGTTGGCAGGATTTTTGATACTGTTTTTATATACAGTGTTTTTGTGGCCAACTAATGGGAAAAATCATTCATATCGATATGGACTGCTACTTCGCCGCAGTGGAGATGCGGGACTTTCCCGAACTCAAGGGGAAACCTATGGCAGTGGGTGGCAGTCGCGATCGCCGCGGGGTGATAAGCACTTGCAATTAC
>NZ_JBFKLW010000103.1:0-6463 GCF_041630135.1 Shewanella sp.
GCTGCTTCCACCAACCAGTCAAATCCTGACCGCCATAGGCACACACCAACACCTTATCAGCACGGTGACTGGCGCGCTTAATGCGCTTCTCATCCGCAAGCCCAAATTCAACCCACAGGCGGTACTGGCCATCGAGTCCCGGCTCACACAGCTCTGGTTCATCCTGATTGCAAAGCTCACCGACAAATTTAAGTGTGGGCGATGCATTCAAGGCAAAGGCGATAAGCCGCAGCATCAGCCGCTGCTCGGTTTCGGACGGGTGGCGGGCCACAGTAAGCTTATGCTCGGCCACATAGCTGCGGCCAAGGTCAGTAATGGACAGGGTAAGCTTGTGAATATCGGATTTGAGCGTCATCGGCCCTGCGCCGTGCGTTAAAGCGCACCGGCCCTCAAATGCCTGGCCTGGGGAAAATGCGCCCGCAGCGCCTTGATGTCGGCCGCACCGGCATACACCAGCACCCGCTTGCCACTCGCCAACCAATGCTCGAGCTCACCGATGGCAGGTTGGGCAGCTCGGTCTGCGTCGCGGCGCAGCAGTTCATTGAGCTCCATCGGCACAGTTAAATTGCTGGCGATGCAATCAAGACGCTGCAACATCGCCATGGCGGCAATCGGCAGCAGCCGTGGCGAAGTGTCTTCATCAATCAGCAGAAGCTCACCCTGGGCGCCTATGTTCTCAAATGAATCGTCAAAATGATCCTGGGTGTTGCCATCAAATCTATCGCCATTGAGGGTAAAAAAACGCTCCCAAAAGCGGCGCCGCTCCGGCACGCTGTCAAGGCGGTTTTGCACCTGCACCCTACGCTCGGCAATAAAGTCAAACAACGGCGCCAGCGAGGGGGGCAGCCAGGCTTCCAGCCGGGCACGGATGTCCCGGGCAAACACAGGCGCGGCGCCGGCGGTGCTGATAGCCACGACCAGTCGGCCCCGATCGACGATAGAGGGTGTGATAAAGCGGCAATGAGCCGGATTATCCACAACATTGGCCAGAATACCGCGGCTGCGGGCGACCGCCGCCAAACGCACATTGAGCGCCTCATCGTTGGTGGCGAGGTAAGCAAGCTGCACGTCACGGATATCCTCGTCGCTGACTGCCCGTTCGCTGAGATCAATTTTACCGGCGGCTCCGAGTGCCCTCACCTCATCACAGGCCTCAAGGGCAATCACCCTGACCCTGGCATAGGTTCGGCATAAAAGCTCAAGCTTGCGGGCAGCCACATCGCCGCCGCCCACCACCAGTACTGGTAACTCGTGGGTATCAATAAAAAGCGGGAAATACTGCATGACAGGCCCTATTCGTTGACCAGCGGCAGGTTGCGCGCCACCCAGGCCTTGTAGCCGCCAATGAGTGACGCCACCCGGGTGTATCCCATCAGCTGCAGGTTGTAGCAGGCCAGTGCCGAGCGATAACCGCCGCCGCAGTATAGCAGTAACGGGGTGTCTTTATCGGGGAAACGGGTTTCGACGTCCCGCTCCAGAATGCCGCGGCCCAAATGTTTTGCGCCGGGGAGATGATTGACCAGCCATTCATGATCTTCGCGCACATCGAGCAGCTGCCAGCTGTCGTCGGCCTGATAGTCTTCGATGGAAAGCTCGGTCACCTTGGGAAGCACAGACTCAACCAAGGCAAGAAATCCTGGATTATGCTGCATTTTGAATTCCTTATGATGCTGTTTGCGTCCAGTGTAGTGTGACGCCAAGCGCTTCACAAGTCAGCATAATTCCATCAGTTGTGGGCTTCACTGCGCTCGGCACTGCATTGCCAACAGAGCTCGAAGCTGTCTTCGTTCATCTCATGGCAGTTGATGCATTGCCACTGGGGTCGGTCGCAGGCTAGGCTTTCGAGCTGACTCTGGGCCATTTTAAGCTCGGACTCATTCACCCACAGCTCGACATTCTGCAGATCCACCGGCAATTCACCCACGCCGCCAAGGAGCGCTTCGCCCCTAAGCTCCACCTGAATGCCACAAGCCTGCAGTAATCCCTTCCAGGTATGCGCCTGCAGCAAATTGCCACCGGCCAGCAAACATTTTCTTTCTTCCATCGGACTTTCCTACAACCACTGCTGTCTCTTGTAATTGTCGCCCGCGGCGCTACGGCCGGGGTCAGCCCATGCTAACGGCAAACTGCTTGAAAATCGAGCGCTGAAAATGTGTCATTGTTAACATTTTTAAAACATGCTGTTCGGTGTCGGCAAAAGTCAGCCATAAAAAAACCACCCCTAAGGGTGGTCTTTCACAGGACATCAGCCTCAGGGCATGATGGAAGGCTGATCGGCGCCTTCTTTTTCCACTTCCACAGGCATCATGTGCTCACGGTTAATACCGAGGCGAATGGCCAGGTAACTCGCCACATAGATGGACGAGTAGGTACCCACCACAATACCCAGCAGCAGCGCCGTGGCGAAGCCGTGAATAAGGGTACCGCCCTTGAGGAACAGTGCCACAACGGTGATCAGCGTAGTACCCGTTGTGATAATGGTACGGCTCATGGTCTGGGTGATAGAGGTGTTAACCACTTCTTCCGGACTGCCCTTACGCATCTTGAGGAAGTTCTCACGGATACGGTCGAACACTACGATGGTATCGTTGAGTGAGTAACCCACTACCGTCAAGAGACCCGCCAGTACGGTGAGGTCAAACTCGAGCTGCAGCAAGGAGAATACACCCAGGGTCACGATAACGTCGTGAGCCAGTGCGGCCACCGAACCTGCGGCAAGACGCCACTCGAAGCGGAACGACACGTAAATAAGGATACAGATAAGCGCCACCAGTACTGCAAGGCCGCCCTGCTCTGCCAATTCCTTACCCACCTGCGGACCAACGAATTCCACCCGCTTCTGGGCAACGTCCGGATCGAGCTTTATGGCTTCGGCCATAACCACACGAACCTGATCGTCGCTCTTCACGCCTTCACGCACCTGCAGGCGCACCAGCACGTCGCGGCTTGAACCGAAGTTCTGTACCACGGCGCCGGCAACTTCAGGCTCGGTCAGGTTGCTCCGCAGCGTCTCCAGATTGGCCGCTTTGGAGAACTCCATCTCCACCACAGTACCGCCGGTAAAATCCAGGCCCCAGTTAATGCCACGGGTAGCCAGCGACACCAGCGAACCCACCACCAAAATGGCAGACAGGATACTGATGGGCAGCGCGTGCTTGAGGAAGTTGATGGAGCCCTTGATATCTAAAAGCTGAAACATGGTATTGGCTCCCTCAAATCGACAGTTTCTTCACGCGCTTGCCACCCCAGAGGGCGTTAACAATCGCGCGGGTGCCCACGATGGCCGTGAACATAGAAGTAGCGATACCAATCATCAGGGTCACGGCGAAGCCTTTCACCGCACCAGTACCCACGGCAAACAGAATAAGCGCGGTAATAAAGGTGGTGATGTTGGCGTCGGCAATGGTCGACAAGGCGTTGCCGTAACCTTCGTGGATGGCCTGCTGTACGCTGCGACCGGCACGAAGCTCTTCACGAATACGCTCGTAAATCAGCACGTTACCGTCAACGGCCATACCTACGGTCAGCACCATACCGGCAATACCCGGCAGGGTCAGTACCGCACCAGGGATCATGGACATCACGCCCACCACCATGATGAGGTTGGCACACAGCGCCAGGTTGGCAATCACACCGAAGGCACGGTAGTACACCAGCATAAATGCCAGTACCACAGCCATACCCCAAATCATTGCCTGCAGACCATTTTCGATGTTTTCCGCACCCAGGCTTGGACCAATGGTGCGTTCTTCCACGATGGACACAGGGGCAATCAGGGCACCGGCACGCAGCAACAGTGCCAGATTCTGCGACTCGCTGTGGGTCAGACCCGTGATAACAAAGTTACGGCCAAGGCGTGCCTGAATGGTAGCAACCGAGATAACTTCCTCGATTTTACGCATTTTTACGCTGCCGTCTGGGTTACGCTCACCGCTGTCCTTGTACTCAATGAACAGGGTCGCCATCGGCTTGCCGATGTTGTCCTTGGTGACGTTGGAGAAGATTTCCCCGCCCTTGGCATCCAGCTGAATGGCAACCTGTGGACGGCTGTATTCGTCGAACGAAGGCTGGGCGCCGGTGATATGGTCACCGGTGAGCATCACTTCTTTCTTCAGTACAACCGGACCACCTTCGCGGCGCTGATACAGCTCGCTGCCGGCTGGCACACGGCCATTGCTGGCAGCAGCCACATCGGCTTTTTCATCTACCATGTGGAATTCAATCGAGGCTGTCGCACCCAGGATTTCCTTGGCACGGGCAGTATCCTGCACACCGGGCAGCTCAACGATGATGCGCTCGGCACCCTGACGCTGCACCACAGGCTCGGCCACACCCAGCTCGTTCACACGGTTACGAATGGTGGTGATGTTCTGCTGCAGGGCTTCCTCTTTGATTTGCTTGAGGTACGCCTCGCTCATAACCGCCAGCAGTACGTAGTTTTCACCACTGGAGATATCAGAAAACACCATGTCGTTGCTGCGGCTTTTGAGGAAACGTTCGGCCTGACCTACGGTCTCGGCATCACGGAACTTGATCTCAATGCCACGCACAGTGCGATGCACGCCGGCATAGCGAATGCGCTCTTCCCGTAGCTGACCACGAAAATCGGCAATCTTGGCTTCTTCCATCTTGCGGATGGCTTCGCCCATGTCCACTTCCATCAGGAAGTGCACACCGCCGCGAAGGTCAAGGCCGAGTTTCATCGGGCTGCCACCAACGGATTCCAGCCACTCAGGAGTGGCAGGTGCCAGGTTCAGGGCAACTGTGTATTTGTCGCCCAGCAGCTCTGCAATGGTTTCCTTGGCAGTCAGCTGATCTTCCGCGTTATTTACACGCACCAGCAACTGGCCGTTTTCCAACTCGGAACGCTTAACGCCAATACCATTGGCAGTCAGAGCCTCGGCGATGTTGGACTGAGTCGTCGCAGTCACCTCGGCACCACGGGTTGCCACAACCTGTACGGCATGATCTTCACCGAACAAATTGGGCACCGCATAGAAGCCACCAATGGCGATGACCAGCACCACCATGATGTTCTTCCACATTGGGTATTTATTTAGCACGCCTTTAGCCCTCTTGGCTTACAGGGACTGGATAGAGCCTTTAGGCAATACCGCCGCAATATAGTCCTTTTTAATGGTGATGTTGGTGCTGTCGTTCAGCGCCAGTACAACGTAGTCGCTGTCTTCGGAAATCTTGGCGATTTTGCCGAGGATACCGCCGCTGGTCAGCACTTCGTCACCCTTGGAGAGGGAAGACATCAGGTTCTTGTGCTCTTTGACGCGCTTGGACTGTGGACGGAAGATCATGAAGTAAAAAATCAGACCGAACAGGCCGAGCATGATCACAAGTTCCATGGTGCCGCCACCTTGAGGTGCACCGGCTGCTGCATTGGCATACGCGTTTGAAATGAACATAGCTTTCTCTTCTTATTGCTTGATTGTTAGTCTTTTAGCTCGGGAACTTCTCGCCCTTGACTGGTATAGAAGTCCTCAACGAAGGCGTCTAATGTACCTGTCTCAATGGCGCCGCGCAAACCCTCCATCAACCTTTGGTAATAACGCAGGTTGTGGATGGTGTTGAGTCGGGCTCCCAAGATTTCGTTACAACGATCAAGGTGATGCAAATATGCACGGGAATAGTTGGTGCAGGTATAGCAATCACACTTGGCGTCAAGTGGTGAAGTGTCATCACGATGCCGCGCATTGCGGATCTTGATAACCCCTTCACTGGTAAACAGGTGGCCGTTGCGGGCATTACGGGTTGGCATAACACAGTCAAACATGTCAACGCCTCGACGTACGCCTTCAACCAGATCCTCCGGCTTACCTACCCCCATCAGATAGCGTGGTTTGTCAGCAGGAATTTGCGGGCACACATGCTCAAGTACTCGATGCATGTCTGCCTTGGGCTCGCCCACCGCCAGACCACCGACGGCATAACCGTCAAAACCAATTTCGAGCAGCCCCTTGAGACTCTCGTCACGCAAGTCTTCGTAAACGCTGCCCTGAATAATCCCAAACAGTGAGTTGGGGTTTTCGAGGCGGTCAAACTCATCCCGTGAACGCTGAGCCCAGCGCAGTGACATCTGCATGGACTTGCGTGCTTCATCGTGCGTCGCCGGATAAGGCGTGCACTCATCGAAAATCATCACTACATCGGAGCCGAGTGAATGCTGGATTTGCATCGACTTTTCGGCATCCATAAAAATCTTTTCGCCGTTGATGGGCGAGCGGAAATGCACCCCTTCTTCGGTAATTTTACGGATATCGCCGAGACTGAATACCTGAAAGCCACCCGAGTCGGTGAGGATAGGGCGCTGCCAGTTCATAAAGTCGTGCAAGTCGCCGTGCTTGCGCATGATCTCTTCACCGGGGCGCAGCCACAGGTGGAAGGTATTACCCAGCAGGATATCGGCGCCGGTGGCACGCACTTCTTCTGGGGTCATGCCTTTAACAGTGCC
>NZ_JBFKLW010000104.1:0-6352 GCF_041630135.1 Shewanella sp.
GTTGGCACAAAGGCGCATTGAGGCCAGCATATCGAGACCTTCGATATAGCTTTTTGCCGCTTTTAAGTTGCCTGAGAGCATCATCCAGCCAACACGGAAACCGGCTGCACGGTAGGCCTTCGAAAGCCCGTTAAAGGTAACGGTCAGAATGTCGTCCGACAGGCTTGCAGCAGGAATATGTTTGGCATCGTCGTAAAGAATTTTATCGTAGATTTCATCGGCGAACAGAATGAGCGAGTGCTGGCGACAAAGCTCTACAACCTCCAGCAGCAATTCTCTGGAATACACGGCACCTGTAGGGTTATTGGGGTTTATCAGTACTATAGCGCGGCTGCGCGGGCTGATTTTGGCTTTGATATCATCAAGATCCGGGAACCAGTCTGACTCTTCATCGCAGCGATAATGCACTGCTTTACCACCGGCAAGGTTGGCGGCGGCCGTCCACAGCGGATAATCGGGTGAGGGGATAAGTACTTCATCATCGGTATTAAGCAGCCCCTGCAGCGCCATCACAATCAGCTCAGACACCCCGTTGCCAATATAGATATCTTCGATATCCACGCCAAAAATTCCCTGGGACTGATAATGTTGCACTATCGCTTTACGGGCTGAAAACAGCCCCTTGGATTCACAATAGCCCTGGGCACTGGGCAGGTTCAAAATCACATCACGAACGATTTCTTCCGGCGCTTCAAATCCAAAGGGAGCAGGGTTGCCAATGTTGAGTTTCAGGATCCTGTGGCCCTCATCTTCGAGACGACGTGCTTCTTTATGCACGGGACCTCGAATGTCATAACATACGGTATCTAATTTATTTGATTTGATTATGGGACGCATCCGTTACCTCGGGAGCCTTCGTGATGACTTTGATTTTTTCAGACATTTTCTGGTGTCTGCCGGACACTCACCATATACAAAATTGCTTTACCCGGAAAGAGAATAAAATAAAAAAATAGCAAATAACGACAGGTATAAATTCGGTTAGGTTAAATTCTACTTGGCATCTGCTGGAGTAATATGCTGCAACGTTGCCAGGTCAAAGCGATAGTCACCGTGATGTACATCGATGGTGGCATAGGTTGTCAATAATATCCTTCCCTAAAGATGACAAATTCGAATATTCGACTGCTAATCAGCGTTTAGCATTGAGTAATGCATGAAATACTCAAGAATGGCGCTATTTTCTGGTAAATGTAGCGATTTGTACGCATTACTATGCGATTTAAATTAGCGTGACAATATATTTTCTGGATGATTATATTCATAAATAACAGTGTGATAGCGTGTCAGGCTTGACGAATGGAGTAAAAAGTCGGTGTTGCATGGAATTTCTGGTTGACTGTGTTTGAAATGCACATTATTTTCTGGCCGATGTTTTTTAAGCAGGCAAGAACAAAAGCGGCAGCAGTATTCTGACCGACTGGCGGTATGCCCATAATAAAGCAGCAAATTCGGTTCCCCTGAAGAGCTAATGTTCAGCGGGCCGGCCATTGATAATTTTGCCCCTGTTGGGCTTTGAAAGAGGATCTGTTTGCATGTCTGAACCGACAGCGATTAGTCTGATCCCACCCTTGGTGGTGTTGGCGCTGGCCATTTGGCTGCGTCGTCCTATTCTTGCTCTGATCATCGGTGCCATTGCCGGTTTACTTTTGCTTGACCCTGCATCCGTGCTGGGTAACTTTGCCGATGCTTCCTTAAAGGTAATGCAGGATGAAACCATTGGCTGGCTTATTCTGGTGTGTGGCAGCTTTGGTGCACTCATTGCACTTTTGGTTCGTACCGGTGGTGCACTGGCTTTTGGTCATAAAGCCATGTTGCTTGCCAAGGGAAGAAAGTCTTCTCTGTTTATGACCTTTGTGCTCGGTTTGGTGATCTTTATCGATGATTACCTTAATGCGCTGACAGTGGGTGAAACCATGAAGCGTGTGACTGACAAATTCAAAGTCTCCCGTGAGATGCTGGCCTATGTAGTGGACTCCACTGCCGCTCCTGTGTGCGTACTGGTGCCCTTGTCGACCTGGGCGGTTTTCTTCGGCGGTTTGCTGGTGGACAACGGGGTTGCAGCGGAAGGCGAAGCCATCAGCGTTTATATGTCGGCCATCCCTTATATGCTTTACGCCTGGCTGGCAGTGATTATGGTGCTGCTGGTGGTCTTGGGCGTCGTACCTGCCATAGGGCCGATGAAAAAAGCGGAATTGGCTGCTGCCAAGGGTGAACCGGCACAGGCACAGGTCGATTGGGAAGAAGTACATACCTCAGACGAGTATGCGGTAAAAGCCATTGAAGATGAGTTTGAGCATGCCGATAAGCATGGCAAGCTGCACAACTTTCTGGTGCCACTGGGTCTGCTGGTTGCTTTTACTGTCTACTTTGATATTGATGTGTGGAAAGGTCTGTTGGCGACACTGGCTGTGACTTTGCCTTATTATGCTGTGCAAAAGCTGATGCCATTGTCAGAAATGATGGATCAGATGATAGACGGCTTTAAGAGCATGCTGCCCGCTATTGGTACAGTTATTGCGGCCTTTATCTTTAAAGATGTCTGCGATCAGCTGCTGCTGCCTCAGTATGTGATTGATACTTTAAGCCCATACATGACGCCTAAGTTGTTGCCTGCGGTGGTGTTTCTGGCCATGGCTGTATTGGCTTTTGCCACAGGTTCAAGCTGGGGTATTTTTGCGGTAACCATTCCGATTGTGATGCCTCTGGCCAATGCCGTAGGTGCCGATACCGCATTGGTGATTGGCGCACTGCTGTCAGCATCCTCTTTTGGCAGCCAGGCCTGTTTCTACTCTGACTCAACGGTGCTGGCTGCACAGGGGTCAGGCTGTAATCTGGTGAGTCATGCTGTGACTCAGCTGCCTTATGCCTTGCTGGCGGCCGTGCTGGCATTCTTCGGCTTCATATTATTGGCATAATTGGTCGATGCCTCTTAAAAACACCCGCTTAGCGGGTGTTTTTTTTGCCTGAATGGAAACAACTAAATTTGCACAGTTCAATACATTGTTGTCTTATTTGACTGATTCTATGTAATTTTTCGTAAGTTAGCTTGAGTGTGGCAACCTAAAGGATAAGGACTGCGCATTTAAGTGCGGGCTTGTGTTGTGGGCATACACATTCAGTTGTTTAGTGCCGGTTTATAAAAGCAGAAGTTGTATGCCAATCCAGAAACAAAAAAGCCAGCACATGGCTGGCTTTTATTTCAAACAGAGCGATTAGTTTACGCGCTTTTTGAACTCACCGGTACGGGTGTCGATTTCAATCTTGTCGCCTTCTTTAACGAATTCGGCAACCATGATTTCCAGATCGCTGCCAACGATTTTGGCAGGCTTCATCACTTTACCAGAGGTATCGCCACGGGCGGCTGGTTCTGTGTAACCAACTTCACGCACGATGGTGGTAGGCAGTTCTACAGAGATAGCTTTACCTTCGTAGAAAGTTACCTGGCATTCCTCAGTCATGCCGTCAACGATGTACTTGGCAGCATCACCCATGTTGTCGGCTTCTACGTCGTACTGGTTGTATTCGGCATCCATGAATACGTACATAGGGTCGGCAAAGTAAGAGTAGGTGCAGTCCAGACGCTCGAGAACGATAACGTCCATCTTGTCTTCACCCTTGAAGGTGGTCTCGGTTGAAGAGTCGATCAGCACGTGCTTGAGCTTCATTTTAACGATAGCAGCGTTACGGCCTGAACGGGTAGTTTCAGTCTTCTGAACAACCCATGGGCTGTCGTTAAACATGATCACGTTACCTGGACGGATTTCATGAGCAGTTTTCATTACTAAATTTCCTATATCTTGGGCGTTTTACTTTAAGGCGGTATCTTAACTATTTTTTGACGAATTGCACTAGCCGTGAAGCCAGATCTGTCGTCTTTAGTGCATCGATTGGCCATTGTTTGGCATGAGCCATCAAGGGCAAAGCGAAGGATTCGATATCGTGCCAGAGCTGTTGCATGGCGCTCGCCTGCTGCTGGTTGAACGCGAGGTTCAGCTTTTTCCAGCAATCTGCAATCTCAGGGTCGAGATTATCGCAGTAAAGGCGCATAAAAGCTTCTAATTTTACCAGGTGATAGTCTTCTTCCTGTTGATAAATGTGCCAAATAAAGGGTTTGGCAGCCCATTGGGCGCGCAGGAAGGAGTCTTCACCCCGGACAATGTTGAAATCACAGCTCCACAGCAGCCGATCGTAGCCTTGTTGATCTGTCATAGGCAATACATGAATGCGCAGCTTGCCATGACTAAAGTGCATACCGGACTTGAGCTCGGCCACAGGGCAGGGAAGCAGCGGGGTAAGGCTGTTTAAGCTGCGACCTTTTGGAATGAGCATGTGCACCGGCTTATCGCCGCTGGCAAGCAGTTCACAAAGGGCGGGCAGCGCGGCGGTTTCATAGCTGAAGACACTGATGACCTTATCGCCGGCGCTTATGCCACTTAAACCCAATTTTTCAAACAGTGCCAGCTTGTTATTGCAGTCTGTCTGCCAGGTGTCGCGCTCAGAAAACAGGTCTTTCTCACAAATAAGGCCGCCGCTTTTGACACTGAAGCCCGGCATAAAGAAGTATTTGTTAATTCCGCCTGGCTGAAATGATGGCAGACCGTGGCACCCATCCACCCAATCTTCGGCGCTCAGGTACTCAAGGTTGAGCCACACCGGCGGCTTGGCAGAGCTGCTGACTGCAACCTTGACCACATCAGGTAGTTCGCAGGCAAAAGCTTCAATTAAAACCTCGCCAGGGATGAATGGCAGTGTCAGCGGCTGTTGCCACTGATTCACAGTAACGCCATTTACAGTTTGACTGGGGATTAATGGATTGAGCCCCGGTAATATGTGGGCAAAACTGTTCAAATCGTCGACCCACAGATTGACCCTGATACCGTACTCTCTGGCCAGTTGTTTGGATAAGCGCCAGGTGACACCTATATCACCATAATTGTCGATAACCGTACAAAAGATGTCCCAGTGATTTGGGCTGGTAGCTTGGGTGTCGATATTCATATCCGTGTTGATTGGCTGCCGAACGAATGAAAGGTTAAAAATCAGCGATAAAAAAGCGGCGCCAAAGCGCCGCTGGTGAGGGTAAGTCTGAAATCAGTCTTCCAGCTCGGCCAGGCACATCTCTTCGTATACCTGCTTAACCCATTTTTCGACACGCTCTTCGGTCAGCTCAGGCTGACGGTCTTCGTCGATCCCCAGACCCACGAAGTGATTGTCATCAACGAGCGCCTTGGAGGCTTCAAAGTTATAGCCTTCAGTGGACCAGTGACCGACAATGATGCCACCACGGGCTTCTACGATGTCGCGTACCATGCCCATGGCATCCAGGAAGTATTCCGCATAATCTTCCTGATCGCCGCAGCCGAAAATGGCGACAAGTTTGTCGGTGAAATCAATTTGTTCGAGTTCTGGGAAAAAATCATCCCAGTCGCACTGAGCTTCACCGTAGTACCAGGTTGGGATCCCGAACAGCAACAGATCGAAATCGGCGATCTGCTCCTTGGTACTCTTGGCGATGTCTTTTACATCGACCATTTGCTTGCCCAGTTTTTTCTGGATCATTTTGGCAATAGCTTCGGTGTTACCAGTGTCACTGCCGAAAAAAAGACCTACAGTAGCCATTGTCTTTCCTTTAAATATCAATTGCGCTGCGCGCTCGTCACGGTTTCAGACTCAGTTGTCCAGAACCTGCTTAAGTATGCATTCGATTAATTGGCTGCGGCTGATGTTACTGGCCAGCGCCTTATCATTCAAGGCGTCATACAAATCTTGTGACACCTTTAACTCTATTCGTTTCAGACCCTTTGCTTTGTCCCGCTGAACCTGGTTCCTTTTGTTAATCCTCAGCTGTGCTTCTCGTGAAAGAGGATTGCTTCTTGGACGTCCACGGCGTTTCTCATCGGCAAAGAGATCGATTGTTGTTCTGTCTGCAGCTTCTTTTGCCATTATCGAGTTAACCTATACCGGTACCTTCCCATGTCATCTGGATGATACCTTTGGCGATAAAACCGGCGCAGCCCAAAAACAACACCAGCCAAACAATATAACGGCCAAATTTTGGCACCTTGCCTTGTTTGAGCACATCATGGATAGCCATACCGATGAAAAAGAATATGGCAGCAAAAAACAGGTTTAACCCCAGGGTTTCTATTTGCTGCATATATTGGGATAACATCGCGGCGTACTCCAGTCGTGTCCCGGTGTGGGCATAAAACCCGGTCTTGAAAAGGAGGCGCGAATATACCACATCATATTAGCGCCTGCTATAGCCTTTACCGCCCAGTCTCGGAGGCTTGATTGTCAAGGAAGTTTTTCACCAGGCGATTAAATATCGCTGGCTTCTGGGCGTGTA
>NZ_JBFKLW010000105.1:0-6158 GCF_041630135.1 Shewanella sp.
GAATGAAATTGCCACTGCAGCCGATGCCGTTACTGTTTTGAATGAAAACGCCAGTCGAATTGATGAAGTGGTCACCACCATTAATGCCATTTCAGAGCAGACCAACCTGCTTGCACTGAACGCTGCCATCGAAGCGGCCCGTGCCGGTGAACAAGGACGTGGTTTTGCGGTGGTGGCAGATGAGGTTCGTACCCTCGCGGGCCGCACACAGGCGGCCACGGTAGAAATCAAATCTATGATCGAAGCCTTGCAAAGCGGTTCACGAAACCTTACCCAGGTAATGGCACGCACCGTAGATCAAGCCGATGAAGGCAAAAAGCACGTGATTAAAACAGGTGAGGACTTAAACAGTATCGCTCATCATAGTGCCAAAGTGTTTGATATGAGTGTGCTCATTGCTACCTCGGCAGAGGAACAGTCTGCAGTAGCTAATGAGATTGCAGGAAACCTGATGGAAATTCGCAATCAGTCACACGATGTGGAACAATCGGCCAATCAATCGGTGTCCGGCTGTGATGAACTGCATGCCACAGCTGAAAAACTCGATCAGTTATTGGTCGGCCTTAAAATCTAGGTTGGCCCCCAAAGGCACCTTCGGGTGCCTTTTTTACTTTAAGCTAATGGCAAACAACAGATTATCCAGTAGACTAACACCTTTGGACACCCAGTAAGCCCAAGGAACCGGCTCAGCCATGAATCAATCCAAGGCCTCTGTGTCACGGCAAATCCATCCCAAGTGGCGCAACAGTCTGCCCTTTCAGGTTGGACTGGTACAAACACTTGTGGCCGCGATACTGTTGATTATCACAGTCTGGATAATGCTTGGTTCTCTTAAAGAAGAAAGATTTCAGCAGGAACTAAATCTTAATCTCTCTCAAGGTCAGTTGATGCTGGCCAAACTCCATGAACTTACGGCTCGTCTGGAGACCTTGGTAACAGCAATTGCTGACGTTGCTGGCACACAACGAAATGCTGTTCACGTTATTGATGAAACAATTCCGGGTCTTTTATCCCTGCCGGAACACAGGGAAGTTATAGCCGGCGGCGGCATCTGGCCTGACCCCTCTTTCCCTCTGGGTGATGAACCCTCTGCCAGAAGCTTATTTTGGGTAAAAGATCTACTTGGACAACTTCGAAAAAATGACGGCTACAATAATGTCAGCAGTGGATACCAAGATGAAAATTGGTATAAGCCAACACGTCTTTTTCCCGCTGGGAAAGTATTTTGGTCACCCTCATATATTGATCCTCATACACAAGAATCCATGGTCACTGCGTCTGTACCCATTTGGCAAGATCATGAGTTTAAAGGAGCTGCAACTGTCGATGTCAGCCTTTCAAGCCTGACACAGCTAGTTAACGATGCCAGCCATGAAATGGGTGGCTACGTGATGTTACTGGATCAGTTCAATCAAGTTTTGTCTTTTCCACTGTCTGGTGCTTTTGGGGATGGGGAAGCGGCACAAAATGTCTCTCAAACCAGTCTTGCTGCTTTAGCCAGTTATTTTAGTGAGTTTCAATCACTGCAGAATTTGATCATTACCGCCGACAAACAATTTATTGCCGAATCCCAAGAACACCTTTTGATAACGCAGGAGCAGTTTTCTTCCATGGCATTAAAGCGTGGAACCCACAATAGAAATATGTTCGAAGCCATTATAAATAATGGTGCCAGAACACAGCAAAAAACAGCACAGCTACTGGGCACATTGGAGTTTGCGTCAGATCCGGTGCTTAATGAAAATAGCTTGGTATCTGTTTACCGAATGCCAGTTACATTTTGGAAAGTAATTACAGTCACCCCTAAGACTTCGTTCAAACACGAGGCATTATTACTCGCTGAGCGAGCCGGTTTATATTTATTGTTGGCGCAATTTTTGGCCTTGGGCTTAATGTATTTAATCCAAAGACAACTCTTTATTCGTCCGCTGGGGCGTATGGTTACTGCTCTTAAGTCAAACGATGCAGCTTATCTCGAATTGGAAGCCTCATCGCGACCGGACGAAATTGGCATTCTTGCCAGCGCCTTTGTTGCCAGATCACATCAGCTTGAAGTAGCCATGGCAAGTTTGGATGCATCTAATCTCGCCTTGGAACAACAGTTGGAAGTACAGCGCGAAGCACAACAGGATTTATTGACCCATAGGGAACATCTGCTTGCTTTACTTAAATCTTCACCCAATATCATCTACATAAAAGACATATCCGGTCGGTACATACTAGTAAATGATAAATTTTGCGAAACCATAGGATTGGATCGCTCAAGAATAATAGGCGCAACTGATCAAAAATTATTCTCTTCAGATTTAGTGCAATCCTATGCTCAGTCAGATCAAAGGGTCATTAACCAGGATGCCCCCTTACATTATGAAGAAGTTTTGCCCACCAGATTAGGGGAACTGAATTTTCAGATAACCAAGTTTGCCATCAGAGACGAAGATGACAATCTGCGGGGCATTGGTGCCATCGCCTTTGACATTCAAAGCAGAAAACGACTCGAAAACGAACTGACGCAGAGAATTACAAAACTCGAATCCGAACTTTATGAAAGTACCCAAAAGATAACAAGCCTGGACTCACTGCTCAGACAGGCGGAATTTTCACTGAATCAATATGACTCAGATACGATATATGCAGACGATAGAGAACGAGCCTGGCAGACAGAACGTCGTTTAGTGAAGTCGTGGAACAGAGCGATCGTAAGTCTTATGGTCAACGAGCAAAATACGCTGCTGGCCAAAGTTTGTGACAATAAAACTGAACTTGATACCGTACGAATCGCAATGACCGAGCAAGCTAAACGGCTAAGGGAATTAGATAGCGTCGCAATGAAGTTTCGGGGCAGTAACGCCGCCGCACCTTTGGAAGTTCTTACAGCCCTGGAAACCTTGTTCAGCCATCAACTCCAGAGCAACAAGGTTCATCTTTCGCTTTCCGGCGAACATAAGCTGATGGTCGCATTGGAACCTTGGCAACTGGGTATGCTTGCACATAGTCTGGTACGTCTTTTGATAAGTCTGGATATCACTAATGGGCACTCAAAATTAGATGCTCGTATAAGCATAGAGGTTCAACAACGTGACACTGATTGCCTTATACGATTTGAACGTCACGGAGTCAGCCCATCTGCGATTACAAATGAACTTGATGATCTGTCCAATTGGCTTGCAACGCATTTTTCCGGCAAATTGAGGTTACTCCCAACGATAGCAATCACAAGTCTAATCGAATGCGAACTGCCACTGGCGAATTACTCAAAGGCTGACATCGACCAGATAGTGTCCTTGTAACCAGTTGCGACCAATTAACAATTTGTGGGTCATCTCGGTTCTGTCTTTGAGATTTACTTTCACTTTGAACTCTTTACCAGGTTCACCCAAGGTCAACTCCACCATGTAACGAATTTCACTGCCCTGGGCATTCCGAATGAGTGAAGTCTCAATAATCCGGCTGTAAACCCGCCGGGTTTGGCCTTTCTCATTCGCGGTGGTAAAACTGATTTTTTTACCAATATTGGCATCCATATCGGTTTTGTTTTCATTTTCAATTTCCAGATCAACCGCATGGAGGCTGTTTTCCACTGCACCAGTATCGATGCGGGTGTCTATGGTCAAATCCGCTTCTACGATATGAATAGGCGCACGCGGACCAATCACATTCTGTTCTGCAACATCAACGAGATAATTACCCTCCAGCCAGTTGCGGCCCAGCAGCAACTTGTAATCCATATGGCCACGGTCTCTCAAATTTACACGGACTTTTCGCACGTCTTTATCGTGGACAAGCTCAAGCTCCACTGTATAACGGCTCTCGGTACCCTGAGAGTTTGACACAGTGCTCACTTTCACAATGCGTGCTTCGAGACGCTGGACCTGACCTTTGCCATTTTCGGTTGAAAAGCGTACCAGCTTACCAATATCATCCTTCATCTTCCTGCCGGCACCACCTATTACCTCAATATTGAAGGCGTGAATGGAGCTCACCGATGCGCCGGTATCAACCCTGGCAGTCATGGCAAAGCCAGCTGCCGACAGTTGAATTTCTGTGGTTTGACCAACGACGGCTTTATCGGCCAGCGCCGATGCCGACAAAAATAAAACAATGAGGGCTATCCCGATTCGAAACATAGATAACATCCTGAAAACGTAATGATTACAAAAAGGTACTCATGGTGTCTGATTACAACCACCATAACGGAAAGCCGCTGTAATTACCAATCAGGATAAAAGCAATCAGCTTTATTGCATCAGCCATTCGCGGGCAAGATGTTGCTCGCTCAGCGCAAAGACCTTAACCGGACACGGCAAAAACAACGCGATGAGCTCACCCATTCGCCTGAACAGCCCGCGGTCGGTAACGATAGCCACACAGCGAAAATCATCAAGGTGAAATACACCCAGCAGAAAGTCCTGCCATAGAGAGGACAGTCGCATGCCGCGGCATTTATCATCGATTTGATACCAGAGGCGGACCGAAGCATGGTCGCGCAGGACCGCTTCCAATGCCGGCACCAACACCTCGGTATAATCTTCAGGAGAGATAACACCCTGGGCACGGACGGCCAGAGTGTCGTGTTCGAATCCGGTTTCAATGCTAATCATGACCCCTCCCTAAGACAATGAGCCACGACGGGAAAACATCAGGCGATGAGCTTAACGATTTCCTGATCAAACAGGTTTTTGATAAGCCCCGAGAAGTCCGCAATAAAGTGCGTTTGCTCCGGCGTGGCTTTCTTCTTACCTACATGTGCCAATATCTCTTCGAGATCGTACACAATGGCATCCACCTCCCGAATGATCATATTGCGCTGAGAAAAACTCAGCTCAGGATTTTGGCCACAGACCATAATAATCTGCGCGGACAATTGCTCTTCAAACAACTCCATAACGGTCTCATCAGACAGCCCGCGTCCCTCAGGAGTTTCAAACAGCCCAAGATTCTCTGTCAGGTATTGAACGAGATGCATATAACCGTCTTTATCTGTGACCATGTCAAATCCTGTATTGCACGTCTTGGTCGGAACTGCTCCCGACAACTTATGTATTATGGAACAAATTCAAGTCTTCTTCCTTAAAGCATAGCAATCCGTTTATTTTTCAAGCAACAACATAAAAGAGACCGGTACAGCTTTGCTGATGGCGGACAGACCTGCGACTTCACGCAGCTTTTCAACCCCGGCAGTCAAACCAAAATTACCGGCGTTAACCATCACCATACCCCGGCTGCTTACCAACATGCGCTCATCGCTAAGACGCGCAACTGTGACGTCCACATTCACCCGGTCAGTTTTACCGTGCAGCGTAATTTCAGCAGGTAATTCGAGTTGGAGGAGTTGTCCTACCGGCAACGCATCCACCGCTACCGAGTCTATCTTCGCAGAAAGTGTGAGTGAGGGAAATTGTTCTACCTCAAACAACATGCTTTTCATGCGCTCGTCACGAATTTCTACGCCCGTATCAACCGACGCCAGAGGAATGCTGAGGCTGAAGTCGCCACTGTCATTAAGGCTGCCTTCGAGCGCTTTGAATCTGTGTACTTCGCCCACATCGCCTTTTTTCACTGACACGAAGCTGACGTTGGAGGCATCGCTGTTGACCTGCCAGGCGGCAAAAGCGCTGAGGCTCGTCACCATCAGGGCGGCAGCAGAAAGAGCACGGATAATCATCACTAATCTCCTTGTGTATTTACGTAATTACTTATGTATCTTGCAAGGTTAGCCACTGGCTTTGCAAGTCCCGGAAGTGCAAGTCTGATAATACTCTAGACCGAAATGCCGATGTTGGCTGTCTATTGCTTGCAATAAAGCACATCAATCTGAAGGCATTAATCCAATCCTGGGACTCACTAGAGAAGTAACTAATGTCGGCAGATCAGAAAATGGCCAAAATATAATGGGTTAACATTGACAGGAACTTATACTTTTTATGCGACGAGGATGAAACGAAGGTGTTCATCCTCGCAGCATCTACACTCGCGGCGCTCCAACAGACAAAAAAGGTCTGCTTGCCGGAAACATCACACCAATGTATACCGAAGCAACCCCTTAGGGCGCCAGCCGGTCAATCAGCCAGCCATTGCTGTTTTTGCTATACAGAAAGCGGTCATGAAGCCGGTGTTCGCCCCCCTGCCAGAACTCAATGCTGTTAGGGCGAACCAAA
>NZ_JBFKLW010000106.1:0-5160 GCF_041630135.1 Shewanella sp.
GGGCCATCATGGCGCGGTCAAGAGCGGAAAAAACGCTGTTATTACTCATGGATACAGTCCGCCGCAGTGCTTACTTCTGAAGCCTGGCAATGGCCTCACCAAACTCGGAAACATCTTCAAAGGCGCGGTATACGGAGGCAAAACGGATATAGGCCACTTTATCCAGCTCAATCAGGCTGTCCATCATCAGGTTGCCAACCATCTCAGAGGGCACTTCGCGCTCGCCGGTGGCGCGTAGGGTTGACTTAATCTTGTTCATTGCCTGGTCAATCTGATCGATGGATACCGGGCGCTTTTCAACGGCTTTGAGCATACCGCTGCGCAGCTTTTCCTCATCGAATGGCTGACGGGTGCCATCACGCTTGATGACCCTCGGCATCACCAGTTCGGCGCCTTCAAAGGTAGTGAAGCGCTCGTGGCATTCAGTGCACTCCCGCCGACGCCTTACCTGATGTCCCTCTCCCACCAGACGGGAGTCGATCACCTTGGTGTCGGTTGCGTTGCAAAATGGACAGTGCATGGGGCCTCCTGGCGAGCTGATTGAAGGGCAAATTGAACAGCAATACAAATAAAAATGGCCGCTGTCGCAGCGGCCATGAGTTTATCCTATTCAGGTTAAAAGGTTAACCGTAAACAGGGAAACGACTGCACAGTTCCAGCACCTGACCTTTCACGCGGGCAATCACGCTCTCGTCTTTGGCATTGTCCAGTACATCACAGATCCAGTGAGTCAGCTCACGGGCCTCGGCTTCTTTAAAGCCACGGCGGGTGATAGCTGGAGTACCGATACGGATACCGGAGGTGATAAATGGAGAGCGTGGGTCGTTTGGCACTGAGTTCTTGTTCACTGTGATGTTGGCAGCCCCCAGAGCGGCATCAGCTTCTTTACCGGTCAGGTCGCGGCCAATCAGGTCAACCAGCATCAGGTGGTTATCAGTACCGCCAGACACGATTTTGTAACCGCGCTCGAGGAACACTTCCACCATGGCCTTGGCATTCACCACAACCTGCTGCTGGTATACCTTGAATTCTGGCTCCAGCGCTTCTTTGAAGGCTACCGCTTTACCGGCGATAACGTGCATCAGCGGGCCGCCCTGACCACCTGGGAATACAGCTGAGTTCAGCTTCTTGTACAGGTCTTCATCGTTGGCAGCAGACAGAATGATACCGCCACGTGGACCGGCCAGGGTCTTGTGGGTGGTAGAAGTCACTACGTGCGCGTGTGGCACCGGGTTTGGATACACACCGGCGGCGACCAGACCGGCCACGTGGGCCATGTCCACAAACAGGTATGCGCCAATCTTGTCTGCGATTTCACGCATGCGCGCCCAGTCAACGATGCCGGAATAGGCAGAGAAACCACCAATCATCATCTTTGGCTTGTGCTCAACGGCCAGACGTTCCATTTCGTCGTAGTCAATTTTGCCGGTCTCATCGATACCGTAAGGAATGATGTTGTACAGTTTGCCGGAGAAGTTAACCGGTGAGCCGTGGGTCAGGTGACCACCATGGGCCAGGTTCATACCCAGTACAGTGTCGCCTGGCTTGAGCAGGGTCATGTACACGGCACTGTTGGCCTGAGAGCCGGAGTGTGGCTGTACGTTGGCAAAGGTTGCACCAAACAGTTCCTTGGCGCGTTCTATGGCCAGGGTTTCCACGATGTCGACATACTCGCAACCACCATAGTAACGCTTGCCGGGGTAACCTTCGGCGTACTTGTTGGTCAGCTGTGAGCCCTGAGCCTGCATTACACGGGGAGAGGTGTAGTTCTCAGAGGCGATAAGCTCGATATGCTCTTCCTGACGACGGGTTTCGTCTTCAATCGCCTTGAACAGCTCGGGATCATAGTCGGCAATATTCATGGTCTTCTTCAGCATTGGTCACTCCAGCTGGCAAATCTTATAGGTAGGGTTGCGCGGTATTCTACTCTGCTATCGATCACAATCCCAGCCGCAATATGATGAAAATCCGTCTCAGTGCCGATGACTGTGTTTCATCATCAAAACAACCCGATTGCTGAATGTGATTTCACATCGCCATCTGGAGAATAACGCCCTGACTTGGTAAACTTCGGCCAATTTTCAGTGCTTAATTCTATTTGTAAATCGCAGAGAGACGACATGGCTCAGTTTGTTTACAGCATGCTGCGGGTTGGCAAAATCGTGCCGCCCAAGAAGCAAATCCTTAAAGACATCTCCCTAAGCTTCTTCCCCGGCGCCAAGATTGGTGTTCTGGGTCTGAACGGCTCGGGTAAATCCACATTGCTGCGCATCATGGCCGGTATCGACACCGAAATCGAAGGTGAAGCCCGCCCCATGCCCGGTCTCAAGATTGGCTACCTGCCACAGGAGCCACAACTTGACCCTAACCAGACAGTGCGTGAAGCCATCGAAGAAGCCGTTGGCGACGCCAAGCGCGCCCTTACCCGTTTGGATGAAGTGTACGCCGCCTATGCCGAGCCGGACGCCGACTTCGACGCCCTGGCCAAGGAGCAGGGCGAGCTGGAAGCCATTATTCAGGCCCAGGATGCCCACAACCTGGATAACATCCTCGAGCGCGCCGCCAACGCCCTGCGTCTGCCGGAGTGGGATGCCAGGATTGAAGTGCTGTCCGGTGGTGAGCGCCGCCGTGTGGCCATCTGCCGCCTGCTGCTTGAAAAGCCCGAGATGCTGCTGCTGGACGAACCAACCAACCACCTGGACGCCGAGTCTGTTGCCTGGCTTGAGCACTTCCTGCAGGAATACTCAGGTACCGTAGTGGCCATTACCCACGACCGTTACTTCCTCGACAATGCCGCCGGCTGGATCCTGGAACTCGACCGCGGCGAAGGCATCCCATGGCAGGGCAACTACTCCAGCTGGCTGGAGCAAAAAGAAGCCCGTCTGAAGCAGGAAGCCGCCACCGAAAGCGCCCGCCAGAAGACCATCTCCAAGGAACTTGAGTGGGTGCGTCAGGGAGCCAAAGGCCGCCAGTCCAAGGGCAAGGCCCGTATGAACCGCTTCGAAGAGCTCAACAGCTCTGACTACCAGCGCCGTAACGAGACCAACGAGCTGTTTATTCCGCCCGGACCGCGTCTTGGTGACAAGGTGATTGAGGTGCGTAACCTCACCAAGAGCTACGGCGACCGCGTGCTTATCGACAACCTGTCGTTTTCGGTGCCCAAGGGCGCCATCGTGGGCATCATCGGTGCCAACGGTGCAGGTAAATCGACCCTGTTCCGCCTGCTGAGCGGCGCAGAGCAGCCTGATAGCGGTGAAATCGATATCGGTGAAACCGTGAAACTGGCTTCGGTTGAGCAGTTCCGTGATTCCATGAATAACAAGGCCACCATCTGGGAAGAAATTTCCGGTGGCCAGGACATCATGCGCATCAACAATATGGAAATACCAAGCCGCGCCTATGTCGGCCGCTTTAACTTCCGTGGTGCGGATCAGCAAAAGATCATCGGCACCCTGTCCGGTGGTGAGCGTAACCGTGTGCACCTGGCCAAGCTGCTGCAGGCCGGCGGCAACGTGCTGCTGCTCGACGAACCCACCAACGATCTGGACGTGGAAACCCTGCGTGCCCTTGAAGAAGCCCTGCTGGAATTCCCCGGCTGCGCCATGGTGATTTCGCACGACCGTTGGTTCCTCGACCGTATCTGTACCCACATCCTCGACTACCGCGATGAGGGTCAGGTGAACTTCTACGAAGGTAATTACACCGAGTATTCTACCTGGCTGAAGAACACCTACGGCACCGATGTGGTTGAGCCGCACCGCCTCAAGTACAAGCGCATGACCAAATAATCTTGTGATGCACAAAAAAGGAGACCTCAGGGTCTCCTTTTTTATTTAGGCCAAATTATTGCTGACGGCTGTCGTTTATCAGCCGTACCTTTTTTCATCATGCCATTCGCTGCCAAGGGCAGCTTGACGGGTATAATCAGCTGCAAAACTATTAACGGAATATGAGAGGTCTGCTGTGTGTGCTTCAGTTTTTAACGGGGTAGGGCTTGCTTTGGTGCTTGGCGTAGCCTTAGTCACTTTCACCGTACAGGCAGAAGTTGAAACAACCACTGTCTTTCACGATGGCCCCTACGTCATAGACAATGAGCACAGCAGTGCCGATGCCCTGTGGATCTGTAACAGCGAACTGAAAAAAACACCGGGCACGGGTCAGTTAACCCGCCCAGAACACTGCGGCGAATTGCCCCAGCCACTGCTGCACGCCCCCTACTCCATTGATGCCGACAGCTTCAGCGATGTACGCCACGTGGTAGCCCTGAGTGACGTGCACGGCCAATACGATGTGCTGCTTAAGCTGCTCCGTGCCCATAAGGTGATAGATGAAAATAATCGCTGGGCACTGGGAGAAGGCCATCTGGTGATGACCGGCGATATGTTTGACCGTGGTCATCAGATAAATGAAGTGCTGTGGTTTATGTACGGTCTGGATAAGCAGGCCCGCGATGCCGGTGGCATGATGCATCTGCTTATGGGTAACCATGAACAAATGGTACTGCAGGGAGATCTGCGCTACATCCATGAACGTTATCAGCAGAGCAGCGAATTGATTGGCCGCAGTTACGATGCGCTTTACGACCAGGACACAGAAATCGGCAAATGGCTTCGCAGCAAAAACACCGTCGCCATAGTCAACGACATGCTGTTTATGCACGGCGGCATCAGCCCCGAGTGGCTCGAACGGGGCCTGAGTATCGGTAAGGCCAACGACCTTTACCGTAAGCACATCGACGATGAACGGGCCGAACTGAAAGCCAATCCGCTGCTTAACTTTTTGTTTTTCAAAGGCGGCCCCACCTGGTATCGAGGCTACTTCAAAGATGAGCTGAGCTCGGAGCAGATTGATGGGCTGCTGAAACATTTTGGGGTAAACCACATAGTGGTTGGCCACACCTCACAGGAGAGGGTGCTCGGGCTTTTTAACAACCGCATCATTGCCATCGATTCATCGATTAAACTGGGCAAGTCCGGGGAATTATTATCGGTGGAAGACGGCAAACTACTGCGGGGCAAGTTTGATGGCAGCCGCAGCGAGCTTGTCAGCGACTGATAGCTTTTTAAAACCACGTCTATAATTCAGAGAAACTGACCAAGCCAATCTGAGTTATGCCATTGAGAATAGTGCTATTGTTTGCGCTGCTTTTCCTGCCCCACA
>NZ_JBFKLW010000107.1:0-5032 GCF_041630135.1 Shewanella sp.
CTGGCGCGCTACGGCATCAGCGTGGATGAGGTGATGAACCTCGTCAGCACCGGCATTGGTGGCAGCGCCGCCGGGCAGGTGATTGACGGCAACGCCCGCTACGACATCAATGTGCGCCTTAAGGCCGACACCCGTGCCAGTGCAGATGCCATAGCGGATCTCTTGCTGGTTGGTGCCAACGGCGCCCGGGTACGTCTGGGTGAGGTAGCCGATGTGGTGGTGGAAATGGCGCCGCCCAATATTCGCCGCGACGATGTGCAGCGCCGGGTGGTGGTGCAGGCCAACGTTTCCGGCCGTGATATGGGCTCGGTGGTGAAAGACATCTACGCCCTGGTGCCTGAGGCCGATTTGCCGCCGGGTTATACCGTCAGTGTGGGTGGTCAGTACGAAAACCAGCAGCGGGCCCAGGCCAAGCTGATGCTGGTGGTGCCTGTGTCCATAGGTCTGATTGCGCTCTTGCTGTACTTCTCCTTCGGCGCGCTCAAGCAAGTGGGGCTCATCATGGCCAACGTGCCGCTGGCGCTGATTGGCGGCGTGGTGGCGCTCTATGTCAGCGGCACCTATCTGTCGGTGCCCAGCTCCATCGGTTTTATCACCCTGTTTGGCGTGGCCGTGCTCAATGGCGTGGTGCTGGTGGACTCCATCAATCAGCGCCGCGCCGGTGGTGAAGACCTGTATCAGGCGGTGTACGAAGGCACAGCCGCTCGTTTGCGGCCGGTGCTGATGACGGCGCTGACCTCGGCGCTGGGGCTTATTCCGATTTTGCTCTCAACTGGTGTTGGCAGCGAAATTCAACAGCCGCTGGCGGTGGTGATTATCGGCGGGCTGTTCAGCTCGACGGCGCTGACGCTGCTGGTGTTGCCGACCCTTTACATGGCGCTGTACCGGCGCGATGAGCGCGAGTTTGAAGAGCCGAACTGACGGTCACGGACTGCCAGCTTGGCGCTGAGTTTGCCAGGGAGGCCCTTGTTTCGGCACCGCCTAACCGCCGGACCCAGGTATTTGGCCAGGGTTTCCGCTTGCTTTTGAGCGCCAAAGACAAGTGCAGCAACAGATTTCCCATTTTGCTGTTGCCGTGATTTGCCTTGCTCAAAGCATTACAGAGTGTGAGAACCGTTTTGGCTCGAAGGAGCGGGATGCTCCTTCATTTTTTTCACCCTGAGTATCTTTTTAATCGAGTTTCTGGAGGTGAGTATGGGTCACACCCATAATCATGCAGGCGGTAGCGACAGGAATCTATATATCGCTATTTTTATCAATGTTTTGCTCACAGTGGCTCAGGTCATTGGTGGGGTCCTGGCGGTCAGCTTGTCGCTGGTGGCCGATGCACTGCACAATTTAAGCGACGCCGGTGCCATTCTGGTGGCGCTGATTGCCAGAAAACTTGGCCGCAAACCGGCCAACGACAGCTATTCGTTTGGCTATGGCCGGGCCGAAATCCTTGCCACCGCCTTTAACAGCCTGACGCTGATCATAGTCGGGGTGTATCTGCTGCTGGAAGCCTGGCAGCGCTATCAGAATCCCACCCCGGTAGACGGCTTCATTATTTTTGTGGTGGCAGGCATAGCGCTTGTTATCGACATCGCCACCGCGCTTTTGACCCTCAAGGCCGGTGCCAAAGACAACATGAACCTGCGCGCCGCCTTTATCCATAATGTGTCGGACGCCATGGCCTCAGTGGCAGTGATTATCGCCGGCGGTTTTATCATGTTGTTTGGCTGGTATATCGCCGACCTTATCGTGACGGCGATTATCTCCGCCTATGTGATTTACCATGGGGTGGTGCTGCTGGCCAAAGCCTGCCGGGTGTTGATGCAGGCTGTACCGGAAGAGCTGGATTTGGCGGTGTTGCGTCAGCAGTTGCTGGCGGATGACAAGGTGCATGCCATCGGCAGCCTCCATGCATGGCAGCTGACTGATAAAGGTATACATATCGGAGTCAGCCTGTGGGTCAGAGACGTTAACGACAGCGAGCGAACCCGCCTAAAAACCCTGATTGCCACCGCAGTGCCTATGGCCAACATTCTGATTGAGCTTAAGAAAATCGGCTTGGATGACGACAATGCCATAGTCGCCAAACTGCCGCTTGAGTCATCCGACAAAGCACTGCATTAACCCGGCTTGAAGGCACAGCTTAAGCAGGTTGATTAGCCAGCCAATACTCCCGCGCTCAGCACTTTAAGCACGGCGCGGGTGCGGTCTTTGGTATACCTTGCTGCTGTAATTGGTGCCTATCAATTTACTTATTTACCGTTAGGCCGTTAGCAAATGGCACATGGTAAGGGCGAAGATAAAACCTAATAACGCCCATTGCCGGTGACGCTTGATATCTGCAGCTCCCTGGCTCAGCACTTCGTCTGCTTTGGATGCGAATTTGCCTTCGCGCAGGGCTTCGAGTGCGAGGTGCCTGGCCCATTTGTGCTTGTCACCACAGAGTTTGCCTTGGCTTATGAACCTTTGCCAATCGTTGGAATGCTGACGCTGAATATGCGCAAGCAGGTTGTTTTGCAGCAGCATGGCTTTACGGAGGTAGTAAAACGCTGCCCCAAAGCCAGCACACACCAGCAGCACGATGGCGGGCGTTGTGGCTATGGAGAATATCTGGGGCATGGGGTTTCCTTCTCAACTGACTGTCCTTCGTGGTCGGTTAAACACGTTACTCGAATCGCATAGCGGCTTCAATCACCCAAGGCCCCACCCCCGAGCATCTGTTCAGCACCGACAGGGCCGAGCTTTGCAGTATTCATATCGACCTTAAGGGCGCGGATGCCAGACTTGTAAAAAGCGGTTTAGCCTTCGAGTCTATCCAGTTCGACGGCCGCTTAAGCGGTCAATCCGACGCGACTCACTTAGGTGTCAGCAAGCAGCGGGGGAAGGTATTTAATGGCTTGGCTGCCGTCAGTGCTGGCGCCAGCTCTGGAGTGGCAAGCGACAACCCCTTTGGCAAACAGCAGTACTTTGGTTTTGACGATACTGTGGTGGCCGAAGAGCCGCTGTTTATTCCCTCGGCTGAGCGGTTAAGCGATGGGTGGCCCCATCGCCCGTGCGACCTTAGTGCAGCAACTGCTGCGGCGCACTGGTCTAGCGGCTATATCAGGCTAGCGGCTAGAACAGTGACTGGAACAGAGCCTGCCGTGGTGACAATGGCAGGCTCTGCAGTTGCAGATTACAGCGGCTGGTTCACCTGAATCACCAGCTTGCCGAAGTTTTTACCTTCCAGCAGGCCAATCAGCTGCTCGGGGGCATTCTCCAGACCCTGCTCAATCTGTTCGCGATACTGAATTTTGCCTTCAGCCAGCCACTGGCTCATATCATGCTCGAACTCGCCGTAGCGGTGGCCATAATCGTCAAAAATGATAAAGCCCTGCACCTTGATGCGTTTGGTCAATATCAGTCCCATCAACAGCGACAGCCTGTCTGGCCCGGCGGGCAGCTCGGTGGCGTTATATTGGGAAATCAGGCCACATACCGGAATGCGGGCGCCGGTGTTTAAAAGTGGCATCACCGCATCAAACACGGCGCCACCGACGTTTTCGAAGTAGACATCGATACCGTCAGGGCAGGCGGCAGCAAGCTCAGTGGCAAAGTTGGCCGACTTGTGGTCGATACAGGCATCAAAGCCAAGTACTTCAACGGCATGGCGACATTTGTCGGCGCCGCCGGCAACGCCCACCACCCGTGCACCTTTCAGTTTACCAATCTGGCCTACGGTAGCGCCCACAGGACCTGTGGCAGCGGCCACCACTATGGTTTCACCGGCTTTTGGCGCGCCAATGTCGAGCAGGCCCATATAAGCGGTAAAGCCCGGCATGCCCATAACCCCCAGGGCGTAGGATGGATGGCTTGGCTTGGCACCCAGTTTCAGCAGGCCCTCGGCGCCGGATACTGCATAGCTTTGCCAGCCCACATTGTAGGCCAGCACCCACTCACCCACGGCAAAGTCAGGGTGGTTGGATACTTCGACCTGACACACGGTGCCGCCAATCATCACTTCGCCCAGAGCAACCGGCTCGGCGTAGGATTTGGCATCGCTCATGCGACCGCGCATATAGGGGTCGAGCGACAGGTAGATGGTGCGCAGCAGCACCTCACCCTGCCTGGGTTCGGGTTTTGCCAGGGTTTCCAAGCGGAAATTGTCGCTGGTAGGTGCGCCAACAGGGCGTGAGGCCAGCACGATGCGGCGGTTGATGGAGTCAGTCATAAGTCTGTCCTTTGGTTGAATTAGACCAGTCGTCTAGTGTTTATTTCAAAAAATCCGCTATCGAAATAGCGGCTTGGATTTGGGATTATTCTTGTGGTTGGTTACCGGCTCAAGCGGTGGGCTGCAACACCTGTCTGGTGGTCAGCAGCGCCTGCTGCAGGCTGGCATCGTCCAAACGTATTTTGTTCAGTAAACTAGCGCCAATCCACAGGTTGTAAAGCTGCTCGGCGGTTTGGCGACTGTCGCTGATACCAAGCTCGCCCGCAGAGCGCGCCTGTTCGATACATTCGGCCACCCGCGCTATGATGCGATTGGTGCCGTTTAGCAGCGCCAAGCGCATGGGCTCGGATAAATCGGACACTTCACCGGCAAGTTTCACCACCAGGCATTTTCTTGCCTGACCCTGACAGCTGTTTTGCTCGCTCCAGTGCTGCCAGTAGTGCATCAGCTTCTGGTAGTGGTTGCCGGGGGCGCTATCGAGCAACTGGTTGAGCTGGTTCAGGTATTCACTGAAATAGGCCTGGATCAACGCTTCGCCAAACTGCTCTTTGGATTTGAAGTAGTGATAGAAGGAGCCCTTGGGCACCTCGGCAGTTTTCAGCAATTCCGACAGGCCCACACCGGCAAAGCCTTTACTGACCACCAGTTGGTAGCCAATGTCGAGTATGTGTTGCCGGGTGTCTTGGGTTTTGGTGTTCATGGCGGCGATAATATAGATAATTAGACCAGTCGTCTAGTGTCTTGGTGGCTAGTGGTTGTCTATGGTGTTGAATCAGAGCTTCAGATCACTGTGTATTTCACGTATCAGGCAGCGCGCCTATTCGCGGCACC
>NZ_JBFKLW010000108.1:0-4841 GCF_041630135.1 Shewanella sp.
GTTCGAATCCCCTAGGGGATGCCACAATTTCTGAAGTTTTTGCCAATTCAGCGAAGATTTCGGGGCTATAGCTCAGCTGGGAGAGCGCTTGCATGGCATGCAAGAGGTCCGCGGTTCGATCCCGCGTAGCTCCACCAAATATTAAACCACCCAATAGGGTGGTTTTTTCTTTTTGGGCTTTCGGTTTTGCTGGTCAGGTTTGTGTTTTCTTTCGGTATTTTGTTTACCCGCGGTATCTAAGCGTATCCCAATTTGGATCTATCCATCGCCTGCCGGGTCGCTTCAGCTTTGGAAAGTCACCAGAATCCCAACTCGTCTGCTATTCAATCGCTTCTTACTGCTGGCAATGATAAAAATGATTGGCGGCACATCCGCTTGTACACCAATCCCAAAAGGAAGCAAAAAGAGAATAAAAACAGCGGGTAATAAAAAGCCCAGCCTTGGCTGAGCTTTTTCTATCGAAGCTTTGTTACTCGGTGCCGAGGAAACCGCCAGTCTGGTGTGCCCACAGTTGGGCGTAAATCCCGCCGTGTGCGACCAGCTCTTTGTGGCTGCCTTGTTCAACGATTTTGCCGTTATCGAGCACGATAAGGCGGTCCATGGCGGCGATGGTCGACAGTCGGTGGGCAATGGCAATCACGGTTTTACCTTCCATCAGTTGATACAGGCTTTCCTGAATTGCCGCTTCCACTTCCGAGTCGAGCGCCGAGGTGGCCTCATCCAAAATCAGAATGGGCGCGTCTTTCAGTAGCACCCGGGCGATGGCGATGCGCTGGCGCTGACCGCCAGAAAGCTTCACGCCACGCTCGCCCACCATGGCATCCAAACCATGGTTGCCAGATGGATCGCTTAGCTGCTCAATAAACTCCCGTGCCTGAGCTCGGTCGATGGCATTGTTAAGCTCTTCTTCGCTGGCATCGGGTCGACCATAAAGGATGTTCTCACGAATAGTGCGGTGCAGCAGCGAAGTATCCTGGGTAACCATGCCAATGTGAGCCCGCAGCGAATCCTGAGTAACTTCCTGAATCGCTTGATTATCGATACGGATTTCGCCTTTCTCAACATCGTAAAAGCGCATCAGCAGGTTCACCAGAGTCGACTTACCGGCGCCGGAGCGACCAACCAGGCCCACTTTTTCGCCCGGGCGGATATTGAGATCCAACCCTTCAATCACGCCGCTGCCTTCACCATAGTGGAAGCTCACCCCCTGATAGCGGATTTCCCCTTTGCTGACCTGCAGCGCGTTGGCATTGGGGGCGTCCTTAATTTGCGTGGGTTTGGACAGGGTATTCATACCATCCACCACAGTGCCAATGTTTTCAAACAGTGAGCTGACCTCCCACATGATCCACTGACTCATGCCGTTGAGGCGCAGTGCCAGGCTCACTGCAATGGCAATGGCACCAATGGTGATGGCTTGCTCGGTCCACAGCGCAATAGCGATAGCAGCCACGGCGAAAACCAGCACATAGTTGATGATTTGCACGCTGACATTAAGCCCTGTCACCAGGCGCATTTGCCGGTACACGGTATCCAAAAAGCCGCCCATGGCGTCGCGGGCATAATCCGCTTCACGCTGGGTGTGGGAAAACAGCTTCACGGTTGAAATATTGGTGTAGCTGTCAACTATGCGTCCGGTCATGGTGGAACGCGCATCTGCCTGCTCGGTAGAGACGCGTTTCAGCCGTGGAATAAAGTAAATCTGCAGGCCAATGTAGATCCCAAGCCATACCAACATCGGGATCATCAGTCGCCAGTCACTGCTGGCAATGATGACCAGCATCGAAGTGAAATACACCAGAATGTACACGGCAACATCGAGCAACTTCATCACGGTTTCCCGCACTGCCAGCGCTGACTGCATCACCTTGGTCGCAATTCGTCCGGCAAATTCATTCTGATAAAAACCAATGCTTTGCTTCAATAAGTAGCGGTGTGCAAGCCAGCGAATAGACATGGGGTAATTGCCCAGCAAGCTTTGGTAGGCAATCAGCGCGTGCAGCAGCACCAAAACAGGAATGGCAACAAGCACCAACAGGGTCATTCCAAGCAGATAAGTGCCTTCATCCTGAAGCAGGCTGCCGGGGTCTTTATTGGCAAGCCAGTCAACCAATTGCCCCATAAATCCGAATAGAGACACTTCGAGCATGGCGAGGATGGCGGTGAGCACCGACATGCAAATGAGCGGAATTTCAAAGCCTTTGGTGTAATGACGACAAAAAGCAAACAGCGTTGATGGTGGCTGCGAAGCACCCGATTCGGGCAGGGCAGTGGTCCAGCGCTCGAACAGTCTAAACAGGGTTTTCATGGCAATGTCTTAATGAATAACGAGTTGCATTTACTGGTGGCACAGCATATCGCAAATACTTACTGGGTGTTGCTTTTTCAGTATCTGATATTGAGGGCCGATTTCCGCTGGTTGGTATTTGGTGCCTGAGGTAGAGTGAAGCCATTGCTGAAAACGTACGATTAATCAAGGAAAGACCATGTCTTTGCCACTGCCGAGTTCCGAAACCTGTCAGCGTGCTCGTTTAAGCAGGGACGCCCGCTTCGATGGGCTGTTTTTTACCGGCGTATTTTCCACTGGGATCTACTGCCGTCCGGTGTGCCCGGCGCCGTCGCCCAAAGAAGAAAATGTGCGTTACTTCGCGACAGCGCAGGCTGCAGCGGCCGCCGGATTACGCCCCTGTCTGCGCTGCCGTCCGGAGTCCGCACCGGGCTCAGCCCCCTGGCGCGGTACAGCAACCACCTTAAGTCGTGCCATGGCGCTGATAGACACAGGAGCCCTTAATGCAAAGGAACGCGACGGCACCGCAGCCATGGAGGCGCTGGCGGCGAGGCTGGGGGTGGGGAGCCGCTATTTACGCAAGTTGTTTCATGAGCAATTGGGTATGTCACCCAAGGCCTACGGTGATTACCGGCGTTTGCTGCTCGCCAAGGCATTGTTGCATCAAACAGAATTACCCATTACTGACATCGCCTTTGCAGCAGGGTACGGTTCACTGCGCCGCTTTAATGAAGTGTTCAAGGCCACGTTGAACCTGACACCGGGGCAGGTGAGGGCATCTTCGCGCTCGAGCAAACTGTTTAGTTCGCCAAGTGAGGGGCTCTATCTGATGCTCGGCTTCAGGCCGCCCTATGATTTTAGGGCGCTGAGACAGTTTTTTATGGTTCGGGCCATTGAAGGTGCCGAGTGGTTTGTCAGCGCAGATGGCACGCCTTGCTATGGCCGTACGCTGCGAGTTGAAGGCGATAAGGGATGGTTTGAAGCCAGTTTGATCCCGGGCAAGCATGCGCTGAGGGTACACATCTATCCCGGTAAAGACAGCAGTAAACTGAGTCATTGGCTCAGTGAAATCAAGCGGGTGCTCGATGTAGATGCCAATCTTTCGCTGATTGCGGAGCACATTGGCGCAGTGGTGCGCCGGATGTCAGCGAGCAACGTCAGCAGTAAGTTGGATGCGGGCGGCGACATGGCCGGGTGTGACACCACATCTGCTGCCGCAGAGCCGTACCTGCCTTTACTGCCAGTCATGCCACTACCCGGCGCGGGGAGCTTATTTGAGGCAGGCTGCAGGGCTGTATTAGGACAACAGGTAAGCCTGGTACAGGCTACTAAGCTATTGAATCAGTTGGTGGATGAATCCTCTGGATATATTGAGCTTGGTGGCCGCCACTGCCGTTTGTTTCCCAAGCCAGAGGCTGTTGAGAGGGCGAGCCTCGAGAGCCTGAAAATGCCCGGCGCCCGAAAGCTTGCGCTGCAGGCACTGGCAGCAGCGTTCAGAGACACAGAGCCGAGCGCGCAGACGCTGCTGGCACTGAAAGGAATAGGTCCATGGACAGTCAGCTATGCATGTATGCGCGGTTTATCCGAGCCGGATGTGCTTCTGACAGGGGATTTGGTTGTCCGGCAGCGACTGGCAATGCTGGGGATAGAGGCTGCAAACAATAAAAGTGCAAAAAGCAGTCAAGCCGGTAAGCGTCAGCCGCGTACGCTGGCCCTGGATGAGCTTATAGCGGGCGCATCGCCCTGGGGCAGTTATTTAACGCTGGCGCTGTGGCATCTGGATTTGGCATCCAAACCACAGCACTAACGCCGCTCGGAGAAACAGCCGCTGTGCTCTGCTGTGAGTCAACGTTGGCGAAAGCTCGTGAATATATTGAAAAGGAAAAGCGTATGACAACCAAGCAAACCAGGCTCACCTTTGCTGCCCCGGCGCCTTGCGTGGCCCTTTGCGAGCTTCAATCGCCGGTTGGTTCCCTGTGGCTTGGAGCCAGCGCGGCAGGGCTGATGCATCTGGTTGCATCGCCAACGCTGACGGCAGAGCAGGGCGCCAGTGCCGATAGCATCAGGGCCGCGAAGGCGCATTTGCATGATGCCTGCGCACAGCTTAACGACTATTTTGCCGGTAGCCTTGACGGTTTCGAGCTGACTCTGGCGCCGAAGGGCACTGATTTTCAGCGGGATGTCTGGCGGGCGCTGGCGGCCATACCTTTCGGTGAAACTTGCAGCTACAGTGACATTGCCAATCGCGTCGCCCGTCCAAAAGCGGTGCGGGCCGTTGGTGCCGCCAATGGCGCCAATCCTATTGCCATTATAGTGCCCTGCCACAGGGTTATAGGCAAAGGTGGCAGCTTAACCGGTTATGCCTGGGGGCTTGAGATGAAATCCGCATTACTGTCGCTCGAATCCCGCCAAATGACGTTTTAACGTACGGGATCGGAAAAATACTGAGCTCTGTCAAATCCCCTGCGGTGGGCAATCTGGCATAATGGCGCCATTACACCTGACGGGGATTGATATGAAACACCTGTATTGGATGGTTGATGGGGTACTGGCA
>NZ_JBFKLW010000109.1:0-4377 GCF_041630135.1 Shewanella sp.
ATGCTCTGTGGTCATCACGTCCTTTTGTGACGCTGAATAGCGGCTGAAAGGATTGGCGGCGTAGTCGGCATCGGTCAGACCCATGTAGGTCTCGTCAGAGACTTCATCGGCATACTTGAGTTTGAGTTCCAGACGCTGGGCATACTTGGCATCTTTGGCGCTGTCGATGGCGATTTTTGCCAGCAGATCATTTTTCACAAAGCCGGTATCACCGCCAACGCCATTGATATTACGGAAACCATCGGCCTGATAGCGATACACTTCGGTCACAGCACCAATACGTTCGCCCTGACCTCCGGCGTGAGCGTGCAGCTTGCCATAGCCATCCTGACCCAGGGCGACGTCGAGTGCGCCTGCCAGTTCGGTATCAGGAATTTGGCGGGAAACCAGGTTCACCACACCGCCGGTGGTGCGCGGGCCGTATTTCACGGTAGAAGAGCCTTTGAGTACTTCAATTTGCTGCATCCTACCTGAGGTTGGGAAGTAATAGGCCGCCGGTGAAGCATAAGGTGCCGGCGCTGCCAGTACGCCATCTTCCATCACGGTTATCTTTTCTGAGCGGTTCTGACCCGTGCCGCGCATGCCAAGATTGGGGCGCAGACCATAGCCTTCTTCTTCCTGAATATAGACCCCGGGCACTGAGGCCAGGGTGCGCATAATGTCGGAATACTTGAAGGTATCCAGCTCTTCCTGGCTGAGCTGATGGGCACTGCCCGGTACTGTGTTGATGGGGTTCTTTTTACCGAAAATGCGGATTTGCTCTATATCGGCATTGGCGGCAAAGCTGGCCAGCAGGGCGCTTGAAATCAGGCTCAGCATGAAAGCTGGCTTGGTGATGGTGGTCATGGTTTCTCCTTTTGCAGTTAATGATAATAGTTATCATTTGCTGTCAAAGGTTAGGGAAACGTGCTTAAGACTAGCTTAATTTCTGATTTCTTTACCTTTGTATCAAAAAGGTAAACATTTGCCGTAACAGGTTTTATATCCCGGCTGTTCTGGTGCAGCGCTGTGGCCTAAGTCATCGGGTGAGTTAATTGTCATAATTGAGGTAGACTGCTTGGCCTAAAAAAACGACACAACAAGATTTCAGGTGTATCAAAGCCTATGTTTCTCGATCCTTTTTTCACTCAAACTGATGAAACAGTAACGATTTCTCCTTTTCAGGCCAGCGAGTTTGCCAAGCGGGTCGCAGAAGATTTCAACCCTATTCACGACGAAAGTGCCAAGCGCTTTTGCGTGCCCGGCGACCTTTTGTTTGCACTGGTGCTGAGCCACTATGGCCTGAGCCAGAAGATGCAATTCAAATTTGAAGGCATGGTGGGCGAGGGCGTGTGCCTGAACTTCCTGGCTGAAGTGGGCGACAGTTTCCCTATCTGCGACAGTCGCGACAAGACCTATCTCAGTGTCAGCCGCCAGGGCGAGGTGAGCCGATGCGAGACCCAAATCGAGTCTTTCGTGCGCAGCTATGTGTCTTTCTCCGGGCTTAACTTTATCCATGTGCTGGTGCCCATGATGCGTGAGCACGGGGTAATGATTAACCCCGACCGCCCACTGGTGATCTACGAGAGCATGGCATTTGATCTCAACACCCTGGATTTCGAACCGGTAGCGCTCGAGCTCAGTGATGCCCGCCTCAGCGTGGATGGCAAGCGCGGTGACGTGACCCTGGAATTTGCCCTTATCAGCGATGGCAAGCAGGTTGGCACCGGCGTTAAGACTTTGGTGATGAGTGGCCTGCGCCAGCTGGATGAAGCCGCCCTTGATGGCATGGCACAGTTCTACGAAGAGCGCCGCGCCACCCTGTAACGCACAGCTTGGCTTAAATTCCCGCCAAACAGCTCACAAAGCCTGATATGACGCCGCTTCAAGGCCCCGTGTGATTGCCATCCACGGGGCTTTCCTTTACCTTAATAATCCTTTCCCGTGTGTGTTCGATCCGCTCAGGTGTTTACCTCTAAACGCGTGTATTCCATCCATGGGCCTTGGTCGTGATCCCGACCTCTTGCCGCCAGATTGCGGCCGCTTTGCTTTAAGGATAAAGATGTCTAGCTTGCAACGAATCGTGCTTATCGACACCCACCTGCCCGGGGTGGTCGAGCTGGCCCTCGACGGCCATACCAATATCTGTGGTACCAATGCCTCGGGCAAGACCACACTGCAGCGACTGGTGCCGGTGTTTTATGGCGAATACCCAAGCCGGGTGGTGCCCTCCACCCGTGACAGTTTTGAGCGCTGGTACCTGCCCCACGACAGCAGCTATATCATTTACGAATATCGCCGCGGCGACGGCCTCTTGTATCAGGCGGTATTAAGCTCCAACGGCGATGGTAAGGGTATCAGTTACCGCTTTATCGCCAAGGGCTTCGAGTTGGACGACTATGTGAAGGCCCGTAACGGCGATGCCCTGGTGTGTCACACCGCCGCCGAGCTTGGCCGTGAAATGAAACGTGCCGGCATTGCCCACACCAATCTGCTCAATACCCGCGAATACCGTGCCATTATTCAAAACGATCGCACTCTGTTGTCGAGCGGCACCAACAGGGCTGAGCTTAGAAGCTATGCCCGCCAGTTTGCCCTGTGCGACGCCGAGCACACCTTAAGACACATCGAAAAACTCGCCAAAGCGGTGCACTCTAAAGAAGGCAAGATGGAAACGGTAAAGTCCATGATTGCCGCCATTCTGGAAGAAGACGGTGTAAATCCGCCGACCTCGCGCATCAATCCGCAGCAGGTGGAAAACTGGATCCGCGAGTGCCAACTTATTGCCGGATTTGAAGAAATTCGCCCCGAGTTCGACAAGCTGGAGCAGGAGTTCAATCAACTGCTGTCTGCCGAGCTGCGTCTGGCCGGGCTGCACAAGGGCTATAAGGATGACGAAGTGCTGGAGGCCGAGCGGCTGGATCGCTGTCAGACCGCCTCCAAGGAATACAACTTCCGCCTGCGCCAGCTCGATGACGAGTGGAAGGAAAAGCGCGACGAGCTGAACCAGGAAATCTCCGCCGCCCGTGGTGACGTCAGCAAGTTCGAGCACGAACTTGAGGTGATTGAAGATCAGCACGGCGCCTTCCTCGATGCCGATATCGAAACCGCAAAGGGCGATCTCGAGCAGCTGCCGCTGTGGCGCACCGACCTTGAAAACTTAAGCGAGCGCCATAAGCTGCTCACCGACAAACACCAGGACGTAGAGGCTGCCTATAACGCCCGCCGCTCCAAGATTGTTGAGCAGTTAAACCGCGACCTGGAAGTGCTGGATCAGGATCTGGATAAGCAGCGCGATGCCCGTGAGCGTCAGGCCGCAGCTGCCCGCAGCGATCTTGAGAAACTTGAGCAGTTCTGGCGCGATCAGCTGGAAGCAGGCAAGAACCGTTTCCGTGAAGAAGAATATGAGCTGAAGCTCGCCGCTTCTGAAGAAAAGCTGCGCCAGGATGCGGTGACCTACACCGAAGAGGAAAAGCTCAATCTGGCGGTGTTCGATGAGCGCATTGAACGTGCCGACGAAGAGCAGGAAGCCAGCAACGCCAACGTGGAGCGTCTGGCGCTGGAAGAGCGTCGTCTGCGTTCCCGCCGCGATCAGGCCAGCGAAGCCCTGCGTCTGGCCAGCATCCGTGTCAGCGAGCGCCAGAATGCGCTGGATGAGCTCAAGACCATGCTGTTTCCTCAGTCGCACACCCTGCTGGAGTTTCTGCGTAAAGAAGCCCCCGGCTGGGAAGAGCACCTGGGTAAGGTGATTGCTCCCGAGCTGTTGCACCGCACCGATCTGCATCCCTTTAACGCGAGCAGCGGCGCTGACGGTAACAGCCTGTTCGGCATAGGGCTGGACTTAAAGGCGCTGGATATTCCCGAATATGCCCAGAGTGAGCAGGAACTCAGAAGCCGTCTTGCCAAGGCCGAAGAAGCTCTGGGCAGTGCCCGCGAAGTGCAGGAAGCCGCCGAAGAGCAGCTGGTGACAATCAACGGCGAGCTGGAAAAGCTCTCCCGCGAACTCACCTTTGCCCGCACCGCCTTTAAAAATGCCCGTGAAGACCTGCGCCGTTTATTCGATGAAAAGCGCGCCGAGCAGGACAGGGTCAACAAGGCACTGGCCGAGCGTAAGCAACTGGCCGGTAAGCGTTTGGTGACCATTGAACATCAGCTTAAGCAGCTTGGCCGCGACCATCAGGACTGGCTGGAGGAGACCAAGGAAGAGTCCCTCGAAGCGCGGATGGAAAAGAATGCCTACTGGCAGGAAGTGGTGGGTGCGCTGGATGCCCAGATTGCTTCGGTCAAGACAGGTATCGAGAGCCGCCGTGCCAACGCCAAGGCCGAAACCAAGGCCTGTGAGCAGTGGTACAAAAACGAGCTTAAGTCCCGCGGTGTGGACGAAGACAAGATTGTGGG
>NZ_JBFKLW010000110.1:0-4351 GCF_041630135.1 Shewanella sp.
AGCGCTCTGGTCCCACCTGATCCCATTCCGAACTCAGTAGTGAAACGGAGCAGCGCCGATGGTAGTGTGGGGTCTCCCCATGTGAGAGTAGGTCATTGCCAAGCGCCCAATTCTGATTTGACTATGAAAGTCGAATCCAAGAGTTTGCTGATATGGCTCAGTCGGTAGAGCGCATCCTTGGTAAGGATGAGGTCCCCAGTTCGATTCTGGGTATCAGCACCATTATTCGCCGCCAGGTACTAAATGGCAGCAACAAAATTTGCCTGGAAACCATAGCACTGTGGTCCCACCTGATCCCATTCCGAACTCAGTAGTGAAACGCAGTAGCGCCGATGGTAGTGTGGGGTCTCCCCATGTGAGAGTAGGACATTTCCAGGCATCCAATACGAGAACCCCGACGGCAACGTCGGGGTTTTTCTTTATCTGTACTTTGGCAGACTCAGGTTGTTACGCCGTTCCTGACGTAACAACTGTGCGGAAAAAGTTCAGGTAAAGTCTTGCAGGACTTTATCGAGGATAGGTTGATTGGCATCGGGGAACTGATATGTGCCGATGTCCTGCAGTGACACCCATTCTATTTGTTGCCCTTCGATACCGCTTGCTTCACCGCTGAAGTCTTCAACAAGGTGGATATCAAGCAGCACATGCTTATCTGGGTAATCGTGGCTGATTTCCATATAAGGTTGGCTGGAGTGTACCATCAGGCCAACTTCTTCTTTTAGCTCACGTTTGAGGGCTTCTGAGGTGGTTTCACCGGCCTCGACCTTGCCACCCGGGAACTCCCATTTTCCGCCCTGATGCAAATGGCCATGACGTTTGGCCAGCAAAATATGGCAGCCTTGTTTGATAATGCCTACGGCAACGTGAACACGTTTGGTCATAAAACGACTCTTTGGTATTTAGATTGAGAATGAGTGTCGGATTAATCCGGGGCTTTAAAAAAGTCAGCCTCATCATAGCCGAGCTGATCCAGTAGCTCTTCGCTGATGTCATCTTTTACTGGAATAGCGTGCTTTTCTGATGCCCAATCTCCCAGGTCAATCAGTTTGCAACGTTCACTGCAAAATGGCTTGAAGGCGGAGGAGGCATCCCAGGTAACAGGCTTTTGGCACTGTGGACACTTAACCGTCAATGTCATGAAAACAACCTTTTAATATGGAGTAACAAACCCGAAATTGTGAAGGTCTTATGGTAAGGCCTTCAGGCGCAGGTCGCCAGTTTAAAGGTGATAGACTTGTCGGAATGACGCTGATCAGCGAATTGCACGAAATGAATCGCGTAGCGTGTTTTGTGGCCGCTGATAGTGGGATAGCAGCCTTGAGCTGGATCTATGCTTACACGAATGAGCGAAAGTGGTTGGTTATTATTGCCTTGATAAAAACCGCCGGCAGCAGTTGCATCCTGATATTCTGCTGTACTGCGGATGAGTGACAGCAATAGGCTGACAGGGGTAAGCAGCGGCTTAAAGTGCTCTACCCATTGCTGGTATTCACTTCTTCGTTCTTCCCATGGCTTGGCTAGCCAATAGTGCAGCTGAGGTAAGTCGAAGTTACAACAAGCCCCGGGCATCCCAAAACGTTGCCGAAGGGCGCTAAGAAATCGGTCTTGTTTGAGTGCGCTGCCGACGCGAGACGGGTTTTGCAATGACTCACGGGCATTTGACAGTCCATCGATAAATTCTTGTGCCTGAGCCGAATCAACGTGGGAAAGTGCTTTCCATTTCGCCAGTATAAACAGCTGTCTATCGATTTCCTTAAGCAGATCGCCGCGATAATCACAGCGCTCATTCAGTTCCAGCAGTGAAAACAGTGGGTAAAAGCAACGCTGTTGATGGTCATTATCCAAATTATGTTGAACTTGCTGAGCAAGGTATTCAAGCCTCAGGTAACTGCGGATTTTTTCATTCAGAGGTTGCTCATAAATCAGTTCATTCATTTTTTGTTTTTGATGCTGCCAGTGCCAGATATTTCTGGTGCAGGTGCTCTACCTGCGCATCTAACTCAGCCATCACTCCCCGGTTATCAATAATGTCGTTAGCCCTGGCAAGCCTTTGTTCCCGGCTTATCTGACTGGCGACGATGCTGGCGACTTGAACTTCGCTCACGTTATCTCGTTTGGCGGTCCTGTTTATTTGCAATTCAGGTGAAATATCAACCACCAAGGTACGATCGACTAACCTATCCAATCCGTTCTCAAATAGCAAGGGTACAACCATAATCACATAAGCAGACTCAGCTTTTTGTGCCGATGCCAGCATGGTATTTCGGATCATGGGATGCAGTAGGTTGTTCAGCCACAATCGTTTATTATCATCTGCAAAGATTTGTTCTCTAAGCTTTGCACGATCCAGTGTGCCATCGGCTTGCAGAATGCTTACCCCAAAGTGCTCGGTTATCGCCTGAAGCCCTTCGGAACCAGGCTCGACAACTTCTCGGGCGATAATATCGGCATCTACCAGGTTGATACCACGGGCTTGGAACAGGTTGGCAACGGTGGTCTTTCCGCTGCCGATACCACCTGTAAGACCTAGCAAATAACTGGCCATCAGAGTGTGCTCAGATACCAGTTGACGATATCATTCCCCCATAGCAAGGCTATCCACCCAGCTGCGGCAATATAGGGTCCGAATGGAATGGGATTTTCGCGTTTATGGCTTTTCCAAACCATCATCAAAATGCCAACGACGGCACCAACCAGGCTTGAGAGCAGAATGATTAGGGGGAGCATTTGCCAGCCAAGCCAAGCGCCAAACAGTGCCATTAGCTTGAAGTCACCGAAACCCATGCCTTCCTTTCCGGTTACGAGCTTAAATAGCCAATATACTGACCACAGCGACAGATAGCCGGCCACAGCTCCAATCAGAGCATCCTCAAGACTGATAAATAGACCATGGTAATTAATAAGCAATCCAAGCCACAGCAAAGGCAGGGTGAGACTGTCGGGGAGTAGCATTTCATCAAGGTCGATACCCGACATGGCTATTAACCCAAAAGTTAACAGGCTTGCAGTTGCAAACTGCCATGTTGGACCGAAATGCCATGCGACTGCCGCGACAGTTATGCCGGTAAATGCTTCAACGATGGGGTAGCGACTGGCGATAGGTGCTTTACAAGAGGCGCATTTGCCACCGAGCACGACCCAGCCAAGTACCGGTACATTGTGCCAGGGTTTAATACCTATGCCACACTTGGGACAGGTTGAGGCCGGCATGATCAGATTGTAGCGTTCGGGATAGCTATCTATGGTTTTTTCCAGATTTGCTTTTCCAAGCTTTTTAAACAGTTCAGGCTGGTATTCTTCAAGATAGGCATTACATTCCTGCTGCCACTCTCTTTTCATCATTACCGGAAGGCGATGGATTACGACATTCAAAAAGCTGCCAATAGTGGCTGAGAAGATGAATGCGAGCAAAATAAAGAGCCAGGGGTACTGGCTCATTAAGGATATAAATTCAGTCATTGAAATCTTTCATAAATTAGTGGGTTATCCGACAACATTACCCATCTGGAAGATTGGCAGATACATGCCCACAATCAATCCACCCACCAAGGTGCCAATAACCACCATCATAATGGGTTCAATCAGGCTCGACAAACCGTCTACAGCATCATCCACTTGCATTTCGTAGATATTGGCAATTTTGTTAAGCATGTTATCTAACGAGCCAGACTCTTCACCAATCATCACCATCTGGATCAGCATATCCGGAAACAGGTTCACTGTGCGCATGGCTACGTTCATTTGCATACCTGCCATGACTTCGGTACGGATTTTTAGCAGTGCTTTGCGGTATACCGCATTACCGGAGGCGCCCGCCGCAGATTCCAGACCGTCAATCAAGGGCACACCGGCAGCAAAGGTGGTGGCCAGGGTGCGGGCAAAGCGAGCCATCGCTGCTTTATGGAGGATTTCTCCAATTACAGGTATTTTAAGCACAAACTCATCTTGCTTGTCTCTGACCGCCTGAGAATTTCTGTGTGCTCTTACATACAGCCATATTGATACCACTATAGCGGTAAGGAAGAAGTACCAAGAAGATTGCAGAAACCTGGAAATATTGATGATCATCTGTGTGAAAGCAGGGAGCTCGGCACCGAAACTCGAGAAAATCTCTTCAAACTGCGGCACCACAAAAAGCAGCAGTAATGTGGTCACTGCAATAGCCACAACCACCACTGCAGCAGGGTAGAACATGGCTTTCTTGATTTTGGACTTCAGTGCTTCGGCTTTTTCCTTGTAAGTCGCAATGCGGTCGAAAACGACGTCAAGCGAGCCTGAATGTTCACCGGCGGCAACCAGGTCAACGTAGAGGTCATCGAAATAAATGCGGTGTGGTCTTAGGGCGTCAGAG
>NZ_JBFKLW010000111.1:0-4213 GCF_041630135.1 Shewanella sp.
GATGGTAATACCGCGCTCACGCTCTTCTGGAGCGTTATCGATCTGAGAGAAGTCACGAGCCTCACCACCGTAGGTCTTGGTCAGTACGTGAGAGATAGCAGCAGTCAGAGTGGTTTTACCATGGTCAACGTGACCGATGGTACCCACGTTTACGTGGGGCTTGTTACGTTCAAATTTAGCTTTAGCCATGGTATTGCCTCAGTCCAAGATTCTTGGTGATGAAAACCTGCATACAGAAAAAATCCGATGCCAATCAATGGCACCGAACGTATATTTAGATAAAAGGCAGCATCTTAAGAGCAACTGGTGCTGATAGGCAGAATCGAACTGCCGACCTCATCCTTACCAAGGATGCGCTCTACCGACTGAGCTATATCAGCATCTCTTAATTTTTGGAGCGGGCAGCGGGAATCGAACCCGCGTTATCAGCTTGGAAGGCTGGAGTAATACCATTATACGATGCCCGCACAGGCTACCTAGTACCTAGAAAATGGTGGAGGGAGAAGGATTCGAACCTTCGAAGGCGGAGCCGTCAGATTTACAGTCTGATCCCTTTGGCCACTCGGGAACCCCTCCAATCAAAATGGTGCCGGCACCAAGAGTCGAACTCGGGACCTACTGATTACAAGTCAGTTGCTCTACCAACTGAGCTATGCCGGCGCTTCATTTCGGTAGCGGATATTAGGTAAATGTGGCTTGGGTTGCAATAGAAAAATCCAATTTCAGCCAAAAAAAGTGCCAAGCGGCGCTTTTTTGCACGCGTACCAAGGGCATACCCAACAAATTGCTTCAACAGGCTGACAATTGCCGTTGAACTATTGTTAATAGGCCATAGCTGTTGTACTGTGCGCTGCCTAAGGCGAGGAAATTGAATGATTAATAACCAAACTGCGCAGGCGCTTTATCATGATTTTGATCGAGAGCGCTGGGCGGAACTCAGGAACTCAGTTCCTTTGATGTTAGCAGAGGGCGATCTGGCCCGTTTGCGGGGTATTAATGAACGCATTTCTCTTTCCGAGGTTACTGACATCTATCTGCCACTCAGTCGGTTGCTGAATCTGATTGTAGGGACGCGCCAGCAACGTGGGGTGGTGCTGAATAAGTTCCTTGGCAATCGTCAACCCGACAGTCCTTACATTATCAGTATTGCCGGCAGTGTAGCTGTAGGTAAAAGTACCACCGCCCGTATTTTACAGGCGCTGCTGAAACAGTGGCCTGAGCATCCCAAAGTCGATTTAGTTACCACTGATGGTTTCCTGTTCCCACTCACAGAGCTGAAGCGCAAGGGACTACTGCAGCGTAAAGGCTTTCCCGAAAGCTATGACACTAAAATGCTGATTGATTTCGTGTCTTCGGTAAAATCAGGCCAGGAAAAAGTGGAAGCACCGCTGTATTCCCACATTATCTACGATCGCCTACCGGACACGAGGCAAGTCATCGAAAAGCCAGACATTCTGATACTGGAAGGTCTGAATGTGCTGCAAACCGGATTAGATTCCCCTGTTGATGTTCGTCGTCCTTTCGTATCCGATTTTGTGGATTTTTCTATTTATGTTGATGCAGATGAATCCCTGCTAAAGGCTTGGTATATAGAAAGGTTCCTGCAATTCCGAAGCGGAGCTTTTGCTGACGATAACTCCTATTTCCGACATTATGCCAATCTGGACGATAGCGCCGCAAAGGACACTGCCGCACAAATTTGGGATAGCATTAACGGCCCAAATTTGCGGATGAACATACAACCTACTCGTGAGCGAGCTCACTTGATTTTGCGGAAAGGCGAAGACCATCTGATGAATCAGGTACTGCTGCGAAAATAATCGCTGATTCATGCATGCCTTATGTATGCAAAGGCCAACTTTGGTGCAGATAACAGAGGCCTGCAATTCAGTCGGCATTGTCTTTTGTGGCCATAGCGCATGATTATCAGGCAGGACGTAAACTTATTTCCCCGCCGATAAAGCTTCTCAGCTCACCAGCCATCTCGAGCAACAAGGCACCCTGGGCATCGATTCCCCGGCAAATGCCAGTTTCCACTTTGTCGGCCATCAGCAAATTAACCGGTTTACCAATGAAAAGATCGGCCTGCTGCCAGCGTGGAATAAAAGCCGTCAACCCATCTTGCTCAAACAGGGTTAAATCTACCTGCAGTTGACGTTGCAGCTTTATCGAAAACTCGGTCTTGTCCGGCATGGTAACACCCTGCAGATCAGCCCAAGGTTGATCGATAGCTTCACCCTGTGCATCCGGCATGGCCATATTCACACCGATACCGATAATGAGTTCACAATTGCTGTCAGCCTGACCTTTCATCTCCACCAGAATACCGGCAAGTTTGCAACCATCGAGATAAACATCATTCGGCCATTTAAGGCCAATGTTATCTACCCCAAGATCAGCCAACACTTTTGCCAGCGAGCAACCCACCACCAGGCTTAAACCCATTGCTTTACTCATGCCTTCGGTTAAACGCCAAAACAACGAGAAATACAAATGGCTTCCATAAGGCGATACCCATTTACGACCCCGGCGCCCACGTCCGGCTGATTGATGTTCTGCAATGCACACATCACCGCTTTCAAGTTCATCGGAATGGGACAACATAAATCCATTGGTGCTGGGGATATCGTCAAAGTAAAAACAGCGCCGCTCTATACCTTGCTTAAGCCTGGACTCGTTAATCAGCGAAACCGGCGTCGCTAACTTGTAGCCCCTACCTTTAACGCTGTATATGCTCAGCCCAAGAGTCTCTAGCACGTCAATGTGTTTACTGATGGCGGCACGGGAAATGCCCAGCCGCTCTGCCAGCGCCTCACCGGATACAAACTCCTGCGTCGACAGCAAAGTAATAATGTCGCGTTTTCGTTGCCACTGTTCCATTTGCAACTCCCTGTTTGGGCTTATTCGGTTAAAAGTGAGTGCAGGCCAACCAAATTGGGTTCGGGTTCAAGCATCACTCCAAAGCGGTCGTGCACTTCAGTGATGACGTGTCTTGCAAGGTTGAGGATATCTGCGCCTGTTGCCGCACCAAAATTAACCAGTACCAACGCTTGCTTATCATGTACGCCGGCCTCACCCTGTCGATATCCTTTTAGTCCGGCTTTATCTATCAGCCAGCCTGCCGCCAATTTCATCCGGCCATCTTCCTGAGCGTAAGCCACAGCATCAGGATACTGCCTTACGATTGCAGCAAAGGTTACTGCGTCCACAATGGGGTTCTTGAAAAAGCTACCAGCGTTACCCAACTTGACGGGGTCGGGCAATTTCTCAGAACGCACAGCGATTACGCGCTCAAAGATCATCTCCGGTGTCACTGTATCTGTATTAAACTCTGCCAATGGGCCGTAGGTAAGCTTAGGCTGCCACATCTTAGGTAGTTTAAAACCAACCCGGGTAATAATAGCCTTACCTCTGAGCTGCTGTTTAAAAATGGAATCACGATAGCCAAACTTACACTCAATAGCTGTCATCCTTACAGTCACGCAATCTGGCAACGACAGATACTCAACCCACTCACAGACTTCCATCAGCTCAAGACCATAAGCACCGATGTTCTGGATTGGAGCGGCACCGACTGTGCCAGGGATAAGCGCAAGATTCTCAAGCCCTGGCATCTGCTGCTCAAGAGTCCAGCTGACAAACTGATGCCAATTTTCACCTGCTGCCACAGCCACATGCCAGGCATTGTTGCCTGCCGTTACTTCAATACCCTTATTTGCCATCTTAAGCACGGTAAGGTTTACATCAGATGTCAGTAATACATTACTGCCGCCACCCAGGATGAAATAACCACGGTCCTGCGCATCCAAGGTGCGGATCAGGTCAGGCAATTCTGTCGCATCGGTGACCTCGATAAGTTCAGCGCACTGATGATCGATGCCAAAGGTATTGTAAGACTTGAGAGAAACAGGCATTGCGCTTTCCTGCAAAAATAAAAAGCCATTGTAACCAAGGGCGGCGAATATCGCATTATTCGGAGGCAGAAACTGCCACCTCGTTCGGTTAACATGTTGAAAATTATATAGAAGCCAAAAAGCAAAAAGGCCACCCTTTCGGGTGGCCTTTTTGTCTTATTAGGCGTCTGGCAATGACCTACTCTCACATGGGGAGACCCCACACTACCATCGGCGCTGCTCCGTTTCACTACTGAGTTCGGAATGGGATCAGGTGGGACCAGAGCGCTATTGTCACCAGACAAATTTGTTAATTCGGA
>NZ_JBFKLW010000112.1:0-4197 GCF_041630135.1 Shewanella sp.
CAGTTTTCGGTCATGCCCCAGGCTTCACAGATGTTGAGGCCAATGCTGTTGTACCAGCGGATAAGGGACGGTGGAATTGGCGCCGAACCTGAACCCAGCAAACGGCACTTATCCAGCCCCAGGCCTTTGTGAATTTTACGCTTTACCAGATAGCTGATGATGGGCAGCTTGAGCAGGAAGTTGAGCTTGTCGAAGCCCACCTTATCGATGATGTTTTTCTGGAACAGGGTCCACAGGCGCGGTACTGAGAAGAACACGGTTGGCCGCATGCGCTGCACGTCGGCAACGAAAGTATCCAGGCTTTCCACAAAAGCCACAGCGCTGCCGGAATAAAAGGACGAGCCTTCGATGGCCACCCGCTCTGTGATGTGAGCCAGTGGCAGGTAAGACAGCAGGCGATCGTCACCGTCGGTCTTGAGATCCCGCACTACGGCAGTACATGTCCAGGCATAGGCACCAAAGGTTTGGATGGCACCCTTGGGGCTGCCGGTTGAACCCGAGGTGTAAATCAGGGTCATGATGTCCTCTGGCTGTGGCAGCGGTGCCTCAGTCAATGGCTGACCCATGCCCAGCAACTGATCCCAGCCGTATTGGGTTGGCATGGTATCGTAAGGGAAGGCCATACGCAGGATGTTACCGCTGACACCGGCTTCCTGTTCGGCCCAGTGATCCAGCTTACCGATGAATATGGCTTTGGCGCCGCTGTGCTCCAGCACGTAACGAATAGTATCGGCGTTGGCTGTGGGGTAAATGGGTACGCTGATATAACCGCCGTGCATCAACGCTAAATCGGTAATAAACCACTCGGCACAGTTCTTCGACAGTACCGCAACCTTGTCGCCCGGGGCTAAACCCAGGTGGCGCAGCGCACCGGCGATTTGTTCCATCTGACGTTTCACGTCACGCCAGCTGAAATCGCGGTATTGGCCGTTAACCGGTTGACGCAGATAAACCGTGTCACCCTGGGTATCCACCCAGTGGTTGAGCATCTCTACAGGAGTCTTGATAGTGGCTTGCATCTCTACTTCCATCTTGTTCGTTATGCTTTCCTGCGTCTGATGGGTTCAAACGCGCGTTTAATTTCCAGTATGTCGATTTTTGCGACTGCCCGCAAATGGTTTAGCTGTGGTCTGAGGTTATGGTTTCAGATTAGCAGGCCTGATAGCGCAGGACTTATTATATTGATTCGCGGAGGCAAAAGGTTCCGGGTTACATCATTGCCAACAACAGTCTGTGAACCTGGTTTTGGCCAGTAAAAGCCACCGTTTGGAGTTTGGTGGCTGAACTGCATCGGGCTGGATAGTGCATTTACATCCGGCGTTGGCGGCCGCGCTCAGGGCGTGGGGCATCCGGGTCGGCTTCGCGCATCTTTTGCCACCATTCAGCCGATGCCCGAATTTGCCCGCGTTCGTCTATGGCTGGGTAGGCCAGCCCTTTACGACGGCAGGCCTTGGCATAGATGGGGTGCCCTTGCTCGAACAACAACTGCTGGCAGTAATCTTCCGGCAGTTTGCGATTACCATACATGCCGGCCTGGCGACGTTGGCGTTCGGCTTCAAACAGCACCAAGGCGCCTGCCACCGACACATTGAGGGATTGCACCATGCCCACCATGGGGATAATCACTTCAGCATCGGCCAATGCCACGGCTTCGGCACTGACACCAAACTTTTCGTGCCCCAGCACTATGGCGGTGGGTTTGGTGTAGTCTACTTCGCGAAAATCTTTGGCTTTATTGGAGAAGTTAGTCACCACCACCTGCATGCCTTCGGCCTTGAGCGACGCAATGGCATCGGCCACTGTATGGTGGCGCTTGGTTGTTACCCATTGTTGGCTGCCGGAGGCTGTATTGCCTGACACCCTCATATCGTTTTCTGGCCACACAGCATGCAGCTGGTGGACACCCACGGCGTCGGCGCTGCGCAGCACTGCGGCGATGTTATTGGTCTTGTGAACCTGGTCGAGTAATACGGTCAGATCCGGTTGTCGGTTGTCCAGCATGTCATTGATGCGGGCAAAACGTTCCGGGCTCATGGAAACTTCCTGCATAAATCGTGAAAAAACAAAAGGGCGCCGAGGCGCCCTGAGAGTGATGAGCCGATTACAGCTCCATCACGCCATCCATTTCTACCTGCGAGCCCCGTGGCAGCTCTTTTACGCCGATGGCGGCACGGGCTGGGTAAGGCTCGCTGAAGTAACGGCCCATGATTTCATTCACTTTGGCGAAATTCGACAGGTCGGTCAGGAAGATATTCAGTTTGGCAATATCGTTGAAGCTGCCACCGGCGGCTTCACACACGGCCTTGAGGTTTTCAAATACCTGCACGGTTTGGGCTTCAAAGTCGTCACCAACCAGCGCCATGGTGGCTGGGTCCAGCGGGATCTGGCCTGACAGATATACGGTTGAGCCCACTTTCACAGCCTGAGAGTAGGTGCCGATAGCAGCCGGGGCCTTGTCGGTAACGATAATGGTTTTTTCAGCCATGGTAATTCTTCCTTTAAATGCGCATTTTTCAGGGCTGTCAGCGATTACGGGAGGTTCTGAGCACCTCGGGCAGAACCCGGATGCGCCGCATCACGTTGGCCAGATGGACACGATCACGCACCGAAATCCGCAGGTTGATGAGATACACTCTACCGTCGCGCTCTTCAGTGCTGAGGTTATGAATATTGGAGCCTTCGCTGGCGATAATCGAGGTGATTTTAGCCAATGCACCCTGATGGTTAACGATTTCCACTCTCAGGTTGGCCTGATACTCAACCCCGTCAACTTTGTCCCACTGCACCGGAATGTACTTATCGGGCTCACCCTGATAACCCCGGATATTGGCACAATTTTCCATATGTACCACCAGGCCCTTACCGGGGCTGACGTGGGCGATAACTGCATCGCCGGGGATTGGGTGGCAGCATTTGGCAAAAGACACCAGCATGCCTTCAGCACCGCGGATCGGCATCAGATGCGATTCGCCACTGCTTTCCGGCACCTTATCGCCAAGCAATCGCTGGGCAATCACTATGCTCATGGCATTACCCAGGCCGATATCGGCCAGCAAGCTGTCGAGATCTTTGTGCTTGGTTTCTACAATCACCCGTTCCAGTTGTTGGGCTGGGATGCTGTCGAGTTTTGTTTCACCCAACGCGTGATTGAGTAATCGCTTGCCAAGGGTGATGGCTTCATCCTGTTTGAGATTTTTCAGCACCTGACGGATTTTTGCGCGCGCTTTACCGGTAACCACAAAATTGAGCCAGGCTGCGTTAGGTTTGGCGCCTTTTGCGGTAATAATTTCAACGGTTTGACCGGATATCAGTGGCTGACTCAGCGGATAGGCCTGACGATTCACCCGTGCACCCACGCAGGTGTTGCCTACATCGGTATGCACTTCGTAGGCAAAATCCACCGCGGTGGCGCCTACAGGTAACTCAAGAATACGGCCTTCCGGGGTGAACACGTAAATTTCATCGGGGAAGAGTTCGGTTTTAACGTTTTCAACAAATTCAAAAGATGAACTGGCACTTTGCTGCAGTTCCAGCAGACTTTGCATCCATTTGCGCGCCCGTACCTGTGTTGTTGTGCTGCCGCTGTTTTCACTGCCACTTTTATACACCCAGTGGGCGGCAACCCCTTTGTCGGCCATCTGATCCATATCTTCGGTACGGATCTGGATTTCAACCGGTACACCATGTGGGCCAAACAGCGATGTGTGCAGTGATTGATAACCGTTGGCCTTGGGGATGGCAATATAGTCCTTGAAGCGACCCGGACGGGGCTTATACAAGCCGTGCATGGCGCCGAGCACCCGGTAACAGGTGTCAATATTGTCCACAATGACGCGAAAAGCGTAGATATCCATTACTTCCTGGAATTGCAGCTCTTTGCTGCGCATCTTGTTGTAAATGGAATAAAGGTTCTTTTCGCGGCCCTTCACCTTGGCAGGAATGCCCTGATCTTCCAGGCGAGCAGCCACCGCTGATTTAATAATCGCGATAATTTCTTTGCGATTGCCGCGGGCGGCTTTGACTACTTCCCTGATCACCCGATAACGCATGGGGTAATAGGCCTGAAAGCCTAAATCTTCCAGCTCAATCTTGATGTTATGGATACCAAGACGGTTGGCGATGGGGGCGTAAATCTCAAGCGTTTCACGGGCAATACGGCGGCGTTTGTCCGGCCGCAGAGCGCCGAGAGTGCGCATA
>NZ_JBFKLW010000113.1:0-3843 GCF_041630135.1 Shewanella sp.
CCGTGGTTGAGCTATCAGTGCTCATCAGGGTTGGAGAGGCCCTCGGCAGTTTGACTACTGTGGCACTGGTTATCTTCACTGCCGTGGTGGGAGTTTCTTTGGTGAGAAGCCAGGGCCTTTCGACCCTCATGCAGGCACAGCAGAAAATGGCCCGAGGTGAGGCGCCGACAGGTGAGCTGGTTGAAGGCATGATGCTGGCAATGGCTGGCGTGTTGTTGCTGATCCCGGGGTTTGTTACCGATTTTATCGGCTTGTTGCTGCTGACGCCCATCACCCGCAAGCCCCTGGCGGCGCTGGTTCAAAAACGGATGCAATTCAATGTGATGAATGGCGCTGGTTTTGGGCAAACCGGTCAGAATCCCTTTGGTGGTCAGAACCCTTTTGGCGGCAATACCTTTGAAGGCGATTTTGAACGCAAAGAGGAACCCCTGGATGGCAGTAAGCGCCTTGATAACGGCGAAAATATTTCTCCTAAAGACGATAACAGCGACGAGCCCAGGCGCTGACATGCATTTGTGGCATTCGCTGCCAATATAAAGCCCCGCCTTGGCGGGGTTTTGTTTTATCCGGCTTTAGACAGGGAAGGGTTACTCTGTCAGGTGTCTTGGATCTTTAGGATAAAAGTCGTCAGGTTTGCGATCGATCCGCTCGAAACGGCGCGTGTTTTTATAGGGCAGTTTCATAAAGCCCGATACACCGCTGCCCTGGATTTTATCTATGTGGTGCAGGATGCGATCGAGACTAGCACGAAATGCCGCCTGTTTACGGGGATTGAGCAGCTTAAGATAGCTGTGAATTTTCAGGTGATCCCCTTGAGATTCGAAAATGATACAACCTGTGTGATGGATCTGGTTGAGCCACCCCAGCTCAGTCATGATTTCCGCCGGTAATTCGAGGTTTTCATCGGGGTCTTTTCCGTCTTCAAAGTAGGAGTGCAGCCGGGATTTGTCTTCCAATATGGGGACATCACCCACTTCAAATGGCAGTTGTTGATCTGTGCTGGCAATAAAAGTGCCGGTTTTGCCATTGCGGCTGATGTGCAGTGTATCCCGGGCGTTAAAGAAACAGGCTTTAAAGGTGCCCAGACGGGCTATGCCACGGGCCATCAGGACCATGTTGTTAACAGCCTGCACCAGAGCCTGTTTCAGCTCGGCATCGTACAGTGCCAGATTGGAGTCAATAAATACGCCCTCCTGCTGCCAGTGAATAGCAAGCCCCCCCACAATAGGATATTGCCCCAACCGTCCTACCGCAGCGATGAAACCTTTCTCGGTATCCCCCATTCCCGCCATGAAATTGCGGTAGTACTTATCCAGCTGCACATCATCTATACGGGCTATGGGGTCATCAGCATTGTGTTCTTTAAGAAAAGATTTACGTGAGCTGTAGGTCACTGTATCTACTTCTTTGTTGCGGTTTTGTACCCATACCGGAATCTCAGCAATGACCTCGGGCCTTTGGATATCAGGCAGGATAAGCCGGTGGCTGTGGCGCATGCTGCGAAGGAAATAGTCCCCGCCCCGGTTACGTATCTCTGGGTCGTCGCTGAGCATGGCTTCGAGGGTGCGGGCCAGTTCAAGGGGCAAACCTATGCTGGTTGGGGGAATAACGCGGGTGCCAAAGCGGCTCGCCTGACCCGAAGCCAGGGCATAGAGAGTAGCAGCAACACCCTGTTCATCGAAACGCGGGCTGGAAAGAGCGCCGCCCAGTTGATCATCTCCAATAAAGTAGACATCGCCCATCCGTGCATTGGTGTGCTGTTGGTCGCTGGAAAGCAGGTTCATCACGTGTTCTTCCACCGGTCTGCCATGTTCATCCCGCTGGGCAAATACTGCTGAGCCCCAGTCAATCAACGACAGGTGACCGGTTTTCTCATCGAACACCAGATTGGACGGCTTAATATCACCATGTACCAGAGGACGGCCAACCCGCAGATATACCAGCAAGTCGGCCAATTGGCGGGCAATACTCATGATCATTGAGACTGGCAGTGCACCACGTTTTCGACAAAGCTGTTCCAGCTCTTCACCGGGCGCGCGCGCCATCACCAGAATGCCCTGTTTGCCAACCCGCTCAAATTTCACCAGTGGTGGTACGTTGGGGTGGCGGCAGTGAGACAGCATAAAGGCTTCTTCTTCGAGACGGTCCTGTATGTGCTGTGGCAGAGTAATGCGGGAAAACTTGAATACCTGAGCTTCCTCTGCCTCATTGACACCCGCAAACACAAATCCGTAGGCACCTTTACCTATAAATTCAATATCGCGATAACCGAGTTTCGACAGCTGCTGCTTACACAAACGAACCCACGCCTTATGCTTTCTGGCATCGTCGGCTTTGAGCAGGTAGATGGACTGTTCTTCAGAAATATAAAAGTGTTGCAGCTGAGGTGTTTGGACAGACAAGGACTTCCCCCGTACGGTTGCCAGTCCCCCATTAAAGCCATATACGGCTGTTGCAGGCAAGGAGTTTACCTGCTGCCTACCCAAGTTTTTTGTCTGCCATTTTGATACAAATCAACAACCGGACAGAGGCCAAAGGCTAAGGTATTTTTATCACATTATAATTTGCTTAATCGCAGCAAAAATGGCGCATCAGGAGGGCGATATGACAGCCCAAAACAAAGAAAAACTCATCGAGTTGTTTGATTTTGCCAGACGACGAATTATTCAGTCGATGGAGCTCAGGCACTGTCCACATGCGGGCTTCTACAATAGTGTCGATGAGCGATGTCTCTATTGCCATCAGGGAATGGAATGCGTGTGGATGAACCGTAATGATGAATTGGTCACCCTTGAAGCTAAGTCAGAAGAGGAGCTTAAGCAGCAACTCTTGATTGCCGTCGATTTTGTCGACTCCAATTTATCGCCCTATCATCTGACCCGGCGTCAATGTCAGTGTGAAAACTGTGTCTGGTTAAGAGAAGTGAACTCTGTGCTGGGTAAGTCCTGAATCATTTGTGATTTTGCATCCCCTGGACTTTGTCGTTAGAGTAAGTCGTCTTTTACAACGGGGGATTGGCAATGGAGCCGGGATTCTGGCACGACAAGTGGCAGCAACAGCAGATTGGATTTCATCAGTCGGATATTAATCCTTTTTTAGTCCGGCACTGGCACAGCCTGAATTTAGCCAAAGGCAGCAAGGTATTTGTGCCCCTGTGTGGCAAGTCAATGGATATGGAGTTTCTTGCCGCACAAGGCCATGAAGTGCTGGGCTGTGAGCTTTCAGTGTTGGCGGTCGAGCAATTCTTTGAGGCGGCCAGCGCTCAGGCACAGGTGGTGAGGCATGGTGAGCATGTGCATCACAGTGCCAAGGGTATTGAGTTGGTTCAGGGGGACTTTTTCACCCTGTCGCATGACTTGGTGGCGCAGTGTCAGGGTTTTTACGACAGGGCGGCGCTGATAGCCTGGCCTGCTGAGATGCGTATTGATTACGCCAAAAAGCTCGCTGAACTCATTCCATCCGGAGCTCGCGGCCTGTTGGTGACTCTGGATTATCCGCAGGAAGCCTTAAGTGGCCCGCCGTTTGCGGTCTCGCCTGATTGGGTTGAGACCTTTCTTGGCCCCTGGTTTGAAGTCACTCCACTTGAATGCCAGGATGTGTTGGCTGAGAACCCCAGATTTATAAAGAAAGCGGTGCCCTGGCTTAGTGAGGCCGCTTTCAAATTGGTAAGAAGATAAATAAAAAGGCGACCCTAGGTCGCCTTTTTTGTTTTCAGCCCTAAACCACCTACTTCAGTAGGTGGTTATCATCCAAATGGGCTTTGCCCGTATATCTACCCATGCTAAATGCATCTTTGATTTTTAGCGAAGTCAAAAGAGGCAAATAACATGAGTAGATACGAGC
>NZ_JBFKLW010000114.1:0-3494 GCF_041630135.1 Shewanella sp.
CTCGTATCTACTCATGTTATTTGCCTCTTTTGACTTCGCTAAAAATCAAAGATGCATTTAGCATGGGTAGATATACGGGCAAAGCCCATTTGGATGATAACCACCTACTGAAGTAGGTGGTTTAGGGCTGAAAATAAAAAGCGGGCCTTGAAAGCCCGCTATTTATACATCCGCCGAACACTAATTTTTTGTCAGCGTAAATCGGGATACCTCTGTACTCATTGAATTAACGGCGTTCAAAAGCCCATCGTTGATGCGCCCAAGCTCATCAGCAACTTTATGAGTATTTTCATAAATTTCACTTATTCTTAGCGCATTACGATTCACTTCTTCGGCAACTGCACTTTGTTCGTGAGTCGCCGTCGCAATTTGTTCGTTCATGCTGTCAATAACACCCACGTATTCAACGATGCGTCGAAGTTCCTCCCCTGCGTGCATTATTTCATCCACACAGGCATGCGCTTGATTTTGACCACGTCCCATAGCCTCAACGGCTATTTTAGCGCCATCTTTCAGCCTTTCGGTCATGGCTCTGATATCCGTGGTAGACGCCTGCGCCCGCTGAGCAAGTGAACGAACTTCATCGGCAACAACAGCAAAACCACGGCCCATTTCACCGGCACGTGCAGCTTCAATGGCAGCATTAAGCGCCAGCAAATTGGTTTGCTCAGCGATACCACTAATTACCTCGAGCACGCTCACAATTCCCTGGATATCGCTATCGAGACGTGAGATCGCATCAGCGGCTGCGTTGATTTCTTTAGCAAGATGTTGAATGGTGTCACCGGTGTGCATCACTTCCTGATTACCGGTTTTCGCTTCCTGATTTGCTTTGGTTGAAGCTGAGGAGGCTTCTACGGCATTTGACGCAATTTCACTGACGGTCGCACTCATTTCTGTCATCGCCGAAGCAACCTGTTCTGCTTCTGAATGACCTTGCGCCACATCTTGCCGCATCTGGATAGATTGAGACTCCATCTGCTGCACCGCATTGGTAACTGTTACGGTATTTCGTTTAACCTGAGTAATAACGGATTCAAAATCCTTCATCATTCCGTTGAAAGCATTACCAAGGCGGCCCAATTCATCATGGCTTTGCAGCTCAATCCGGGTAGAAAGATCAAAGTTCTGTTTAGCCCTACTCATTTTGGTTTCGATATCTCGAATGCTTCGATTGAGGTATCCCATCACGGACATACCCATAACTACAACCACTATCAGCACAATAATGAGTGAAGCCAATACCAGCATCAGCTGTAAGTTAGCTGAAGCCAGTCTATTCGATGTTTGTTGTTGCAGATCCTCTGCTAACTGCTTTTCAAATCCATAAAGCAAATTTATACGACCAGTTGAGGTTTTAAACCAATCTTCTGCTGATGCAGACGAAATAACTGAATTATCCTGACCTAACGCCAATTCCCGATATCTTTGAACTTCTTTTATCTCGTTTTGTTGAATGATTCTCTGCCACGAAGCTGCCATTTCTTCGTTTACCAAGGCAACAAATCGCTCTGCATAGGTTTCCTGTTCAGACATTAATTTAACTGCCCGGGTAAAAACACCCGGCTTGAAACCGTCATTTCCGAGTGTGGAAGCCAGTACAGCTCTCTCAAGACCGGCACGCTCTTTCATTTGCAAGTAAGCGGAAAATGCCGCTGAAGCTACAGCGATATCTTTATTGGAGCCAACTTTTACTATGTCATCCACAATGCCAAGTAAAGCGATATTAATTACAGTATAAAAAGCTACCTGCTCAGCAAGGGGAACAGACAAGCCATCAACGCGAGTACGCATGTTGGCCATTTGATTCAAATTTGACTCGACCTGACTGATCTTGCGGTGTACTTCCCCGGGAAACGAGTTTTCCTGAATGAAGCCCCGGTAATCGGAAAGCTTGGTATCTGTAAGATTACGTTGTGAGGGAAGCTGTGTTTTAAAATTTTGTCCGGACGAACCAATGAAGCCGGCACTCATGCCGCGTTCTTTTTGTAGTTCATGCACCAAAGCACTGGCTGTAACAGCCAGCTCGGAGAGTACGTTCACCTTCTCAAGGGTTACCAGTTCATGGCGTTTTTCATTGAGCAAAATCCCACCATAAATCAGATAACCAAGGAGCGGCGGCAGAAATACCAAAACAAGTTTACTTTTCAAGCTCAGGTTAGCTATCCATCGCATGTTCATTTAAAGATCCCTCAACACAAATTTAAAGCAAGAATAGAGGTGGGGCTAACGAAATATAGCGAGCTAAGTTTAGTCGCTAAATACCTCTTTGGTCTGGAATACAACAGTAAATGTAGACCATAAAAAAACCGCACACGCGGCTTTTTTGACTAAGGCAACACTTTTCACTTCAAGCATTGCCCTTAATTTGCATATTCAGCGTCTTGGCAAAATCGAGCATGCGATCCAGCGGCAGCTTGGCACGTTCACGCAATGATTCATCCACAAATATCTCGTGTTCAGCCGTATCTGTTGCAGATAGTGCCGCTTCAATCGCCTTAAGGCCGTTCATCGCCATCCAGGGGCAATGGGCACAGCTCTTACAGGTCGCGCCGTTTCCGCCGGTTGGGGCTTCAATCAATGTTTTACCGGGGGCAGCCTGCTGCATCTTGTAGAAGATGCCCTTGTCGGTAGCCACGATAAAGGTATCGTTCGGCAGGGTTTGCGCGGCCTTGATAAGCTGGCTGGTTGAGCCTACCGCATCGGCCATTTCCACTACGCTTGCGGGCGATTCAGGATGTACCAGCACAGCGGCATCCGGGTAATGGACTTTTAGCTCGCGCAGCGCCTTGGCTTTGAATTCATCGTGAACGATACACTCGCCCTGCCACAGCAGCATTTCGGCACCGGTTTGCTTGGCGATGTAGCTGCCAAGGTGTCTGTCCGGACCCCAGATGATTTTCTTGCCTTCGCTGTCCAGGTGCTCAACGATTTCGAGGGCAATGCTGGAGGTGACGACCCAATCGGCACGGGCTTTTACCGCAGCCGAAGTGTTGGCGTATACCACCACTGTGTGGTCAGGGTGGGCGTCACAAAAGGCACTGAAGATCTCGATGGGGCAACCCACGTCCAGTGAACAGGTTGCCTCCAGCGTTGGCATTAACACGGTTTTTTCCGGGCTTAAGATTTTAGCGGTTTCACCCATGAACTTCACACCGGCAACGATAAGGGTTTGCGCGGGGTGGTCACGGCCAAAGCGGGCCATTTCAAGCGAGTCAGACACGCAGCCGCCGGTTTCTTCCGCCAGCGCCTGGATTTCGGGATCTGTGTAGTAGTGCGCAACCAGCACAGCATCACGAGCTTTTAAAAGCGCCTTGATTTTTTCTTTGTATTCCGCCTTTTGCGCATCCGAAAGCGGGATGGGTTTGGCAGGAAACGGATACTGAATAGGTTCCAGAATGGGGGCTTGCTGACTCATGGTAATTCCGACAACATAACACTTTGGGCGCATTATACGTAAAGCCAGACAAAAGATTAAGGTGTTTTGGCCAATA
>NZ_JBFKLW010000115.1:0-3334 GCF_041630135.1 Shewanella sp.
CAAAAACAGTATGAAAAAGAATACGATGCGAAAAAACGGCATTGCTGATGCCCTGAAAGCGGGAGAAAGGCTTACTTAACCATCAGGGAACGCCAGTGTAAAGCAAGAAGAACATGAATTGGCTTTGCTGTTTGGTGCACGTCGCTCCGTGGCGGTTTGCTCATTCGCTTTGTCACCAACCAAAAAACAAACAAGCCAGCTCGAAGCTGACTTTAAGTTAGCACCAGAGGTCGGAGCGATTCAGTCAACAGCAAAAAAATCCCCTGAGAAATGGTTCTCAGGGGAAGCTTCAGTGAGTAAGGGACTGATGGTTATTGATTTAATTCACGTTCATATGATTAGCTGACTACTTATGTACCTTTGGCAGAGCCGCCGCTTTTTCCGTGTAATCCGCGTGGCAGTTACCACAAGTGTACTTGGCTGTTCCCCAAGGCATCAGGAACTTACCGTCGTCGCTGATTTGCTTCGCCTGTGGAGACAAATCCAGTGCGAACAGGTGTGACCTCACATCACCGAATACCACATCAGCTCCGCCCATCTTTGGCGCTGTTGTTAAGGCACTCTTGGCCAGTTTGGGCATATGGCAATCGGTACATTCAGCCATTGATTTGTGACCGAATGAGCCGCCACCGTCGGTAAATGCCATGGTGTGACAATCACTGCATGCCTTAACTGAGCCAGCATGCAATCCATCGCTGCTGTTTTGGTTGACTGTGGATTTATGCGGTTCATGACATGTGACACAGGCCATAAACTGCTTGCCGCCTATCTCGTCACCGGCCTTGTAGCTGCCATAATCCTGAGGGACAACACCCAGGAGTTCATCCGCTGTTTGGTGGTGCTGGCCCAGTCCGCCGGAAACAATGATTCGACCACCCACCTTGCTGCCATTCGGGAAGGCTGCATTGTATGGACTGACGAATGTCGGATAGTCTTTCTCACCATCACGGGTGTGGCATTCAGCGCAGGTAACTGGCTGACCATAGGCCATATCCTCAGCCAGGAATGCATCTGTGGTGCGCGCTGTGGCCATTTTGGTGATATTGGTCTTTGATGGGGCTTTGACGTGGAAACTACCGGCACCATGGCAGGATTCACACTGAATACCCTGCTCGGCAAAAGTGCCATTCATGCCCGGCAGATTATCCTGGCGGTCGGCGTTGCGGTTATCACCTCCGGCAACGTCAGTCGTGCGTTTCCAACCCGTGGTGTGGCAATTACCACAGCTGTACTTCACGTCGAACTCTGACGCTTTGTAGTCACCCATAACGCTGGGATCGGCGGGATGGTTGTCAGGGATATTCAATTCACCCTTGGCATTACGGATGTTGTACTGCACATCTTTACCGGTCACGATAAAGCCATTCTTATCCATCCAGCGCATTTTCCAATGGTAGCCACCCACAACGTAACTGACATCCTCGTAGGTTTTGGGCGCACCCAGGGTATTATTGGGTGTGGAGTCAACCAACAAATCGATAGCGCCGGTAATGGTTGTTTCCGGCGTATAGGGGAAGGCTGGCTGCTCGCCACCGTTGATTTTTTGAATTTTAAAATTGTGACCCGTTTTAACGAAAGACTGATGCAGTTCACTGTGACAGCCTGCGCACGCTGCTGAGCCCACATAAGCCAATACTTCCGGCTCGGGTAATGGCTCAACCGTTACTGTTACTTCTCCTACGGCCTCTGCCTTTCCGTCTGTGATTGTGTAGTTAAACTTGACCTCACCGGCGGTGTCACCGGCAGAAAACTCAACTTTTCCCTGATTAATAACGGCGCTGCTGTTGTTTACGGAAACTATTGACAGTGTATCGCCATCTGCATCGGTATCATTTGCCAGCACATCAATGGTGACTGTCTCGGACACCATCACAGAGGCGCTATCTGCCACAGCAACCGGGGCGGAATTTTCTTCAATCGGCGGGGGCGGGGAATCGTTGTCGCTACCACAGGCAACCAACATTGAGATCATGCTAGCGAGCAATAATTTTTTACTGGGAATGGCGTTGCTCATATGTTCATCCTCTCGCGGCTCATTTCAACCACCTGATATTGATGATTGATATGTCTCTTTGGACATGCCTGCAGTATTTTTCAAATACTACGAAAGGAATAGATTAGCTAAATTCACAGATGCCTTGCGGTTGTGAAGCACGCTTATCAACTTAAAGCTAAGCCTATGTATTTAAATAATTATATCCACTCACGAAAGATTGTGATGTTGTAACACAAATTGCCCGGTTGTTGTCAAAAAATAGATCTTGTTCTCATTTTGCACGACCAGCCCCGCCTTGATGAGTTGCCGCAAATGGAAATTGAATTTGGTGTGGTCCTCAATACCGACGAGTCGGCATAAATCCATAAATTTAAGCTGTTTATGGGTGCCCAGCTGTTTAAGTGTCATTCGTCGAAACGGGTTGGCAAGCGCCGCATATACACTATCGGAATCAATATTTGTCGCTGATTTCAATAGTTGCTTTTCTGCCACACTGCGCTTAATGGCCATCAGTAAACCATCGGCGTTAAAGGGCTTGGTCATCACACTGTCAGCGCCTTTTTTCATGGCATCTACTGCGGTATCCACAGTGGCATAAGCCGTAATAATGACAACAGCGATAAAAGGGCTGAGTTGGCGCAGATTTGAGATAGCCTCCACCCCCGTCATGCCCGGCATCAGCAAGTCCATCAGGGCGACATCGAAACACGTATGTTCACATGCATCGATAGCGGCTTCAGCACAGCCAACAGCGGTGACACTATGGCCTTCCAATTCGATGATCTCCACCATGCTTTTACGCAATTCGATGTCATCTTCTGCAACCAATACTTTAACCATTAAGCAATTCTCTCAAATGAGATTGATATATGAGTGCCCTTTCCGGGCTTGCTCTCTATCGCCATAAAGCCATGGTGAGCTCTGACAATGGCATCACAAATGGCCAGCCCCAGCCCAGTCCCTTTTCCGATGGGTTTGGTGGAATAAAACGGCTCCAACGCCCTGGCACAACAGGCCTCATCCATGCCATGCCCTTGGTCGGTTACCGACAATTCAATTCGATTGTCTTTCATCATGGCATTGATGCTTATTTTGCTGCCTTTGGCACTGGCATCCATGGCATTGTTGAGTAAGTTAATTAACAGCTCTTCGAGTTTTATGCGCTGCCCCAGCAATGTCAGCTTATCTGAACAATTTACCTGAATGGAGTACTCCCGCTCTTTGTGTGACAACAGCTTTATTGCTGAATGGATCACATCCAACAATTTCACTTCAGAGCGTTGCTCAGAAGCGGGTCTGGCGTATGCCAGTAACTCTTTACTGATATCCGCAGCCCGG
>NZ_JBFKLW010000116.1:0-3242 GCF_041630135.1 Shewanella sp.
ATGGGGAATGGGGAATGGGGAATGGGGAATGGGGAATGGGGAATGGGGAATGGGGAATGGGGAATGGCGGTAGAGGTCAAGGGAAGCAGTGCGACCAAAGAAAAAGGGCCTCGATTTTCATCAAGGCCCTTTTCAAACAGTATGTTAATCCCAAAGGATTAGTTCATGCCGTACTTTTTCAGCTTCTTGCGCAGGGTGCCACGGTTGATACCCAGCATGTTAGCGGCGCGGGTTTGGTTACCGCGGGTGTGTTGCATGATGATATCAAGCAGAGGGGCTTCAACTTCGCTAAGCACCATTTCGTAGACTTCCTGGGCTTCCTGGCCATCCAGCTGGGCGAAGAAGTTGCTTACGGCGCGCTTAACGGCATCGCGCAGCAATTGCGGCTTGATGGTGCCGTTTGCGGTTTCGATTTTGCCTACGGTAAGCGGATGAGCTTCAGTGTGAGTAGTCTGATCAAACATTCGTATTCTGCTCTTTATTGATACTGTATTAATTCGTCGAAATAACGTTCCACAGCGGAACGCTGCTCGGCAGCGGTTTCCAGTGCGTTGAACTGGGAACGGAAATCACGCTGCGCCTCCTGATCCAGGTACCAGCCTATATGCTTTCTGGCGAAACGAACTCCTTTGAATTCGCCGTACAGATCATACAGTTTGGATAGATGTTCGAGCATCACATGACGCTTTTCATCATCTCCCACGGGTGCCAGATGCTCCCCGGTATCAAGAAAATGCTGGATCTCTCTGAAAATCCAAGGCCGTCCCTGGGCTCCCCGTCCTATCATCAGGGCATCGGCACCGGTGTAGTCCAGCACAAACCGTGCCTTCTCCGGACTGACGATGTCCCCGTTGGCGACAACAGGAATCGAGACGTTCTGTTTAATAGCGCGGATGGTGTCGTACTCGGCGTTACCTTTATACATGCATTGCCTGGTCCGGCCGTGAACGGCCAGTGAGGCAATGCCACAATCTTCTGCTATCCGGGCAATTTGAACACCATTCCTGTGCTCCGGCTCCCACCCCGTGCGAATCTTCAGCGTGACAGGTACATTCACTGCGCCTACCACGGCCCGGAGGATTTGCTCCACCAGATCGGGGTATTGCATCAGTGCCGAACCGGCCTGCTTTTTATTCACTTTTTTTGCCGGACACCCCATGTTGATGTCGATGATCTGTGCGCCTTGCTCCACATTGAAGCGGGCGGCCCAGGCCATCTGTTCGGGATCGGCGCCGGCAATCTGCACTGAGCGTATGCCTTCCTCCCCCGAATGCGCCATGCGCTGTCGGCTCTTGTCTGTGTCCCAAAGTTCGGGATTGGCAGACAACATCTCTGACACGGCCATGGCGGCGCCATAACGCAGACAGAGATTTCTGAACGCTTGATCGGTGACACCTGCCATTGGTGCCACGATCAGCTGATTGGTCAGTTGATAGGGTCCAATTTGCATGTTTGCGTTTCACCTTGTGCGTCAAAGGGGCGCTATAGTACGCCTTTTTACGCGGGAAAAAAAGGTCAATAAATGACCTGAGAGTAAGTTTTTTTGCTTGACATTTATAGGGCGGGGTTTTCCGCCCCAATGCGGGTTGGCGCGCCTTTTACAGCGATTTACGTACCCCTGTCAAGCGGCTCCAGTCGTCTTTGTGGGCAGGTTCGTCCATGTCAAACCATTGGGCGTAACAGGCGCGAATTTCGCCAGCTTGCTCGTTGAGTAATCCTGACAGTGCCAGCTTGCCGCCGGGCTTAACCAAATCCTGAATAAGTGGTGCCAATTCACGCAGTGGACCTGCAAGAATGTTGGCCACCAGCACATCTGCCTTAAGACCTTCGGGCTGAGCTTCGGGTAAATAGAGGGCAAGACGTTCAGCGACTTCATTGCGCTGGGCATTGGCTCTGGAGGCATCGATGGCCTGATAGTCGATATCGATACCAGTGGCGCATACAGCGCCCAGTTTGAGTGCTGCTACGGCGAGAATGCCTGAGCCACAGCCAAAGTCGATAACCTCTTTACCGGCCAAGTCCAGGCTGTCCAGCCACTCGAGGCACAGGGCGGTGGTGGGGTGGGTGCCTGTACCGAAGGCCAGACCCGGATCGAGTATGACATTTACCGCATCAGCATCAGGTACCTCGCGCCAGCTGGGGCAGATCCACAGTCGTTTGCCAAACTGGATCGGGTGGAAGTTGTCCATCCACTCGCGCACCCAGTCTTTGTCTTCTACCTGTTCTATTTTGTAATTGAGTTTATCGCCGACGAAGGGCAGGCCTTTGAGCATGGCCACTACCGGGTCAAGGTCGAACGGGGCATCAAACAGGGCGACGACCACAGTGTCGTCCCACAGCGGGGTTTCACCCAGTTTGGGTTCGAAAATAGGTTGGTCCTGACCATCTTCGAACGTAATGGACACCGAGCCTTCTTCCAGCAAGAGATCGCTGAGGGTGTCGGCATGTTCGCTGCTTGTGTGCAGGCGCAGTTGGATCCAGGGCATGGCTCATCCTGTAGTAATCAATTAGGTAATGGGGCGCATTGTAGCCTGTTTGGCGGGGGTTCGCACTCGGCACCTGGCAGCAGGGGGCTCGGGCTTGCTGTCAGAGCAGCGATTTGTTGGCTTCCGGGCTTTGATTGTGCAATTTTACTTGCGGTTAAGTGAGGGCTGTTTGTGTTAAAGCTTAGGTTAAGGCAAGGAATTAAAACGGTTAATTGGTTTTACCTCTGTTTGTTTTTTACGGTTTGTTTGTGATCCGCTTCCAATAAATGTCACAGTGGCGGTGAGGTGCCTCACGCTTTGCTTTTGCCTGCCTCGCGTCAGTGTTGGCAGCTGATATTGTGTTGTCCTCGGTGATCTCGCCCTGGCGGGGGGAGACTGCCAAATAACCTAGCTGGCAATCGCAGGCGTGACGGGGCAATCAAGATGACTTCAAAAACGGTAGTGGCACCGGGGTTTAAGGCTCGGGTGTTGGCACAGCATACGCTGGATCCCAGGTTGGCGGGGCATCCCTGGTCGGCAAGGGCAGATAAATTGCAAAGTATCACAGGGCTGATACTGGGTGGCTTTCTACTGCTGCACATGCATTTCGAATCGAGCATTCTGCTGGGTAAAGACGTGTTTTATCAGGTAGTACAACTGCTCGAAGGCGGTATGTTTTCCAGCTCCGGCCATGGTTTTCCCTGGGTGACCAAGATGTTCTCGGTGCTGATGCTGGTAGTGGTGTGCCTGCATGCTGCCCTGGCGCTGCGCCGTTTC
>NZ_JBFKLW010000117.1:0-3015 GCF_041630135.1 Shewanella sp.
AAGCTTCCGGCGTTGGACAGCGCAGGATTCCAGCGCTGCGGCAACAGTTTTGATGCCATCGCCAAAGGCGACATCATGCTCAACTATCCCTATCACAAGTTCTCGTATTTCACTGAGCTTGTCCGCCAGGCCGCCTTCGACCCTGCGGTTAAATTTATTAAAATAAATCTTTACCGTGTCGCAAAAAAGTCACGGGTTATGCAATCACTGATTGATGCGGTGAAAAATGGCAAGCAGGTAACGGCAGTCATCGAGCTTCGCGCCCGATTTGATGAAGAACACAACATCGAATGGACCCGCCTTCTGGCTGAAGCGGGTGTAAAAGTGCACCACGGCATTCCCACGCTGAAAGTACACTCAAAACTGTGTTTAATTGGCCGCGAAGAACAAGGTGAAACCCGACTCTATTGCCACGTTGGTTCAGGCAACTTTAATGAAGGCACAGCCAAAGTGTATACCGACTTATCGCTGTTTACCGCCAACCAGGAAATAGCCAGAGAAGTAGAGCAGGTGTTTGATTTAATTGAACATCCATATAGACGCGATAACTTCAAACATCTCATTGTGTCTCCGTTCGATGCCAGGCAAAAGCTGCTTTCACTGATAGATGACGAAATTCTCAATGCCCGAATGGTAGGCAATGCCGCTATCACCCTGAAGCTTAATAACCTGGTAGACGAGCAACTGATAGGCAAACTCTACGATGCCTCCATGGCCGGAGTAAAAATACGCCTTATTATCAGAGGCATGTGTTCATTGATCCCTCAAATCGATGGCATCAGCGATAACATACAGGTCATCAGCATTGTAGATAGGTTTCTTGAGCATTCCAGGGTAATGCTGTTCCATGCGGGTGGTGAAAATAAGCTGTTCCTGTGCTCTGCCGACTGGATGAGTCGCAATATAGATAGCCGTATAGAGGTAAGTACTCCGATTTATGATCCCCGATTAAAACAAATGGTAATGGATTTGCTGGCGCTGCAGTTTTCAGATAACACCAAGGCAAGGATCATTAACAAAGAGCAAAGCAATCCGTACCGAAATCGGGGAAATAAACGTAAGTTGCGCTCCCAATTTGCCATTTCTCACTATCTTATCCAATACGAAAAGCAGGAACGGAACCGTATTGCCGAAGAAATGGCCGACGAACAAGCCAAAGCTGAAGAGGCTGCAAGATTGGCCGCACTGGAATGCTGTTCCGAAACAGATGCAGGCCAGACAGAGCCCAATAGCTCACAGATATCGGCAGGCTGAGCAAGATCAGGAGAAGAGAGTTGTCAACGTCCTCACAACGCCATTTTGTGGCCATCGACATGGGTTCCAACAGCTTCCATTTAATGATTGCCAGGGAGCAGGATGGCAGTTTGCAAATTCTGCACAAAGAAAAGGAACAAGTTCGCCTTGCACAAGGGTTAAGCCCTGAGGGCTATTTGTCAGATGAAGCCATCGCCAGAGGTCTTGAGTGCCTGCGTAACTTCAGCCAGCGATTTTCAGGTCTGTGCGAAACCCAGGTGCGACTGGTGGCAACTCACACGCTGCGGGTCGCCCGTAACCGTGATAGGTTCCTTAAAGCAGCACGAACCGTGCTGCCCTACCCTGTAGAGGTTATTTCCGGTCATGAAGAAGCTCGGCTTATTTACTCGGGCATAGCCCAGAGTCAGGTACTTGCTAAACATAACCTGGTTATTGACATAGGTGGTGGCTCTACCGAAGTCGTCATAGGTGAAAAAAATCAACCGGTAAAACTCTCCAGCCTTCGTTGCGGATGCGTCAGCTACAACGAGCGTTTCTTTACCGACGGCAAACTTAACATTGGCGCATTTCGCGCAGCACAAGCGGCAGCGGACAAGCAATTTTCCACTCTGTCGAAAGAGTATTTTGATGGCCGCTGGGATCTGGTACTCGGCAGCTCCGGCTCTGTAAAAGCCATCTGCGAGGCGCTTGCAGAAACTCAGGGAGAAGAAACTGTCACGCTGGCGCGATTGAAAGAACTTAAACTTCACTTGATTAAGGCGGGGCATGTTGACGCTCTGGAGCTGGCGAATATTGACCGTAAACGACTTATTCTGGTACCAGCTGGCCTTGCAATTCTAATCAGCTTCTTCAAGCGACTCGACATTGAGAAGCTTGAACCCACTCCGGCGGCATTGCGCGAAGGTGTACTCTATGAGCTGGCACAAATCGACCAGTCGCAGGACATACGTCACCGTACGGTGGAAAGTATTGCCCAGCTCTATCATGTGGATACAAAACATGGCGCCCGGGTACGCACGACCGCAATGACACTGTTTGATACCGTGGCCGACAGCTGGAATATCCGGCCGCATGCGCGTTTGCTGGCCTACGCAGCGTCGCTCCACGAAATCGGTATTCATATCAGTTCCCAGGCCCACCACAAACACGGCCAATACATTATCGCCAACAGCGACTTACCGGGGTTCTCCGAGGATCTGCAGCAAGATCTGGCACTGTTGATTGGCAATCAACGCAAAAAACCGCAATTTGACAATATCAATACACTTGCCGATGGCAGGCGCCAGACGTTAGTCAAACTCTTGTGTTTATTGCGCCTTGCAGTATTGGTCAATCTGGGGCGGGTAGCCCGTTCATTGCGTCTGAGCTGCTTACCACTTGATGAAAATGCGCTGGCACTTATCCCGGAGCAGAGTGCGCGGGTTGAGCTGCTGTTTAAGGATCTTAAACGTGAGAGAAAGCATATGGCACAACTGGGGCTATTACTGCGGCTGGACAGTGAAATGCGTCCCAACCCCGATGAAGACATGGATTAACCACCACAAATAACTGCCTGTCTCACAAAGTCGGCCTCTTTTAGGTGTAATATTCAATTTAAAGTGGCACTTAGTTCGCCATACCGTTAAACTTTTGCACGTCATTACCAGTATGATTAAATGGATTAATCAGGGTTCAGACTGGGATGACATCGGGCAGAGCGCACGATGCGCAGCCAACTGGAACAAACCTTAAGGTTTTGCATATGGAAATCACGATTTTATT
>NZ_JBFKLW010000118.1:0-2932 GCF_041630135.1 Shewanella sp.
TAGGCCTGAAAGCCTAAATCTTCCAGCTCAATCTTGATGTTATGGATACCAAGACGGTTGGCGATGGGGGCGTAAATCTCAAGCGTTTCACGGGCAATACGGCGGCGTTTGTCCGGCCGCAGAGCGCCGAGAGTGCGCATATTATGAGTGCGGTCGGCCAGCTTGATGAGAATGACCCGGATATCCTGAGTCATGGCCATCATCATTTTGCGGAAGTTTTCCGCCTGGGCCTCTTTTTTATCGCGGAATTTGAGCTTGTCGAGCTTGGAGACACCTTCCACCAAATCGGCAACCGCATCGCCAAACAGCTCGGCGAGGTCTTCTTTGGTGACATGGGTGTCTTCAATGGTATCGTGCAGCAGGGCAGCCATCAGCGTCTCATGGTCGAGACGCATATCCGAGAGGATTTTGGCTACAGCAACAGGGTGGGTGATATAAGGCTCGCCACTGGTGCGCATTTGCCCTTCATGGGCATCGCGGGCGACCTGATATGCCTGTTTGAGTAATGCCACTTGGCCGCTGTCGAGGTAAGCGGAAGCCGATTCCTTTAAACCTTCAAACAGATACAAGTGGCATACCTCCAGGGCTAAAACTTAGATTGAACGACCTTCTGCAATGGCAGCCACGGCGGCGATTTCGGCGGCTTCGCGCTCACGCACGCTCTGACGCTCGTCGGCATCCAGAGTGTTGGCGTTTACCAGACCTTTTTCGATTTCACGCAGGGCGATAACAGTGGGCTTGTCGTTCTGCTCTTCCACCATGGGGTCTTTACCCTGCACGGCGATTTGACGGGCGCGACGTGCCGCAACCAGGATCATGTCAAAACGGTTGCCGATCTGCTTTACGGCGTCTTCTACAGTTACGCGAGCCATGTAGTGGAACTCCCAAATTATCCGGTTTAACCACCGGTACAGTGAAAAAATGACGCAAAAGTGTACACTAAGGCAGTCAGTCTGCCAACAGACCTTTAAGCATATCACCGTGGGTGCGGGCTTGACCAGCGCAGCTTAAACGCCCGGCACGGATTATGGCTTGTAAATCAAGCAGAGCCTCATCAAAGTTGTCATTCACGATAACATACTCATATTCGTGATAATGGGACATTTCGGATACCGCCTGTGCCATACGTGAGGCTATGACCTCGGCACTGTCCTGTCCGCGGCCAATAAGCCGACGTTCCAGCTCTTGACGGCTGGGAGGCAAAATAAAAATGCCCATGGCTTCGGGCATAAGCTTTTTCACTTGTTGTGCGCCTTGCCAGTCAATATCCAAAAACACGTCTATACCGCGCTCCAGGGTTTCTTGCACAGTCAGGCGGGAAGTGCCATAGAAGTTGCCAAATACTTCAGCCCATTCAAAAAAGGCATCCTGTTCGATAAGCGCTTTGAATTCTTCAACAGTGACAAAATGATAGTGCACCCCATTTTCTTCGCCCGGACGCGGTTTGCGGGTGGTGTGGGACACAGACACTTGTTTGTCGGCTGGTTTGTCTTTCAGCAGTGCTGAAATCAGTGAAGACTTACCGGCGCCGCTGGGTGCCGAAACAATAAAAAGATTTCCACGAGTGCTCATTAGTTGGCTTTCCGCTCAGGCTGGTCACCGGGCCCTGATATTGACCCGCCAAAATACAAGAGTAAGCCCACTATTATATTCCTGCAGCCGCCTTCTGCGCCAGCCACTCAGGACAGACGCTGACATTTCTCTGAAAATTGGCTAGTCTGCCCATGATAATGTGGCCATGTCTTTTGAGGTGATGCTTTGCAGCCAGGCAGTTTGTTTTCCATGGTGGGTTGTGACAATGGTCGCCGTACCGGCGCTATAGGGTTAGTGGCCTATACCTTTCCCGGGATTTTGGCGTTGCTGTTTGGCAGCGGGCATTGGTTGTGGCTGCCCGGAATGCTGCTCGCAGCGATATTTGGTTTGTCGTTGATGCGCCGATGCCGCGATGCCCACCGCCCCCGCGGCTATTTGGTGGCCGCTTTGTTCCCTTTGCCATTTTGGCTTTTAATATTGAGTCTGGCCGGCAATGCCGCGCTTGGGCTTATTTGTTTTGCCCTTGGGCTTGGTATCACCCTTTTGGTCAGTGTTTTACCATCGCGCCCTGTGAAAGACTACGTTGGCGGTTATTGGTCGGAAGATATGCCAGTGCCTGAGCCCGCAATGCCCAGGCGTGAACCTGTGCTTGGTGCTGCCACCTTGGGTGAGTCTTTCGCTGGCAATCCGGACTACTCCGGCGAAGAAGAAGCAACGGCAGTCGCCGCACAGTTTGCTCCCAGTACCGCCGCTCACATCACGGCCACCGTTGGCAACCTGAGAGCTCATCAGTCAGAGGCGCGGTTCTTTGAGGAGGACGACGACCAGGACTGCAATGGTGCCCGGGAAGCTTCTGGCATGTCGGCAACCCGTGAACACCTTACCCCCGACACCCAACAGGGCATATGGTCTGCCAACCGGCGCAGCGCTGAAGAACCTGAGACGGAAATAGAGGTTCGCCATTCCCGCGATGCTGAACCCCATCATCAGGATACGCCTATATGGCAGCAATTCACTCAGCGCAGGGCTGAGAGTGCTGGCGGCTATGATGACGGACTCGATGATCCTGAACAGGATGATTACCTGGCAAAGCCGCCATCCCGTCCGCTCAGAGGCTGGAGCGATGCCTTCAATGGTGATGGTTCGCTCGAAGTGTTGATGGAAGCTATCTACCTGCACCTTAAAAACTGGTGGCGCTTTTATTTATCCGGCGCGGCAGCACTGTTATTGGCAGCGGCAGTTGCGGCCATTGGCATGCGTCTGGGCAATAACACGGATACGCCCGGCGAGCCGACGAACAGCCCTCAAGCCGTCACAGCCCAAACAGTCATACGGCTTGAGTCCGGTTTGGAACTGGCATTGGAGAGTGAAACACTTATTCTGAGCTGGCACTCAGGCA
>NZ_JBFKLW010000119.1:0-2819 GCF_041630135.1 Shewanella sp.
GATCTTGTCCTTCGGGGTATGCCACTTCATCAGGCCTTGGCGCTGTATCGGGATGAACATCTTTACCGTAAAGACGATATCGAACTCTTTTAACTCTGCCCTTTGTGCATTGTCTGTGTCGCTGCCCTTGGCGGCGGCAGAGATGCCCTTTGCTGATTGGTGCACCAACCTTGCCGGACAATGGCAGGGCACCGGCGCCCGCCCGGGTGAAGTGCCCAAATCCCTTTCAATCGAGGTGCTTTGCAGTGCCGACCGCCATCAGCTGATTATCAGTGTCAGCCGGGGGGCGCGTTATGCCAGCAGCGAAACCTGGTGGTTTCGCCGTCAGGGCGACAAAGCCATGCTGACCTACTTTGACGGTGTGACCGAGGACAAGGGGCAGCTATTCAGCCTTTATCGACGCGGCGACAGCTATTCACTGCTGGGGGAAGGCGTAGTTACCGACCGGCCAGCGCTGATCCAGCTGTTGTTTGAACCTAAGGAACAGGGCTGGCAATGGCTGCAACAGTCGCAGTTTCTCGATGACGACATCGCCCAGTACCGCCTGTACCGCGGGATTTCGATGCACTCACTGCAAGCAGGCGCCACGCAGCCCCAGTGAGGGTGGCGGCTTAGCGGGCGCCGCCAAAGCCCTGCTGGCGCCATGCTTCGTAGCTGATAATGGCTACCGCGTTGGAGAGGTTCAGGCTGCGGCTTGACTCCACCATGGGAATGCGCAGGCGCTGTTCGGTGGGCACCGAATTAATAATCTCCATCGGCAGACCGCGGCTTTCGGGGCCGAACAGCAGCACATCACCTGCTTGATATTCAAGCTCTGAGTGAGGGCGACTGCCCTTGGTGGTGCAGGCCAGAATGCGTCGCCCTGCCATGGCTTCAAGAAAGCTGGCAAAGTCTTTATGGCGGGTCACCCGGGTCATATCGCTGTAATCCAGCCCGGCGCGGCGCAGCTTTTTCTCTTCCAGATCAAAACCCAAGGGTTCAATCAGGTGCAGCTCGCAGCCGTTGTTGGCACACAGGCGAATAATATTGCCCGTGTTGGGGGCGATTTCAGGTTCATAGAGGGCGATGTTGAACATAGCAGCAGGCATCAGGTCTGAGTTGGGCTGGAGTATAACAAAGCCAAAGTGCCGCGCCCAAAAAAACAGGCCCTCAGTGTTGCCGAGGGCCTGGATAAAGTCGAAATGACTTAGATTTTGAGGTGCTTTGACAGCGGCAGTTCGCGGTAACGCGTGCCGCCAGCGGCCACTATGGCATTGGCAAGGGCCGGAGCTACCGGCGGCACGCCGGGTTCCCCCACGCCGCCCGGCACAGCACTGGAGGCGATGATCTCAGTCGTAATCGACGGGCACTGTGGCAGTCTGAGCAGCGGGTAGTCGTGGAAGTTTGATTGGGTCACGGCGCCCTGGTCGAAATCGATTTCGCCAAAGAGCGCAAGGCTCAGGCCAAACATCACCGCACCTTCCATCTGGGCGGCCACCCGGTCTGGGTTGACTACTGTACCGGCATCCAACAGCGCGATAGCGTCCACCACAGTAAGCTTGTCAGCTTCGAGCCGCACCTTGATGGCCACGGCGGCATAGGCAACAAAGCTGCGGTGAATGGCAAAGCCCCAACCTTCGTTTTTACCCGCCGCCTTTTGCGCTATCAGCGCTTCGGCGCGGTCAATCAGCTTAAGGTAACGGCCCACATCCACCGGATGACGGCTCTGCTCTTCACCATAATTGCCATATTCAAAGCCTTGATTGGCGAAGGTTTCAATGCGCGCCTGGCCGAGCAGTTCCCGCCACTGGGCGGTGCAGGATTTTCCATTGGCAATGGCGAGTTCGTCCACAAAGCTGCCCACCCCAAAACCGTGCTGAATGTTACTGACCGAACGCATCCAGCCGATGCGGGTGTGGCCTTCGGCCTTGACGGCTTCGCAGCGCACGGCACTGATATCCCAGGGAATATCGGTAAAACCCAGCTCCAGCTCAAACGGCTGTGGGGTATCCACGGCAACATCGAAGGTGCTGCCGATGGATGGGAAGGCGGTACGCGACAATATCGCCTGCACCTTGCCTTTATCATCGATGCAGGCCTGATAGTAATGGGCGCTGATGGCGTGCAGATAGCCGTTTCTTAGATCATCTTCACGGCTCCACTGCAAAAGTACCGGCTTGTTGATTTTGCTGGAAATAAATGCCGCCTCAACACTGAAATCCGGCTTGGATTTACGGCCGAAACCACCGCCGAGCAGGGTGACGTTCACCTTCACCTTGTCTTCGTCGATACCCAGCATGCCAGCCACATTCTGCTGGGTGCTTTGGGGTGTCTGGGTACTGGCCCACAGCTCGCAGCCATTTTTATCCACGCTGGCAATCACCGCCGGTGGCTCCATGGGCGCATGGGCCAGATAGGGCACAGTGTAAGTGGCGCTGACCATCTTGTCCGCTGGCCAGTTTGCCGGCTGGCTGCCAAGCTCACGGGCGACTTTGCCGGGCTCAAGCACCCTTTGCCTGAGGGTATCGAGATAGGTCTTGCTGTTATAGTTGTCGTTGGCGCTTTTGCTCCAGTTGAGCTTGAGCGCCTTCCTGCCTTCCTGCGCGCTCCAACTGTTGCTGGCCACCACGGCAACGCCGCCAAGCGGCTGATATGCCGGTGCGCCCTTGGGCTCAGGTAGGGTGATAATATCCAGCACGCCTGCGACCTTGCGGGCGGCGCTGTCATCCATGGACTCAAGCTGGCTGCCAAACACCGGCGGACGGGCAATCACCGCATAAAGCAGCCCGTCAGGGCGGTTGTCGGCGCCATAGATGGCGCGGCCACCCAGCATGTCGTCC
>NZ_JBFKLW010000120.1:0-2353 GCF_041630135.1 Shewanella sp.
AGCTTGCCGATTTGATGCAGACCGATTTCTCCGGCAAAGGCGTGGTAAGCATTCTTGATGTCACCACCCTTATCCACCAGTCACCCAAGCTCTACGCCACCTTCCTGTTCTGGCTACTCTCAGAGCTGTTCGAGACCCTGCCGGAACAGGGGGATGCCGACAAACCCAGGCTGGTACTGTTTTTCGACGAGGCACATCTGCTGTTTGATAACGCCCCCAAGCTGCTGGTGGACAAAATTGAGCAGGTGGTGCGGCTTATCCGCTCCAAGGGCGTGAGCGTGTTTTTTATCAGCCAAAGCCCGATGGATATTCCCGAAGCCATTCTTGGTCAATTGGGTTGCCGCATTCAACACGCGCTGCGCGCCTTTACCCCCAAAGATAAAAAGAGCGTTAAAGCGGTGGCGGATAACTTCCGCCCCAATCCAGCATTCAGCACCGCCGAGGTGATAACCGAGCTGGGCACAGGCGAAGCGCTGGTGTCGGTACTGGACACCAAGGGCAGCCCGACTCAGGTGGAACGAGTGCTGATGTGCCCGCCGGCAAGCCGCATAGGTCCGCTGACACTGGATGAGCGCAGCCAATTGCTGCAACGCTCGCCACTTGCCAGCAAATACAAAGAGCTGGTCGACAGAGAATCGGCCTTCGAGCTGCTTAATAAACGCCGTGAGCAGGCCGAGAAAGACGAACAGCAACAAGCGCAGGCACAGCAGCAGACCGAGAGTGCCAAAAAGCCTGCCAAACGCAGCGACTCGGCCACAGAGACGTTTTTCAAGAGTCTGGCACGCACCTTTGGCACCAAGCTTGGCCAGAGCCTGGTGCGGGGGATTTTAGGATCGCTCAAGCGCTGATTAAGTCAGGCTTCAGCAAGCATCAATAAGCTTTGCGCATCAACAATTTGAGGGTATCTGATGCTGCTTGTCTGTTTTATTGCTGCCACTGCGGTTATCAAAAGTTCATTGATGGGTCTGGGTGGGCTGGCACTGATGCTGTCGCTGCTCGCCTGGGTGCTGGTGAAATCCGGCGTCACAGGGCTGGCACCGGCGCTGAAGCAGCGCTTTGGCCGCTTATTTGCTCTGGGCGCTGTGCTGCATGCGGCAGTGTATATGGCACTGGTTGCCAAGCTGTTCTTTATTGAAGGTTTTGAAGATATCCCGGCCTTTTTATTAAGCCACCTGCTACTGCATCATATTATCTGCGCCATCATAGCCGGGGTGCTGACCCTGTTTACCGTGGGTGTGTATCTGCATTACCGCGAACACAAAAAAACGCAGATCGTATGAACTCGTTATAACGCCAGCGCCAACTGGGCGCTGGTATCCGCCTCGGTTTCCTGGCTTGCAAGCCCCACTGAAATGCCCACCAGGCGGATCCCCCGGCCATCTGCACGCAGAAATGCCTGTGATAACAGCGACTCAAACAGCCGTACCGAGGGCTCATCGGCACGGCTTTCAATGGTGGTCTGGCGGAAATCATCAAACTTAAGCTTCACCACCAGCTTGTTCAGCCTGCGCCCGGCGCCACTTCTGCCTAAACGGCGGTTAAGTTCTGGGATCAGCGATGACATTACTTCGCGGCATTGAGCCTCGGTATGCAGGTCTTTGGGCAACGTAGTTTCCACGCCGACGGATTTACGCTCACGGTGAGACACCACAGCGCGCTCATCCCGACCGTGTGCCCGCTCATAAAGCACAGCCCCAAACTTGCCAAAGTGCTGCGCCAGCGTTGCTGCCGGCAAGTGCTGCACATCATCACAGGTTTTAAGCCCCATGGCCGCGAGCCGCTCCTCAGTCACCTTGCCTACACCGGGAATTTTGCCAAGGGGCAGCTGGCGAACAAAGTCCATTAAGGTATCCGGGGTTACTACATACTGACCATTGGGTTTATTGAGATCCGATGCTACTTTGGCGACAAACTTCACCGGTGCCACCCCTGCTGAGGCAGTCAGGCCGGTTTCCCGCAGGATATCGGCCCGGATGGCTTCGGCAATGCGGGTTGCCGAGCCCTGATAAAGACTGCAATCACTGACATCCAGATAGGCTTCATCCAGTGACAGCGGCTCTATCAAATCGGTATAGCGGCCAAAAATCTCCCGAATTTGTACCGACACGGCCTTGTATACTTCCATGCGACCGGGGCGCAAAATCAGCTCAGGGCAAAGCTTAAGGGCGTAGGCGGTGGCCATGGCCGAACGTACACCAAAGGCGCGGGCTTCGTAATTGCAAGTGCTTATCACCCCGCGGCGATCGCGACTGCCACCCACTGCCATAGGTTTCCCCTTGAGTTCGGGAAAGTCCCGCATCTCCACTGCGGCGAAGTAGCAGTCCATATCGATATGAATGATTTTTCCCATTAG
>NZ_JBFKLW010000121.1:0-2037 GCF_041630135.1 Shewanella sp.
GATACCGCCGGCAGCCCGGTGATGACTGAAAACGTTGGTATTGCCATGAACCTCAATGCCGGTGAAAAAACCAAGGATCCGGCTGCGTTCGATCCCGATGACCCAGCCACCTTTAATAACTCCACTTCGTCGACCATTTATGATTCATTGGGTGAGCCTCATATTCTGACTACCTATTTCGTGCGGCCAAATAATGGTGCTTACACAGGTGAAAACAACTGGGTAGCCTATTACGCCCTTGATGGTCAGGCCGTCAATATGGGGGGAGCGGCCGGCACATATCAGGTAGATACCAACGGTGACGGTACTCCTGATGGTACCCAAAATGCGCAAACCACCGGCGGCTGGACAGGATCTGTGATCACCTTTAACAGCACAGGTACATACACAGGCACCAGCCCTGCGGTTATTACAACCCAACCTTTGGGTATTGGTGGCGCGGGTATTCTTGGCCCCGGCGCTGATGGTGCCCAGACCATTACCATTAATTTTGCCAACCCTACCCAGTATGCCTCTGCCTTTGAAGTAACTGAGTTGACTCAGGACGGTACCACTGTGGGGCGTCTGACCAACGTTGAGGTGGGTGAGGATGGTTTGATTAAGGCGGCTTACAGTAATGGCAGCACAGTGCCGCTGGGTCGGGTGGCGTTGGTACGTTTTGCCAATGAGCAGGGGCTGACCCAGGTTGGTAACACCTCATGGAAAGAAAGCCTTGCTTCCGGAACAGCACTGGCTGGCGAAGCCAACAGTGGCACCTTTGGTTCAATCCGCTCTGCGGCATTGGAGCAGTCCAACGTGGATCTGACCACTGAGTTGGTGGATTTGATTTCCGCACAGCGAAATTTCCAGGCCAACAGCCGGACGCTGGAAGTTAACAATACTCTGCAGCAGACAATTCTGCAGATCCGCTGATTTTTCCTCCGTTTTAATTGCCGCCTTCGGGCGGCAATTTTTTGCCTGTCAGCAACACCTTAGTTTTTTCCTCTTTCCTGCTATCCGTGTTTTCAGTGATTTAGTGATTATTTTATTGGCACATAGTTTGCTTGTAAGACGATATGCTAATTCTTTGACGGAGTCCGGCGTGGATAAGTTTCTCTATATCGCCATGAGTGGCGCCAAACAAAATCTTAATGCGCTGGCAGTGCGGGCCAATAATCTGGCCAATGCCAATACCGACGGTTTCAAAGCCGATTTGGAACAGTCCCGTGCCATGCAGGCATTTGGTGAAGGTTTGCCTACCAGGGTGTTTTCGATGACCGAAAATCCGCAGGCAAGTTTTCGTCATGGCCCAATTAACTCCACAGCCCGGGATTTGGATGTGGCCATCAAGGGCGATGGCTGGATTGCGGTGGAAGATGTCGATGGCAATGAAGCTTATACCCGCGCCGGTAGCCTGAAATTTGATGAAACAGGCTTGCTGACCAACTCCCAGGGACACCCCATCATGGGGGGCGCAGGCCCCATAGTGTTGCCGCTGCCGATAGATAAAGTCGAAATCGCACAGGACGGCACTATTACGGTACGGCCACAGGGAGCGACCGCGGAAGTAGTGGAAGAGGTTGCCCGTATCAAACTGGTTAATCCCGGCAATCAGAATCTGATGCGCGGTGAGGATGGTTTATTCCGTCTCGTTGATGGCAACACAGCAGCAATGGATGAAACCGTGGCGCTCGAGAGCCGTGCTGTTGAAGGCAGCAACGTGAATCCGGTGGAAGAGATGGTGGCTCTGATTGACATTCAACGGCAATTTGAGCTGCAGGTAAAAATGATGAAAACCGCAGAAGAGAATGACAAAGCTTCTGCTCAACTCGTTCGTATTGGCTAAGGAGACAGGATTATGCATCCCGCATTATGGATAAGTAAAACTGGCTTAGATGCTCAGCAAACGGATATCGCAGTGATATCCAACAACGTCGCCAACGCCAGCACCGTCGGCTTTAAAAAAGGTCGCGCCGTGTTTGAAGACTTGCTGTATCAAACGGTCAATCAGGCTGGTGGTATCAGCGCTTCCAACACCAAGCTGCCCAACGGGTTGAA
>NZ_JBFKLW010000122.1:0-2006 GCF_041630135.1 Shewanella sp.
AACCGCATGTGCTCATCATCAATAAAAGACAGGCCGTTCACAATGGCGTACTATCAGGAAGTCCATTCTTATAAAGTAGCGGAAATTGGAATATGTGGAAACCTGTCCTCTGTTACCTGATGCTGTTGACTGCGTGTTTTTCAGCCAATTTGAGCGCTGCTTACGAGCGCAACAAGGCGATGCCGGTCGAAAAAGTCCTTTATGGTGAACTTGTCTCTGTTCGACGAGTGACACAACAGGAATTGGTAGAAGACAGACACAGTGGCTGGCGCACCTTCGGCGGTGCCTTATTGGGCGGGGTAATAGGCCATCAGTTTGGTGGCGGCAGTGGTCAGGATGTGGCTACCGTTTTGGGCGCTTTGGTAGGAGGCGCAGTGGCGAATCGCGCAGGCGGTGATTATTATCGCCAGCTGCATTTGATTGAATTAATGATAAGGCAGGAAGACGAAACGCAAATCATGATTCTGCAGGACGAAGACTCCCGCATGCCGCTACAGGCCGGTGACGAAGTGAGAGTGGTGTATCTGCAGGGTATGGTCAGAGTGGATAAGGCGATGTAAACCTGTAACACGTACTTTCGATAACGACAAAAAAGCCCGGTATTTCCGGGCTTTTTGCTGCGCGCCTGGCTATAAAATAGCCGCATGTAAACCTCAGTTTACTTCACGCCGCGGGGCAGGGTATTGCCTTTGGCCAGCAGTTGCTGTTTCCACAGATCCTTTGGCAGCAGACCACCTTTGCCTGTGTTTGCTGTCGGCTTTGCTGCAGCTTTGGGAGGAGTCTTGGTTTTTGGCTCGGCCTTGGCTTTAGGTTCAGCTTTGGCCTTAGGCTCGGCTTTTGTGGTTGGTGCCGGTTTGGTGGGCTTGGGTGCGCTGTCTGCATCGTGCTCGGCCAGCATGGCCTCAAGCTCGGCAAAACGCAGGGACTTTCCACCATCAATTTTGAACCAGCTTCCTTTCTGTTCAATGCTTACCTTACGGCCTTCGGCTTTCTCCAGCGCGGCCTCCAAGGCTGAGATCACCTCTTCTTTGGTCATGTTAGACATATTGATATAACCTGTTGTCGTCTATGGTTGTTTGGGTTACCGGGCACATAGTAAAAGCGGATGCCTGTCTTGTCCAATTTTTCGCCGACGAATGGCGAGATATGCAGCGTGGATTGACGCTGAGGGCTGGATAAGTACACTTTGCCATCAACATATTGAATATTAAGCACAGTTTGGGAGGCGCCATGGAGCGCAGCACGCTGGACCAGTATTTGGCCGACTTTCTTCAAATCAGCCGTTTTAAGGATTATGCCCCCAATGGCCTGCAGGTTGAGGGCAAGGATAAAATCAATACCCTGGTTACCGGGGTAACGGCTTGTCAGGCGCTTATCGACAGAGCCATCGAGCTTAACGCCGATGCAATTTTGGTTCACCACGGCTTTTTCTGGAAGAATGAACCCGATGTGATAGTGGGCATGAAACAGCGCCGCATAAAGGCGCTGCTGACCCATGATATCAATCTCTTCGGTTATCACTTGCCATTGGATGCTCACGTGGTGGTGGGCAATAACGCCACTCTGGGCCGTCGCCTTGGCATTCTAGATGCCGAAGCTTTTGAGAATGTCGGTGATGGGCTACTGTGGAGCGGCACTCTGGATACGCCTTTAAGCGGCGCAGCCTTCAGTAGCTTACTTGAGCGGGTGCTGGGCCGGGCGCCGCTGCATATCACTGCCGACCGACCCGTGCAGCGCCTGGCCTGGTGCACCGGTGGAGCTCAGGATTATATCGACCTTGCAGTGAGTCAGGGCGCGGATGCCTTTATCAGTGGAGAGGTATCTGAGCGCACCTTCCACAGCGCCAAAGAGCAGGACATTCATTATTTTGCTGCCGGTCACCACGCCACCGAGCGTTATGGCATAGAGGCTTTAGGCGAGCATTTGCGCCGCGAGTTTGGTTTGACTCACCATTTTGTCGATATCGATAACCCGGTTTAAGGCTTTTCAATCAGCAACTTGAATAA